>CALEJT010000047.1 GCA_937898685.1 uncultured Gammaproteobacteria bacterium | reverse complement strand
ATGAGCTCAGTCTAGATTCCCTTCTGCAAGCTCGCCACTTTGGGTGGGTGTCCCCAGCTCTTAGAACACCTTCTCCAGCAGAATGCCTATCGAGGTACAGGTATCACATACCGGGAAAACCACCCCGGATGTGTCGGAAAAGAACTCCAGTTTCAGTTGGTCGAGATCTCTGCGGTCGCTGTCACCGATTCGATAGAACATCCAGTTGGCTCGATTTCCCATGTATGAATACCTGAGGGTATTGCCGCTCTGCTCAACGCCAGGAAGCGCAATGAGAAGCACCTGATTGCCCTTCTCCTGCACCACGAAGAACTGAGTCGGATTGTGCTTCGCGCGCCAGACTCCGCTGTAACTCGTTCCTGCATCGGCGGCGAAGCCGAGGGCAGGCACCAGAAAGAGCAGTGCAGCAAGGAACTTTTTCATGATCACTCCTGTTGGGATAAGACTGATTAGTTTTACGAATCACAGCATGGTTGCTGGCAAGCAACGACCGAGTCTGCTCGGCGCATCGATGGGACACTCACACGGAAAAAAATTCAAGACTTTGCCTTAGCAGATTAATCTCGTCAAACATCGTGCGCTCTTTAGGAAACTTTAGATGTGTGTCCTCGCTTCTTGCAGGCAACGAAGTCAGCTTCGAATCACCGAAACCCTCCCTTCCATTTATTGTTCTTGTAGAGACATCCTGCGCAGAGCGGGACACCCACCTCAATAAGGCACCTCATAAGAAGCGTAGAGCCAACAGCACTGAGTGAGAGTGGCCTCTGGCCCATACACCTAAACACCTTCCCTCTACAACCGCCAGTTACTCCGAAGTGAGTGTCCCCTGCCTTTTCCCTCTCTTACACAGCAGGGTGAGTGTCCCCTCTTTTCCCCACAATTATTGAGAACCCCCTGTTCCACATTCGTCTTGTTATGCCACTCGATCCATTGCTAGCATCCAAAGCCGGCCGGCAGAGTAGTGCTGTCCCACTGACCGACCCACGAAAACAACAAGTCCAACAATAGACATGGAAGAGGGGGTAGCACTGTGTCAGCGTTCAAAACCGCTGTATCGCATCGTCGTCGTAGGTTCTTCGTTTCAACTCTCTCCGCGGCCATAGCAGCCGTTCTCGCAGGTCCCGGGCAAGCCCAAGCCCAGCAGCAAGAAGCCATCGAAGAAGTCTCCGTCACTGGCTCCCGCATCAGACAACTCTCCACCTTCGACACGCCAGTACCCGTCACCACCATGACACCGGTGGAGCTGTTCAACTTCGAACCTGGCAACAACATCGCCCGTCAGCTGGGCGCCCTGCCGCAGTTCTTTGGCAACGTTTCGGTCCAGAACGTAGGTGTTGGCCTCGTGTCCACCTCCGGCACGTCGTCGCTGAACCTGCGTAGCCTCGGTGGTAACCGCACGCTGGTACTGCTCGACGGCATTCGT
This sequence comes from uncultured Gammaproteobacteria bacterium, assembly GCA_937898685.1. Taxonomy (GTDB): domain Bacteria; phylum Pseudomonadota; class Gammaproteobacteria; order Pseudomonadales; family Pseudohongiellaceae; genus CAILUG01. Next base: position 9,543 of record CALEJT010000047.1, on the reverse strand, counting down.
GTGGTGCCTGCTGCAAAAGATGGACTCGTCAACGTCGACGCCTTCCCCACCGCTCTCATGCGCAGCGTCGACGTCGTGACTGGTGGTGCTTCTGCCGCCTACGGCGCCGACGCCGTGGGTGGCGTGGTGAACTTCGTGCTCAACCGTGAATTCGAAGGCTTCACCGCCGACCTCGGCACGGGTGTCAACGAATTCGGCGATGGGCAGATGTGGAATGCCTCCGTCGCCGGCGGCAAAGCCTTCATGGACGGCAAACTGAATCTCATCGGCTCTGCCGAGATGCGCTGGATCGATCAGATCCAACGTCTCGCCAGCGAAGTGCCCGAGATGCGCCGCTGGGGTCTGGTGACCAACCCGGCCTGGCGCCCCACCGATCCACCCGGCACCAATCCACGTCAGATCACCTTGCCCTGGGTGGCCTCCACTGCCAGCTCACCCTATGGCCTCATCCTCGCGCCTGGCACGCCGCTCGACCGCATGCGTTTCACTCAGGATGGTCAGAACATCACGCCATTCATTCTTGGCGACATCTCTTCCGTGAGTGGTCCCGGCAGCACGCAGTCCACGTCCGGTGGCCCCGACGCGATGCTGTCCAACGACGCATTCGGCGGTGGCATCGGCGGTACGGCCTCCGAGACGCAATCCGTCTTCTTCGGCGCCCAGTATCAGTTCACCGACAACTTCTCGGTCTTCGCGCAGTATCTCTACGGCCGCACCGACGCCAGATCCACCTCCAACCGCGGCGGCGCGCTCTACTACAGTACCTGGGCGCCTTCCATCGCGATCGACAACGCCTACCTCCCCGAGAACGTGCGGCAGATCATGCAGGAATATGGCCTCACGCAAATCTCGGTGCACAAGAATGGCAACTTCGCGGGCTTGCGCGAGCCCGGCTATGACCGCACCGACAGCAAGGTGATCACCACCAAGTCCTTCGCAGCCGGTTTCGATTGGGATCTGGGTTTCCGCGACTGGCACCTGCGTGGTGTGTGGCAGGAAGGCACCTCCGATCGTCACGCCGTCTTCGGCACACTCTGGCGTGTGGACCGAGCGTTCCTGTCGATGGATGCCGTGCGCCATCCGGAAACCGGTGCCATCGTCTGTCGCGTGCAGCTCTACAACCCCACGCCCGAGCAATTGGCGGCATCGCCATCGATCCAGAACGCCATCTCGCCGCGCTCTGCGCCCGGCGCCGTCCGTCCCGGTGATCCCGGCGCCCTGCCCGTGCTCTCGCCGATCGGCCTCGACAACACCGTGCGCGACTGCGTGCCGCACAACGTCATGGGCGCAGGCAACATGAGTCAGGAAGCACTCGACTACGTGAATGGCGAACCAAAGGTGGGCTTTGGCGAAGTGGAGCAAAGCTTCGGTGAGTTGTTGCTCAGTGGTCAGTTGCACGAAGGTTGGGGCCCAGGCTCCATCAACTTCGCCACTGGTTTGACGTTCCGCGATCAAAGCTTCTGGGACGACACCGGCCCCTATGACATCACCACCTACGTCAGCGGTCCGCGCAACGATCCTGCACTCGGCATTCGGGGGATTCCGAGCGGCTACACCTCCGCCAACAACATGCACTACATCTCGACACTGCCGATCATCAGCGGCGATGCCAAGGTGTGGGAGGCCTTCGCAGAGGTAACGGTGCCGATATGGGAAGGCTCGATCGGTGGCCAGGAACAGAATCTGAGCACCGACTTCGCCTTCCGTCGTTCCGACTACGATCGCAGCGGCGGTGTCGACAGTTGGAAGCTCGGCGCCAACTTCCAGGTACTCGACGACGTGCGACTGCGCTACACCAAGTCGCGTGACGTGCGTGAACCGACCTTCTCGGAACTCTTCGACGCACAAGGTTCCAACGGTGTGATCCAGGATCCTCGCTTCGATCGCCGTGAATTCCAGATCACGCTGACGCAGGGCGGCAACGCGAACCTCGCTCCCGAAGTCGCCGACACCATCACCGCTGGTGTCGTGTGGACACCCACTGGCTCCTTCCTCGACGGTCTGCAGATTTCGGTGGACTGGTATGACGTGCAGATCAAAGGCGCGGTAGGCACGCTCGGTGCGCAGAGGATCGCGGAGGAATGCTTCCTCAACAACAACCAGAGTCTGTGTGCGCAGATCCAGCTCAACGAGCGCAACGAGGTGACGCGCATCTACAACACCTATCTCAACGTGGCGCAGGCGCGTGTGCGGGGCATCGACTATGAGGTGGGCTATCGCTTCGAACCGGACTTCTTCAGGAGCGAAACGGAAAGTTTTTCGATCCGCGCCCTGGCCGGTTACGTCGCCGAACGTAGCGACACGCCTGCAGGCGGTTCTCCGCTCGACGTTGCCGGTGGTTTGGGCACACCCGATCTGACTGCGGTACTCACCACCAACTATCGCGTGGGGCCTTTCGGGTTGATGATCCAGGGTCGATTCACCGACGTTTCCCGCATCAACACCATGTGGGAAGAAGGCATCGACGTCGACAAGAACACCGTGCCCTCCTACACCTGGTGGAGCACGGGCTTGAGCTACAACGGCGAAACCGCCACGGGCGCTACCTGGCGTGTCGGTCTGAACATTCAGAACGTATTCGACCGCAAACCCAACCCCGTGCCGAACGTCTCCACCCGCTTCGCCATCCAAGGCCTGACGGGCGATCTCTACGGCCGTCGCTACAACCTGAACTTCAACTACAGCTTCTGAAGTCAGGCTCGACATCGGCGCTCACCCAGTGAGTCACCAGCTGCCAACGGACCCCGGGATTTTCCCGGGGTTCGTTTTTATGCGGAAGATTGTTGCATCGGTATACGCCACTGCATGGTGAGAGTGGTGAGCTCCTTGTAAAACGAATGTGGTGGACACCTAGCTACCGAAACCGCCGCACTGCGCATGAGGTGCATAGGCCGCATGCAGGAGCACTGGAATGATTGAAAGACATTCGTTCCTGAATCTCTTCCATACGAATCTCATGCCCAAGAATTGCAGATGCATCTGCTTCGCCTTCTCATTTAGCTCTTGCTCAGCCATGAAATGCGGCCGGCCTGGAGCGACGTAACACTGGCGTTACTTCTCACTTTCACCAAGGTGGAAGTGACTTCATTTGGGGGGCGTGCTATAGGTGCAAGCCACGCCGTAAGCCTGCTCACCCGCAAGACGAACGTGCGTATGCCGTTTGTTTTTGTGCTGGAGATTCGACCATGCAAGTCGTTAAACGCATACTGGTGTTGAGCTTTCTGCCGCTGTCCTTGCTGCCCGCCGTCAGTCAAGGTCAGCATGATGAAGGCGGCCGATGGAAGAGCGGTGAGCAGCTCTACCAGAAGGTCTGTGGTCACTGTCACGCGGCCGGCGTTGGGCCTTCCTTGACCGGTCGCGGTTTGCCGGACACCTACATCAAGGTCTTCGTCCGCAATGGTTTCAACGCCATGCCAGCCTTCCCCGCCACCGCAGTAGACGATGCCTCCATCTCCCTGATCGCCGAATATCTCGCCAGCCTGCCACCCGCGCCTGAACCCACTCCCACGAGGAACGCACAATGAGCATCGATCGTCGCTTCGTGCTCAAGAGTGCGTCCTTGAGCACGCTCGCTGTCTTGACGCTCGCGCGTGCCGACATGGCACTGGCCGCCACCCGCGCTGCGTCCATGAACAACACTCATCCCGTGCTGGTGCTGACGAACGACAGCACGGAGCCCAGCCCTGCCGAAGCCGCTTTTCTGCAAGGTGCCTACGCGGCGCAGGGTCACGCCCTGCAGCTGCAACGTGTGGATTACGAACCCAAGGTGATTCGTGCACTCGAACGACAGTTGCGCAGCGACGAAACAATGCAGGTGATCGGCCTGCTGCATGATGGACTCGCCACGCTGGTGGTCGATGCCGCACGTAGCGCAGGTGCTCGTATGCAATGGCTGAGCTTGCACAAGATCACACCAAATGCGGTGCATCATCGCTTGCTGAACGCCGATGCCGATGTGTGCTCCTGCGACACCGATGCAAGTTCGATGTACTGGCTTACTGAACTTGCTCATGTCTTGGCCGGGCCAACACTGAATTCAGCCATGCTGCCGAAAATCGAGTCGCGTAGTGGCAAGGCGATCAGCGGCAGCTTCGTTTCATTTTCGATCGCAGTGGGGAGGCCAAATCATGGCTGATGCAAACAATGGCGTGCTGCCGCGCGGAGTGGTGCAAGCAGAATTCGAGCAGGCAGTAACCAAGTTTCGTGCGCTGCTGGGGGACGAGAACGTATTGGTGGCGGCCGATCAACTCGCGCCCTACAACAAGATCATGATGTCGGTGGAAAACGCTGAACACGCTCCTTCTGCCGCAGTGACGGCGACCACCGTGGAGCAGGTGCAAGGCATCGTGCGCATCTGCAACGAACACAAGATTCCGGTGTGGACGATTTCGACTGGCCGCAACTTCGGTTATGGCTCGGCTGCACCGGGACAACGCGGCCAGGTGATTCTCGACCTCAAGAAGATGAACAAGATCCTCAAGGTCGATCCGGTGATGTGTTATGCACTGGTGGAACCCGGCGTCACCTATGGACAGCTCTACGACTACATCCAGGAGAACGACTATCCCTTGATGTTGTCGTTCCCCGCGCCCTCCGCCATCGCCGGCCCCTTGGGCAATACGATGGATCGCGGCGTTGGTTACACGCCCTATGGCGAACACTTCATGATGCAGTGTGGCATGGAAGTGGTACTTGCCAATGGCGAGATCCTGCGCACCGGCATGGGTGGTGTACCTGGCAGCAATACCTGGCAGATCTTCAAGTGGGGTTTCGGCCCGACGCTCGACGGCATGTTCACGCAGGCCAACTACGGCATCACCACCAAGCTCGGCTTTTGGCTGATGCCCAAGCCTCCTGTGTTCAAACCTTTCGAAGTGGTGTTCGACGATGAAGCCGACATCAACGAAATCGTCGAAATGCTGCGTCCTCTGCGCATCAATGGCGTGATTCAGAACTCGGTGGTAATCGCCAACATCCTGTGGGAAGCGAGCACGGCAGGTGTGCGTCGCTCCGACTACACCATGGAGCCAGGCTCGACACCGGACGAAATTCTGCGCGAAATCCAGACCACCACAGGCCTCGGTGCGTGGAACGTCTATGCCGCGCTCTATGGCACGCAGGAGCAGGTAGACGTCAACTGGAAGATCGTCACCGATGCCTTCGCCTCGCTTGGCAAGGGTCGTATCGTCACGGAAGAAGAAGCCGGCGATCGTCAGCCCTTCAAGTATCGTGCGCAGTTGATGTCCGGCGTGCCCAACCTGCAAGAGTTTGGACTCTACAACTGGCGTGGCGGCGGTGGCTCGATGTGGTTCGCGCCGGTGAGCGAAGCGCGTGGCAGCGAATGTGAGAAACAGGCGCGTTTGGCCAAGAGCATTCTGAACAAACATGGCCTCGACTACGTGGGCGAATTCATCGTCGCACCGCGCGACATGCATCACGTGATCGACGTGCTGTTCAACCGCGCCGACCCTGAAGAAACCGCACGCGCCGACGCGTGCTTCAACGAGCTGCTGGATGAATTCGAGAAGGAAGGTTATGCAGTGTACCGTGTGAACACTCGTTTCCAAGAACGCGTGGCGCGCAGTTATGGCAAGGTGAAACGCGACGTCGAACACGCCATCAAACGTGCACTCGATCCCAATAACATCCTTGCCCCCGGTAAGTCCGGCATCGATCTGGATAACTATACGGGTTGATGGCATTCCCCAGGTTGGGCTGCAGTCCAAAACGGAAGCAGCCCAATCATCCATCCCAACAAACAATAGAACTCTTGCTTGCTTATCGCGCGTGACTCCCAGTATTCACGCGCGATTGGTCCAGCTTCGCACAAGGCTAGCAGGCTTTCAGAAATTTTCCTGATGCCTTTGGTGGCTGTCCCTTGATTACGCCTTGGATTGCACCACCACCGAGGTGAGTGTCCCCTTGTGTGCCGGAGTTGTTGTGGCTGTCCCCTTACCACTTATGGTGACTGTCCCGCATCACTACCTCGCTCCAAGTGTCCATCCCCCACCACGAGGTGACTGTCCCCTTGCGATTCTCTTTGCAGTGGCTGTCCTTTTATCTACCGGGATACTGGCTGTCCCTTCTACCACTTACCCGCATCCTGGTCGTTGTTCAGTGCCTCCATGCTCACATCGGAAGGGGTGGCGCGGCGAGGTGACTGTCCAGTTATGGCGAGGTTTGCGATGGCGAAATGACTGTCCCCAGTTGCGTGCGCAACTAAGGTTTGATGTGGAAAACGCGATCATGCGTATACGTGATTCTTATCACTTCTTCTTACCCGTCACTCAGGGATCGGCATCCACACCAACCCTGCAAGAAATGCCTTGGCTTCGGCTCACGTCCTCAAGCGGGCTTTGGTACAATGACGCCGCATTTTTCAGCCTTTTCTCACTTCTGCATTACGCGACATTCCTTCATGCGATCCACCTTGTATCTGTTGCCCGGGCTCCTCTGCGATGCCCGGGTCTGGCGCCATCAAGCACTTCATCTACAGGACATCGTGGACATTCGCATCCCCGACTTCAGCCGGTTCGACTCGCTCCAAGCGATGGCGGATTGCGTATTGGCCGAGGCGCCGCAGGAGTTCTATCTCGCTGGCCACTCCATGGGCAGTCGCGTAGCGATGGTCATCGTCGACAAGGCACCTGAACGCGTACGCAAACTCGCGCTCCTGAATACCGGACTACATTCGGCGCGTCCAAACGAGCAGGAAAAACGCGAAGCATTGATCGCACTCGCGGAAAAAGAGGGAATGGCCGCACTCGCTCGCACCTGGGCTCCACCGATGGTGGATCCGGCACGTCAGACCGACGAGACATTCATGCAGAGCATTTATGAGATGGTGGAAGACTATTCGGTCGATAGCTTCCGTCGTCAGATCACTGCGCTGCTGAATCGTCCCGATGCGACGGCATCATTGAGGAAGGCGCCGAAAGGCACCTTGTTGCTCAGCGGTCATCAGGATCGCTGGAGCCCGCCGTCGCAGCACGAAGAAATATCCCGTATTTTGTCGGACCATCCCGGCGTGGTGTTGATCGACAACAGCGGCCACATGGCGCCGATGGAACAACCGAGCGCAGTTACAGCGGCGCTGCGTCGGTGGTTGCTTGCGAAATAAACAGCGCGTCCCTGCGCCGACAAGCGTCTATGGCTAGTGCAATTCGAAGCAGTATCTGAAGAGATACTGCTCAGGCTGGTGCCAGCGCTTGCGTGCCGGCAGCCGTATTCGAGATGGGGATGTGGTAGTTGCGATGCACTTCGCGCACCGGCCCGCGCAAGGTATTGCGCGCTGCCACCCACATGATGATTTCCAAACCGGCAGTGCCTACTGCTTCGATGATGTCTTCACTACTGAACTGCTCGATCCAGCTCGGATCTTCGTTCAGTAGACTGTCCATGAACTTGCGATCGAACTCTGGATTCAAGTGACCCGCGCGCTCACCCTCAAGCTGGTGCGAAAGACCGCCAGTGCCCACGATCAATACACGCTTGTCGGAATCCCACGCACGAATCGCATCACCCACGTTGCGACCCAACATCGCGCAGCGACGCGCTGAAGGGAACGGATACAACACGGTGTTGAGCGAGATCGGCACGGTCGCGATCGGACACGCCGGCTGACCGGGGAACAATAACTTCAATGGCAACGCGAAGGCGTGGTCGACCATCATGTCCTGACAGATGGTCATGTCGAAATCGTGATCGACCAGATGATTGATCAGCTGCCACGACAGCTCTTCGTCGCCCGCGAAGGGTGGATAGTCCGGCTGGCCCCAACCTTCATCTCCATTGACGTACTGCTGACCCGCACCGATGGCGAAGGTCGGCATCTTGTCGAGGAAGAAGTTGAGACCGTGGTCGTTGTAGAACACCACTGCCACGTCCGGCTTCACTTCCTCCAACCAACGATGGATGGGCGGAAAGCCATCGAAGAAAGGCGACCAGTACGGATCCTGCTGCAGGCCGTGGGCGAGCGCCTTACCAATGGAGGGGACGTGGGAAGTGTTTACACATCCAACTATCTGAGCCATGGCTCATGCCGCCGATGCGAACAGCATCGCAGTGAACTCTGCCTTGCTCATGCCGGTCTGCATGGCGCCCCAGTCCTGCACGTCCAGTCCGAGAAGACCGGCGTACTTGCCCAGGTAATAAATGTTGCCGCCCAACCGCTGCAATCCGATCAGATCGCGGTCGAGGATGGCGCGCGTTTGCGCCTCCGTCAGCCCATAGCGCTCACAGTACGACTTTTGGTCGCGAGTGAACGCCTCTCGGTTGGCGGCATCATTAAACGAAAAACACATCCTGTTGAGAGCGTAGCCCTGGCGGGCGTTCTTGCCGGACAGGATGTAGGTACCGGGAATTTCGCGTTTCATACAACTCTGCACTGACCCTGGACGGTCATGTTGGGCGCGCAGTGTCGGCGATTCGATTGATCGGATAAATGGCTGTTTTTGGTGCTATTCAATTAATTTTTTTCATGTATTCTGCAACCCCATGAAACGGCTTAGTTTTCTCGATCTCGATGGCAACCTGCTCAGGCTGCTGCTGCACCTCACGGAAGAGGAGTCCATCTCACGTGCTGCGGAAAACCTGGGGGTTACGCAAAGTGCGGTGTCGCACATGCTCAACCGTCTGCGCGAGATCGTCGGTGATCCGGTGATGGTGAAGTCCGGACGCGGGGTAGTCGCCACCGCGCGCGCCAAGCAGCTGGCGGTGAAGGCACGCGTTCTGTTGGATGAGATGCGGGAGTTCTCTTTCGCCGATGATTTCGATCCGGCGGAGCAGACCGGCCAGATCACGATTGCGGCCGACGACCTGCAGCGTGGTCTACTGCTTCCCGCGCTGCTGAAGCGTCTCAAGGCCGAGGCGCCTGCGATCACTTTACGCGTCATCCCTGCGGACGTTCCTACGCTCGAGATGTTCCGCACCAACCAGTGTGTACTGGCGATTTCACCGCGCCCGCCGGATGGCATCGAGATCATCCAGAAGCGTCTGTTCGAAGACCGCTACCTGGTGTTCTTCGATGGCACCCAGCGCAGCGCACCTACCACTGTGGAGGAATACTGCGCGGCCGAGCACGTTACGGTGAGCTTCACCTCGAGCCAGCACCTGCGCATCGACCGTGATCTTCCCAAGCAAGGGATTCACCGCCGCTTCGCCGTGGAGGTCGCCGGCTTCGGCGGCATCCCCGCCTTCATCCACGGCAGCGACCGTCTCACCACACTGCCCAGCCTTCTGCGCCACGACCTGCTCAAGGAACTGCAGCACTGCGAGCTTCCGCTCCCCAGCGCTCCCCTGACCGTCTACATGATCTGGCACGCCCGCTACCAGAACGACCCCGCCCACATCTGGCTTCGCCATCACCTGGAAGCCGTTACGCATGATCTGTTGGCGCTGGCTGAGGGGTGAGGACCGCCACCGTCTGAAACTTGAAATTTGGGACACTCACTCCCTCAGTTCGGGGACACTCACCCCGACGGCGCCCGGATTGGGGAAGCTCGGATTGGGGACACCCACCCTACCTGTGGGCGCTTGAAGCAG
>CALEJT010000046.1 GCA_937898685.1 uncultured Gammaproteobacteria bacterium | reverse complement strand
ATAAAAAAACCCGGCAAATGCCGGGTTTTTTCAATACTGGCGGAGAGAGAGGGATGACTCGCTGCTTCGCAGCTCGCCCCTGCGGGGTGCTCATCGGCTGATGCCGATTCGCATGCGTCGCACAGCTGCGCTGTGCTCGGCACGAACCCTGTCGAGGGTTCTCACCCTCATTCTCTCCGCCATAAAAAAACCCGGCAAATGCCGGGTTTTTTCAATACTGGCGGAGAGAGAGGGATTCGAACCCTCGATGGGCTTTTGGCCCATACGCCCTTAGCAGGGGCGCGCCTTCGGCCTCTCGGCCATCTCTCCAAATTTGAGCGCGGCATGATACCACAACCACGCTCTTTGACTACATTACGATGCAATCAAAATCAGGAATTTCCGTTGTTGCTCTTGGCAGCAGCGTTCTCTGATTCCTTGCGAATGCGATCGTAAATTTCTTCACGATGCACAGCCACGTCCTTGGGTGCATTCACACCGATACGCACCTGGTTTCCTTTCACACCAAGAACAGTAACTGTAACGTTGTCTCCTACCATCAGGGTTTCACCAACCCTGCGCGTTAATATCAACATGGTTAACCTCCCTAGCTCCTGCTATGACGTCTCCCTCTTGAGGTCCGCTCATACATGAAGCATCTACATAACCAGCCGCGCACGGTGATGCCCTAATAGGCGCACCAAGTTCCGATACGAGCAGCTGACCCTTGTGCTTTCAGGCCGGATCCTGCAGACCGAAAGCCGCATGCAAGGACCTTACCGCCAATTCAAGATACTTCTCTTCGATCACTACGGATATCTTGATCTCTGACGTAGTAATCAGCTGGATGTTGATGGATTCCTTAGCGAGCGCTCCAAACATCTTGCTGGCGATACCAGCGTGGGAACGCATGCCCACACCCACCAGCGAGACTTTACACACTTTGTCATCGACTTCGACGCTTTCCGCTCCGATTTCCTTGGCTACAGACTCCAAAATCCTAGCTGCCTTCTCCGTGTCCTTGCGCTGTACGGTAAAGGTAATGTCGTTGGTTCCATCGTCGCCCAGGTTCTGAACAATGACGTCTACTTCGATATTGGCGTCACTGATGGGACCGAATACTCGATAAGCCATCCCAGGCACGTCGGGAACGCCGATGATGCTCAATTTGCTTTCATCGCGAGCGAATGCGATTCCCGAGATTATTGGATTTTCCATCATGGTTGCTTCCTCCGAGACTATAAGCGTGCCTGGTCCATCTTCGAAACTGGATAAAACTCGCAGGGGGACGTTGTACTTCCCTGCAAACTCCACGGATCGTATCTGTAGAACCTTGGCACCGAGACTGGCCATTTCAAGCATTTCTTCGAACGTGATGCGGTCCAGCCTACGTGCCTCGGGAACGACTCGCGGGTCCGTGGTATAGACACCATCGACATCGGTGTAGATCTGACACTCATCCGCTTTCAACGCGGCGGCCAGCGCGACACCCGTGGTATCCGACCCCCCTCTTCCGAGAGTCGTAATGTTCCCCTCGTCATCTACCCCTTGAAAACCGGCCACGACCACTACTTTGCCTTCTGCCAGATCCTTGCGGATCGGGCCATCGTCGATGCTGACGATACGGGCCTTGGTGTGTGCGCGGTCGGTCAAAATCTTGACCTGAGCTCCCGTATAGGAGCGCGCTGGATAGCCAAGTTCTTCCAGCGCCATGCAAAGCAATGCGATGGTGGTTTGCTCACCGGTGGCCAACAGCACATCCATCTCGCGTGGAGACGGTTCCTTCGAAATTTCCTGCGCCATGCCGATGAGGGAATTGGTCACACCACTCATGGCGGAAACCACTACCACCATGTCGTGACCCTGGTCGCGGAACTTCGCAACCTTGGCAGCAACGTTCTTGATGCGCTCGATGGTACCCACCGAGGTGCCGCCATATTTCTGTACGATCAAAGCCATATCAAAATTGCCATCATTTTGCCATCACATCCCGAGGCATTACTATCGATCAATATGCCCCGGGCTTGCCGTCTTTAGAACGTTGCCGCTCAAATCAATGCCGAAACTGCGGGCAATACCGCTGCAAGCGCGTTGCCGATGCCTGCTGGTTCACTACCACCGGCCATTGCAAGGTCAGGACGTCCGCCTCCCTTGCCACCGATGTGCGCAGCGAGCTTGTTGATGAGTTCGCCGGCTTTGATCGTTCCACACAGGTCCTTGGACACCGCCACGACGAGGTTGGCCTTGCCGGCATCACTCGCCGCCAACACCACCACCGATGAACCGAGCTTATTACGTAGATCATCGGCCGCATCGCGCAAAGCTTTACCATCCACGCCACTGAGCTCTTCAGCCAATACTTTGATGCCCTTGAGTTCCTGTGCCTTGTCAGTCAAGGCACGACCAGCAGCGCTGGCGAGCTGAGCCTTGAGCTGCTGCAGTTCTTTTTCGAATGCTCGGTTCGCTTGCAGAAGCTGCTGAGTCTTCTCCACCACATTCTGCGGCGAACCTTTCAAGAGAGCAGCGACATCCGCCAACACCTGCTCGCGCCGTTGTACGTAGGCGAGCGCGTTTTCACCGGTCACGGCTTCGACGCGGCGGATGCCGGCGGCAACGCCGCCTTCCGATACGATCTTGAAGAGACCGATGTCGCCGGTGCGCGATACGTGCGTACCACCACAAAGTTCGCGCGAAGTGCCGATGTCGAGTACGCGTACTTCATCGCCGTACTTTTCACCGAAGAGCATCATCGCACCGCTCTTCTGTGCTTCTTCGATCGGCATGATGCGCGCCTGCGTGGCGACGTTGGCGAGGATCTCGCGATTGACGATGGCTTCGACGCGGGAAATTTCGTCGCGGGTCAGAGGAGCACTGTGGGCGAAGTCGAAACGCGTTTTGTCGGAATCGACCAGCGAGCCCTTCTGTTGTACGTGTTCGCCGAGCACTTCGCGCAGCGCCTTGTGCATGAGGTGCGTGGCGGAATGGTTGCGCATCGTGGCGGCACGACGCACCACGTTCACTTCGGCAGTGACCTTGTCACCGATTCTCAACTCACCACCACGCAAGGTGCCGTGATGACCGAACACGTCGGCCTGGATCTTCTGCGTGTCTTCGACCTCGAAAAGCACGGCCTTGCCGTTGCGCAGTTCACCACTGTCGCCGACCTGACCGCCGGATTCGGCATAGAAAGGCGTGTTGTCGAGCACGACCACACCACTCTCGCCTTCATTCATATGCGATACCGGGCTGCCATCGACATAGAGAGCGATGACGGTGGCGTCTTCGACGAGCAGACGTTCATAGCCATGGAAGGTCGTGGCCTGGCCGTTGTACTCGAGCGCAGCGGCCATCTTGAACTTGCCGGCAGCACGCGCCTGTTCACGCTGACGCGCCATTGCGGCGTCGAAACCTTCGACGTCGACGGCGATGCCCTTTTCACGGCACACGTCTGCGGTCAGGTCGAGCGGGAAGCCGTAGGTGTCGTGCAGTTTGAATGCAGTTTCACCATCGAGAGCTGCACCCTGCTTGCCGCTGAGAGCAGCCAGCGCGGCATCGAGAATTTCCATGCCATTGGCGATGGTTTCGAAGAAACGTTCTTCTTCCTGCCGCAATACTTCGGTGACGCGCGCCTGTTTCTCCACCAGCTCCGGATAGGCCGAGCCCATCTGGCCCACGAGATCGGGCACGAGACGATGGAAGAACGCAGCTCGGGCACCGAGTTTGTAACCGTGACGAATGGCGCGACGAATGATGCGGCGCAATACGTAGCCACGTCCTTCATTGCCGGGGATGACACCATCGGCAACGAGGAAGGAACAGGCGCGGATGTGGTCGGCCAACACTTTCAGTGACGGCGAGGACAGATCCGTGGAATTGGTTTCACGTGCCGCAGCCTTGATCAGCGCCTGGAACAGATCGATCTCGTAGTTCGAGTGCACGTGCTGCAGTACGGCGGCGATGCGCTCGAGGCCCATGCCGGTGTCGACGCTGGGTCGCGGTAACTTGTGCATCACGCCCTGCTCGTCGCGGTTGAACTGCATGAAGACGTTGTTCCAGATCTCGATGTAACGATCGCCGTCTTCGTCGGGGCTGCCGGGCGGACCACCGGGAATCTCGGGGCCGTGGTCGTAGAAGATCTCGGTGCACGGACCACAGGGACCGGTGTCACCCATCATCCAGAAATTGTCGGAGGCGTAGCGCGCACCTTTGTTGTCACCGATACGCACGAGGCGCTCGGCCGGAATGCCGATGTCCTTGTGCCAGATGTCGTAGGCTTCATCGTCTTCGGCGTAGACCGTGACCCACAGTCTCTCGCTCGGCAGGTTCAACCATTTGGGGCTGGTGAGAAATTCCCAGGCAAAGCGGATGGCGTCACGCTTGAAGTAATCGCCGAAGCTGAAGTTGCCCAGCATCTCGAAGAAGGTGTGGTGACGAGCGGTGTAACCGACGTTCTCGAGGTCGTTGTGCTTGCCGCCGGCACGCACGCACTTCTGCGCAGTGACGGCACGGGTGTACGGACGTTTATCGAAACCGAGGAAGACGTCCTTGAACTGGTTCATCCCGGCGTTGGTGAACAGCAGCGTCGGGTCATCGTGCGGCACGAGCGAACTGCTGGCGACTACGGCATGGCCCTGCTCTCGAAAGTAATCGAGGAAGGCTTGACGAATTTCAGCGCTTGTCATGGGGCTCATGGCTCATCAATCGGGTGCGGCTTGCGCGACTTCGGTCCCTGAATCCCGCGATTGCGAGTCTGTGTCACCGTGCAAGAGGGGGATACGAGCGACCTTACAAAGGGCGCGGATTATATACATTCGGGAGGTGCATAGCATCCTCCCAAAGGATTACAGCAGCATTTTCCTTCACTTTTGTGCCCAAAGGGCATCGAATGTGTCGATGAGAGGAAAAGGTACGAGCGATCGCCAACGCCTTTCGTCCCGCTGGGGCCTTAAGTACTATGACCACACTTCATCAGGTACACGACAAGGAGCAGCGAATGAAAAACCTGACCATCGACATCGGTATCGACAAAGACGCCCGTGAAAAAATCGCTGATGGTTTGAAGGTGCTGTTGGCCGACAGTTACACCCTGTATCTGCAGACCCACAACTTCCACTGGAATGTCACCGGCCCACAGTTTCGCGAGCTGCACCTGATGTTCGAAGAGCAGTACACGGAACTTGCCACCGCGGTCGATGCCATCGCCGAACGCATCCGCGCCCTGGGCGTCTATGCACCCGGCACCTACAAGGCCTTCGCCAAACTGAGCAAGATCGAGCCGGTGGAAGACATCCCGAGCGCAGCAGAGATGCTGGCCATCCTGACCAAGAACCACGAGCAGGTGGTCCGCACCTGTCGTGAGGTACTGCCGACGGCGCAGGACGCCGGTGACGAATCCACGGCATCGCTGGTTTCCGACCGCATGCAGCTGCACGAAAAAACGGCCTGGATGCTGCGCGCCATGCAGCAATGAGACCTCAAAGCTGCGTTTGATATGGATCAAGAAACGGCGCACTCCTTCGGAGCTGCGCCGTTTTCTTTGGTCCGCTCACTGCGTTGTGGCTGGCTGCGCAAGGTATTGCAGCAAAAGCTCTAGCTGCGTGAATTCCGCCTCCGTCAGTGCCGCAGGCAACATCAGGTTTTGAAAGCCCTGCACCACCTTGGCGGCCGGATCGGTGACCGACTGTCGCAAATATGCCGCATCGAACATCGCACTGGTGCCATCGCTGAACTGACGTTCGCTACCCCACGCGCCTTTCCACGAGGGACCGATGCCTGCGGATCCATCACGGGTGTGACAGGCGGAACATCCTTTTTCATCCACCATCGCCCAGGCCTGGGCCACTTCTGGCGGTAGGTTTGCCTTGGAATCGGGCCCACAGCCCGAAAGCACAGTCATGGAGAAGACGGCCGCGGCAACGGTATGTGCGGACCGCCAAAGCGTTTTCTGTTGCATGGAAAATTGATACGCAGGAGAGATGAACTACCTAGGCTGTCTCGGAGGCTATGCTAGAATCGCGAACTTTGCCGGGGCCCCTACTGCGCATTTTCTTGCGTTTCAAGGAGTTTCGGCTGCGCGTCCCCCGACATGATAACAAGGAACAAAGCCACCTCTCAGCCGAGGTGTGGCGGTTGTTCCGTAGTAATAACCTTGGATTGATGTGAGATGGGAATTCGATGGTAACCGTAGGCGAAGTACTCTGGCAGCCCAGCCAGCAATGGGTAGAAAACACCAACCTCCACCGTTTCAGACTCTGGCTCAAAGAACATCGTAACCTCGAGTTCCCTGATCTATTGGCCTTGCGGCGTTGGTCGGTTGCGGACATCGATGCGTTCTGGGGAGCGATCTGGGACTTCTTCGACATCAAGGCCAGCACTCCGCCGACAGCGGTTCTCGGCAAACGCACCATGCCGGGCGCCGAATGGTTCCCCGGCGCGAAGATGAACTACGCCGAACACATTCTGCGTCACGAGAAGCCCGGCACTCCCGCCCTCTTCTACTGCAACGAGCAGAATCCCCTGCAATCACTGGATTGGAGCGAACTGGCCGGCAACGTACGCAAGCTCGCCACCCGTCTGCGTGAACTCGGAGTGCAGCCCGGTGACCGAGTCGCGTCCTACATGACCAACATTCCCGAGGCCGTCACCGCACTTCTGGCCACTGCCAGCATCGGCGCCATCTGGTCCTCCTGCTCGCCCGACTTCGGCACGCACAGCGTATTGGACCGCTTGTCCCAGATCGAGCCCAAGGTGCTGTTCTGCATCGACGGCTATACCTACAAGGGCAAAGCCTTCGACCGCAAGGAAGAAGTGCGCAACATCGTCAAGGCCCTGCCGACGCTGAAGAAAGTCATCTACGTTCCATACCTCGACAGGAACGACACCACTCCGCCCGTTCCTGAAGCGGAACTGTGGAGCGATCTGCTCAAGGGCGATCCGGTCAGCGCCGAGGATTTCCAGTTCGAACAGGTGCCCTTCCAGCATCCGCTCTGGATTCTCTTCTCCTCCGGCACCACGGGTCTGCCGAAGGCCATCGTGCACGGTCATGGCGGCATCACGCTCGAGCAGCACAAGCTGAGTGGCCTGCACTACGACCTCAAGCCCGACGATCGCATCTTCTTCTTCACCACCACGGGTTGGATGATGTGGAACTTCCTGGTCAGCACCATGCTGGTCCAGGCGCGCCCGATCCTGTACGACGGCAACCCGACCTACCCGGAAGCCGACGTGCTGTGGAAGATGTGCGACGAAGCCGGCGCCCGCCTCTTCGGTGCCAGCCCGACGCTGCAGCAGATGCAGGAAAATGCCGGCATCGTGCCCAAGGAAAAATATCGCTTCGAAAAACTCGAGTGCATCATGCTGGCCGGCTCGCCCGTGTCCGCGGAGTGCACGGCCTGGTTCTACAACAACGTCAAAGCCGATCTCTTCCTCGGACCCGGCAGCGGTGGTACCGACATCTGCGCCGGCTTCTGTGGCCCGATGCCTGGTCTGCCGGTCAAGGCCGGCATCATCCAGATGCCGCACCTCGGCGTGGACCTGCAGGCCTTCGACGCTGAAGGCAAGTCCATCCGCAACGAAGTCGGTGAGTTCGTGATCTGCCAGCCGATGCCGTCGATGCCGCTCTATTTCTGGAACGATCCGAACAATGAGCGCTACATCGAAACCTATTTCTCGGACTACCCCGGCATCTGGCGCCAGGGCGACTACTTCATGATCAATGACGAGGACGGCTGTTTCGTGCTCGGCCGCTCCGATGCCACGCTCAACCGCTACGGCATCCGTATCGGTACTGCCGAGATCTATCGCAGCGTCGAAGCACTCGATGAAGTGGCCGATTCGATCATCGTCAACCTCGAGCTGCCCGGCGGTAAGTTCTACATGCCGCTCTTCGTGAAACTGCAGCCTGGTCTGACTCTGACCGAAGAACTGAAACAGAAGATCAACGCCAAACTGCGTAGCGACTACAGCCCGCGTCACATTCCCGATGAGATCCACCAGGTGGAGGACATCCCCTACACCCTCACCGGCAAGAAGATGGAAGTGCCGCTGCGCAAGATCCTGTTCGGTCAGCCTGTCGAGAAAGCCGCGAATCGCGATGCGATGAGCAATCCGCAGTCGCTCGACTGGTACGTCAACTTCCGCGATACCCAGACCGCCTACAAGCTCGACGCCTGAGGCGTCGAGCTTCGGCTCTTCCCTATTTCACTCGGTCAAAGCCTGCACCAACAGGGGCAGGCTGCGATCGAGGCGATAATCGATGGACGAGTGATCGTCCTTGAATTCCTCGTAGACGTGCGCGATGCCCTGCTGCTCCAGCAAGCGATGCAGACGCCGTGTTCCGTACAGCAGGTTGTATTGATCCAAGGTGCCGCAGTCGACGTAGAGCAGTTTCATCTGCTTCAGGCCCTTGCCCCGCTCCGCCGCGACGTTCAGCGGATCCCAGCGCATGAAGTTGTGCCAACGCTCGGGAATCAATTCACAGGTGTAGGTATCGACCGGCAGACGAATGCCCCAATAGGCGGCAGGATCCGGGTCGTAGCTGGCACACATCGCCAGCATCAATAGGATGTGCAGATCGCTGCCCTTCTGCTTCGGCTTCGCATAGAAATCATCGATCCAGGATTTCACATCGAACTTGTGCGAGGCGAGTGCGCGCAGCACATTCGGAAATTCAGGCAGGAACACAAGTTCGAAAGCCATGTCGCCCGAGTGGCAAGCAGCTACGGCCCAGAAATCCGGGTAGAGCAGCGCGTGCATCAAGGCCCCATAGCCACCGGAGCTCTTGCCGAACACACCGCGGCGACCATCACCACCGCAACCGAAGGTGTTTTCGACCAGCGGTACCACTTCTTTTCTAAGTACATCGGCCCAAGGTCCGATCGCACTGCTGTTGATGTACTGGTTGCCACCAAGACGCGTGAAGCAATCGGGCATCGCCACCACTACTGGTGGCAATTGCTTCGCGGCGATGAGTCGATCGAGACGCTCGGGCAGGTTCTCACCGAAGTTGCGCCAGTTGGCGTGCACGGGCCCACCGCTGAGAAAGCCGACGAGATCGACCAGTAGAGGCAGGCCTTTGCTGTCGTGACCCGCAGGGATGTAGACATCCACACGTCGCCGCGTGGGATCACCCAGCAGATTGCCTTCGAGCAGTTTGCTCTCGAGCCACAGGGTTTTCACTTCGCCTTGAGGCGCATCGTAGTCGCGTCGCATCTCGGTTTCCTGTTCTTCCGTTTTCGCTATCCGGCTGAGCCGTGAAACAAGACGCGCGAGTTTACCGCAATTCTCTCGAGGGCTTATTCGCAGGCTACTTAGCTGATAGAATTCGCCGCCTTGCGGGCCCTGGGCTCGCCATGACGACAATCCGGCCCACTGTGGGCCCCGCCTGTAACAGGAGATACCCAATGACTTTCGTGGTTGGCGCCAACTGCATCCGCTGCAAGCACACCGACTGCGTCGAAGTATGCCCGGTGGACTGCTTCTACGAAGGCCCCAACATGCTGGTGATCAATCCGGACGAGTGCATCGACTGTGCACTCTGCGAACCCGAATGCCCGGTGGATGCGATCTTCGCCGAGGATGAGGTGCCGGAAGACCAGGTAGAGTTCATCGCGTTGAACGCAGAACTGTCGAAGAAGTGGCCAAACATCACCGAGATGAAACCGGAACCGCCCGATGCAGCCGAATGGGATGGCGTGGAAGGCAAGATCCAGTATCTCGAACGCGAGTGGCCCCAGAACTGAGACTGCAGCAGGTTCGGTGTGAACACACCGAACCTGCTCCTCATCTTCTGCCTTTATTATTTGAATTCCCTCAGACAGTCCGCTGAGAAACCTTCGCGCTCCATGATACGGCGCAGCTTCGCCATCGCTTCTAGCTGCAACTGACGCACTCTTTCGCGCGTAAGCCCTATCTCCTTCCCTACTTCTTCCAACGTGGCACTCTCGAAGCCGCGCAGACCGAAACGTCGAGCGATGATCTCGCGATGCTTCGCCGGTAATAATTCCAGCCACTGATCCACGTTTTGCTTCAGATCCTGTTCCTCCAATTGCGTGGCAGGTTGGTGATCATCCGGAGAAGCAACGGTATCGATGAACGTGAGATCCGGTGCATCGGCGAGCGGAAGATCGGTGGAACAGAAGCGCAGCTGATTGCCGAGCATGTTGCGCACGCTGGGTTCAGGCCGCCCCATGTGCGAAGCCACTTCGGCCGGCGTCGGCTCGCGTTGTAATTGCGAGCGCAACCGCATGACGGCACGAATACATTGCGCCAGATCCTTCACCACATGCACCGGTAGTCGCACCGTGCTGGCCTGGTTCATCAGTGCCCGATCGATGTTCTGCTTGATCCACCAGGTGGCGTAGGTCGAGAAGCGATAGCCGAGTTCGGGGTCGAATTTTTCGACGGCTCGGATCAGACCGAGATTGCCCTCTTCGATCAGATCGAGCAGTGAGAGACCGCGTCCCTGATAGCGCTTGGCGATCGAAACCACCAGACGCAGATTGGCTTCGATCATGCGACCACGACTGCCGGGGACGCCTTGAGCGACCTCCCGAGCCAGCACCACTTCCTGCGCCGCGGTCAGCAAGGGGAGTATGCCTATCGCGTTGAGGTAGAGGGTAGCGGGGTCGAGCGAAGGATCCTGATGCCTTCGCCCCTTGCGATCGGCTGCGGTCCGCCTAATACGGCCGTCGCCTTCCAGCACATCCAATTCGAAGCCGCCTGCACCGAAAGCGGATTCATCGAAATTGGCAAGTTCATCATCCTGCTCCTGCGTCAGATCGAAAGTGAGAGACTCGTCCAATTCAGGGTCTTCCAGCTCATAGGCTTCAAAGGAAAGTTCATTGACCGCCAAGGATGGGCTGGGAAGCTCCTCTATCAGTTCTTGCTCTCCTTCTCTGGGTGCGGGGTCCTGCTTCGCGTCGGATCCATCGGGGGCTCGTCTAGTCATCTGCAAAGTCCTTTTCCAGTCAGTAGTTATTGTTATCAGACAATGCTTATGCAGGGTCGACGCCAGTCCCACGTCACTGGCGCCACTAGGTACCCGCATCCGGCTGGACGGCCAGATTGCGGGTACACCGGAGTATAGTACAGCGCAAAAAAGTTCTAGGATTTTTTTAAAGAGAACCGTTAGTCAAAAACTACTAACGCGAAGGAATGATCTAACGCGAAGGGAGGAATAGTAGGGGGTCGACGGGCTTGCCGTCCTCACGGATTTCGAAGTGCAGCATGTAGCGATCGACACCGCTGTTCCCCAGCTCGGCGATCTTCTGACCACGTCTGACCTTGTCACCCTCCTTCACCAGCAGGTTGCGGTTGTGGGCATAGGCACTGAGGAAGTGATCGTTGTGTTTCAGGATCAGCAGGTTGCCGTAGCGTTGCAGGCCACCGCCCGCGTACACCACCTCCCCGTCCGCCGCGGCCAGGATCGGATCACCAACATTGCCGGCTAGATCGAGCCCCTTGCCTTCGACCGAGGTGTCGGAGAACCGTCCCACGATGTTGCCGCGATGCGGCCAGTCCCACTGAATCTCTCCATTGGCGGGCATCGCCACCACAGGGGCAGGATCGCTCTTGGGCAAGGTCGCGACCGGCTCGCTCGGCGGCAAGGGACGCACAGAGCTTTCCTGCGCTGGAGTGCTCGGTGGCGGTGCTGGCGTCACAGCGACGGCAGGAGGAGTGGTGTTCGTGCTGGTTGGGGGCGGAGTCGTCGTTGCCGGCGCCGGATCCGAGGCAGGGTTGGATGGCAGAGAGCGCGACGGTAGCGGTGTGCGCTGCAAGCCACCGATGGTCGGTACCGCAGTGACGACGGCCGTGCCAACGGGCGGTAATGAAGCCGTGTTGCCGGCATTGGGATTGGGGGCGAGCCCCGCCACCACACGTGGATCCACCGTAAGCATCATGCCCGGCTCGACGTTGTAGGGTGCCGCCAGATTGTTGGCTCGCGCGAGGGCATTGACGTCGAGATCGTACATCCACGCGATGGCGTAGAGCGTCTCGCCCCCATTCACGCGATGTTGCTTGCCGTCGTCGAGAAAGCGCGGACCGTCGCCAATTTCCTCCACCGGCGCGGAATAGCGCGCAGTACAGGCACTCAGCCCCAGGAACAGGCACATCAGGACAGCTATGACTCTGAGGGACGAAGAACGCATAGCGAGAATCGACGACTTCGAAGTAGGCGGAGGGTAATGTATCCGTTGTGGCTTGGCAAAACGCCAGCACCGCTTACTAAGCTCAGGTTCAGCTCTTCTCCGTTGTTACAATGCACACCCTCACCGGCCCCAAGAAGTAACGCCATGCAACTCGTACTCGCTTCGTCCTCGCCCTATCGCCGAGAACTATTGAGCCGTCTGGGTCTGCCCTTCGTCCACGCGAGTCCCAACGTCGACGAAACGCCCCTGCCCCACGAACAAGGTCCGACGCTCGCGACACGCTTGGCGCTGAGCAAGGCGCAGGCCCTCGCCGCAGACTATCCCGACGCGCTCATCATCGGCTGCGATCAGGTCTGCATGCGTGGCAATGCGGTGTCGGGCAAACCGGGCTCACACGAAGCGGCGCGCGCGCAACTCGCGGCGAGCAGTGGACGTTGGGTGGATTTTCATACGGCTCTGGTACTGCTCGACGCACGCACCGGCGAGTACCAGTCGACACACGATCTCTATCGCGTGAAGTTCCGTCCGCTGAGCGCCGAAGAAATCGAGAACTATCTCGCCCGCGAGCGGCCCTACGACTGTGCGGGGAGCTTCAAGGCCGAAGGACTGGGCATTGCGCTGTTCGAACGCATGGAGGGTGGCGACTTCCACAGTCTGATCGGGCTGCCGCTCATCTCGCTGTGCCGCCTGCTGCGCGAGGCCGGCCTCAATCCGCTGAGCGTAGCTGGTCCACCAGCGCCTTGAACGAGCTCTCCAGCGGCGCACTGAAGCGCAAGCGCTTGCCGGTACGTGGATGTGCGAATTCCACTGCAGCGGCATGTAGGCACAGGCGCGGACGCGCCCCCTTGGGCCAGCTCACGGCAACCTCCCGTGCGTTGTACTTCTCATCCCCCACCAGCGGACAACCGACTTCGGCTGCATGCACACGGATCTGATGGGTGCGGCCGGTCAGAGGCTGCGCCTCGACCAAGGTGAAATCAGCGAAACGCTCCAGCACGCGGAAGCTCGTACGCGCTTCCTTACCCTCGGGATCGACCTCCACCATGCGCTCACCGCCCCGCTCCGGTTGGCGGGCGAGCGAACTGTCCACTTCCCTTACCTGGGCCGGCCAGCGACCACAGACGAGAGCGTGGTAGACCTTGCGCACCTCATGCTCGCGGAAGGCGTTCATCAGGGCACGACGGGCGGGGCCGGTCTTGGCTAGAAGCAAACACCCGGACGTCCCCTTGTCGAGGCGGTGGACGAGTTCCAGACCAGGCACGTCCGGACGCAGCGTCTTGAGCGCCTCGATCAGGCCCAGCTTGACCCCCGTCCCGCCATGCACCGGCAGCCCCGCCGGCTTGTTCAGCACCAACAGGTCCGGGTCTTCGAAGAGCACCGAGTCGCGCAAGAGAGCTTCGAGCTGGGCGCTGGGCTGGAGCGGCTCATCCGGGCTCGCCAGCTGCAGTGGCGGCACGCGCACCTTGTCCTGGGCCTGGACGCGGTAGTCGGCCTTGACGCGCTTGCCGTTGACCCTCACCTCTCCCTTTCTAATGATCCGATAAATCAAGGACTTGGGTGTGCCCTTCAGGCGACCGAGAAGGTAGTTGTCCAGACGCTGATCCTGATGGTGTTCGGCAACTTCCAGAATCTGTACCGGCGTACGGTTGGCAGGACGTGGTGGGGAGGACGGCGTGGGCATCGTGTGGGAGGACTTGGACAAGGGCGCGCAAGTATAGCGAAGACACCCTTTTCATGCTGCAAACGGCACTCAACAAAGCACCATAAGCGTTTGAAGCACCAACTCTTTGCTGTTATATTGCGCCGGCCTGTATCCTCCGTGACCTACCCGAATCACCACGGCCGCACGGGCCTAAAACCTACCCCTCGCCTCCGCTGGATCGAGCAGAGACCGTCCCCCCGGCGTTATCACGTAGTAACCCGCGAGGATGAGAGGGAAGCAAGCCCAGGTGAACGCGCGGCACCACGAGACCCAGGCAGCGGTACCGCTGCCCCACAACGCAGCCCGTACCGGCAACAAGCAGTCAACGCAAACTAAAACCTTGCGACAGTCTCAGCCCTCTGGCGCATGACGTCATCGCACCGGTGCACTGCACCGGACTGAGTGGATCCCGATTCCTCCACCAGAAGCGCACGTCATCCTCCCCAGGGTGAAAGCCTGGTAAGCGGAGATTCCAACAGTGACCAAGCTGCCTCCCTTGCCTCGGGTCCGACTGTCAACCGGATAGATTCGGCAACCAGAACGAGTTCCCGCCCGCCAGGATTCCATTCTGACGGACAGTGAAGGCAACGAACGAACCAGGCCGCGCCGCCCTAGGGTCGTGTCAGGCAAACCCAATGCGGTGGGCCGACGGCAGATGCGATGCGCAGCGATACGTGCAGGCGATATGAACATCAGTGCAATTCAGGGTGGATTGAGCGCAGCCACGGTTCTGTAGAAGTCTGAAAATTAAGTTATATCGATATATTGCGAGATATATTCATAACAATTTAATTCGCTCTGGTTTACCGGGTTGTATCCGTTATCAACAACGGAAACGGTAACTATGAAAAGAATGCTCATCAACGCAACCCAAAAAGAAGAGTTGCGCGTAGCTCTCGTCGATGGTCAGCGTCTGTACGACCTCGACATCGAAAATCGCCATCGCATTCAGAAAAAATCCAACATCTACAAAGGCCGCATCACCCGCATCGAACCCAGTCTCGAAGCAGCCTTCGTCAACTACGGTGCAGATCGACACGGCTTTCTGCCACTGAAAGAAATCTCCCGCGAATACTTCCGCAAAGGTGCCAACGAGCGTGGCGGCATCAAAGAGCTGGTAGCGGAAGGCACTGAAGTCATCGTACAGGTCGAAAAGGAAGAACGTGGCAACAAGGGTGCCGCGCTCACCACCATGATCAGCCTCGCTGGTCGCTACCTGGTCTTGATGCCGAACAATCCGCGTGCCGGTGGCATCTCGCGTCGCATCGAAGGTGAGGAACGCAGCGAACTGCGCGAAGCAATGGAATCGCTGCAGGTGCCCGACGGCATGGGCATCATCATCCGCACCGCCGGTGTGGGCCGTGCGCCCGAAGAACTGCAGTGGGACCTCAACTACCTGCTGCAGGTGTGGTCCGCCATCACCAAGGCCGCGCAAGAGCATGAAGCGCCGCGTCTGCTGTTCCAGGAAAGCAATGTCATCCTGCGCGCCATCCGTGACTACCTGCGTCAGGACATCGGCGAAGTCGTGGTCGACACGCAAGCCGCCTACGACGAAGCCCTTGCCTTCGTACGCCAGGTGATGCCGCAGTTCGAAAGCCGTCTGCGTCTGTATCAGGGCAACGTTCCGCTCTTCACCAATTACCAGATCGAAGCCCAGATCGAGAGCGCCTTCGAACGCGAAGTGAAGCTCCCCTCCGGTGGCTCCATCGTGATCGATCCCACCGAAGCGCTCGTCTCGATCGACATCAACTCCTCGCGCGCCACCAAGGGTGCGGACATCGAGGAAACCGCGCTGCTCACCAACCTCGAAGCCGCCGATGAGATCGCGCGTCAGCTGCGTCTGCGCGACATGGGCGGCCTGATCGTCATCGACTTCATCGACATGATGTCGCCGAAGAACCAGCGCGACGTCGAAAACCGCATGCGCGATGCACTCGAGATGGACCGCGCCCGCGTGCAGATCGGCAAGATCTCGCGCTTCGGTCTGCTCGAAATGTCGCGTCAGCGTCTGCGTCCCTCGCTCGGCGAAACCAGCGCCACCGTATGCCCGCGTTGTAACGGTCAGGGCACCATCCGCGACGTCGAATCGCTGTCCCTTTCGATCCTGCGTCTGTTGGTGGAAGAAGCGAACAAGCCCAACTCGCGCGAAGTGCGCGCCTTGGTACCGATCTCGGTGGCCTCGTACCTGCTCAA
The DNA here is from genome assembly GCA_937898685.1 of uncultured Gammaproteobacteria bacterium. GTDB lineage: Bacteria > Pseudomonadota > Gammaproteobacteria > Pseudomonadales > Pseudohongiellaceae > CAILUG01. The sequence goes on along the minus strand of CALEJT010000046.1, from coordinate 31,836 downwards.
CGAGAAACGCACCGAAGTCAGCAACATCGAAAACAACACCGGCAAGCGCATCGTGATCGTGCCGAGCGCGCATCTGGAAACGCCACACTTCGAGATTCAGAACATCAACACCGAATCCAATGAGCGCAGCTACAACATGGAGCCGGAAGAGGAAGTGGTGATCGAAGAGGCAGTGCCGCGCCAGATCGCCGTGGCCGACGTGCCCGCCGTGCAGACCTCGCGTCTGCCCACCGCACCGCCGCCGCAGGTCGCCGCCCCTGCCCCCGCGCCGCAGCCTGTCGCTGCCGCCGCACCGAAGAAGAGTGGCTTCTTCGGTTGGCTCGCCAGCTTCTTCGGTGGCGCTGCCGATCAGGTCGCCGCCAACGAACCGCCGGCCAAGTCCGAATCGGAAGAGCGCAGTGGCCGTCGCCGCAACCGTGATCGCCGCCGTGATCGTGGTGATCGTCGCAACCGCGAGCGCAACCAGGATGCACAGAACGTCGCGAAGAAGGACGAAGCTGCCGAACAGCAACGTCGTGAGGCGCGCGAGGCACGTGAAGCCCAGGCTCAGGAGCCGCGCGAAGGCAAGGAAGGTCGCGAAGGTGGTCGTCGCCGTCGTGGCGGCCGCAACCGCAACCGCGATCGTCAAGCGGTAGCTGAGGGTGCGGTCACCGAAGCAACGGCAGTACTGGACGGTGCGGACGAAGCGCTGCTGGATGCCGATGCAGCACCGGCCGATGGTCAGCCGCGTCTGACGCGTCGCCCTGCCGACAAACGTGCCCGTCAGCCGCGTCCGCGTCAGCGTGGTGATCGCGCCGAACTGGGTCTCGAAAATGCCGTCGTCGAAGGTGTGGCAGTGACCACCGCGGCCGCAGCCGTCGCCGCCAGCGAAGCGGCTGAAACCGCCACTGCGTCGGAGGAAGCACCGGTATCCGATACCCCTGTGGCAGAAGTTGCGGTAGCCGCAGCAGCGACAGTTGAGGCCACTGCTGCGGTGGAGCAACCCGCAGAAGCTGCAACTGAGTCTGTAGCGGTTGCGGCGGAACAGGCACCCGAGATCGACAAGGTTGCAGTGGAAAGCATCGCCGCGGCAGAGACCGAATCGGTCGTACCGAGCGTCGACATCGCTGCCGTCGTTGCCGATGCCGATGCCGATGCCGATGCCGAAGCCGAAGCAGTGGCAGTGACCGAAGCAGTGGAAATCACGCTCGAGGCGGCTGCAGGCGCTGAAACGGCAGTCGCCTCCATTCCTGCCGAAGTGGTCGCCAGCGTCGAGCAGGAAGCCTCGGCCGTGCAGCCGAATCAGTTCGACCTGCTCGGCAACGTGGTCACGCTCGACACCGCCGCCAATGCTGCCGCGCCGGTAGAAACCGCTCCCGCCGAAGCACCGCAGGCTCCTGCTGCCGAACCCGTTGCCGCCGCTGCTGCAACTGCGGTAGCCAGTACGCCGGCTGCACCTGCTGCGCCGCAGAGCGAACCGACGCTGATCATCCCGCCGCGTGAACGCAAGCGCGCGCCGAATGATCCGCGCAACCGCATCCAGCAGCAGAACACGCAGGCATCGCAGCAGCCCAGCGCTGCAGCGCCGCAAGCTGAAGAAGCTACTGCCACTGCTGCCGAGCAGAAGTCCGAAGACTCTCAGACGCTGCAGTAACCTTTGAGCAAGAGGATGACATGGAGCTTCCATGTCATCCTCGCCTCTCGAACTCTTCGTTCCTCCCTCATCCCCTTCTCTTTTTGCTCTGGCTCAACCCCGAGCTGAAAAACCAAGACCGTAAGATTTACAGCCTGATGTAATTCTTACTCGGGCTTTTCCGCTTTTTTCTTCACCTCACCCAGCCGCAATTCCGCGCAAGACCACGCAGCACTGCCCCCTTCCGCGCGTGGCATGCATATTGCCCCTCTACTTCTCGAACCCACGAAGTACGAGGTGAGTCATGCCCAGGAAATGGAGTGCGAAAGACGAACGCCAATACGACCACATCAAGGTGAGCGCCCTCTCCCGCGGCAAAGGCACCGAGCGTGCGGAAGAGATCGCGGCCAGAACCGTGAACAAGCAACGTCGCACCGAAGGCCGCACGCCGCAGCGCAGCACGCAAGGCACCGGTAATCCCAATCGACCTCTGCAGGAACGCAGCAAACAGGAGCTCTACAACCGCGCACGTCAGCTCGGCATCGAAGGTCGCAGCAGCATGTCGAAATCCGAGCTCGTAAGTGCGATCCAGACCCGCCATTGATTCAGGGAAAACTACGAGGATAGGCCCATGACCCAACAGACCGAGGTCTCGCAGAAACGCGAAAAGCCCCAGAAACATCAGCCCGGGCGCGAGCATGCGATGGAGGAAAAGCCCATTTTCATCCGTCCCGACTATCGCGGCAGCAACAAGCTGGCGGGCAAAGTGGCCGTGATCACCGGTGGTGATTCGGGCATCGGCCGCGCAGTGGCCGTGCACTTCGCGCGTGAAGGTTGCGATCTCGCGCTGGTGTACCTGGAAGAATCGAGAGATGCCGAAGACACGCGCGCCCTCGTCGAAGACGAAGGCATTGAGTGTGCGCTCTTCAAGGGCGATGTCGGTGATCCGGAGTTCTGTCAGACGGTGATCGACAGCATCATCGAGCGCTTCGGCAAATTGGACATCTTGGTCAATAACGCCGCCGAGCAACACGAACAGAAGCAACTGCAGGACATTTCCCAGGAACAACTTCTCGCGACGTTCCGCACCAACATCTTCGGCTACTTCAACATGATGAAGTCAGCCCTGCCCGAGCTCGAGGAAGGTGGACGCATCATCAACACTTCGTCCGTGACCGCCCATCGCGGCAACCCCGTGTTGGCCGATTACTCCAGTACCAAGGGCGCCATCGAATCACTGACGCGTTCGGTTGCACCTCAGGTGGCCGAGCGAGGCATCACGGTGAACTGCGTTGCACCCGGTCCGATCTGGACGCCGCTGATTCCCGCTTCCTTCGACAAGAAGGCACTCGAGGAATTCGGCAAGAGCACCTTGTTCAAGCGCCCCGGCCAACCCTGCGAAGTCGCTCCCGCTTACGTCTACCTGGCTTCGGCCGACGGCGACTACGTCACCGGCCAGACCATCCACATCAACGGTGGCGGCTACCTCGGCATATAGCAACCACGCTTTACAGGAGGTAAGACATGAAATTCCGACCTTTCACACTCGCAGCCCTGCCCTTCGCGATGAGTGCCATGCTCGTCGCTTGCAGTGGCGAACAGGAACAACCCTCGAACCCACGCCTTTCCGATCCCACGGCTCCCCCGACACAGGAGCAGACACCGACACCGGCACAGCCCGTACCCCCCGACACCCAAGGCGCCCAAGGAGCGCAAGGTGCGTTGCCGACGGGTGAAGTGTTGCGCAACAACAACACGGCGCAGTTGCAGCAGCAGAATGAACAGCTGAATGAACTGCCTCATGCCACCGCAGTGATGCGTCCCACCGCCGGCAATGAAGCCATGGGACTCATTTCCTTTCTCGAGTCGCCCAACAACATTGCCGGTGCCCGCATCGTGGTACAGATGAGTAATCTCTCCCCCGGCCCACACGGCATGCACATCCATGAAAACGGCGATTGTTCGGCACCGGATGCAAGTTCTGCAGGAGATCACTTCAATCCGCACGACATGCCCCATGGGGGGCGTACTGCACCACAACGCCATACCGGCGACTTGGGGAACATCACCGCCAATGAAAGCGGCATCGTCGAGATCGACATCGATGACTCCACCATCTCTTTCGAAGGTGAGGACTCGGTGCTCGGCAAGGCACTGGTGGTACATGCCAGTGGGGATGACTACATGACGCAACCGTCCGGCAATTCCGGTGATCCGGTTGCCTGTGGCGTGATCACGCCATCGGAAACTTCATCGCTTCCGGCAGCCGGCGACTCGCTGCCCTCGCGCTATTGAGCGTTGCTCGATGCGGACATAAAAAAGCTGAACTCGTGCGAGTTCAGCTTTCTTTTCGTTCGGGCTTGGCTTACTGACGATAGAGCAGCGAGAAATCGACCACTACGTTCGGGTTGATGTTGTTGAGGCCGGCGATGTTGCGCAGTTCTTCGACACCATCGGTGAGACCGAAGGCAGCGGCACCGACGATCAGCGGTTTGGCGAGATTCACCTGCAGTGTATTGGCGTCGAGCTTGATCACCTGCAGATCCGCCGCGATCTCCTGCGTCATGCCATGCAGCGTCACGGTTGCGGTATAGGTGGCCGAAGCGGGTACGCCGGGCTTGAGCGAATCGATCATGTCGCCGTCGACCGGCACCGTGATGGTGGCTTCCGGAAACTGTGCCACCTGGAACACGATGTCGCGCATACGCTGATCGCGGATCTCGATCGCGGTGTTCACCGTGGCGAGATCGAGGCGCAGTGTGGCGACGTCATTGCTGATGCCGCCACTGAGGCCGGTGATGCTGTTCACCTCGCTCACCGCCGCATTCTTGCTGGTGACATAGTGGAAGCTCGACGCACTTCCATCGAGGGTCCAATCCGCCTGCGCCGCAGTTGCTGCGGCAACCAGGGCCAAGGTGGTTGCGAACTTGCTCACTAGCTGTCTCATGCGCCTACTCCTTTTTGTCAGCGAATTTTCCCTGCATGCCACGCCATCAGAGCGCGGCTTCGAGTTCCGGCAAGGCGGTGAAGAGATCGGCCACGAGGCCGTAGTCGGCCACCTGGAAGATCGGAGCTTCGGGATCCTTGTTGATGGCAACGATCACCTTGCTGTCCTTCATACCGGCGAGATGCTGGATGGCACCGGAAATACCCACGGCGATGTAGAGATCCGGCGCTACCACCTTACCGGTCTGTCCTACCTGCAGTGCATTGTTCACGTAGCCCGCATCCACCGCAGCGCGCGAAGCACCGACTGCGGCACCGAGTTTGTCGGCCAGACGCTCGACCAGTGCGAAGTTTTCCGCGCTGCCGAGACCACGACCACCGGACACGACGATCTTGGCGGCTTCGAGTTCGGGACGCGCGCTGGAATTGAGCGCTTCGGAAACGAAGCTGCTGCTCTCGTCTGCCGGCAGCGCTACCGTCGCAACGCTCGCACTGCCACCGAGTTCGGCTTCGTCGAAGGCGGACGCACGCACGGTGAGTACTTTGACCGCGTCATCGGAAGCCACTTTCATCAGCGCGTTGCCAGCATAGATCGGACGCACGAAGGTGTCGGGGGCTTCGATGGCGATGACTTCGGAAAGCTGAGCCACGTCGAGCAACGCAGCCACGCGCGGCAGGATGCTCTTGCCGGTGGCGCTGGCGTTGGCGAGTACGGCAGCGGCGCCGGATTCCTTGGCCAGGTTCAAGAGCAGCGCAGAGCAGCGCTCGGCCGGCTGATGCGCGGCATCGGCAGCTTCGCTCAACCACACCTTGCTCACGCCAGAGATCTTGGCAGCGGCTTCAGCGACCGCGGCGCAGCCATTACCAGCCACTACCACTTCCACTTCGTCCGCCAGTTTCAGAGCGGCGGTGACGAGGGCACGCGTGGCACCCTTGAGCTGTTGATTGTCGTGTTCGGCAAATACGATCGCTTTCATGGCAACACCTTGGCTTCGCGCAGCTTCGCGACGAGTTCGTTTACATCTTTCACCATGATTCCAGCCTTACGCGGCGGCGGCTCGCTGACGCTGAGCGTGCGCAGGTGAGTCTTGAGCGTGACGCCGAGCTGGTCGGGCGTGAAGACATCCACCGGCTTTTTCTTGGCCTTCATGATGTCGGGGAGTTTGGCATAGCGCGGCTCGTTGAGACGCAGGTCGGCGGTGACCACGGCCGGCAGCTTCAGACGCAGCGTCTGCGTGCCGCCGTCGACTTCGCGGCTCACCACGGCGGCGCCGTCGGCCACCTGGACTTCGGAGGCGAAGGTGGCCTGCGGCATGCCGCAGAGAGCGGCCAGCATCTGGCCCACCTGGTTGTTGTCGGAATCGATGGCCTGCTTGCCGAGCAGCACGAGGCCCGGCTGTTCCTTCTCGACCACCGCCTTGAGCAGTTTGGCGACGTTGATCGATTCAAGATCGTCGGAGGCCTGGACGTGGATGGCGCGATCGGCGCCGAGGGCCATGGCGGTACGCAGTTGCTCCACGACTTTGTCGGAGCCGATGGATACGGCCACGACTTCGGTAGCTACGCCTTTCTCCTTCAGACGAACGGCCTCTTCGAGGGCGATTTCGCAGAAGGGATTCATGGCCATTTTGGCATTCGCAAGATCGACGCCGGTCTGATCGCTCTTGACTCTCACTTTGACGTAGGCGTCGAGCGTACGTTTGATGGCAACGAGAATACGCATAACGGAATTACTTGTAGTTAGGGGATGGGTGTTAGTAAAAGCCAGCCATTATAATGGCCCACTTTCAACAATTGACAGTTCAAGGATCCGCTTTTGTCTGATTTGACCCCCATCGAACGCGAGCGCATGGACTTCGACGTGATCATCGTCGGCGCCGGTCCTGCGGGCCTCGCCACCGCCTGCCGTCTGGCGCAATTGGCGCAGGAGGCCGGCCGCGAACTCAACATCGCCGTACTGGAAAAAGGGGCCGAGGTCGGCGCCCACATCGTCTCCGGCGCCCTGCTGGAGACCTCCGCACTCGAGGCTCTTTTCCCCGACTGGCGCGAGCGTGAAGCCCCCGTGCGCGTGCAGGTGCAGAGCGAGGACGTACTCTATCTGCCTTCCGCCACCGCCAAGCTGCGTGTGCCCGATTTCTTCGTGCCGAAGGATCTGCACAACGTCGGCCGCTCCTACGTCATCAGCCTCGGCAAACTGTGCCGCTGGCTCGGTGAACAGGCCGAAGCGCTGGGCGTCAATGTCCTCACCGGCTTCGCCGGCAGCAAGCTGCTGTTCGATGAGAACGATCAGGTGTGCGGCGTCCAGACCGGCGACCTCGGTGTGCATCGCGACGGCACGCCCGGCCCCAACTTCACGCCCGGCTACGAACTCTATGCCCCCTACACCGTGCTGGCCGAGGGCTGCCGTGGTCATCTCGGCAAGGAAGTGATCGCGCATTACCGCCTCAACGCCAACGCTGGTCCGCAGCATTACGCGCTGGGCATCAAGGAAATCTGGGAAGTGCCGGCGGCACAGGCCAAGGCCGGACACGTGCTCCATACCCTCGGCTGGCCCTTGGCTGAACACGGCGCCAGCGGCGGTGGGTTCCTCTATCACCAGGAAGACAACAAGGTGGCGGTGGGACTGATCACCGACCTCAACTACGACAACCCCTGGCTCAGCCCCTTCGAGGAATTCCAACGCTTCAAGCAGCATCCGGCCATCGCTGCCGTGCTGCAGGGCGGCACCCGACTCAACTACGGCGCGCGTGCGCTCGTCAAAGGCGGCATCCAGGCGCTGCCGAAGCTCTACTTCCCCGGCGGCCTGCTCGTCGGCGACGACGCCGGCTTCCTCAACGTGCTCAAACTGAAGGGCACGCACACCGCGATGTGGTCCGGCATGATGGCGGCGCAGGCACTGTTCGATGCGCTGCAACAGGAAACACCGCCCAGCGAAGTGGTCGCCTACGAGGCATCATTCAAGTCCTCGCCACTGCACGAAGAACTCTTCAAATCGCGCAACGTCGGCCCGGCGCTGCACAAGTTCGGCACCCTGCTAGGCGCCGCCTTCAGCTGGTTCGATCAGACCCTGTGTCAGGGCAAGCTGCCCTTTACGTTCACCGATCCGACGCCCGACCACGCCACGCTCAAGCCCGTGGAACAGGTCACGCGTCTGCAATACGCCAAGCCCGACAACGTGCTCAGCTTCGATCGTCTGAGCTCGGTGTACCTGAGCGGCACCTTCCACGAGGAAGATCAGCCCTGCCATCTGCAGTTGCTCGATCCCGACACGCCGATCTCCTTCAACCTGCCGCAGTACGAAGAACCGGCACAGCGCTATTGCCCGGCCGGTGTCTACGAAGTGGTGCGTGAGGATGGCGCCGCTGCGCGCTTCCAGATCAACGCGCAGAACTGCGTGCACTGCAAGACCTGCGACATCAAGGATCCGACGCAGAACATCCGCTGGGTGGCACCCGAAGGCGGTGGCGGTCCGAACTATCCCGACATGTAGGCGCGATGTCCTCCTTCGCGGATACCCTGGCGCAACTGGACGCGGCACTCGTAGAGGGTGCCGTGGTCCTGGTGCCGAACTATCGCAGCAGCGACCAACTCATCGACGCTCTGTGCGATTGGCGGCGCCGAACCCGTGGCGCAGGGGCGGTGCAACCACGTCCTGCCATCTTCGCCATCGACCTCTGGCTGCACGACCTCTGGCGTGCGCTAGCCCAACTCGATGAAGCCGAAATACTCGGCTCACATCTGCTCTCACCTGGCGAAGAGCAACTGCTCTGGAGCCGATTGATAGTCGAAACCTCGCCCGATCTGCTGCTCCTCAATCCCGAAGGTACGGCCAGTACCGCCGCGAGTGCTTATCGTCTGCTGCAGCAATGGCAGGTGCCCCTGGCCACGCTGCGTAGCCAACTCGCCTACACCGACGACCTCGACGATCGCGCACGCGCCTTTCAGTGGTTCAGCGCTTTCGAAGCACATTGCCGCGACCACCACTACCTGACCTTCTCCGGTCTGGTGCAGGCGCTGGTGCACCTCATCGCCGAAGGTGCAGCAGAACCGCATGGACTCTTGCCACCGCGACTTCTCACCTGGGGCTTCGATCAACCACCGCCGCTCTATCGCGCGCTCTTCGCCACGCTGCAGCAACGTGGTGTTGCGATCGAATCCTTCGCACTTTCGGCACAACGGCCGCGTGAACGGCTCCTGCGCTGCGCGCAGCCGGAAGAAGAAGCGATGGCCGCTGCGCGTTGGGCAGCACAAGTATTGGCGCAGAACCCCAAGGCCAGTATCGGTCTCATCACGGCCGACAGCGACCTGCTCAAGGGCGCACTCACGCGCGCCTGCTCTCGCGTCTTCCACGCCACGCCCGATGCCTTCACCAATACGCTCTCGGCAGCGCTGAGCGACGACAGTTGGGTGCATGCGGCACTCACCGTGCTGGAACTCGATCGCGAATATCTGCCGACGACGACCTTACTCGCCCTGTTGCGTTCCCCTTGGCTCGTCGCGCACGACGAAGAACTCGATGCACGCGCCGCGCTGGAACTGCGGCTGTGTCAGCAGCAAAACGAAAGCACACGCCTCGCCGATTTCCGGCGACTCTGCGGGCAGACCGACAAACCCTGGCACTGTCCGCAGTTGCATGGCGCACTCGCGGCCCTGCAACAGTCGCACCTGCGGCGACCACGCCAGTTGTCGCTGAGCGAGTGGTTGCAGCGCTTCGAAAGCGCGTGGCAACTACTCTTGCCGCGTGAACGCTTGATCGCAGCTGGCCGCCGCGCGCTCCTGAGCAGTTGGGAACAGATGCTGCGTTCGCTCTACTCCAGCGCCACGCTCGATCCCATCAGCGCCACCGAGGCACTCAAGCAACTGCGCACCCATTGCCGTCACACGACGCTCGCGCTCGGCAAACGGCAGGCGCCGATTCTCTTGCTCACACCGGTTACCGCCGCTGGTCTGCGCTTCACGCACCTGTGGTGCCTGCAGATGACCGACAATCTCTGGCCCGGCGAGCAGCGCCCCCATCCCTATCTGCCGCTGACACTGCAACGCGAATACGGCATGCCGGCGGCTTCACCCGCCGCGGCGCTGGAAGAAAGTCGCAAACTGCTCGATGGTCTGCGCCAACAGACGGTAGCGGAAGTGGTCTTCAGCTATGCCAGCGTGGCGGAAGATCTGCCGCAGCGGCCCAGCGCACTGTTGCCACCGTCATTGGTGGAAGAGGCACTACCTGCCGATCCTGCTGCTGCGCTGCATCCGCTGATAAAGGAACAAACGGGCCAGAATTTAGAACGCATCGAGGACCTCACCTCCCTGCCCCTGCAGAAAATCAGCGAAGGCGGCGGCGCCAATCTGATCGCCAGCCAATCTGCCTGCCCCTTCCAGGCCTTTGCGCGCTATCGCCTGGAGCTGCCGGAGCTGCGCCGTCTCGAGTTCGGCATTCCGCATCACGTGCTCGGCAGTTGCATGCACGAGGCCTTGCAAAGTTTCTGGGAACGTTTGCAGCAAAGCGCAGCACTGCATGCCTTGGAAGAACCCGCACTCGAGCAACGCTTGCGCGAAGCCCTGCGTCCTGCGCTCTCCCGTGTGGCGCGTGACTATCCGCGTCTGATGAGTCCCACTCTGCAAAGCTTGGAAGAGGAACGTCTTACCAGGTTGCTGCTGCGTTGGCTCGAAGAAGAGAAAAGGCGCACTCCCTTCGCACTGGCGCATACCGAAATCAAACTGCCGCTGCAGTTGAGTGGCTTACGGCTCGACCTGCGCATCGACCGCATCGATCGCTTGCCCGATGGCAGTGTGGTGATCGTCGACTACAAGTCCGGTCGTCGTCTCAGTCGCGACTGGACGAGCGAACGTCCCGACGCACCGCAGCTCCTGCTCTACGAACTGGCCTGGTCGCAGCACGACGACACGGCACCCAGCCGTGCCCTGCTCTACGCGCAATTGCATGTCGAGGCCGTGGGCTATGCCGGTATCGCAGCCGACAACAGTCTCGGCTTGGAACGCGCCGTGGCCGCCGAAGATTGGGAAGCACTGCGCGCGCACTGGCAGCGCGTGCTGACTCTGCTCGCCGATGAATTCCTGCAGGGCTACGCCGCCGTGCAGCCGGCACGTCGCGACAGCTGCACCTATTGCCAATACGGCCCGCTGTGCCGCGTCGACGCGCAGCCGCCCACGCTCGAGGAGCTGTCATGAGTACGCTGCTCGACGCTGCCGAACGCGCCGCCGCACTCGACATCACACGCTCCTTCTGCGTGCAGGCGCCTGCAGGTTCCGGCAAGACGGAACTTCTGACACAGCGCCTGCTGAAACTGCTCGCCCACGTCGAGCGTCCCGAAGAAATCCTGGCCTTCACTTTCACGCGCAAGGCCGCGGCCGAGATGCGCGAGCGACTGCTGCATCACCTGCGCGCGGCGCAGGCACGTGAAGCCCTGCCCGTTGCCGAACGGCCAGTGCTGGAACCACATCGCGAGCAGACGCATCGACTGGCGTGTGCCGTACTCGAGCGCGACGCTGCGCTGGGTTGGGCCTTGCTCGACAACCCGCAACGCTTGCGTCTGAACACCATCGACAGCTTCACCGCCTGGCTCACCGCGCAGTTGCCCCTGAGCGCCAACTTCGGTGCCCGCGCCGCGCTCACCACCGACATGCAGCCGCTGTTCCGACGCGCGATTCACGCCACCTTGGAACATCTCGACGAAGACAATGTCATCGGTGCTGCACTGCGCGACCTCCTGCCGCATCTACAGAACGATCTGGGCACCCTGGAAACGCTCTTGCTGCGTCTTCTGGAAAAGCGCGAGCAGTGGCTGGAACTGGCGCTGACACTGCAACGCGATCCCGACAGTGCGCGCGAGGCGATGGAAGGCACGCTGCAGTCGTTGATCGAAACCGAATTGCAGGCACTGCATCAGCTGATGTTGCGCCACGCGGCCATGCTGCTCGAACTGACGGACTTCGCTGCCTCCAACCTGCAGCACAAGCCCGACCACGAACTGCACACGCTGGCACAACTGAAGCGTTTGCCCGACATCGATGCCGAGGCCTTGCCGCAGTGGCAGACGCTGTGCCGTTTCCTGCTCGTGAAAAACATGGAGAACTTCCGCAAGCGGCTGACGGCGGAAGAAGGCTTTCCGCCCAACAACGCCACGCGCGACAAGGCCTTGGCCGAACGCTTCAAGCAGGCCAAGGAGGACTTCAAGGACCTGTGCGCGGCGCTGGAAGCCGATGGCGCGTTGATGCAGTTGCAGGTGGTGGGACGCTTGCCTGCTCCGCGCTACAGCGAAAGACAGTGGCATCTGTTGAGCGCACTTTGCCGCCTCTTGCCGGTACTCGTCGCGCAACTGAACGTCGTGATGCAGGAAGTCGGCACCATCGACCACACCGAGACTGCGCTCGCCGCGCTGCGTGCGCTTGGTGACGAAAATCAACCCACCGATCTCGCGCTGCGACTCGACTATCGCATCCGTCACCTGCTGGTGGACGAGTTTCAGGACACCTCGACGCTGCAATTCCAGCTTCTGGAAAAACTCACCGCGGGCTGGCAGCCGGGTGATGGCCGCACGCTCTTCATCGTCGGCGACGGCATGCAGAGCTGTTATGCCTTCCGCAATGCGAAGGTGAGTCTCTTCCTGCGTGCGCGCGATCAAGGCATCGGCAGCGTGCGTTTGGAATCTCTCGAGCTGAAGGTGAACTTCCGCAGCGACGCCAGCGTGGTGAACTGGGTGAACGAGGTCTTCGCCGTGTGCTTCCCGCCGCGTGACGATCTCGCGCGTGGCGGCGTGCGTTACAGCCGTAGCACCGCGCGCAATGAGGAAGCGCATACGAGCGGTGTACGTTGTCAGCTGTGGGTGGAAGATCCGGAACGGCGCAGCACACCCGAGGCGCGCCATCTGCTCGAAGCGGAAACCGTGGCCGAGCTGTGCCAACGTCTGCAACAGGAAGATCCCGAACAGAGCATCGCCGTACTCGTGCGCAGCCGCAGTCATCTGCGCGAACTGGTGCCGGCCTTACGTGAACGCGGTCTGCGCTGGAACGCGAGCAAGATCGATCCGCTGCTCTCCTATCCCGTCATCGGCGATCTGATGACACTGCTGCGCACACTACTGACACCGGCCGATGCCATCGCCTGGTTCGCGCTGCTGCGCAGCCCCTGCATCGGCCTCAGACTGCAGGATCTGCTCGTTCTCGCCGAACACGGCAAGGACAAACGACAGACGCCTTGGCGCAGTCTGCGCGAACATCAGACGATCGCTGCGCTGAGTGACGATGCGCGTCGACGGCTGACTCGCGCCGTGCCCGTTCTCGAACGTGCCTGGTCCCTGCGACACCAGAGCGCATTGCGCGAACTCCTGGAAAGCACCTGGGTCGCGCTCGGCGGTCCGGCCTGTGTGGAAGATCAGGCACTGTTGCCGAACGTCGCCAGCTTCTTCGATCTCGTCGAAGAGAGTTCGACGCACGGCGACATTGCCGATCTGCGTCTGCTCGAAGACAAGCTGGAGCGTGCCTTCGGCAGCGCCATCGACAGTTCGGTCAAACTGGAGCTGATGACGGTGCACAACGCCAAGGGTCTGGAATTCGACGCAGTGTTGTTGCCTGGCCTCGAGCGACAGCCACGCAGCAATGACCGTGAACTCCTGCTCTGGCATGAGCAACTCGGTGAAGACGCCCACAGCCGACCGTTGCTCGGTCTCCTGCCGTCCAAGGACGAGCCGGACGATCCGCTGTACGACTACCTGCAGTTCGAGCACAAGCAGCGCGATGCGCTCGAAGCCACACGTCTGCTCTACATCGCAGTGACGCGTGCGGCGAAGAGCTGCTGGCTGTTCGGCTGTGTGCAGCAGGACAAGGAGAGCTACAAGGCTCCTTCGAGTTCGCTGCTCGCGCGCATCCTGCCCGCACTGATCAGCAACGCCGATGCGCTCAACGTCACGTTCGAGCCGCTCATGCTGCCGGAGAAAACCGAGGCGCCCGCCACCTTGCCGCGTCTGGCAACCCAGCCGCTGTGGCGCTTGCCCGACAACTGGCAGCCACCGCCCTTGGAGCAAGTCTTTCCCGAACCTGCGACGGTGGAAGAACTCGAGCCCTTGCACACGGATCTGCTGCCACGTGTGAGCGGCGAGCTGGTGCATCTGGGTTTGAAACTCCTGGTGGAACGTGGCCAGAGCTGGTTGCCGGCGCTGGAGCGTGCGCCCTACTGGCGGCGTGCACTGGCGGCGCTGTGTCCGGACGAAGACTCACTCGATGGTGCGCTGAGGAATGTGCGCGCACAGCTCGAAACCTGTCTCGCGCATCCCGAGACGGCCTGGCTCTTCCGCGGCGACCTGGAGGACGACGCCTGCGAACTGGCGCTCGTCGATTACACGAGCGGCTATCGGCGTGACCACATCGTGGACCGCAGCTTCATCGATGCCGAAGGCAGACGTTGGATCATCGACTACAAGTCGGCACGGCCGAGTGCCGGTCAAAGCGAAGAAGACTTCATCGCCGCGCAGTGCGAGCTCTATCGTGAGCAATTGCAACGCTATGCCCGGCTCTTCCGCGCCCGTGGCGACAAGAGCATCTGCTGCGCCCTGCTCTTCACGGCCTTGCCACGCCTCGTACAGCTCTGAAGGCGCGTCCACGTTACGTGACAAGGGCCCCGATGGGCGTCTATGCTTCTGCGCGCCGCGACCTGGGGAAGCGGCCCTGCCCTAACGATTACAACAACACGACAAAGGTGACTTCCATGGCCCTGTCTCTGTCCCGCCGCAACTTGCTGGCTGCCGCCGCGGCAAGCCCCGTCCTCGCACAATATGTCCGCGCCGCCGAGGAAGGCGCACCGATTCGACAGGGCCGCCTGAAGCAGAGCGTCATGCCCTCCGTGTGGGGCAACACCGATTTCACGCTCGAGGAACGCTGCAAGATCCTGCAGCTGCTCGGTTTCTCCGGCATGGACCTGCCGGCACCGAACCAGATCTCCATCCTGCAGGACCATGGCCTCACCCCGACCCTGATGACCGGCACCGGCACCAGCTTCGAAAACGGGCTGATCCGTCGCGAGCTGCACGATCAGATCGAAGAAGAAACCCGCAAGGGCATCGACATGTGCGTGGCCGCCGGCTGTCCCAACCTGATCGCCATGCCGGGCGAGCGTCGTGGCATGTCGCGTGAGGAAGGCAAGGAAAACGCCATCGAGATCCTCAAGCGCGTCGCACCCTACGCCGAGGAAAAAGGCATCAACCTCTGCATGGAGATCACCAACTCCAAGGTGGTTGCCGACAATCGCACCGACCAGGTCTTCGACGACATCAACTGGGGCTTCGACGTCTGCCGCGGCACCGGTTCCTCGCGCGTGAAGGTCGTCTACGACTTCTATCACGTGCAGATCATGAACGGCGACGTCGTGCGCACGCTGCGCGACAACCTCGACCTCTGCTGCCACATCCACGTGGCCGGCGTGCCCACCCGCGAAGAGATCGATGACGGCCAGGAGCTGAATTACCGCTACATCGCCCGCCAGATCGCCGACATGGGCTACGAGGGTTTCGTGGCGCATGAATGGCGTCCGGGCCCGGGTCGCAACCCTCTCGTCAGCCTCGCCACCTGCTTCGACATCATGGTGGTCTGAGTCCTTCCACGCGCGCCGTGGTCCGCCGCGGCGCTGCCGTCAAACAGCCCTAGTTTGCGCCCAACTTGCGGCTATAATGCGGCATTTTTTTAAGTCACCGCAGTGGCCCGCCATGACCGATCAAAGCACAGAAAACGTCAACATCGCCGCCTACCAGCCCCTGGTGACGCCGGAGGCACTCAAGGAACGCCTGCCGCTCTACGGCAACACGCTCGAGCACGTCCGCAAGAATCGCCAGATCATCCGCGACATCCTCGACCGCAAGGATCATCGCCTCTTCATCGTGGTCGGCCCCTGCTCGATCCACGACATCGACGCCGCGCTCGACTATGCCACGCGCCTGAAGGCGCTGGCCGACGAGGTGCAGGACACCCTGGTTCTCGTGATGCGCGTGTACTTCGAAAAACCGCGTACTTCGGTGGGTTGGAAGGGATTGATCAACGATCCCGAGATGAACGACAGCTTCAAGATCGAGAAAGGTCTGCACATGGCGCGTCGTCTGCTGCTCAAGCTGAGCGCAATGGGGCTGCCGACCTCGACCGAGGCACTCGATCCGATCACGCCGCAGTACCTGCACGACATCATCACCTGGTCCGCCATCGGTGCCCGTACCACCGAATCGCAGACGCATCGTGAAATGTCGAGCGGCCTCAGCACGCCGGTGGGCTTCAAGAATGGCACCGACGGTGGTTTGGAAGTCGCCATCAACGCGCTCAAGGCCGTCGCCAGCCCGCACCGTTTCCTCGGCATCGATCCCAAGGGTCAGGTGTCGATCATCCACACCACCGGCAACCGCTACGCCCACGTCGTGCTGCGCGGTGGCAATGGTGTGACCAACTACGATGCCGCCAGCGTGGCCGCCTGCGAAGAACAGTGCCGCAAGGCCGGTGTCACCACCAACATCATGATCGACTGCAGCCACGCCAACTCGAGCAAGAAGCCGGAAAAACAGCCCGACGTCTTCGCCGACGTGGTGCAACAGATCGTCAACGGCAACCAGAGCATCATCGGCGTGATGCTCGAGAGCAACATCAACCACGGCCGTCAGGACATCCCTGCCGATCTGTCGCAGCTCAAATATGGGGTTTCCGTCACCGACGGCTGCATCGACTGGGAAACCACTGCCGCCATCATTCGCGACGCGCGGGAAAAACTGAAAGACGTTCTGCCCCGCCGCGGCGCCTGACGAAGCATCCGCTCCGCATGGAGCAGCGGCTGCTCGGAGGATCCGTGAAGCTCGACATCATCGTTCCTTCGGAGAAGCATGCAAAGCCCATCAGCGCCCTCATCGTGGCGCTGATGGATGCCTTCCTCGAGCCTGGCGCCGATCCCAGCGTATTTCTCGATACCATTTCGACGGAAGCGGAAGCACGCTATCTGCGTGATCCGCGTTATTGGTTCCGCATCGCCCTGCTCGACGGCGTATTCGCTGGCGTAATTGCCCTGCGTGATCGATGCCATCTCGTCCACCTCTTCATCTCGCCACAGGTGCAGCGCAGTGGGATCGGCACCGCGCTCTGGCAGGCCGCACTGACGCAATTCATCGAATGGCAAACGCCACGTGTGACAGTGAACGCAGCACCGCTCGCCGTCCCCTTCTACGAACGCCTCGGCTTTCGCAGTACGCATCCCATGAAAAGCGAGCACGGGGTACGCATCTGTCCGATGGCACTCGAGCTGACGAGCGAGCGGGAAGTTCAGAAATAACCGCGCAGCGGATTCAGTACACCGGCGATGCAGCGCTTGAGTGCGTGCAGCGGAATCTGGCCCACGTCCGTGATCTGCTCGCACTGCTGGAGCGTGCGCTGCTTCCATTCGATGATGGCGGCAAGGAGCGCAGGATCCTGCCCGAGATAGTCGATTTCGAGATCCTGGAAGAAGCTGCGGTGGTTGAGATTGCTCGAACCGAGCAGGAAGCGATCATCCGCCACCATCACCTTGGCGTGCAGAATGCTGCCGGTGAATTCATGGATGCTCACACCACTACGCAATAGGTCGTGATAGAGCGACTGCGCCATCCAACGACTCAGACGCACGTCCGAACGCCGCGGCAAAATCAGCTTCACATCCACCCCCGCTTCCGCACGCGCCTTGATCTGGCGCAGGAAGGTACGATGCGGCATCAGATAAGGTGTGGTGATCCACAGCCGTGACTTCGCCTTCGCCAGGAGCGCGAGAATGGCCTTGTGGCGCAGGCGTGCGAAGCGCAGGGTGGTGTTGTCGAGTATGCCCTCGCGTGCCGGCAGTCCCTTGCGTCCCGGAGCATTGACGCGACCGCGTAGCAGCGATGGACGACTGCCATCGAGTTCGCTCGAACGCAGCCATACGCGCTCGAAGCTTTCACTCAAGGCTCTGGCGCTCGCATCTCCCAGTACCAGACTCGCTTCATGCCACTGCAGGCTCTCCTCCCAGATGTTGTGGCTGCCCAGCACGGCGCAGCGACCATCGATCAACACCAGCTTGCGATGATCGCGCCGGTTGAAGGTGACGAAGTGGTTGAAGAGATCACGCACGAGATAGGTACTGCGGCTTCTGCTGGGAAGCGCCCAGGGCAAGGGATGGTAAACGCGAAAATGGATCGGCCATTCCCGTAATTCCTCGAGACGGCTTTGCAGCCAGGCACGACTGCCAAAACCATCGGCGATCATGCGCACACGTACGCCACGCTCGGCTGCTTCGCGCAGCACCGTGAAGAGCTCTGCCGAAAAGGCATCGTCCTCCACGATGTAGCATTCCACGGCAATGTCCTTTTCCGCAGCGCGCAAGAGCGCGAACAAGGTGCTCCTGTATTGCTCCGGATCGACCAGGAATCGTGAGCTCGCATCCGGCCCATCCACCCAGGCGTCGATATCGAAGGAACTACGCCAGGATCGGCCAAGGCCGCCCCGCATGACGGCATTCACCGCCGCTTTCAAACTACGGCTCATCGTTGTTTACGCCCGCTACATTTACTCATCGGCAGCAAAGCGCATGCCATGCGGTGAAAAGGAGCTGCAAGCCTCTGATGCACTTGGAGAATGGGAAAGACTTGCACAGGTGGTCTGAAAACTTTTCCGCGTTTTGCCAACATCGATACAAGATTTCTCACACATGGGGTCTCACTTACCTCAGGCGCCGTTCGGCGCATCCCGCCGCAATTCCCTGAGTTTGTGGAGAAAAAACGGCTTTTTCCGCAGCTCTTTCTCGCCCTTGCGGCACTTGGCACGAATTCTGCCGCATTCGCAGTGATCGTCAACGAATGGAGATCATCTTATGTTCAATTGGGCTCTTACTTTCCTGATCGTTGCCATCGTCGCTGCGTTGTTTGGATTTAGCGGCATCGCTGGCACTGCCACCAACATCGCCTGGATTCTTTTCGTAGTGGGTTTGATCCTGGCTCTCATATTCTTCATCACCGGCCGCGGTGGCCGAGGAATCTGAGCCTGGGCGAGGCCTGGCGGGAGAGATCGCAGCGTGATCTCCTCCGCTGGGCAATCGCGTAGCCCGCACGGGCCATGAGTTTACTCACGTTACTCGGTGCTCTTGCTGGCTTCTTCACCACCATCGCCGCCCTGCCCCAACTGCTCAAGACCTGGCGTTCGTCCCACGCCGAAGACGTATCGATTCGCACCTTCCTGATTCTCTGCATCGGCCTCGCGCTCTGGACCACCTACGGCATCCTGCAACGCGACTGGCCCATCATTCTCACCAACGGCATTTCCTGCGCGCTCAACGGCACCTTGGTCGTGTTGCTGCTGCGCAGACGCAGGGCCTAGCTGGATTGCAACATTTGCAGAGTCGCTTCCCGTTCTTACCGACAAGGTTGAGTCTCGCCGTGCTGCAGACCGCGTAATTGCTGAGCGTAGTCGCCTTGCAACGTTGGTACGAAATTCGCAACTACCTCCCTGACGTCTGCCGGCGATCAAGCGCCGCGGCGTCTCCTTCAATTACCTGAATGAGGAGTACAAAAATGACTAACCAAGACATTCTGGGCGGCAAATGGAAGCAGTTGCGTGGCCAGGTCAAACAGAAATGGGGCAAACTGACGGACGATGAGCTCGATCGCGTCGAAGGTCGTGCCGAAGAACTGGCTGGCCTGCTGCAGGAACGCTATGGCCTTGCCCGTGAAGAAGCCAAGAAGCAGCTGAAGGACATGGCTGACTCCGTATAAGTTCCCTGAAGCTCGACTGGGTCGTGTGCGTCGACGGTGGCAGGATCACTCACAGCGTTGCGACGCTCACGTCCCAGACGATTCCTCGCGCACCCGGTGCGGAGTAAGACTATGAATGCGCCGCTTGCCAACGATGTATCCCACACCGAGAGCCCGCCGGGCCCCACGCAATATCACAATCTGCGCGACCTGCTCGATGCCATCGAAAAGAAGGCCAAGGAGCAGGACACGATCTGCATCGACGACATCCTGCAATTGGTGGGACGACGCTGGTACGGACCACTGCTGTTCGTCGCCGGTTTGGTGATGATGATGCCGATAGTGGGCGACATCCCCGGTGTGCCTGTGATGATGGGACTCGTCGTCATCCTGATTTCGATTCAACTTCTGTGGAAACGCAAACGCGTCTGGCTGCCACGCTGGATCTGCGAACGCCGCGTTGCCAGTGAAAAAGTGATCAAGGGCCTGCGGTGGTTCAAGAAGCCGGCCCACTTCGTCGATCAGTTCACCGATTCTCGCTTCGAGTGGGCGGTACAGCACGCTGGCCTCACCATGGTTGCCCTGATGAGCATGATGGTAGCCGCCGTCACGCCCCTGCTCGAACTGATCCCCTTCAGCGCCACCCTCGCTGGGTTCGCCATTGCCACCTTCGGCATCAGCGTGCTCGCAGCCGATGGCATCGTGGCCTTCATCGCCATTGCCTTCAGTGTGACGACGCTGGGTCTCGGCGGCTACTTCGTTCTCGGCAACTGAAACCTCATTGGTTTCCGTTGGCTTACGGCAACAGTCTTTCGTTGCCGGCTTCGAGCTCTTCCTCGCTTTCCGCCTGCCCCTCGATGACAGTCAGCTCGGGCGCTTGACGTTGAATGGGAATGAGGAGATCCGCCACCAACGGCAGATGGTCGGAAGCCATCTGGTAGTCGGTGCCGATGGGCCGATGCACGGCCTCCACCTTGATGCCGTCGGACACGAAGATGTGATCGAGCCGCAAGCTCGGATGGGTGCTGAACCACGTCTTGCGTGGCTTCCACTTCGGCAAACTCTGTTGCACGTCCTGCAGGTCCTGCACGATGCGCTTCCACGAGTAGCCGGCTTCGGTGACATTGAAATCACCGAGCAGGATCGTCGGCCCCAGCCGCTTGGCACGGCCCACGAATCGATCGCTCATCAACACGTCCGTCTGCCGCTTGCGCTCGGGTGCGGTAAGACCGAGATGTGTGGCCAGCAGTTGGATGCGCGTGCGTCCGACCTTCAGCGTGGCCCACAGCACGCCACGCGGCTCGCGCTTCTGATAGCGCGGCAATTCTTCCGAGGCGACGAGATCGAGCTTCCAGCGACTGAGGAAGGCATTGCCGTATTCATCCTGACCTTCGCGCAGCACGGGGAAATAGACGAAGTGCATGTTGAGCATCTGCGCGATCTCACGCACCTGATGCACGTAGCCGGTGGCCATACGCCCATTGTCGAGTTCCTGCAGCGCCACGATGTCGGGGTCGAACTTGTCGATCAGTCGCGCGATGCGCGCCGGGGAGCAACGGCCATCCATGCCACGACAGCTGTGGACGTTGTAGGTCATCACACGCAGTTTGAGCTTTTCGCCGACGGCGACGGGAGGCTGATCCAACAGTTCCCTGTCTGCATCCTCCTCGTGTCGATGCAGAACCTGCAGAGCAGCCAGACGCAGATCACCGGCGCGCACGTGCTCGTACTCACGCATCGGCAATTCCCGCCGCGAATCGAGCAAGGCGATGCCGTGCGTTTCATGCGGGCCATAGCCGCCGTGGGAACCGTTTTCCATGGCGAAGGTCACCGGCAGCATACCGTCACGCCAACCGGCGATGATGACGTCGCCACTTCCGGGATGACGACAGGTGGCCATGAGATCTTCCATCACGTAGGCCGCAAAGGGATGCGCCTGTCCGATCAACACCGCCTGATGTTCGGGTAGGGCCAGGCGGCGGCCACTGATCCAGCAGTAGAGTCGCTGTTCATCGTCGAAGGCGAAGGCGCACGGCACCTTGTGGTGTTCGGTCAGTTTGGCGGCGAGAGCGCTTTTCTCTTCGAAGCTCAAACGCCGCGGCGCGTAGACGAAGCCAACCGGTCCCAATGCAATCACGCGGGTTCTATCGGGACGCTGGAAATCGTTCGGCAGCTCCGCCGCGACGCGTTCGCGCCAGGCCCGCTGCGACAGCGTCCCGGTACGATAGGACTGCGGCTGCAGTACTTCCATCGGCTCCTGCGTGCCATTGGCTTCGGCGTCGGCACCGATCACTTCACGCATGAGCTCGGCCACCACCGCCTGGATCTTGCGCCCGGTGAGTTCCACGTACGGCGTGACGTTCTCCTGACCATGGTCGGAATAGATCCACACACGATAATCCCGCGCCGGCGATTTCTTTGCTTCGATCCACACCCGCCGAATGGCGTAATCGATGCCCTTCAACACCCAATGCGCAAAGGCCGAACTCGGTCCGCGTCGGTGCGCCTGTTCATCGAAACCCGCCAGGTTGAGTTGGATGATGGGCAGGCCACGCGCGATGTCCATGCAGGCGCCGATCACGATCAACTCGCGCAGGCCGATGCACACACCGACGCGCGCCAGGATGAACTTCATCTCGCATTTGAAATCCTGCCCCGAGCGCACGCCTTTGACGAAGTCGACCACGGCGAGGCCGAGCTCTGCGAGCAGCAGCACGAACACTCGCACCACGCTCATGAAGTTCATCACCGTGAGCAACAGAAAGTAGAACGGTTTGAGCCCGCGCTTCAGTTCTTCCCAACCGAGGGCGGACACGCAGAAATGCGCCTCACCTTCCCCGGCACCACCACCGAAGATATTGCCGTAGGCGGCGCCTTCGGCGGTGAGACCATCCGCCTGGAGGCTGAGCTCCTCTTCGAGACGTTTCGCCGCTGGCGGATCGAACAGGCGCACGACCTTGCAGTCGTCGGGATCGAGATAGGAAAAGGCCGGCAGGGCACAACGTTTGCCATAGAAGAGTTCGGCCTGCACCGCCGGCGTCGTACTCGGAACACCGGAATAGAGACTCTTCACCGTATAACCTTCGCGCCGCAGCAGACGGCGAATGAAGGGCAACTTGCCGCTCTTGAGCGCGCGTTGAAACTGGTCGTGGCCCAGTCCATCGATCTGGATCAAGATCAGTCCTGGCTCATGACTGGGCCCGGTGTCGCGCGACAGACCCAGCCATTTGACCCCACGCTCGCTACGGTTGAACCAGCGCCGCAGACGCCGCAGTCTGACGAAGGTGCGGGAAATCACGAGACCTCCTGATCCAGACTGCCGCTCAGAGCGCGTCCGGCGGCACTGGCGAGGTTGGAGAGCATGTTCCACTCCGCCTCGAGTTTCTTCATCACACCTTCCCAGGCGTCGGGACTTTCCATGCTCACCGAGGCTCTGTCGTGCATGAGGCGCTCGTATTTCGCCTCGAGCTCCGCCGCGCAGTTCTCGAGTGAGAAGCTCTGCGCCGTGCCGAGGGCGGCGCGTCGGAAGCGCTGACGCATCGCCGGCGGCAGATCGTGAAACTCCTGCAAGGCTTTGACGAAGGAGTCGATGGACTGCTTCGGCAGCATGTAGCCGTTGACGCCATCGCGCAGCACTTCGCGCACGCCACTGGCATCCACCGCGATCACCGGCACCCGTCCCGCCATCGCTTCGGTGAGCACCATGCCTTGCGTCTCCGACTGCGAAGCAAATACAAACACGTCCATCGCCTTGTAGGCGCTGCTGAGGATGGGTTGGCCCAAGGTACCCGCCATCACCACACGCTCACTGATGCCGTGCTTCTCGCAGATCTCCTCCATCGCGAGCTTGGCGGGGCCGGTGCCGGCCACCATGAACAGCGCTTGCGGGTTGGCCTTGAGAAAGCGCGCCACGGCTTCGGTCATGAATTCCAGATTCTTTTCGAAGGCGAGACGGCCGACATGGCCTACCACGAAGGCATCGGCGGGGATGCCCATCACCTTGCGGAAGGCACGCCCATCGCCTTTGTCGAAGAACACGCGATCGACACCGGTGGGAAGCACTTCGACGGGCGTCGTCACGCCACGCGAGCACAAGAGATCACGCACGCTTTCACTCGGTGCGATTACCAATTGCGCCAGGTTGGCGTATTCGGTCGACAGCGCCGCGACGAAGCGCTTCATGAACTTCGAATCGCCCGGCACGTAGTGCGTGTATTGCTCGTAGAGCGTGTGATGCGTGAAGACGAGAGGGATGTTGTTGATGCCGGCCAGCCGTTGCGCGGCACCACCCAAGAGAAAGGGATGATGGGAGTGGATGACGTCGGGCTGCAGGTCGTCGACGCAGTCCTGCAAGAGCCCATCGCTGGGAATGCTCACCGAGAAATCGCTGCCGTTGAATTTCTGAATCGCCGGCACGCGAATCACATCCTTCTCCCCCACCGGCGCCTGCTCGAACTCCGGCGCCACCACCACGACACGATGGCCACGTTCGCGCAGCGCCTGGGTATAGGCCGCCACCGAACGCGCGACACCGCCAACGTGCGGCAAATAGGTATTGGTCATCATCATGATGCGCATAGAGTCGTCCTTGCGATGCGAAACGAACCTGAACTTTCCGTGGAAACCTGCCGTTCGAAGCCGGCAAGCCGAAACTGCAGGCGGCGCGGTTCGCCGTGCCATTGACAAGACCAGTGCACCTCGGCGCCCTGCTCCTGCGTAATGATCTCGAGCGATACCACGCCACCCGAGACGGCAGTCTTTAGACAGGCGAGACGTTGACCTGGTTGCAACCAGGCGGGCGGCAGGCCGCTGCCAAGGATGAGCTCACTACCCTCCTCCCGTACGAAGAGATTGCGCATCATCAGCAGCCACTCCGCGGCGGCCCAACCGTGCTGACCATCGCCCATGCATCCACCGCCGGTGGCCGGATGGATGGCCTCGGGCCATTGCGCTACCGGAGTCGCCAATTCGGCGATGCGCTGAATCAAGGGGAAGTGCTTACCCGTGCCCTCGCGCAGCACGGCCTGGGCGAGATGCAGGGTCAGGTAGGCATTGAGTCCCGAGTGAATCATTTCCTGATAGAACACGCCCTGGACCAGGCAGTTCTGCATCAGGTAATCGACCGTGTCCTTCAGACGCGGATCGTCGGGCTCATAGAGACACAAAGGATAACTGGCGACGATGGAACCGATGACGGCAGAGTCCAAACGCCGCAGGGGCGCCGCCGGCATCGCGGCACGGCCATTACGATCCTGTGCACGCGCAAGACTCTGCTCGATCACCTGCAGGAGATCATCCGCTTCATCCCTGAAAGCTCGCTCGCGTTTCTCGTCACCTGCCGCACCACAGAGCTCCGCCAGTGCCCGCAGACCTGCGACACTCCAGAAGTCATCCCAGTAGTAGTAATCATTGGGACCGAGATGCTCCGCGCTGAAACCCGCAGGTAATAGCCCTGGATGCTGATGACCCTTGCCGCCGCGACGTTTGTCGCGAATCCATTCACCCCCCTTGATCAGATGGGCGAGCAACTCCTTGTCCGGCCGCTCACCGCTGATCGCGAAGTACTGCCCGAAGGTCCACAGCACCTGCCCATTGGAATCCCACTCGCCTTCCTGCGAGCGGAAATAGCCAGAGGGCAATTGTCGACGTACGAAGTTGCCCAGTACACGTTTGGCACGACTGACGAGTCCGGCCGCCAGCAAGGCACTCGCCATGTAACTCGCATCGCGAAACCAGAAGCGCTTATAGGTGAAGGAACCGGGATAGACGTCACCCGGAGAAAGCAACACCAGCGAACGAAGCGCGGCGTCGGTCAGATACTGGAACCGCCGATCCGGTATCGCGAAGCTGCAGGCTTCACTCAGAGCCTCGTCCCAGCTCTGAGTGGCGCTATGGGTATGAACCCCATCCTGATCCGGTTTACAGAGCGGCAGTGTGACACTCAGGTTACGAGGCCCATCGCCAGGCAGATGAAACACCACGGCAGCGGTCGCCATGCCATGCGTGCAGCTGCGCCCGCTACCTTCGTGCGGTGGGCCGCCGAGCTGGTGGAACACGTCACCTTGGCGATAGTCGGAAAACGCCCAGCTTTCAGGTGTCCGCGAAAAATGCAGCACCGCACCTTCCACATCGAGACACCCCGTGTGCTTGGTCCTTGCGATCGAATGCACGAAGGACACGCCTTCCGGGTTCGCAGGACGCACGGCCACCGCGACACGTTCGCAGCCCTCGCCTTCGATTTCACACTGCAAACGACATAAGGGACTGTCTTCGGCATGGACTGCATCCACTCGCAACACCAGGCGATAGTCGGGAAAGCGCAAGGTCGTGACGACGGCGAGCCCCTCGCTGAAATCGAGGTGTTGTTCGACACTGTCCGCATCCTCGGCCGTGCGCCAGGTATTCGTGCTGTCGCAGGACCAAAGGTCGAGTGACCAGCCGTCCCAATACGGCGTCAGCAGTCCGGAAGGATCGACCAATGGATAGGCAGCAAATCCTGGCAACCCCACGGCAACCCAATTGCGATGGGTCAGGTTGATGTGAGTAAGGGAAAAGGCGCGCGGGACGAAAGACGGATCATTCGGGTCGAATTGACGATTCACCCAATAGGGCCACTTCCAGTCGGTGTTGTATTGCAGGATCGCCGAATTGTAGAGACCGCGAATGTGCAGGGTGGCCCCTGCACGCAGAAGCTCCACGGGATACTGCACTTCGGACGGCTCGCTGAAACGCCCGAGGCGCTCCAGCAGGTCCATCGGGTCCGGAAAACCGCGGCTGACGGCATGACGACGTAGTAGATTCTTGATCGGCGCAGGCAAACTCATCCATGACTCCCTTCATACTGCGGTGTGGCGTGTGCGGACTCCCTATCGCGTTCCAATTCCCGAAAACGTGCTTGCGCGCGCTTACGCACGAGGAAGAATGTGGTGATGCCGCCAACGATGCCGATACCGATCGAGAGATACTGTCCCAGGCCGAGGCTGGGCTTGCCCGCAATCAAGGAATCCAAATCGGCCGCGAGAGCACCGACACTGACATTGGCGACCGTCAAGGGGATGACGCCCAGCATCGTGCCGAAGGCGAAGTGCCCCAAGGACACGGGTACGACACCGAAACAATAGTTGGACAGCTTGAAGGGAAAGAGTGGAATCGTGCGTGTCAACATCACCGTCTTCCACCCATCGTCCGCCACGCTGTGAGCGATCACTGCAAACTGCGGATGGCGTTCCAGCAAGGCCGCGAAATAGCGTTTGAAAACGAAGCGTGCGATGAGGAAAGCCACCGAGCTGCCAAGCACGCTGCCGAAGATCATGACGATGGTTCCAAGCAACGGACCAAAGAGATAACCAGCGAGCAAGGTGAAGATGAGTCCTGGAAACAGGATGATGACCACGATTGCCTGCACGAACACATAGCTCACAGCGGCAACCGCCACGTTCTCATCACTGAAGGCGGCGAGCACACGCAGGAATTCACGAAAACTCTCGTTGCTTGCCAGGAAGCCTGCGAGCAGCACGGTGGCTATGGTGGCCAGCGCGATCAATCCGATGCCATTGGCAGCGGCGCTGGCGCCTGAGGAAAGTTTCATCGTTACGTCCGTCTGCCAAAGATTGTCACAGTTGAAATTGCAACATGTATGCCAGCGGTTTTGCGCGGGATTGCGCAGCAAATCCGACAAAGAACAGCTTGAGCGCAGCTTTGCACCAGAAAATCCTGCAAGTGGCCCTGCACAAATTACAGGGTTTTCCCTGTCTTCAACGCGCTTTGACCGAGTGGTATTCAACCGAAATTCGCGCAAGCGCTGATAACTCTTCGCTCCCGGAAACTTGGCATGGCTTGTGCTCACTATCCGTACTCGTGAGCGTTTCACCGCCGTTCCCCCATCAACCCAGAGAAAGAGTTGAAAGATTCCATGTCTGCCCACAACGAAATTCCGCTGAGCAACGTGTTCCCCTATCCCATCATCGACATCGAAGCTTCTGGTTTGCAGTCGCGCAGCCATCCCATCGAGGTGGCCGTGGTCACGGCAGACAACCGTCGTTACGAGGCTTTGTTGCGTCCCCTGCCGGAATGGACGCATTGGGATGAAGAAGCAGAGCGTCTGCACGGGATCTCGCGTGAGCGATTGGAAAAGGAAGGAACGGATATCCGCCTGGTATGCGCCAAGCTCAACGATCTCTGCTGGCGACAAACCTTGTACAGCGATTGCTGGACCTATGATTCGCGTTGGCTGCATTTCCTGTTTGCGGCAGCTGGCATGCCGATGAAGTTCCGCTGCAGCGCGCTGGAAACAGTGCTGACCGAGAATGAATGGCTACAGTGGCACGAGCGCAAGCGTCGTTGCCATGAAGCGCTGCGGCTTCCCGCACATCGCGCCATGAATGATGCCTTTGCCATCGCGGTAACGGTGGACCAGATGCTTTCGGAACGAGCCATATTCCGTAACGATCGTAACGATCGCTCTGCCGCTCTGCGACGTGCCGGTGCTGGCCTCTGAGGCCAGCACCGTCCAAGGATCAGCGCGAAACCACCTGCAGCTGATTGTTCACGCTCTCGACGTGGTCGTAACCGACCGCAATCTCTTCCGCCAACTGCTTGGCAGCATTCGACTTCACTTCACCCGATAGCGTTACTACACCATCCTTGGTGTCGATATTGATGTCGGTAGCGCTGAGTTCATCATTGATCGCGTAAGCGGATTTCAGACGCGTGGTCGTGGTGAGATCGAAAAAGCGCGTGCGGAAGTTGCGTTCCTTTTCGCCCCAACCATAGTCACCTTCACCGATCGCGAGATTGTTGGTGACGCCATTGACACCATCGAGGTTCTGCGCGATCTCTTCTGCCAACTGACGATGCGTTTCGCTGGGTACGTGGCCGTCCAAGGTGACGTGGCCAGCGGAGACGGTGGTGCCGATCTTGAAGTTGTTCAGCTCAGTGTTGAACAGATAGGCGGCTTCCAGTTTGCCGTCGATCCATGCATCACGCGACTCACCTTCCCAATCGCGTTCCTGAGCCATTGCCTGAGTCATTGCCAAGGTGCAGGCCAGCCCCAGGGTTCCCAAAGTGAGTTTCAACGGTTTCATGGTGTTTCCTCCTTTTCATCGATCACTCGCAGGGAAAATTGCAAGCCATGTGCCAATGGAGGAAACGTGCGCCAGCCCACAAAAGTTGGCCTCATACCGCTGTTTTCAGGGTTGAACGCCAACTCTTCCCTGCACGGAATGCAGAGCAAAGCGCTAAAAAAAGGAAAAATTTACAGAGCAAAAGGATGAGCCAACTCTCGCACGGATGAGTTGGCTGCCATCACCTCAGTTGAAGCGTTCCGGGCGAAAACTGTCGAGTAAGGGACTGCGGATACCGTTGAGAAGCTCCATCGTTCCGAGCTGTCCGATGATCGGTGCCATGGTCATGCCGCTGTGCAACGCGGCGACATAGGCGTTGGCATAACCAGGTAGATGTCCCACGATTGGGAAGCTGTCTTCGGGCAATACACGATGGCCGAGTGTCACGTTGCTCAGCTTGGTGGAGCGCAACTGCGGCAGGAATTCGCTGGCTTTCTTCAGCACGGCTTCACCGAACTCACGCGTGGGTTTGATTCCGACAGTGGCGGCGAAAGACTCACCCGCCACGATGCCACCCTCAGGGTTCTGCTTGATCGTGGCGCCAGGCGCAAGAACTATTCGTTCCAGTAACGACGCTTCTGGCTCCGTGTGCGCGAGCAAGCCTTCGGAGCTCGTAAGCGGCACCTTGCAACCCAGATTTGCAGCAAGCTTGCTGCAACCAAGACCTGCAGCCAGTACGACGTCCGTGACCTGGAGCTTGCCCTGCTCCGTCTGTACTTCCACGACTTGTGCACCATTCTTCGCAAAGCCGATCACCGCCACCGGATACTCCACCTTGGCGCCCAGGGCTTGTGCTTCACGCAACAACACTTGCGTTGCATGAGCGGGATCCACCGTACCTTCCATCGCGCCGAAGTACGCGAGCGCCACAGCGCCCGGTACGAGCCCCGGAACCAGCGCCAACATCTCTTCTTCTTCGATGGTACGTACGGCATAACCCCAGGCTTGCTGGCGTTTCAGACGATCCATGATTGCTTCGATGTTGTCGCCCGGTTTGGCCCATTGCACGGTCCCACCCCACTGCACCGGCAGGCGTCCTTGCAATTCGTTCTGCAATCGGTGCCAGCCGAGGATTCCCAGCAGGTTGAGTTCATAGTAAGGCTGCGGCGACTTGGACATGGCATTGAGCCACGCAAAGGAGTTCGACGTGGCCCCGCTGCTCGGCGCGCTCTGCTCGAGCACGGTGACTTGCGCCCCCGCCCGCGCCAAGTGATAGGCCAGCGAGGCGCCGATGATGCCGGCGCCGATCACCACCACCTGACGTCCCGCGGCCGATTGGGCAAAGCTTGGGTTCATGGGGCTGGCGAACGCGGCCAACAATGCCGCTTCCAACAAACGTCTACGTTCTATCTGCATTCGGGCTTCTCCACCAAGGCGCATCGATCGGCGCACACGGCGGAGCGAAGCAAGAATTCTGCCAGAGGTAGAGCGGTGATAAAGATCTTTGGGATCAGGAGGATGGCTCCAGATTCGAATGCGCTGAGTGAAAGAGATGCCCGACTTACGTTGCATCTCGCGCACTTGCGGTGCGCTGTGGTGCAGACAATTGCGCTCGCAAAGATTTCACTCTCCCGATTCACGCACTTCTGGTGCTACTACAGGAACGTCCTGCCGTTCGTTGAGCCTGTCGAGATCGATGCTGTCCTCGAAGTCTGGGCCCAGCGCTTCGATGAAGGCGTTGCGCAAAATGTTGATGAAGGCCATCCACTTGTTGGTCTCGGGATCATCGATGCGGCCGTTGAGTTCTACTACTGTTGCCAATTGATCACGCGGCTGGTTCTCCAGCAGCTCGGTGACGATCCCCACCAGCGCCTCCCACGCGACTTGCAGAGGATTGTCCTTGTCCTCCATCACGTCGCTGCGCCATTCGAAAACTGCGAGCTCCGTGATGAGTGGTTTGACGTAACCGCTCAGGTTGCCATCGGCCGCTGCAAGCTCGGTCGTCAGTGACAACATTCCTGCCTCTATGTCGAAAGGCGCATAGGCATCGATCAATGCATCGAGGCGCGTCAAAGGCACTTGGTCGACGCGTCCATCGAAATCGAAGGTAGGTTGTTCGCTCTCCGGGTCGTAGGCAACGGAGAACTCGAGATCCCCGGCGTCAGTGACTTTGCCACGTCCGCTGATACGGCCGACCATGCTTTCGGAAAGCTCGGCACTGTTGGTGAGATTGCTCGCTACGCCTTCGAAATCGGTGATGTAGACATCGACATCCTGCACGACATCGAAATTGCGAAAATGCAGTTCGCCATCATGGATACGAACCTCATCGATGCGTAGCGGCGCCAGGTCATCCAAGAGCGCGAACCAACGGCGGTCGGTACCCGTTTGTTTGTTCTCTTCTCTACCACTGTCGACGATGTTGATGGTAGGACGTTCGAATACGATCGATGACACCAGAGAGCCGCGGAGCAAGGCGCTCCACAACAAAGAGAACTCGACACGGTCCGTAGCAAAGAATGGCACCGGCACCATGCCTTCCACCTTCGTGATCGTGACGTCATCGATGCTGTAGGCACCACGGTAGAGGTGGATGTCGACATCGCCCACCTGTCCTTCATAGTTGGGTGATTCATCGAGCTTGTGGTTCACGTACCACGCCACGCCAAAGGGCAGGACCAGGCGCAACAGCAGCAACAGCACCAGCAGCGCCCCCAGTCCTCGCAGCACGCGTCGCGTCCGCGGCATCTTGGTTCGTTGGTGTCGATCCCTTGCTTCTGTTGGCACATTCATCGCCACACCTCCACTGCGTACTGCGAAACACACGCAAGTTTCGGACCACTGCCGGTAAAGCCCAAAAATCCGGGACTTTGGCGAAAGTGCAATGCCCCCCATTCTGCACGGGTCAATCCGCTGAGGCTCATGCATCAGCGCCTTGACCTGTGTAGAAAAGGGGTGGGTCATGCAATGGTGCGCTGAGGCAGTCGCACGCTGATCCTCAGGCAATAAAAAACCCCGTTGAGTTAACTCAACGGGGTTTTGGTATAGGTGCCTGACAATGACCTACTCTCACATGGGGAAGCCCCACACTACCATCGGCGCTGAGCGGTTTCACTTCTGAGTTCGGGATGGGATCAGGTGGTTCACGCTCGCTATCGTCGTCAGGCAAAACTGGCTAACAACACGTATCGAAATCAGCGCTTCAGTCTGTTCAGACTCAAGCCGAAGTATTCTGTCCAAGCCATGACCGCGTCATTGGCTTCATTACGCTAGGCCCTTCAAAAGCCTGCGATTATATGGTCAAGCCTCACGAGCAATTAGTACTGGTTAGCTCAATGGATCACTCCACTTACACACCCAGCCTATCAACGTCGTAGTCTTCAACGGCTCTTCAGGGGACTTGAAGTCCCAGGGAGATCTAGTCTTGAAGGGGGCTTCCCGCTTAGATGCTTTCAGCGGTTATCCCGTCCGAACATAGCTACCGGGC
>CALEJT010000045.1 GCA_937898685.1 uncultured Gammaproteobacteria bacterium | reverse complement strand
CCGCCTGCGCTATCAGCTGTCGCTCACGCCGGGCTATCAGTCGTTCTCGTTGGACGGCAACGACTACTTCCCGACCGATCCCGAATCGCAGGAGTTGCTCAACATCTTCGCCATGCTCGGTGCCATTCCGAACTCGCGGTATGAGGGCAACAATGAAAACGGCATCGGTGTATCGGCAGAGGGACGTGCGGACTACCGCTTGAGCCCGAACATGTCCGTGGGTGGCAGCCTCGGCTTCAGCAGCTTCGGTGCCTTCAACGACTACGCTTTCAAACTTTACCTCCAATACAGCAAAGGAGATGTCAGGTGATCGACGATCGGGGCCTCACCGAGCAGGCACTGCTGAAGTATTACGAGCGCAAACAGTGTTCCGGCCAGTGGTCGGGCTTCGTTGGCTTGTTCTTCGATGAACTCTTGCGCAGCGCCGGTGAGCGCGATGCGCATGCTTTTCTGCGTCACATCGGCACGCGCCTGGGACGGTCGCTCGAGCTGGGGCAGCACGAGACGCTGGAAGGCCTGGAAGCGGCGATGAACCGTCAGTGGGATCAACTCGACTGGGGCTTCGTCAATCTCGCCGAACGCGATCTGCGCCTCGTCATTCGCCACAGTGCCTATCCAGTGCCTGCGAGCCTGGTCGGCGAAGACACTGCGCGTGGTGCGATGGCCGCGGTGCTGGAAGGCATCTATGCGACGTGGTTGGAAAAACAGAGCGGTGAAAGCGGAATTCCCTTGCGTCTGGCCGGGTCCAGGTCGGGTAATGTGCTGGAGTTCCACTACGGACGTCATTGATGAAACTGTCCCTGTTGTATCGCTGGGGCTGCCACTTGGTCGGCCTACTGCTGATGTGCTCGGCCAACGTCGCCTGTTCTGAAACCACGATCCCTTCCTGGGACATCTACAAAGAGCGCTTCATCACCGCCGAAGGGCGTGTGGTGGACACCGGCAACAACGATGTCAGTCACAGCGAGGGGCAGGGCTGGGGCATGATCCTGGCGCTCGCCGCCGATGACCGCGAAACCTTCGAGAGTCTGTGGAGCTGGACGCAACGCTCGCTCACCCGCCGTGATCTGCGCTTGTTCTCCTGGCGCTACGATCCGGCGCAGACTCCCCCCGTTTCCGATCCCAACAATGCAACGGATGGCGACCTCTTCATCGCCTGGGCCTTGGCACTCGCTGCCGAGCGTTGGGACGATCCCAACTACCGCAATGCGTCCGCCGCGATCCGCGCGGAAATCGCCAAGCATCTCGTGCGCGAGGTGGCTGGTTATCGCGTGTTGCTGCCGGGGCTCGAAGGGTTCTCCGCGCAGAATTACGTGGATCTGAATCTTTCCTATTGGTTCATGCCGGCGTTGCAGCACTTCGCGCAGCTCGAGCCGGGCGGTCCCTGGCAGAGCCTGATCAACGACGGGCGCCGGCTGCTGGAAGCGGGGCGCTTCGGTGTCGATCGTCTGCCGGTCGATTGGATGCGTTTGAACGACGACGGCACGGTGACGCCTTCGCCGCGCTTTCCCCCGCGCTTCGGCTTCGATGCCGTACGCATTCCGCTCTACTTCAGCTGGGTGGGTTTTCGTGGTGATGGCGGCCTCGCTGGCATCGCAGCGTTCTGGCAAGCCGGCACGCAGAGTCCGGCCTGGATCGATGTCACCAACGGTGAACGCGCACCGTTCCCGGTATCGCAGGGAGTGGCGGGTGTGCAGGCGTTGTTGTCGGGCAGAACGCCCACTGTCTCGATGACCGCACTGCGGCAGGAAGACTACTATTCCTCAAGCCTGTTGCTGTTGAGTCATCTCGCCGCCAGCAAGGCGCTGGTGCAAGGAAGCAGCGCGGGGAACTGAGATGGCGAAACGGGCCAACCCGCAGGGCAAGGGACTGGTCCCGGTGCTGCAGAATCTGCGGCACGACACCTGGCAGCGGGTGGTGCGTCCCAAACAGCTCGCGCAGATCGAACTCGAACTTTTCACCTCACTGTTCGTGCTGCAGAGCGAGGTGAAGTTCAATCCGCGCCCCGGCCAGTGCTATCACCTCTACGAAACGAGCTCGGGCTACAAGCTGCTCCTGGTAGCACCCTGGGAGTGGCACAAACCCTATCCGGGCCGTTACATCGGCGCCTGCACCCTGCAGCAGGACCGCACCTGGACCCTCGAGCTCGATCCCGCCATGGCGGAAGACACCACGTTCATAGCGCGCATCGCAGCGCAACAACGGCGTTTGCAGCAACGTCTCGAGCAAGCGGCGACGCTGGAGGATGCGATGCCGGCAGGCGCGGAAAATCCCGGTTATCACAATCGCGTGTTGGCCTTTCTGCTGGGCAAATCGCTGCGTTTCTCGATGCAGCTTGCCGGCATCCACAGTCTCAGCTACGCCGAAGCGAAGGGAGCGTTGGCTGCGCCACATTCGGAAAACTGAAGCGCGCTCTGCAAGAGTGGCCTCATCTGCAACTAGTGGGTTAATTCCATAGCCTCACGCTGGTACAATCACGCGCCCGCTATCGGGGGGACCCTCGTGCGCCTTCGATCGCCTTCCGCGGGCAGTCAATCCTTCCTTTAGTCATTCACGGATAAAGCAATGTTCCAATCGATCGAGCGACGCCCGCCTGATCCCATCCTGGGTCTGTCCGCGGCCTACAAGAACGACCCCAACCCCAAGAAAGTTGACCTTGGTGTGGGTGTGTACAAGGACGAAGCCGGTAATTGCCCGGTGATGAGAGCCGTGAAGACAGCCGAGCAGAAGCTGTGGGAAACCGAGGATTCGAAGTCCTACATCGCGCAGGCTGGCCCCGAGCTCTACCTGAAGTACACCGGTGAATTGCTGCTTGGTGCCGACCATCCCGTGCTGAAGGACAAACGCGCCGCCGTGGTGTTGGCTCCGGGTGGTTCCGGTTCGCTGCGCGTGGCTGCCGAGTTCGTGGCACGCAGTGCGCCGAACACTCGCATCTTCGTGAGCGATCCCACGTGGAACAACCACATTCCGCTGCTGGGTTCGGCCGGGCTCAAGCTGGAGCTCTATCCCTATTACGACTACGCCAGCCACAAGCTCAGCTTCGACAAGATGATGGACAAGCTGAAGGAAGCGAAAGAGGGTGACCTCGTGCTGCTTCACGGCTGCTGTCACAACCCCTGTGGCGCCGACCTGAGCCGCGAACAGTGGCAGGCCGTGGCTGAAGCTGCACAGCGTCAGGGCTTCACGCCGTTCATCGACCTTGCCTATCAGGGCCTGGGTGATGGCCTCGAAGCAGACGTCTATGGCCTGCGTCTGCTCGCGTCCATGCTGCCGGAAGTGATCGTGGCCAGCTCGTACTCGAAGAATTTCGGTCTCTATCGCGAGCGTACCGGCGCAGTGACGATCATCGCTGGCACTGCCGCCGCCGCCGAAGCTTCGGGTTCGCAGGTGATCGGTACCGCACGCGAAATGTATTCCGTGCCGCCGGCTCACGGTGCCGCACTCGTGGCGCTGGTGCTCGACGATGCTCAGCTGCGTGCCGATTGGGACAGCGAGCTGACCGAAATGCGTGATCGCATCAACGGTCTGCGCGCCGAGCTCGTGGCCAAGCTCAAGGAGCGCGGAGTGGAGCGCGACTTCAGCTTCATCCAGAACGAAAAAGGCATGTTCTCGTTCCTGGGTCTGACGCCTGAACAGGTGAAGAAACTGGTCAACGACTACAGCATCTACCTCGTCGGTTCCAGCCGCATCAACGTGGCCGGCATCAACAAGAGCAACATCGACTATCTGGCCGACAGCATCGCTGCCGTGCTCTGAGTCCGACTCCCGGCCCGTGTTCGCGGGCCGGGAGTTCTTCTCTCCGATCCTCCTCACTTCTCGCGCTACCAGTCCAGCCCCCAAAGGTTGAGCGATTTCGCTTGTTGCGCGCGTAACCAAGCGGTACAAATCCACAGCCGCGCGTGCGGCACAGTTACGAGGAGAACAGCATGCATCTGGAAAACCTCAACTTGCCTGCCGTGCTGGTGGCGGCGTTGATCGGCTTCGTGGTGGGTGGGCTGTGGTATGGTCCCTTGTTCGGTGCTGCCTGGATGAGGTCGATCGGACTCGATCCAGCAATGGCCAGGAACGCTCCGAGACCCGGCATGAAGCGCATCTTCGGTTTCAGCTTCATCCTGCAATGGGTGATGGCGCTGAATCTGGCGCTCTTCATGCAGGGCACCATCGGCGCCGAGAACGGTGCCTTTTATGGGCTGCATGTGGGCCTGTTCCTGATAGCGGCAGCGCTTACCATCAACGCCCTGTTCGAAGGGCGGCCACGTTCCTACATCGCGATCAATGCAGGCTATTGGGTGGTGACACTGACTGCAATGGGGCTGGTGCTCGGCGCGTGGCGCTGAGCACCGGCGCTCTCAGAAATCGTAGTTGACCGTCACCCCGAAGCGGCGTGGCTCACCCCACTGCACATAGGTGTGATCCTCGTAACCATCGCGCGGATCGTTGCCGAAGAAGTAGCCGCGCACCTCGTAGTCCTTGTCCGTCAGGTTGCGCCCCCACACAGTGAGGGTCCACTGTGCGAGCTGCCAACGCGCGCTGGCGTTGACGAGATCGTAGGAGCGCGAGCGTGAATCGTGGCTGTCCGAGAAATAGAACGCGGAACGGCCCTGCATGTTGAGGTCGAGGCTGAGTGAAGGCAGCGCCTGCCAGCTCATACCCACGGTGTACTGCCGCCGCGGCGCATGCGCCTGATCGCGGCCGGACAGATCCTTGCCGGCGGAGTTGATGAAGTCCTGATATTCGGTGTCGAGCAAGCCGAGGCTGGAATAGAGCTGCAGCGTGTCCGTCGGAACATAACGCAGACTCAACTCCAGACCACGATTGAAACCATCGGCAGCGTTGCCGATGAAGTCGATGAACTCGGTGCTGCCATCGTCACGCACGCGCAAGGTGGAACTGCTGATCTGCACGTCGCGGCGATCCATCCAGAACAGCGCCGCCTGCATGTGCAGCGCGCCGTCGAGAAAGCTGCCTTTCAAACCGGCCTCATAGTTCCACAGCGTTTCCGTGTCGTATTCGCGCAGGTCTGCATCCAGTGTGCCTTCGATATTGAACCCACCGGTCTTGTAACCGCGCGAAACCGCGGCATAGACCATCAGATCGTCGAGCAACTGGTAGTTGAGCGAGACACGGCCACCACCGAGATCTTCATCGGGTGAAAAATGCACGTCGGCACTGTCGTCGTAGTGTCCTTGATAGCGCTCGTAACGGAGACCGAGATCCAAGCTCAGACGATCGGTGAGCTGCGTCGTCGTATCGAGATAGAAAGCGGTGCGACGCGTGCCGTAGTCGCTCGTGAAAGGGGCGTCGAGATAGGTGTATTCACGCACGAGATCCGTGTTCTGACGCAGGCGATAGATGCCGGCGACCCAACTCGTGCGGCCGTCGAACAACGCGCTTGCCTCCTTCGACAGCACACGTACTTCGAAACTCGCACTATCGTGATCGCGGAACAGAGCGTCGGTGGAGCTGTATTCATCGGGATGGAAACCGACGTAGACCCAGTCTTCATCGTAACCGTAGGCGCTTTCATTGCGGCCGAGGCCGACATAGGTCTCGAGCGTGAAGTAGTCACTGCCATCGTGTCGCAGACGCAGGCTGGCGAGACGTGTGTCCTGCTCATCGAAGCCCGGCTCGTCCGACCAGGTGTCACGACCGTTGTCCAGGCTGAAAGTGTCGTAGCCGTTGTCGGTTTTCATCTGCGCGAGCGTGAGCTCGGCGGAGAGGTCCTCGTCGATCTGCCAGTGCGTGGCGAGGCGCACGCTGCGTTCGTCGCGTGTATTGGTATGACGGTTCAGATAGAGGTTCTTGCCGTAGCCATCGCTGCGCAGGCGCTGTGCACTCAGACGCATGCCGAGCGAATCGGTGACGGGGCCCGAGACATAGCCGCCGACGTTCTGGCCATCGTAGTTCTCGCTGCCGAGTTCGACGCCATAGGCAAAGCGTTCCGTTGGGCTCTTGCTGTGGACGTTGATGAGGCCAGCCAAGGCGTTTGAGCCGTAGCGCGTGCCCTGCGGCCCCATCAGGATTTCGACCTGTTCGGTGTCGTAGAGCAGGGCTGAAGTGGCGATGCCGGAAAAGTCGACGCCATCGATCAGCATGCCGACCGAGGGATTCAGCGGTTCGGTAAATTGGCCGCTCTCGCCGATGCCGCGCAATTGATAGAAACGTGCACGTGAAGCTCCGGAAGACACGTTGACGTTCGGTGCATTGAGCAACACATCTTCGATGTGGCGTGCCTGGCGTGTGGCGAAGAGCTCGTCATCGAGCACGGCGATGCTGGCCGGAATGTCGTTGAGATTGCTGCGACGAAAATCCGCGGTCACCACGATTTCTTCGAGGTCGGGACTTTGGGCATGAACTTGCGTGACGGCAAGCGCCAGTACGGCGAGTGAGAAAGCTGAGGTTGGGTACTTCATTCCGTTCTCCGACGCAGTGGATCGACAGCCATGGCGGAGAAACGGGCGCGCGGCAGACGGCCGCAACGGGAGGTTGCCTATTCCTACGCCAGTATTAGCTGGTTCAGGTTCAAAGGGTGTGATCTCAGGCCCGGCTGTTGCCGGACCACCCCTTAGGACGGCGCGCACTGTAGCACTTCGCTCCCGCCGATAGAAGTCATTTCCGGCGGGCGGTGGCTACGGTGTCAGCACAAATGCGCGCAATCGATGTGGGAAAGCACGTCCCGCAAACGGCGGTCGGGCGGGCCGGCGAGCACGAGGTGGGGCAGTGCGAAGCTCTGCAGCGCTTGCAGATAGCGATCGAACAAGCGCCAGCGATCCGTGGGGTTTTCGCGCAGGGGATCGGGCTCCCAGGGCATGTCGGGCGAACACAGCAGGAACAGTCTTGGCTCCTGCAGGCTTTCCTTGATCAAGCGTTCTAGATCGGGCGCTACACGCGCGTACTTCTCGAGACTCCAGATGTAAAGCACGAGCAGGTCGGTGTCACACACGATCCAGGGTTGTTGCTGGTTGCTCACGGCAATCTCTGCCGCGCGCTGGGCGAGGGCGATGCCGTGGAGGTCGCTTTCCTGGTAGCGCCAGTTCGTATCCAAGGCAAGACGCTCGTTCAGATAACCGCGGGAACATTCTTCGACGAGCGGCGCCCCCAGATGTTGGGCGAGGGCGGTGGCCAGGGTGGTCTTGCCACTGGATTCGGGGCCGGTGGTGACGAGGAAGCGCGTGTGATCCATGCGGGAAGCAACCAGCAGGCGGAACTTCGCTGCGGGCGTCGTTCGAGTTGCAAAAGGCGGCAAGTGTAGCGGGAGCTATGGGCGAGGGACAGGGTGATAAAACGTGATTTGCCTCAAATGATAATGCTTTTCATTCGCGTGAACGAGTGTTAGAATGGGGCCGTAACAACTTCGTTTCCCCTGCTTGCCGGCGCATTCCGCCACTCCTCGCGTAGTGCGCCGTATTTTTTCGCAACGAATTCCCGTCGAACCAAGCTCAAACTCAGCATTAGTGTGCAGTGGGTCGCATTTTCTGCACCCTGGATCTGCGACAAGCTAAAAGCCGAGCGGGAGCGGTCGATGCTGATGAGGGGAAGGAGGAAAGGGGTGCCAGGCTCCGCGATGGGGTCCTTGTAAGAGATCCCTTTCTTGATTTCCTAAAGCAACTGCCAGTGTCGCGTGAGCCACTGCAGGAGCCTGGCGAGCCGAATTATGGCGAGCTCACCAAAAAGTCGGTGTGACAGCGTGCACATTTGCGGCACCGTTGAGTCGGCTTTGTGTGATGTGGGACACAATGTGAAGGAATTGCTCAAGGACTTTGCAGCAATTCACTTACGGTAGAAGTGCCCAGTGGTATTTCAGGGGAAATCCTACTGGCAAAATGCAGGCAACTAATGCTTGCTAGGCCTGGGGGGCGGTAATTATCTTTCGCACGATTTTTTGCAGGCGCCTGGAGCAGTATGCAGGTGAATGAAAGGTGGGGCATGTGGTCACACAAGGGATAGTGGTAAGCAGCAACTGCCAGACCAATGGTTTGGCCGCGGTTTTACGTAGGATTTTTCCACATAGCGATGTCGTTTCGGTTCCCCTCCTGGGGACTCTCGATCAGGCGGTACAGCAGCCTCAGTTGCTCAAGGCGCTCAGCAACGCCTCGCTTTGGCTGACCTTCACGCCGAAGGACGTCTCGGACCGAGTGCTGGCGCAGCTCGAAGGCCGCCGTCCTCAGGTATTGCAGATCCCCGCCATCGGCTTTTCCGCCTTTCACCCAGATCTCTGCTACGTGCGCAATGAACGCACCGGCGCCTTGACAGTGCAGCACTACAACTCGGCCATCGCGGCTTGGGCCTACATGCGTGGTGTCGATCGCAGTGATGCGCGGCGGCTCTTCAATCGCCGCAGCTATCGCGAGCTGGGCTATTTCGATCAGTGGGGGCCGTCGCGCGAGTTTCTCGAGCGCAGCTTCAAGTACTGCCGTTTGCAGGACTGCTTCGAGCCGTTCTTCCTACACGTGCAGCGCCGCGGTGTGTTCATGCATTCGACCAATCATCCCAAGATCGCCGTGCTCGAACAGCTCGGCAAGCTCCTGGCTCTGAAATTGGTGCCGGAGCGTGACGTGCGGGCGATCGAGTTGGAAGTGCACGACGAACTGGCCGATGTGAGCTGGCCACTGTATCCCGACATCGCCGAACAGTTGGCCTTGCCGGGTGGCAACTACATCTGGCGCTTTTCCGCACGCGAGGTGTACGAGGGCATCGATGACTATCTCGATTACTGCTACCGCAGCTACGAAGCGCAGAGTCTCGAACCAGGTCATATGACGATACTGCATCGCAACCTGGAACAACTCGACACGGTCTTGGGAGCGCAGTTGCGAGGCTTCTGATGTCACATCCCTATCAAAATTTGCCTGCCTATCAGTACTGGCCCCAGGCCATGACCCAGCCTGCGCCTGGGCACATCAACCCGGCGGAAGGCACTGCGCTGCGCATTGCGCGCCATGAGGCGGTGGTCACCCTCGGCAGCTGTTTCGCGCAGCATCTGGCACGCGAAATCCATCAAGCGGGCTTCAACTATCTCGTCGGCGAAGCCGCGCCCGCACATCTCGATGCACAGACCGCGCAGGCGAAACAGTACGGACTTTTCTCCGCGCGCTACGGCAACATCTACACGGCGCGTCAAGCGCGACAGTTATTGGAACGTGCATTCAATGGGTTCGTGCCGCAGGAGCCGGCGTGGCAGAGCAAGGGGCGGTTCTACGATCCTTTCCGTCCGAGCGTGGAGCCCGAGGGTTTTGCGTCGCAGGAAGAACTCTTGGCGGAGCGCGAGCGCCATCTGGAAGCCGTGCGTGCCGTGTTCACGCAGGCCAAGTGGGTGATCTTCACCTTGGGTCTCACCGAGGCCTGGCGCTCGAAACAGGATGGCGCCGTGTTCCCGCAGGCGCCGGGCGTGGGAGGTATCGGTGCCTTCGACAGCAGTCGCCATGAATTCGTGAATTTCTCGGTGCATGAAGTGATCGAGGATCTCACCGCTTTTCGCGCGCTGCTGCACGAGGTCAACCCGAACGCGAACCTCGTCTTCACCGTCTCGCCCGTGCCGTTGGCGGCGACCTTCGAATCGCGTCACGTGTGGACTTCGACCACTTACAGCAAGGCGGTGCTTCGGGTTGCCGCGGAAGAATTGGTGCATCGCTTCGGCAACGTGTTCTATTTCCCTTCGTACGAAATCATCACTTCGCCGGCTGCAGGCAGTCGTTACTACGACGATGATCTGCGCACGGTGACGCGTGTCGGCGTCAAACATGTGA
Organism: uncultured Gammaproteobacteria bacterium; assembly: GCA_937898685.1. GTDB lineage: Bacteria > Pseudomonadota > Gammaproteobacteria > Pseudomonadales > Pseudohongiellaceae > CAILUG01. The sequence goes on along the minus strand of CALEJT010000045.1, from coordinate 73,358 downwards.
TGCGCGTGTTCTTCGAAAACTGCGTGGATGACACGGTGAGTCTCAGCACCATCGATCAGAGTTCGCTGCGCGAAGCGCTCGAGCACGACATGGAGTTGCTCTGCGACGAAGCGCAGTTGCTGGATGCGGGACGGGAGCCGGAAGTGACGCAGGAAACCTTCGACGAAGAAGCCTACCTACGTTTGAATCCCGACGTGGCGGAAGCGGTGGCCGCACAACAGTTCCAATCCGGCTGGCACCATTACACCGCCCATGGCCGTAGTGAAGGACGCCGCATCGCCTGAAGTGTTGGCGCTCAGGCTTGTTGCGTGAGCGGACAGAATTTCGCGTTGAGCAAGGCGCTCAGATCTGCGGGCGCCAGTTCGATCTCGAGCCCTCTGCGCCCGGCACTGACGTAGATTGTGGCGAATTTCTGCGCGGATTCGTCGATGTAGGTCGGCAGTTTCTTCTTCTGTCCCAGCGGGCTCACGCCTCCCAGCACGTAGCCGGAGCTGCGCTCCACCAGTGCCTTGTCGGCCATTGCGGCTTTCTTCGCACCAGCGGCTTTCGCGATTAGCTTCATGCTGAGCATCTCGCACACGGGCACCACGCCGACGGCGAGACGGCCGTCATCCAAACTCACCACCAAGGTCTTGAACACCTGCTCCGCGGGCACGCCCAATTTTTCCGCTGCTTCCAGGCCGTAGGATTCGGCGGCGGGATCATGTTCGTATTCGTGGATGCGGTGCTGGATCTTGCGTTGCTTGGCGAGATTGATGGCGGGAGTCATGGTTCTAGCGCTGGTTGATCTAAGGCGCGCTAGTTTACGCCGGAAGCAGGGAGCCGGGCAGGCCGGCTCCGTAGCGCTTTTGTTTCAAAGATTGGTGAGTAGACGGACGAAGATGCCCGAGGCGATTTCGAATTCGCCGATCAGCTGCGGCCCATAGCTCCAGGGTTCGTTCACGACCACGTGGACGTGGTTGGGTTTGTGACGCGGATGTTCGATCACCCAGGCACCGCGTGGAGCGACGCCACAGTGTTTCTGCACCTTGGGCTGATTCCAGGCCGGGCGATCCGGATACCAGATGCGGCAGTGGCCAGGGCCAGGATAGTAGCGGGCAGGGATGCTCAGGCGGGAATAGCCGTGGTCGTGGAACCAACGGCTGCGGCGATCGTGCTCGCGATGGTGGTGACGCGGTTCGGCGCGCCCATGCCGCGGGTCGCGATGAACGTGGTGCTGCTCGTGACGGTCGCGCTCCCAGCGACGGTCATGCTTGTGATCGCGGTCGGCGAAGCTCGGGCTGGCGGCGCACAAGGCCAGACAGGTGAGCAGCGTGAGCAGTTTGTACCGTTTCATTTCAAACCCTCCATGAGTTTCGGTGGCTCCATTAGCGCACGGAGGGCATGAACCGTTCCTTAATGCTTGCACAATGTGAACGGCTCGACGGGCGCGCGCTCAAAGCTCGCGCGCGGAAACGGCGAAGGTGTCGCAGCGCTCGAGCTCACCGCTCTCGAAGCCGCGACGGAACCAGCGTACGCGTTGCTGGGCCGTGCCGTGGCTGAAACTGTCGGGCACCACGGTGCCGCGTGAACGGCGCTGCAGGGTGTCGTCGCCGATGGCGGTGGCGGTGTTCAAGGCTTCTTCGAGGTCGCCATCTTCCAACCAATCGTGGCGCCGCTGCGCGTGATAGGCCCACAGACCGGCATAGCAGTCGGCCTGCAATTCCTGACGCACCAGAAGGCCGCCATCGCCTTCGATGCGTTCACCGTTGCGACGCGCCTGATCGACGCGCGCGGTGGTGCCGGTCAGAGTCTGCACATGATGGCCGACCTCGTGTGCGATCACATAGGCTGCGGCGAAATCGCCACCGCCGCCGAGACTGCGTTCCATCTCGGCGAAGAAATCGAGATCGATGTACACCTGATGGTCGCCCGGGCAGTAGAAGGGGCCGACAGCGGAAGAGGCGGTGCCGCAGGCCGACTGCACCGCGCCCGAAAACAGCACGAGAGTCGGCTCCTGATAGCGCGCCCCACGGGCGGCGAAGACTTCCGACCATACGTCTTCGGTTTCACCGAGGATGGCCGCGACGAACTGCGCGGCTTCATCGTCGGGCACGCCCATCTGGCCCTGCTGAGTAGTGGCAGGGCCGCCCATCTGACTTACGAGCGACAGCATTTCCAGCGGGTTTTCACCGAGCAGCAGGCTGATGACGACGACTGCCGCAATGCCGCCGATACCAAGTCCACCTGGACCTCCCATCCGCATTCCACGGCGGTCCTGGATGTTGCCGCTACGACGTGCATTGCCCCATTTCATGATCTTTCCCCGGAACGGTTGTTGCTTGAGCGACGATAGAGCCCGGCTCTGAGGCTGTCCATGGCGATGACAAGCGACTGTGCGCTGAATCGCAGTGGCGGAGCGGAAGCGTCCTCCGCATTTCCGCAGTCTTTCCTCAGTGTGCGCTTGAGTTCGTTAATGATGTCTTTAGAATCCATCTTTAAGTTGACCCCGAAGCCAAACCAATGGAGGACTTCATGAGCACTTTGTTTGAAACGCTGGGCGGTAGCGCTGCGATCGATGCAGCAGTGGACATCTTCTATCGCAAGATGCTGGCCGACGATCGCGTCGCCCACTTCTTCGACGACACCGACATGGATCGTCAGATCGCCAAGCAGAAAGCCTTTCTGACCATGGCCTTCGGTGGTCCGAACAACTACACGGGCAAGGACCTGCGTGAAGGACATCGTCATCTCGTCGCACGGGGTTTGAACGACACCCACGTCGACGTCGTGATCGAACATCTCGGTGCCACCTTGCGCGAACTGGGAGTGGGTGAAGACCAGATCGCACAAGTAGCCGCCATCGCCAACAGCGTACGTGACGACGTACTGGATCGTTGATGTCATGAGCGTCGTCAGGTTTCAGGACTGCGAAGTGGAGCTGCGGCCGGACGAAACCGTCCTGTCGGGCTTGGAGCGCGCCGGCCGGAAGATTCCGAACTCCTGCCGTGCGGGCGTTTGTCAAAGTTGTTTGCTGCAGGCAGTGGAGGGAGAACCGCCCGCCCAGAGCCAACGCGGCCTGAAGCCGGCGCTCGCGCTGCAGGGCTACTTCCTCGCCTGTCAGTGCAAGCCGCAGGGTGATCTCGCCGTGGCGCTGCCATCGTCGGTGATTCCCAGCTATTCGACCAAGGTTCTGGAACGAGAGTGCGCGGCAGATGATGTCGTCGTGTTGCGCCTCTCCGTTCCCTCCGAGTTCGCTTGTCGCCCGGGACAGTATGTGCATCTCGAGATCGATGGCCTGGTGCGCAGTTATTCGGTAGCGAGCCTGCCGGAGCGCGATGGCCACATCGAGCTGCACGTGCGCCGTGTTCCTGGGGGACGGGTCAGCAATTGGTTGCACGATGCCGCTGAAGTCGGAACCGAATGCATCCTGCGTGGCCCCCTGGGTTCCTGCTTCTACGTGCCGGATGAAGCGCGAGAGTTTCCGATCTTGCTGGCGGGAACGAGTACCGGCCTGGCGCCATTGATCGGTGTCGCGCGCGATGCGTTGGCGCAAGGGCATCGTGGTCCGTTGACCTTGCTGCATGGAGCTCGCGAGCGTGCGGGACTCTATTTCGCTGAGGAATTGCGGAAGCTGGCGGACACCTACGACAACTTCCACTACCTGCAGTTGGCGCACGAGGATGGTGAGGCCGGCAATATCGAAGCCGCCCTCAAACAGCACTTCCGCAAACACGAAGCCGGAAAAACTCGAGTCTTCCTGTGTGGTGCACCGGATCTGGTGAAGCGCATGAAGACGCAGGTGTTCCTGCTGGGGGCGGCGTCGAGCAACATCCACTCCGATCCCTTCGTGATGGCACCACCTGCCATCGCAGCCTGAGCTCAGGACTGCACCTCAAAAGAAAAAGCCCGCCTTTATGGCGGGCTTTTTGTGTCCAGAACAGTGGCGTTCAACTGCGGTCTCCCGCCGCGGCCAATGCTGCTGCCTCCTTACGCGCCACACTGTGGTGGCGACCGTAGAAGTAGTACACGACGATGCCGATGAGCATCCAGATGATCAGTCGCAGCCAGGTGTCGAGTGGCAGCGAAGCCGCCATGATGCCGCACGACAGCACACCACCGGAGCAGATCAACCACGGTGCCGGCACCTTGAAGGGGCGCGGCAATTCGGGACGGGTGTAACGCAGCACCAACACGCTGGCGCTGACCATGGTGAAGGCGACGAGCGTACCGATGGACACCAGTTCGGCAAGGATGCCGATGGGGAAAAGTCCCGCCATCATCGTAGCGACACCACCGGTGATGAGCGTGGCGATGTGGGGTGTCTTGTTCTTGCCGTGCACCGCGGCGATGGCAGGAGGCAGAAGACCATCGCGCGACATCGCCAGCAGGATGCGCGCCTGCGCCAGGATCAGTACCAACACCACCGAAGTCAGACCGGCGAGTGCGCCGAATACCACGAAGGGAGAGAGCCAGCGCAGCCCTTCATGTGCATTGAGAGCCACGGCCACCGGTGCAGCGGTATTGAGCTCGGTGTAGGGCAGAAGACCGGTCAGCGTGCCGGACATCAGGATGTACAACAGGGTGGTGATGAGGAGGCCGACGATCAGCCCGAAAGGCATGTCGAAAGAGGGCTTGCGGGTTTCCTGCGCGGCCGTGGTGATGGCGTCGAAGCCGATGTAGGCGAAGAAGATCACGCCCGAAGCGCGCAGCACGCCAGACCAACCGAACTCACCCCAGGTCCCCGTATTTTCCGGCACGAACGGCACCCACAGTTCGGGGTTAACGTAGAAAATGCCGGCAGTAATGATGGCCAGAATCACGCCCACCTTGAGAATCACCACCAGCGTATTCACCAATGAACTCTGTGTGATGCCCTTGTAGCAGATCCAGGTCATCAGCATCGTGATGCCCATGGCCGGCAGGTTGAGGATGTCTCCGGTCATCACGATGGACAGTCCATCCGGGCTGGCGAAGGGCGCATTCGTGAGTGTGGCGGGCAGGTGAATGCCGAAGATTTCCAGGAATGAAGTGAAGTAGCGCCCCCATCCCACCGCCACCGTGCCGGCGGCGAACATGTATTCCAATAAGAGGTCCCAGCCGATGAACCAGGCGGCGAACTCGCCGAGCGTCGCGTAACTGTAGGAGTAGGCGGAGCCGGAGCAAGGCGCCATGGCAGCGAACTCGGCATAGCAAAGTCCAGCGAAGCCGCAGGCGATACCGGCGATGATGAAGGAGATGACGATGGCGGGGCCGGCGTGAACCGCAGCCTCAACACCCGTGAGCACGAAGATGCCGGTGCCGATGGTGGCACCGACGCCGAGAGCGGCAAGCTGCCAGGGACCTAGGGTGCGTTTGAGAGGAGAGTTCTGATGTTCGCGGTGGATCGAGTCGAAGGACTTTGTAATGAATAACTTTGACGCCATGAGATCTACCTTGTGTGAGCGACGAGCTGGCTCGCGGCGGTCCGAGCCACGGCGAGATTACCCGCTACATTGCAGCGCGTCCATGAGCTTGTACGCTCTTGACAGGGCAGTGAACCGCGTGCGCTAAATTGACCGGCACCAGCTTCGTTTCGCACCAAAGAGAATCACGATGCCTCAGAAACAAGAAATGGAAGGACTGCTCAGTGAGCTGCACGAGAAATACGCGGCGAGCGATACGAGCCCCGAGCAGGATGCCCTGATGGCGCAGCTGCAAGCTCAACTCGCGGATTGGGAGGGCCCGCAACCGCCCGATGGTTCGGTCGTCACCACTGCCGAGCTCTTGATCGATCAGCTCGAAGAACGTCATCCCCACCTCAGTGCCGCGTTGCGCGAGGTCGTGAACCTGCTAGGCCGCATCGGTATTTGAATTCAGCGGGGATGGCCAACCAGCCGCCGGGGCGATTGACACTCGTTCGAGGCTTGGGGGAGAGAAGGGCAGCGACGACGCTGGCCGCCGCTGCCGCAGTGCTCAGTTCGTGCCGAGTGGCTTACCTTCCGTATCGAGTTCCACGATCGGATAGCCAAGTTCGACCAGCGAGTCGTAGATGCTCGCCTTGTCGCCCACCACCAGAATGATCATCTCCTCGACCGGCAGATGTTTCTGCGCCAGCGCATTCACGCGCTCGATGTCGAGGCTCGAGATCAGGCGTTGCTGCTGACGTACGAAGTCGGCCGGCAGGTCATAGGTCAGTATCTGCTGCAGCAGGTTGGCTTTCTGACCCGGCGTTTCGTAATCGAGCGCCTCGCTCTGACCGATCGCATCCTTGGTGAACTTCAATTCTTCGGGCGTGATGCCCCGCTCGCGATAGCCGGTGATTTCGTTGATGAACTGCCGCACCGAATCGGCCGTCGTGTCGACACGCACACTGGCCGAGGCCGTGAAGGGACCGGGCAGCTTGCTGGCGGTGAAGCCGCTGCGGGCGCCGTAGGTGTAGCCCTTGTCTTCACGCAGGTTCAGGTTGATGCGGCTCGAGAAGGCCCCACCCAACACATAGTTCATCAATGAACGCTCGAAGTATTCACCGATCGGGTCATAGGTAAGCTCGGTCAGGTAGCCGATGCGGATCTCCGATTGCGGCGCCATCGGCTTGTCGACGAGATAGACCGTCTGTCCCATCGGCTTCGGTGTCGCCGGCTGTTCGCGTAGCGATACGTCCTGCGCCGGCAGGTTCTGCAGAAAACCGAGTTTGGACAGGATTTCCTGCTGCGAGATGTCGCCCACCACCGTGACGTTCAGGGCCCCGGCCACCAGCGCCTCATCGCTGAAGTCGTTGACGTCTTCGAGCGTGAAGGAGGACAGCGTTTCCTTGGTGCCTGCCGTTGGCACCGCGAAGGAGTGACCTTCACCGTAGATCAACTTGCTGTAGACATTGTTGGCGATCGTGGTCGGTTGTTCTTTTTCCGCTTCGATCGACTCGATCAGTTGCTGCCGGATGCGATCGAGGTCTTCCTGCGTGAAGCGCGAGCGGAACAGGCGTTCTTCGAGCAGCGCCAGCGTTGCGTCGAGATTGTCGAGCAGGCTGCTCATGCTGATCACCACGCTCTCGGCCGTGCCCATCACGGCAATGTTGCTGCCGAGTTTCTGCAGTTCCATCTCGAACTGCTCGGCGCTGTAGTTCTCCGTGCCTTCGTTCATCAGCTCGGCGGTGAGGCTGGCGAGTCCCCATTGCTCCGGCGTTTCCAGCAGATGGCCACCGCGGAAGATCAGGCGCACGTTGACGAGCGGCACTTCGTCGCTGTTGGTGCCGATCACCTTGATGCCCTTGTCGAGCGTCGTCTGCCAGAACGGTGGCATGGTGACGAGCGGGCTGGCACCGGCAGCGGGACGCACCGACCGATCGAAACTGGAAACGACGTCGCGTGGCTGCAGGCCTTCGGTCTCGCTGGAGACGTCGCGGCTCAGACGCGGCGGAATGGTGTAGTTGTCGGGCTGAGCCTGACTGTCGGGTGCCGAGGCGGGGACCACGCTCTGGATGACCGCCGGTTTGCCTTTCACGTAGGTCTCGAACACGCGCACCACATCTTCCTTGGTGAGTGAACGGATGGCTTGCAGTTCGCGCTGGATGCCGTTCGGTGTGCCGAGGAAGGTCTGGTTGAACGCCAGCTGCGATACCTTGCCGCGTACGCTGGCCAAGCTGTTTACCAAGCCCGCTTCGCGTTGAGCTTTGAAGATCTGGATGTCGTCGTCGTTGATCGAATCTGCGCCGAAGCCATCGATCACGGCGCGCAGTTCATCTTCGAACTGGCTGAGCGAGGTGCCGGGGAAGGGTAGGACGAAGAAGGTCAGTTCGCCGGCGAGCTCCATGTTGTTGCTGAAACCGCTGGCCTGGATCGCCTTCTGCGGCAGGATGAACTGCTTGTAGAGGAAGGACTTGCGGCCTTCTCCGATGATTTCGTTCAGCGCTTCCAATGCGATGCGGTCGGGATGGTCGTAGCGCACGGTGGGCCATGTGAAGAGCAGGGCCGGGAAGCGGATGTTGGGATCGACGTAGGACACATAGCGATCGGCATCGAGTACCGGCGCCGGATATTCGGCTGCTTCGACATCGGGGCCGCGCGGGATCTCGCCGAAATATTTGACCACGAGATCCATAACTTCGTCGGTGTTGACGTTGCCGCCGATCGTCAGCGTGGCGTTGTTCGGGCCGTACCAGCGCAGGAAAAAGCGCTTGAGGTCGTCGAGCGTCGCCGCATCGAGATCTTCCGGATAGCCGATCACCGGCCAGGAATACGGATGGTCAGGTGGATAGAGCGCCGCGCTGTTCACTTCGTTGAAACGGCCATAGGGGCGGTTCTCTACGTTCTGGCCCCGTTCGTTCTTCACCGTGGCGCGCTGTACTTCGAATTTTTCCTGCGTCACCGCATTCAACAGAAAGCCCATCCGATCGCTCTCCAGCCACAGGATGGTTTCGAGCTGGTTGCTCGGCACGGTCTGGAAATAGTTGGTGCGATCGCTGTTGGTGGTGCCGTTCATGGTGCCGCCGGCTTCGGTGACGATCTTGAAGTGCTCGTCGTCGCCCACGTGCTCACTGCCCTGGAACATCATGTGTTCGAAGAAGTGGGCGAAACCGGAACGCTGCGGTTCTTCACGCGCGGAACCGACATGATAGGTGACGTCGACGTGGATGAGAGGATCGGAATGATCTTCGTGGATCACCACGGTCAAACCGTTGTCGAGCACGAACTTGCTGTAGGGAATGAGCAGCTCGCCATCGACGGCTTCGACGCGTTCGACGAGTTCATAGCCACTACCGGCACTCGGTTGCTGCGCGGCGGAGGCGCTCGGTTCCTCGGGCGAGGCACCCGGATCGGAACAGGCGGCGAGGGTGAACAGTGCGGCGAAGAACGTGGTGGACAGCAGCAGGTGTGAGCTGCGACGCAGGAAAGACGGCATGGTGATCTCCGTGTCAGTCATGCAGTAACGGTCAGAAACGAGGTGGCCGAACCAAGTTGGTCCCGATTAAAACACAAGCCCCAGCATGGGGACAGGCCGCGCCGCGGCGTACACAAACCCAGCAAACATGCCTCTTGCGGACCTTCTGGGTTACCATCGCGGCTTTCTGAATCCATGAGGAAAACCCGTGTTCGCTGCGTTGGACGAGTCCGCCTTCACGCTCTGGCTCAATGAGATTCTGTGGGGCTTTCCAGCGGCCGAGATCTTCCACATCGTCATGACCGGCGGCTTTTTCGGTGGCATTCTGCTGCTCGATCTGCGTCTTTTGGGTTGGGGGCGCAAGATCGCCGTGACGCAGGTGCTCGCGCATATCTTGCCGAAGTTGTGGCTGCTGTTCGGCGGAGTCGTGATCAGTGGCAGCCTGCTGTTCTTCTTCATGCCGCTCGAATATTCCGGCAATCCCGCGTTCCTCCTGAAGCTGCTGTTGATTCCACTCGGCGGACTCAATGCGCTGCTGATGCATCGAGTGCTCATGAAGGAACAGCACAATTGGGACGTCGAGATTGCGACACCGGCGGCGGTACGCGTGTCGGCGGCGGCATCGCTGGCGATCTGGATCGGTTGTCTGGCCTGCGGCCGCATGATTGCCTACTACTACGGGGTCTAGGAGACGCGACGTGGCGATACTGCTCATGAATCTGCGCCAGGTGCCGGAAGACGAACTGGTGGAAATCCTGCGCCTGCTCGATGAACACGAGGTCGACTACTACCAGACCAGCGCTGGTGCCTTCGGTATTTCTCTTCCCGGACTATGGTTGCGTGACGAAGCACGCGCGGATGAGGTCAAAGCCTTGCTCGATGCCTATGCCGAGGAGCGGCGCGAACAGGCACGCAAGGCGCAAGCGCTCGAGATCGAATTGCGCGGCAAGCGCACGGTGTTCGACATCTTCCGTGAAAGCCCGACCAAGTTCAGTCTGCGCATCCTGGTGATCCTTTTCCTGTTGTGGCTTTCGGTGCGTCCCTTCCTTCCATAGGAGTTCTCCATGCCTCTGCAAACGACACCGCTCGGTTTCCAATGGCAGACCAGCGATCCCTTTCTGTTCTGCGCCTTCCACAAGGATGACTTTCCACGTGGCAATGAAGAGCTGGGACCGGCCGCTTCGTTGGCGGGCCGTAACATCGGCTCGGATTTCGAATTGCGCGATGGCTGGCGCATGTATCACGGCGACAAGATTCCCGGTTTTCCCGGCCATCCGCATCGTGGCTTCGAAACCGTGACCATCGTACAACAGGGGCTGGTGGATCACGCCGATTCACTCGGTGCCGCTGGACGCTACGGCAATGGCGACGTGCAGTGGATGACGGCGGGGCGTGGTCTGCAACACAGCGAGATGTTCCCGCTGCTCAATCAGGAAGGCCCCAATCCTGTTCTGCTGTTTCAGGTGTGGTTGAACCTTCCGGCGCGCAACAAGTTGGTGCCGCCGCATTTTGCGATGTTCTGGTCCGAGCGCTTGCCGCGTGTCACGCATACGGATGCCAATGGCCATCACACACGTATCGAATTGACCGCAGGTAGCTATGGTGAGGTGCGGGCCCTCGATCCTCCGCCACATTCGTGGGCGGCAGATCCCGACAACGGTGTGTGGATCTGGGTGATCGACATGGAACCCGAAGCAACGTGGACCTTGCCTGCGGCAGCGGCCGGTCTGAACCGCACCTTGTATTTCTTCGAAGGTGAACGCTTGTGGGTGGGTGAGGATGCAGTCGACGTGCTGCATTCCTTCAAGCTGCGCTCGGATGCCGCGTATGAGCTGAAAAATGGCGCCAGACCCGCGCGCATTCTCCTGCTGCAGGGCAAGCCCATCGGTGAGCCGGTGGCGCAATACGGGCCCTTCGTGATGAACACGCGCGAAGAACTGATGCAGGCCTTTGCCGACTATCAGCGCGATCAGTTCGGTGGCTGGCCCTGGCCACGCATGGATCAGGTGCATGGACGACGTGGGCGCTTCGCGCGCCACGCCGATGGTAGAGAGGAAGAACCGAAGCTCAGTTGAAGTGTGAGCATTCCTCGTTCACGCACGCTGCGTCCAACGAGGGACGAACGTGAGGAGGCGGGTCGGTTCGTCTACACTGGCTCACTCGTCATCCGCGACAAGGAGGTGGAGTTTTCATGGAAGAACAAGTGGAACGTCTGGAAGAAATCTATACCGTCATCTCGACCTTCCTCGTGACGTACAGCTTCCAGATCATCGGTGCGCTCATCATTCTCGTGGTGGGCCTGATGGTGGCGCGCAAGGTGAGCAACAGCGTCGAAAACCTGATGCTCAGGCACGAGGTCGACGTCACGCTCAGTCGTTTCACCGCCAGAGGTTGTTACATCGTCATCGTGGCGATCGTGGCGGTGATGGCACTGTCCAAGATCGGCATCAGCATCACCCCGCTCGTGGCGACGATCGGTGCTGCTTCACTCGGTGCGGGGCTGGCGATGCAAGGCATGCTGTCGAACTATGCCGCGGGAATTTCCATCATCGTTACACGGCCGTTCGTCGTCGGTAACACGATTTCCGTGCAGGGCGTGACCGGCATGGTGAAACTCGTTTCACTTGCCAGCACCGTACTCACCACCGAAGACAATGTGGAAATCACCGTACCGAACAAACACATCATTGGTGAGATCATTCACAACTCCTTCGGCAATTCCATCGTCGAAACTCGGCTGTGCATCGCCTATAGTGCCGACAGTGAACTTGCGACCAAGCTCATCGTAGAAGCGATTCGTACGACACCAGGTGTTGCTACCGAACCCGAACCTCAGGTTGGTATCGAAGATTTCGGTGAAAATGGCTTCATCATGGGGCTGCGGTACTGGGCGCGTACTGAAGTGTTGTTCCAAACCCGGTATGCTGTGAATGCGCGTATCCGCGATGAATTCGCGAAACGCAACATCGTACTGACCTATCCGCAGCGTGAAGTCCGCGTGCTGCAATAGGCTGTACGGGAGGTCCACCTCATGTTCTATGGCGTCATTCTGGCGGGCGGTGCTTCTTCCCGCATGGGGGAAGACAAGCGCTTCCTGCGGCTCAATGGCCAGACCTTGCTGGAGCGCACCGAGGCGCTCCTGGAAGCGGCGGGAGCGGAGTTCGTCCTGTTGAGCGGCCAGGTGCCGGGTCGAGCCGGTATTCCCGATACTCACGGCAGTTACGGCCCTCCGGGCGCAGTGCTCAGTGTGCTCGAGCACGTGCGTGATCATTACGGGCTCGATGGTACCAATCTGCTTTTCGTTCCGGTGGACATGCCGCTGTTGAGCAAGGCCACCTTGCGCCACCTACTCGATTCGAGTGTGAATGCGGCCGGTTGTCACTTCGAGGGTGAGGTCTTTCCCTGCACGATGAAGGCCACACCCGATCTCTACACGTATCTGAAGGATCTCTTCAACGATGGCACGGAGCAGAGTGGTCGTCGCTCGATGCGAGGTATCCTGACCTGGTTGCAGGCAAAGACGATTCCTCAGGTCGGCGTGGCAGAGCTCGAGTTCCACAACGTCAACACGCCGGAGGATTGGCAACGCGTATTGTCATCGCAACGGCTTTGAAAGCGATTCGTTGCAGAAGGGCAGGGCTCACGATTCGGAGTCCCAGAAAAACAAAACCCCGGTGCTGGTCCCAGCACCGGGGTTTTTCGTTGGAGCTTGCGCTTAGACCACTTCGGAAAGTCTGCGACGGGTTTCGTTGAGGTCGTAGTACTTCTTCTGCCATTCGGACAGGTTCGTGGCATGCGATACCTGCACCGCCGTGACCTTGTACTCAGGACAGTTGGTAGCCCAGTCGCTGAAGTCGGTGGTGATCACGTTGGCACCGGTGTTGGGCATGTGGAACGTGGTGTAGACCACACCGGGCTGCATGCGATCGGAGATCTTCGCGCGCAGCGTGATTTCGCCCTTGCGGCTCTTCAGCGATACCAAATCGCCATCCTTGATCGCGCGTTCTTCGGCATCGACCGGATGGATTTCCAGCACGTCTTCCGAATGCCACTTGTTGTTTTCCGTGCGACGCGTCTGTGCACCCACGTTGTATTGGCTGAGGATGCGGCCGGTCGTCAGGATCAGCGGGAACTTCGGCGTGACCTTTTCTTCGGTCGGCACGAACTCGGTGATCACGAAGAGGCCCTTGCCACGTACGAACTTGTCGATGTGCATGATCGGCGTGCCCTGCGGGGCTTCCTCGGTGACGGGCCACTGCATGCTGCCTTCGCGGTCGAGACGCTCGAAGCTGACCAGTTTGAAGGTCGGCGTCAGAGCTGCGATCTCGTCCATGATTTCGGCGGCATTGTTGTAATGCATGGGGTAGCCCATGGCGTTGGCGATTTCCATCGGAATCTGCCACTCGTGCTTGCCGGTTTTCGGCGGCATCACCGGACGTACGCGGCCGAGGCGGCGTTCGGCGTTGGTGAAGGTGCCGTCTTTCTCGAGGAACGAGGTGCCCGGCAGGAACACATGGGCGAACTTCGAGGTTTCGTTGAGGAAGAGGTCACAGACCACCAGCAGCTCGAGGCTCTCGAGCGCTGCTTCCACGTGCGTGGTGTTCGGGTCGGACTGCGCGATGTCTTCCCCCTGTACGAACATGCCTTTGTACTCGCCGCGAATCGCAGCGTCGAACATGTTCGGGATGCGGTAACCGGGCTCAGGATCCTGCTCGACGCCCCAGGCGGTGGAGAAGAGCTTGTTCACTTCCGGATCGCTGACGTGGCGGTAGCCGGAGAACTCGTGCGGGAAGGAGCCCATGTCGCAGGAGCCCTGCACATTGTTCTGACCGCGCAGCGGGTTCACACCGGCGCCGTTCTTGCCGATGTTACCGGTCAGCATGGCGAGGTTGGCCATGCCCATTACCATGGTGGAACCCTGCGAGTGTTCGGTCACACCGAGGCCGTAGTAGATCGAGGCACGCGGCGCTTTGGCGTAACGACGAGCGGCTTCGCGCACGGCTTCCGCATCGCCGCCGAGCAGGTGAGCGACGGCTTCCGGCGAGTTCTTCGGATCTTTGATGAACTCGAGCCATTTCTCGAAGGACTCCATGTCGCAGCGCTCTTTCACGTAGTCCCAATCCGCCAGATCTTCCATGACGATGGTGTGGGCGAGCGCGTTGATCAGCGCCACGTTCGAACCGGGCGTCAGCGGGATGTGGATGCTGGCCTTGATGTGCGGCGATTCGACGAGGTCGATGCGGCGCGGGTCGGCCACGATGATCTCGGCGCCTTCACGCAGACGCTTCTTCATACGCGAAGCGAATACCGGATGCGCGTCGGTGGGGTTGGCGCCGATCAGGAGCACGAGGTCGGTGGACTCGACGCTGGCGAAGTCCTGCGTACCGGCGGAAGTACCGAGAGTCTGTTTCAGACCATAGCCCGTCGGCGAGTGACATACGCGCGCACAGGTGTCGGTGTTGTTGTTGCGGAAGGCGGTGCGGATCATCTTCTGCACTACCCACACTTCCTCGTTGGTGGTGCGGGAGGAGGTGATGCCGCCGATCGACTTGCGGCCGTATTTCTCCTGGATTTCCAGGAAGCGCTTGGCGGTGTACTGAATGGCTTCTTCCCAGCTGACTTCGCGCCACGGATCGGAAGTCTTGGCGCGGATCATCGGCTTGAGGATGCGCTCTTTGTGCGTGGCGTAACCCCAGGCGAAGCGGCCTTTCACGCAGCTGTGGCCATCGTTGGCCTTGCCGCTCTTGGCCGGCACCATGCGCACGACCTGGTTGCCCTTCATCTCGGCACGGAAGGTACAGCCCACACCACAGTAGGCGCAGGTGGTTTCCACGGCGTAGTCGGGCGTACCGTGCTCGATGACGGATTTTTCGTTGAGTGTCGCGGTCGGGCAGGCCTGCACACAGGCGCCGCAGCTGACGCACTCGGATTTGAGGAAGCCTTCGTCGATGCCGGCGCTGACCTTGGATTTGAAGCCGGCGCCCTGGATTGTCAGGGCGAAGGTGCCCTGGATCTCTTCACAGGCGCGTACGCAGCGCGAGCACACGATGCACTTGCTGGCGTCGAAGGTGAAATAGGGGTTGCTCTCGTCTTTCTTGGCGTTGAGGTGGTTGGCACCTTCATAGCCGTAGCGCACTTCGCGCAGGCCCACGGCACCGGCCATGTCCTGCAGTTCGCAGTCGCCGTTGGCGGAGCAGGTCAAGCAATCGAGCGGGTGATCGGAGATGTAGAGCTCCATCACGCCCTTGCGGATCTTGGCCAATTTGGCGTTCTGGGTGGTAACTTTCAGACCGGGCTCGACGGGGGTGGTGCACGAGGCCGGCATGCCGCGACGGCCTTCGATTTCCACCAGACACAGACGGCAGGAGCCGAAGGGATCGAGCGTGTCGGTGGCGCACAGTTTCGGGATGGAGATACCGGCTTCCTTGGCAGCACGCATGATGCTGGTGCCCTTGGGCACGGTGACGGCGATGCCGTCGATTTCCAGGGTCACCAGTTCGGTGCTGGTGCTTTCCGGTGTGCCGTAATCGACTTCGGGCGCAGCCAGCTTGGGGTCGAAAATAATGGGGCTTGCGATGGAACTGTTGACGATGGAGTTCATTGGAAATCCCCCTTGAAGTGTTTCACTGCACTCATGACCGGCATGGGAGTAAGCCCCCCCATCGCACACAACGAAGCGACCTCCATGGTTTCGCACAGATCCTTGAGGATGATGTGCTGCGCTTCGCGCTCCTCTTCATTCTTGGCGGCGACGATGCGATCGATGGTTTCCATGCCGCGGGTGGAACCGATGCGGCAGGGTGTGCACTTGCCGCAGGACTCGGCTGCACAGAACTCCATCGAGAAGCGCGCCATGCGCGCCATGTTCACCGTATCGTCGAACACTACTACACCACCATGGCCCAGCATGCCGCCGGCCTTGGCGAATTCTTCATAGTCGAGCGGCGTGTCGAGCAGGCTGGCCGGGAAGTAAGCGCCCAGCGGACCACCCACCTGCACCGCACGGACGGGGCGACCGGTATAGGTGCCGCCACCGAAATCTTCGATCAACTGACGCAGCGTAAGGCCAAAGGCTTTCTCTACAAGACCGCCAAACTTGATGTTGCCACCCAGCTGGAACGGCATGGTGCCCAGGCTGCGGCCGCGGCCGAAGTTGGCGTAATGCTTGCCGCCTTTTTCCAGAATCACCGGCACGGTGGCGAGCGAGATCACGTTGTTGACCACGGTCGGTTTGCCGAAGAGGCCTTTCAGAGCGGGCAACGGTGGTTTGTAACGGACCTGGCCGCGTTTGCCCTCGAGCGACTCGAGCAGCGAGGTCTCCTCCCCGCAGATGTAGGCGCCGGCGCCCATGCGTACTTCGAGGGTGAAGGCCTTGCCGCTGCCGGCAACATTGTTGCCAAGGTAGCCAGCCGCTTCGGCGTTGGCGATAGCTTCGAGCAGGATCTGCTGGGTGAGGGGATATTCGGAACGGAGATAGATGTAACCCTTGGTGGCGCCGACGGCAATGCCGGCGATGGTCATGCCTTCGATCAGGGAGAGCGGGTCGCCTTCCATGATCATGCGGTCGGAGAAGGTGCCGCTGTCGCCTTCGTCGGCGTTACAGACGATGTACTTCTGATCCGCTTCGGCATTGGCAACGGTCTGCCACTTGATGCCGGTCGGGAAGGCAGCGCCACCACGGCCACGCAGGCCCGAGTCGAGCACTTCCTGCACGATCGCAGCCGGCTCTTTCGCCAGCGCGTTTTCGAGACCCTTGAAGCCGCCGTGGGCCTTGTACTCTTCCACGGAGGTGGCGGCGATGATGCCGCAGCGGGCGAAGGTGAGGCGCTCCTGGTTGGCGAACCAGGGCAGTTTCTCGACGTCGCCGAGGCTCAAACGATGCTGGCCACCGTTGAGGAAGTCGGCGTCGAAAAGATCAGGGATGTCTTCGAGCTGCACCGGGCCATAGCCGACGCGGCCCTGCGCGGTTTCGACCTCGACCAGCGGCTCGAGGAAACAGGCACCACGGGAGCCGTTGCGGACGATGGTGATGTCGAGACCGCGGTATTTGGCTTCGGTGGTGAGAGCGTCGACCAGAAGTTCGGCGCCCAGGGAGGATGCGGTGGTTTCGCGGGGAACGTAGACGCGGATACTCATCTCAATTGCTCCCCTTGGCTTTGGCGCTCAACGACTCGGCGAGCGACTTGAAGCGGTCGGCCGTCATGCGGCCATAGGTCTGTTTGTCGATCATGATGCTCGGTGCGCAGGCACAGTTGCCGAGGCAGTACACGCGCTCGAGGGTGAAAGTCCCGTCGGCGGTGGTTTCGTGGAAATCGACGCCCAACTGCTGCTTGATGGCTTCGGTCAGTTCCACCGAGCCCATCGCCTGACAGGCTTCGGCCTGACATACACGCACGGTATAGGTACCGGGTTTGCTGCGACGGAAGTCGTGGTAAAAGCTGGTGACGCCGTGTACTTCGGCGCGGGAGAGGTTGAACAGCTTCGCCAGCATCGGCATGGCGGCTTCATCGACGTAACCGAAGGTGTCCTGCAATTTGTGCAGGGCATTGATCAGCGCCCCTGGCTGATCCTTGAATTCCTGCACCACCTGAGTCGCCCGCTCTAAGGAAAAATCCTGATAGCGGACCGGATTTACCACTTGCATCATGGGAAAAGTGCCATCAACTTGAGGGACGCTGTTGGAATTTTTATCGCGTCCAGGACAAAAAGTTCTTTACAATCATGCGGTTAGTGTTGCCGAACCAGATGGTTCGGACGATTCTAACACGCGGTCCAGATGTAGGACAACGCAACGCCGAAGTATACAAAGCCGGTGGGCATTTGTATCCATTTCGGTACGTACAGCGCATAATTTTTCGCTTATCGAAAACAAAAAGCCTTATGCGACGAGGCTCTCTAGGGATTGGAGACTACGGGCGGGGCTTTGGTTCCGGTTTTCTCAGTCGGCACTGAACATCAAGAGGACGTTGCCGCCCATGCCGTTCTTGACCCCGACGTAGCCCGAAGGCACGAACAGACGTCGGCCCGCCATGACCGGCCCCGCCGCCCCCATCGAACCTCCCTGGGCGGCAATGCCATTGACGGTATCGAAAGAAGTGGCGGTGTCGTACTCCCAGCGTACGGCGCCGCTTTGCGTGTCGAGCGCTCGCAGAATGCCGTCCCAGCCACCGGACAACACCAGGTCGCCGCTGACGGTGAGCGGTCCGTCGTGACCGATGTTGCGTTCCCGGCCGCTGGCAGGGGAGAGCTCGGTGAACCAGGCGAGTGAGCCATCATTCAGATCGATGCCGGCGATGCCGCCGGTGCCCAGGCCGAAATAGGCGCGCCTGCCGTCGCTGGCGCCACCCCAGATGATCTTGCCGCCGAATTCCTCGGTGTTTTCCACCAAGGGCAATTCCCACTGAATACTGCCACCCTGCGGGTTGAAGGCACGCACGATGCCGCTTTTCTGGCCCGCCACCAGCGTGGTCCGGCCGTTGATGTCGAGCAGGAGGGCGGGGGAACCGTAATCCTGGTCGGGGCCGCAGTCCTCGGGGGCATCGGGGCGCATGCAGGCGACTGTCCAATAGTCGTCCGGCGTGCCCTGGTTGATCCACAGGATGCTGCCGGTATCGAGATCCAGCCCCATCAGTGCATCGGTGCCGATTTCGACCGGCTTGGAATAGGCGTCACCGGTGGTGACGAAGACACGGCGATTTGCGACATCGACCGTGGGAGAGCTCCAGATCGCGCCTCCGGAAGGCCCGAAGCTGTTATCGCCAGTGCTCACGGCCGGCTGGGTGATGGTGTAGGTCTGCCACAGCACTGCGCCATCCGAAGCATCGAGGCTCACCACGCTGCCGCGGAAGGTGCAGCAGGCATAGGTGGGCACGGCGGCGATGCCTTCTTCATTCGAGGAAACGGGCACGAGAATTCGATTGGGGTTGGCACTGCCGGGAACGGAAACGAAAGCGGGGGAGCCAGTGAGAATCGCTGCCTGATGTGCCTCGACTTCGCGTTGCCAGCGCAGCTGTCCACTCATGGCGTCGACGGCATAGAACACTGCGCCGCGATCACCGAAGAAAAGACGCCATTCGCCATCGACGAAGCCCAATGCCGGCGCCGTACGCACACCAGTAGGAGCCTGGAAGATCCAATGTTCACAACCCGTTTCTGCATCGAGTGCATAGACCTTGCCGGTGTCGACTCCGATGAAGAGTACGGATCCCTGCACTACCGGATTGCCGACGACTGAACTTGCCCCTTCGAAGCCGTAAGCCCAACGCAATTCGAGCTTGGGTAGGTCGGCACTGGTGAGTCCATTCGGTGCGTGACGGGCGTTGCTCAAGCCGTTGCCCCAGCCACTCCAATCGGAGTCGCGCGGTTCGAGGTCGGGCGGCGTAGCGCAGGCTGCGGCTTGCACGTTCGCAGAGGAAAAGAGGCTCCAGCAGGAAACGAGGGCGAGCGGAAGCAAGGCGCGGAACTGCCAGTGCGAGCGGCGAACGGACATGGAAGGCTCCTGTTACAGGGCTTGTTCTAATTATTGGTCAGTCGTCGAAGTCGAGTGCTTCGTGGCCGTGGTAGACATTGAACCGCTCTGCCCCCAGAAAGCCGAGCAGGATGATATTGAATTCCTGTGCCAATTCCACTGCCAACGAGGAAGGGGCGCCGACCGCAGCCAGCAGCGGACAACCTGCAGTGAGCGCTTTCTGCATCAATTCGAAACTGGCGCGACCACTGACGAGGATGCCGCGCTCGCGCAGCGGTAGACGTCCCTGCTGCAACAAGGTGCCGATGAGTTTGTCCATGGCGTTGTGGCGACCGACATCTTCCATGCCCATCTCCACCTTGCCCGCAAAATCGAACAGCGCGACGCCGTGATTGCCGCCGGTAGCAGCGAAGAGCGGTTGTACGTCACGCAGTTGCGCAGGGAGACGACGCAAGGCGCTGGCCTTGATGCGCGTATCGATACCGGGCAAGGCATCGATGCCGGTGAGACTCAAGGTTTCGAGCGATGCCTTGCCACATACGCCGCAGCTCGAGGTCGTGTAGAAATGACGTTCCAGACGCAGCGGATCGAAGCTGGCGTCGTCGCTCAATTCGATGCGGATCACGTTGGCGCGACTCTGATCGACCGAGATCACATCTTCCACACGGCGCAGAATGCTTTCGCTATAGAGAAAGCCGAGCGCGAGCGCGAGATCGTTGCCCGGTGTGCGCATCGTGATCGACACGCTGCGATGCTGGCGGCCCTTGCGCGGATCGGTGTAGCCGAGACGGATTTCGAGCGGCTCTTCTACGGCAAGTGTGTCCTCGACCTCACGCAGCGTACCTTCACGTAGTTGGTGAATGGTGTAGGTGCTGCGATCGGGATTACTCGTGCTCATGGGTGAAATTCAACGGTTTGAACAAACGTTTTTGATCGGGGCCGAGTGTGATGTCGGCCATGCGTAATTGAAACTGACCGGACTTGAAGTCCTTGTAGTACTCGCGGAGTGTGGTGGCGACAGCGGGAAAGGCGATTTCGTCCCAGGGAATTTCGTCCTGCTTGAATAGTGCCGTCTCGAGACTTTCCGGGCCGGGTTTGAAATCGAGATCACACAAACGTGCGCGGAAGAACAATTGCACCTGGTTGATGTGGATGATGTTGAAGAGTGCGAACAGTTCGCCCACTTCGATGCGTGCGCAGGCTTCCTCGATCGTTTCGCGTGCGGCGGTCTGCAGTGTCGATTCACCGTTTTCCATGAAGCCGCCTGGAAGCGTCCAGAAACCCAGTCGTGGCTCGATGGCGCGGCGGCACAACAGCACTTGATCACCCCAGGCGGGAATGGCGCAAACGACGACGCGTGGATTGAGGTAATGCACCGTCTTGCAGTCGTCGCAGATGTGGCGCTGACGATCTTCGCCAGGCGGAATGCTCAGACTGAGCGGGCCACCACAGGCATTGCAGTAATTCATGTCGATGGTGCTCATGCCTTTACCTCAGTGGAGCATCGCGTTCGTATCGATGTCCTTGCGCTCCAGAGGTGGTTGATACCACATGCGGACGGTTTTGATCAGGTTGTCCTTCACCTGCAGGATTTCCACGCGATGCTGCGGCAGGCTCAGGCCGACCTGGGAATCGGGGATGCTTTCGAGCAGTTCAGTCAGCAAACCATTGAGGGTTTTCGGACCATCGGTGGGTAGGTCCCAACCGAGCGCGCGATTGATGTCGCGGATCGGCGTGGCACCGTCGATCAGATAACTGCCATCGGCTTGCGGCAGGATGTCGCTTTCAGTTGCGGACGCATTCGTGAAGTGGCTGACGAGTTCCTCGAGCAAATCTCCGAGTGTCACCAAGCCCTTCACTTCACCATACTCATCCACCACGAGTGCCAGGCTGCGCTTCTGTTTCTGGAAGTTCACGAGCTGAGTGGTGAGCGGCGTGCTTTCCGGAATGAAATAGGGTTCGCGTGAGAGTTGCACGAGCTCGGCCTTGTTGGGTGGTTCTTCCTCGCGCAGCAAGCGCGGGACCGTGCGCATGTGCAGGATGCCGATCACGTTGTTCAGGTCCTTGGTGTAGACGGGCAGACGCGTGTGCTGGCTGTTGCAGAGCGTCGTCATGATGGCATCCATGTCGTCATCGAGATCGATGCCGCTGACTTCGCTGCGCGGCACCATGATGTCGGCCACGGTGATGCGCGCCAGTTCGTTTGCATCGAAGGCGGGTCGGGGCAGGCCGGCTGAGCCTGGTCCTTTCAACAGCCTGCGTGCGCGATGGAAGGAGGCCAGCGCCACCACGAACAGCAGTGTGGCGACGATCAGGAGTGCAAGAGAAAGAAACAATAAGTCTGGCTGAGTTTCGTCCACGATGTGTCGGGGCGGCAAGCGCGCTCTTAGACGCGGTTCAGCAATACTTCAAGCACGAACTTGCTGCCGAAGTAGGCAAGGATCAAAACGGTGAAACCCGTCAGCGTCCAGTGTTTGGCGCGACGGCCACGCCAGCCCCAGCGGTGGCGACCCCAGAGCAGGATGCCGAAGACCACGACCGAAACCAGCGTGAAGAAGGTCTTGTGCACCAGGTGCTGCGCGAACATGTCGTCCATGAACAGAAAACCGCTCACGATCACGGCGAGCAGGATCAGAAAACCGACCTGGATGATTTCGAACAACAGTCCTTCCATCGTCTGCAGCGGCGGCAAGTGACGCAGGAAGGGCGGGTAACGATGACGTTTCAAGGCGCGGTCGAGCCAGGCCATGAAGAGAGCCTGGCCTGCGGCGATCGTCATCAGGCTGAAGCCGACTATGCCCAACATCACATGCACCAGCACGCCGGGTGACAAATCGGCGACCGGCTGCGTGCCACTGGGAAGGAAGAGGGCGCAAAGGATGCTGACAATGGCCACGGGGAACACGGCCACGAATAGATTTTCGAGTGGTTTGCGCAGGCTGCTGAGTACGACGATGCACACCATGGTCCAGCTGAACAGCGTCGCCACCTTGAAGAAACCGAAATCGAGGCCACGCTCAGTGGCGATGACCTGCACCACGTTGACGAGGTGCACGATGAGAGCGATGGCGGCGACCAGCAGCAATTTGCTGCGATCGGGCGTGAGGAGGCCGGCGGTGGGCTCGTGCTGATCGCGGCTGAGCAGACGCCCCTGGCTGAAAGTGCCGAGTGCGTAGAAGAGAACGGCCACGAGCCCAGATGTGAGTGCGATCATGCGCGAAAGTCTCTCATAAAGCTCCGCGCGAGTGGAATAAGCTTTTGTGGCGATACGGCAGCGCTGTATCGGGCAGGGCCACTTGGGTAGAATCCGCCACTTCGCTGCAAAGCTTCTCCCGCCACCACGACCTAGCGGTGGTTCCACTGGAATCGAGTCATGTTCGAAAAGCTTACAGAAAACCTGAGTCAGACCCTGCGTTCGCTCACCGGCAAGGCCAAGCTCACCGAAGAAAACATCCAGGATAGTCTGCGCGACGTCCGTCGCGCGCTGCTGGAAGCGGACGTGGCGCTGCCCGTCGTGCGTGATTTCATCGAGCGGGTGAAACTGCGTGCGCTGGGTGCCGAGGTGAGCAGCAGTCTCACGCCGGCTCAGGCCTTCCTCAAGATCGTGCAGGCCGAACTGCAGAGCGTGATGGGGCAGGAGAACGAAGCCCTCGATCTGCGTGCCGCGCCGCCCGCCGTGATCCTGATGGCCGGTCTGCAGGGCGCCGGTAAGACGACCACGGTGGCCAAGCTCGCGCGCTTCCTGCAGCAGCAGGAAAAGAAAAGCGTGATGGTGGTGAGTGCGGACGTCTATCGTCCCGCCGCCATCAAACAGCTCGAAACGCTCGCCGGCGAAGTCGGTGCCACTTTCTTCCCGAGCGATCCTTCACAGAAACCGGCCGACATAGTCCAGGCTGCCATCGCCGAAGCGCGTCGCCGTTTCGTCGACGTGCTCTTCATCGACACCGCCGGTCGTCTCGCCATCGATGCGGACATGATGGCGGAGATCAAGACGCTGCATGAGATCGCCAAGCCGGTCGAAACCCTGTTCGTGGTCGACGCCATGACCGGTCAGGATGCGGCCAACACTGCGCGCGCCTTCGGCGAAGCGCTGCCGCTCACCGGTGTGATCCTCACCAAGACCGACGGCGACGCGCGCGGCGGTGCTGCGCTGTCGGTGCGTCATGTCACCGGCAAGCCGATCAAGTTCCTCGGCATCGGTGAGAAGGTCGATGGTCTCGAACCCTTCCATCCCGATCGCGTTGCCTCCCGCATCCTCGGCATGGGCGACGTGCTGTCGCTGATCGAGGATGTAGAAAAGAAAGTAGATAAGGAAAAAGCGCAGAAGCTGGCTTCGAAGATCAAGAAGGGCGAACGCTTCGACCTGCAGGATTTCAAGGAGCAGCTGGAGCAGATGCGCAACATGGGCGGCATCGCCAACCTGCTCGACAAGATGCCCGGCATGGGAGGCATCTCCAAGTCGGCCGTGACCACGGCCGGTGAAAAGAACTTCCGTCAGATGGAAGCGATCATCAATTCCATGACGATGAAGGAACGCCGCAATCCCGACATCCTCAACGGTTCACGCAAGCGCCGTATCACGCAGGGTTCCGGCACGACGCTGCAGGACCTCAACCGTCTGCTCAAACAGCACAAGCAGATGCAGAAGGTAATGAAGAAGATGAAGGGTGGCGGACTCGCCAACATGATGCGCGGTCTCAGCGGTCGTCTGCCTCCGGGTGGCATGCCGCCGGGTGGTTTTCCGGGAGGTGGACGCTTCCCGGGGTTCTGAGGTCGCGGCAGGACAGGGTTCTCCCAGCACGTGAGTGTCAGCTGCGCCGCAAGGCGCGGGGCGCTTTTTACGTGGCTTCATGGTTCCCTCGCCGGGGCTTTTCCCTTAGAATGGCGCCCTTTTTTCCGGGCCGGGTGGCTCGGATTCGGCTCGAAGTTTAATTTCTCATCAGGAATCAACTAGTTATGGTAACTATCCGACTCGCTCGCGGTGGTAGCAAAAAGAATCCGTACTACTACGTCACCGTGACCGACAAGCGCAATGCCAACACCGGTCGCTTCATCGAGCGCGTGGGCTTCTACAACCCGACCGCACGCGGCCAGGAAGAAAAGCTGCGCATCGACGTCGAGCGCGTGAAGTTCTGGCAGAGCCAGGGCGCCCAGACCAGCGATCGCGTAGCTTCGCTGCTCAAACAGGCAGCGCAGGCTCCGGCAGTCTGAGGACGTGACGACGGCTGACCTCTCCATCACTCATCTCGTGATGGGCAAGGTCGGCGCCCCATGGGGCGTCAAGGGTTGGGTCAAGCTGGTGTCCTACACCGACCCTCCCGAAAACCTGCTGGACTATCGCCACTTCATCCTTACCGGCGCCCGTGGCGCCGGGCCGAAGGGGCAGATCGAAATCGAGATCGATGCCGGGCACCAACAGGGTCAGACCCTGGTGGCGCACATCAAGGGCTGTGACGTGCGAGAGCAGGGCAGCCTCTACACCGGCGGCGAACTGTGGGTGGCGAAAGACGCGCTACCCCCGCTCGAAGAAGGTTATTACTGGCACCAGCTCGAGCAGTTGACCGTCAAGACGCTCGAAGGCGTGGTGCTGGGCAAGGTGCAGTACCTGATGAGCACCGGTGCCAATGACGTGCTGGTCGTACGCGACGAGCAACGCAAAGAGCGCCTGCTGCCCTACGTACCGCAGGTGGTACGCAAGGTGGATCTGGCGAACGGTGTAATGGAAGTGGACTGGCAGCCCGACTGGGATTGAGTCAGCCAACAAGTATTCGTGGGAAGAGTAGCGGCCATGCAGATTGCCATCGTCACCCTCTTCCCCGGGATGTTCGGCGCCCTGACCGGCTACGGCATCACCGCGCGGGCAGTGCAGCAGAATCTGGTGAGTCTGCGTTACTACAGCCCCCGCGATTACACGCATGACCGACATCGCACGGTGGACGACAAGCCTTATGGCGGCGGCCCTGGGATGTTGATGAAGACCGGCCCGGTCAGCGCGGCGATCCGCGCGGCCAAGGCAGGGTTGGGGGGGCAGGGCAAGGTCCTGTACCTCAGCCCGCAGGGCAGGCCGCTCACACAGGAATGGGTGAGTGAGCTGGCGCGAGAGCCCGCGCTGGTACTGCTGTGTGGACGTTACGAAGGCATCGACGAGCGCGTGATCACGAGCTTGGTCGACGCGGAAGTTTCGCTGGGCGATTTCGTGCTCAGCGGCGGTGAAGTCGCCGCGATGGCGCTGATAGATGCGGTGATCCGTCTGCAGCCCGGTGCTCTGGGTGCGGAAGATTCGGCGACGCAGGATTCCTTCGCCGATGGATTGCTCGACCATCCGCACTATACGCGGCCGGAAGAATTCGAAGGTCAGCGGGTGCCCTCGGTGCTGTTGAGCGGGGACCATGCCCGCATCGCGCGTTGGCGTCTGCAGCAGAGATTGGGCGCCACCTGGCGCAAGAGGCCGGAGCTGTTGGAACGGCGCGGTCTGAGCAGCGAAGAACGGAAGCTGCTCGATGAATACATCCGCACCTGGCAAGAGCAGGGCGGTGGGCAGTAAGGATTTTTGAACGACGAATGCGGTAATGCCGGACCAGGACGAACAGTCGGGGAGGCATCGAACCGAACTGACACTGGCTACAACTACTTGAACGTGGAGTACCACAATGAGCGGCAGCAACAAAATCATCCAGAAAATCGAACAGGCACAGATGAAGACCGACGTGCCTGATTTCAGCCCCGGCGACACCGTCGTGGTACAGGTGAAAATCAAGGAAGGCGATCGTGAACGTCTGCAGGCGTTCGAAGGTGTCGTGATCGGCATCCGCAATCGCGGCCTGGGCTCCTCCTTCACCGTGCGCAAGATCTCCCACGGCGTAGGCGTGGAGCGTACCTTCCAGACCCACAGCAAGCAGATCGACAGCATCACGCTCAAGCGTCGTGGTGACGTGCGTCAGGCCAAGCTGTACTACCTGCGCGATCTGGCTGGCCGCGCTGCTCGCATCAGCGAGAAGCTGGACAAGAAAGCCGAACAGTAATCGGCTTTCCACATCGTCTTTGGGCCGTGGCATCCGCTGCGGCCCCCATCAGAAAACGGACGAGTTCATGCCTTGCCATGGTCGCACCTCTGCAATAGAGTGCGGCCTGGTTCGGTCTGCCCTGGCAGGCCCTTAGAGAGGTCGGTCCTGATGCGCAAGCAGTTCTCCCACACCTTCGGTGTCCGCGGTCTGATCCGTGGTCTTCTCCCCCTGTTGCTTCTCAGCCATTTTGCCTTCGGCGGCGAATCCAAGCCGGAAGAGGTGAAGGCGATCCGTGATCTGTTGACCGCCACGCAACCCAACATGGTCGTGGGAGAGATCGTGCCGAGCCCGATCGAAGGGCTTTACGAAGTTTCCATTCAGAACGGCCAGACCATCTACGTCTCCCGTGATGCGAAATATCTGATCCCCGGAGACCTCTACGAGTCCGATGGCGAGAATATCGTCAACCTCGGTGATCAGCGCCGCAACGATCTGCGTCGCGACAAGATCGCTGCACTCGATGAAAAAGACATGATCGTGTTCGATGCGGTCGGTGAACGCAAAGCCGTCGTCACCGTCTTCACCGACGTCGACTGCCCCTACTGCCGCAAGCTGCATGGCGAAGTGGAAGAGCTGAACCGCATGGGCATCGCCGTGCGTTATCTGGCCTTCCCCCGCACGGGGCTCAATACCGACATCCATCGCAAGATGATCTCCACCTGGTGTGCCGAGGATCCGAAAGTGATGATGACCGTCGCCAAACGTGGCGGTGACGTGCCCGAAGCCAATTGCGCGCTCGAGCGCAAGGTCGAAGAGCAGTATCGTCTCGGCCGCGAAGTCGGTGTCACCGGAACGCCAGCGCTGGTGCTCGACGATGGCACCATGCTGCCGGGCTATGTCCCGGCCAGCACGCTGGGTCCGGCTCTGCTCAATCGCGACAGCGAGGAATAAGCGTTTTCGCGGCGCTTCTTCCGGCGTTCCTCCTTCCACAAAACTCCGTCGCGCAGGCTATAATGCGCGCCTTTTGATGCGCAGTAGCGGCATGGCCGCGCTTCGGAGTCTTCCCTTGAGTTCCTCCAATATCGAGCCCGTAAAGATCGGGATCTGTGGTCTCGGCACGGTCGGTTACGGCACCTACACGCTTCTCAACAAAAACCGTCGCGACATCGCGCGTCGCATCGGCAGCGAGCTCGTGGTCACCCACGTCGGCTCCCGCCGTCTGCGCCCGGGTCAGGACATCGGTGATACGCGTTACAGCACCGATCCCTTTGCCGTGGTCGACGACCCTGAAGTGCAGATCGTGTTGGAACTGATGGGCGGCACCACTGTCGCGCGTGAGCTCGTGCTCAAGGCCATCGCCAACGGCAAGCACGTGGTCACCGCCAACAAGGCGCTGGTCGCCGAGTACGGTAACGAAATCTTCGCTGCTGCTGCCGAGAAAAAAGTCCTCGTCGCCTACGAAGCCTCCGTCGCCGGTGGCATTCCCATCATCAAGGCGATTCGCGAAGGCTTGGCCGGCAACAGCATCCAGTGGGTCAGCGGCATCATCAACGGCACGGGCAACTTCATCCTCACCGAGATGCGAGAGAAGGGCCGCGCCTTTGCCGACGTCTTGAAAGAAGCGCAGGCACTCGGTTACGCCGAAGCGGATCCGACCTTCGACATCGAAGGTATCGATGCGGCGCACAAACTCACGATCCTCGCTTCGATCGCCTTCGGCATTCCGCTGCAGTTCGACAAGGTCTACACCGAAGGCATCAGCAAGCTGACGAAACAGGACATCCGTTATGCCGATGAACTCGGCTATCGCATCAAACACCTCGGCATCAGCCGCAGAACGCCGGAGGGCATCGAGCTGCGCGTGCATCCGACCTTCATCGATGAAGACAGTCTGATCGCCAACGTCAACGGCGTGATGAACGCAGTGATGGTCAATGGCGATGCGGTCGGCTCCACGCTTTACTACGGCGCCGGTGCCGGTGCCTTCCCGACCGCTTCCGCCGTGGTGGCAGACATCATCGACGTGGCGCGCATGATCGCCTGTCCGGAAAGCAGCGTGCCTGCGCTCGCCTTCCTCGACCACGCGCTCTCCGATCTGCCCATCCTGCCGATGGAAGAAGTGCACAGCGCCTATTACCTGCGCATCACTGCCCTGGATCAGGTGGGTGTGTTGTCCGACATCACTGAAATTCTCGGCGACTGCTCCATCAACATCGAAGCAATCATCCAGAAGGAACCACGTGGACCGGATGCGGACAGTCAGCGTGTGCCCGTGATCATCCTCACGCACGAAGTGAAAGAAAAAGTCATGAATGAGGCCATCCGCAAGATCGAGGCGCTGCCGACGGTCGCGGACAAGGTAATGCGTATCCGCGTGTTCAGACCCGAGGCCTGACGCGCGCAGAGGAGCAGCCATGAAATACATCAGTACGCGCGGCAAGAGTCCCGCCGCCAGCTTCGAAGACGTCGTCCTCACGGGCCTCGCGCCCGACGGTGGTCTCTACATTCCGGAACGAGTGCCGCAGGTCACTGCCGAGCAGCTCGCTGCGTGGGCCAAGCTCTCCTACCAGGAACTCGCCTTCGAAGTGGTCAAACCCTTCGTCGACGGCGCCATTCCCGACGCCGAACTGAAGGCGATGATCGATGCCAGCTATGCGAGTTTTTCCGACCCGAAGGTCGCGCCGCTCGTGCATCTGTACGACAACCACTACGTGCTCGAGCTCTATTGTGGCCCGACCCTGGCGTTCAAGGATTTCGCGCTGCAGTTGCTGGGACGTCTGCTCGATTACTTCCTGAGCAAGCGCAAACAGCACATCGCCATTTTGGGCGCGACCTCTGGCGACACAGGTTCCGCCGCGCTCGAAGGCTGCAAGCACAGCGCTTTCGTCGATCTCTTCATCCTGCATCCGCATCAGCGCGTGTCCGAAGTACAGCGCCGCCAGATGACCACGGTGAAGGGAGACAACGTCAACAACATCGCGCTCGAAGGCAATTTCGATGATTGCCAGGAGATCGTGAAGAAGGCCTTCGCCGATCAGAGCTTCCTGCCCGAGGGCTATCAGCTCGGCGCGGTGAACTCGATCAACTTCGCGCGCATCATGGCGCAGATCGTCTACTACTTTTACGCCGCGCTGCCGTTCCTCGGTAAGCACGAGGCGGTGTCCTTCTCCGTACCCACCGGCAACTTCGGCGACATCTACGCCGGCTATCTCGCCAAGAAGATGGGCCTGCCGGTGAAGCAGCTGATCATCGCCACCAACCGCAACGACATCCTGCATCGCTTCATCAGCGGCAACCGCTATCACAAGACGCCGCTCGAGCCCTCGCTCTCGCCGAGCATGGACATCATGGTGAGCAGCAATTTCGAGCGCTTCCTCTACGACCTGTTCCAGGGTGACACCGAGCGCGTCACGCGCTTCGTCACCGGCTTGAGCACGGAAGTGCAGCAAGTGAGTGAAGAGGAATGGGCGCGTGCGCGTGCGCATTTCGACAGTGCCAGTGTCGACGATGCAACGACCTGCGCCACCATCAAGGCCGTCAAGGAGCGCACCGACTTCCTGCTCGATCCGCATACGGCAACGGGCGTGAAGGCGGCGGAACTCTGCGACAGCGATGGTGCGACACCGATGATCATTCTCGGCACCGCACATCCGGCCAAGTTTGCCGCTGCCATCGAACTCGCCGGCTTCGCCACGCCGGCGTTGCCACCGCACATGGCAGACCTGTATGAACGCGAAGAGCGCTACACTGTATTGCCGAACAGCCTCGATGCGGTGAAGCAATTCATGGTCAATGCGCTGAGCAACAAGCGCTGATTCATTCTGGTGCGAACATGAAGCCGTTGCGTGAAAACGCAGCGGCTTTTTTTCACTCGGACGTTACCGAAATATCACATTCGTGTTGCAGCGTTGAGAACGAAGCAGGCCTCTGCCGCGCTGGGAAGTTCTGAAACGAGGCGTCCACGGAGCGCGACGCGCGCCACGTGACGCTGTGCGCTCGGGACTTCCGCGCGCGCGGGAACACAGTTTTCGTGCGTCAATGGCTGAGGTTGCCCCTTTCTTCACAAAAATAATTTTTTCACCGCGGATAATCCGCGCCGTTGATCCCCCACGTCTCGAGTCCCTTTGCCGAGTGCGGCCGTCGGGCGGATCGCCTCACGAGTCAACATTCCATAACTAAAAAGCAGGAGTTTTGTCATGAAACTGCATCGATCCGTGGCAATCGCCCTTCTCGGCGTATTGCCGCTCAGCGCATGGGCAGGAGGGCGGATAGTGCTCGACGTCGGTGAAGACGACGGCGAGCGCGGCACCATGGAGTTCGAATTCGACGGCGATCGTTTGCGCATGGACATGCCTCAGTCCGACGCGCAGGGCTACATGCTGTTGCGTGACAGCAAGGTCTTCATGGTGACGAACCAGGGTGGTCAGCCCATGGTGTTCGACCTCAGTGCGATGGGGCAGATGTTCGCTGGGATGATGAACCAGGCCGATCTCGACGTGGGCAATGAGCTCAATGGTGTGTACAGACTGGAAGACACGGGCCGTACCGAGACCGTGGCCGGCATCGAGGGCCGTGTCTATCTGGCGTCTTACACCGACGAAGATGGCACCAACCGCACCGATGAAATGGTGATCGGCAGCCATCCGGTATTGCGCGAATTCAGCCAGACGATGGGCGCTTGGGGTCAGGCGCTGGCAGCGTCCTTCGGCGTCGATACGGCGCGTGCCTCTTACGACGAGTCGATGGCGCTGATCTATGGCAAGGGCGATGGTGTGCTGCGTTTCGGCAATACCTACCGCATTGCCTCGCTCAGCCAGGCCGACATCGTGGCCTCGCGTTTCGATCTGCCGGCCAACCCACAGCAGATGCCCAATTTCGGGGCTCTCCTATCGGGCGCTGGCGCCGACGCACCAGCTGCAGAGTCTGCGGAGGAGCGTCGTGGCGGCCTCTTCGGCAACATCCTGGGGCGTCAGGCCGAGCGCCAGGTCGATCGTCAGACCGATAAGGTCGAGAATCGCACCCAGCGCGAGGTCGATGGCGCCGTCGACAGAGTGTTCAACCGCGCGCTCGACGGCCTCTTCGGACGCTGAGCCTCAGCGCAGATCCTTCTGCGTTTCCCCCATGAAAAAAGCCGAAGTCCTGTAGGACTTCGGCTGTTTCTGTTTGCGGGTTTCAACCGGAAGACGCGGGGCTACACCTCATCCGGTCCGGCGAGCGTTACCTGGAACTCCATGCGATCGTCGCCGCGCATCGTCACCACGGTGACCCTGTCTCCCGGCTGATGCTGTTCGAGCGCGTTCAACATGTCGTCGCTGTTGTTGATCTCGTAACCATCGATCTCGACGATGATGTCACCGAGCTGATAACCACCGCGGCGATCCTGTTGCAGGCCGCGCAGACCAGCGCGCCCAGCAGGTGCGTTGGGATTGACGGCGGCGACGATGATGCCGCGGATGCCGCGCTGCCGCGCCACGGCGTCGGACACGTACTGGATGCCTAGCGTGGGCTGCACTTCGCGGCCGTACTGGATCAACTGCGGAATGACTTTTTTCACCGTGTTGACCGGGATCGCGAAGCCGATGCCCGCGCTGGCGCCGCTGGGGCTGATGATCTGCGTGTTCACGCCGATCAGCTGACCGAGCGAGTTGAGCAGCGGGCCGCCGGAGTTTCCGGGGTTGATGGAGGCATCGGTCTGGATCACGTCACGGATCTTGCGGTCGGTGAGTGAGTTGATCTCGCGGCCGAGGGCGCTGACGACGCCGACGGTCATGGTGGTGTCGAGACCGAAGGGGTTACCGATGGCGATCACCTTGCGGCCGACTTCCAGGAGCGAGGAGTCACCGAGGGGCAGGGGCACGAGTTTTTCCGGCGGCGCCTTGATGCGCAACAGAGCAAGGTCCTTGCCGGGGGCGAGACCCACGACTTCGGCGTCCCAGGTGCTCTGGTCGTGCAGGGTGATGGTCACGCGGTTGGCACCGCGGATCACGTGGAAGTTGGTGACGATCAGGCCGGATTTGTCCCACACGAAGCCGGTGCCGGCGCCTTGCGGAATCTCCTGGATGTTCAGACTGTAGAAGTTGCGCCGTAGCGCGCTGTTGGTCACGTAGACCACGGAGGGGCTAGCCGCCTTGAAGATCTCGATGTTGTTGGCTTCGTCTTCGGTATGAAAACTGAGGTAGTCCGGCGTTTGTGCCGGCAGGGCGGGCAGGGCCAGGCAGCCCAGCAAAAGCCCCAGACAAGCAGCAAAACGACGTGAGCGCGAACGTAGGATCATGGAAGGTACATCCTCATGGTGTCTGCGGTGGAACTCTCGGTGATAACGCGGGAGCCCAGCATTTAGGCAGGATCCTGCGCCACGAAGTTCCTCATCGCGGCGTCAATTCAGCGCCGCGGCGCTGCCCGGTGCTAAAATGCGGCGGCCCTGGGCGGCGGTCCCAAGAAAATGCGGACACGTCATCCAAAATCAAGGAGAGGAAGACGCAGCGCATGCAGCTGGAAGATCAGAACCTGGTGGAAATGAGCCGCAGCGCTCTGCGCAGTGGCGGGGCCGCAACCGCATTCCGCTGCCTGGGACAGAAGCTGTCCTTCGCGGCGCTGGACCGCCTCAGCGACGCCTTCGCTCATTGGCTGATTCACGAATTCCGTCTCCTTCCCGGCGAGCGTGTGGCGCTGCAACTGCCCAACCTGCTGCAGTATCCGGTGGCGGCGCTGGGAGTGCTCAAGGCCTGTGGCGTGGTGGTGAACGTCAACCCGCTCTATACGGCGCCAGAAATCCGTTTTCAGTTGCAGGACTCCGGTGCGCGCCTGTTGGTGTGTTTCGCCAATACCGCGGCCACCGCCGCAAGCGTCGTCGACGAGACCAACGTCGAGCGTGTGGTGGTGACGGAAGTCGGCGATCTGCACGACTGGCCCAAGCGCTCGCTGCTGAATCTCGCCGCGCGTCATCTGCGTGGAGGCATCAAACCGTTCTCCTTCCGCAATCAACTTTCCTTCCGCCAAGTGCTGGCCCAGGGCGAGACTTGGCGGCAGAAACGTGGTGGCGCCGGGTTGCCCGAACCGGCGCCCAGCGATCTCGCCGTGCTGCAATACACGGGTGGCACCACTGGTGTGGCAAAGGGCGCGATGCTCACGCACCGAAACCTCAGCAGCAACCTGCGGCAGGTGGAGGCGGCGTTGGGTGAAGACTGCCCCAAGCGTGGCGCGTTGATGATCGCACCGCTGCCGCTCTACCACGTCTACGCCTTCACCATGAACTTCCTCATCTCCCTCTACCGGGGGCATGAGACGGTATTGATTCCCAATCCGCGCGACATCGACGGCTTCGTGAAAACGCTCAAGAAACTGCCGCGCATCGATGGCTTCGTCGGCATCTCCACACTCTACAAGGCGCTCTGCGAACACCCGCGCATCAAGGACGTGAACTTCAGCACGCTGCGCATCGCGAGTTCCGGTGGCATGGCCTTGTCGCGCCAGGTGGCCGACGCCTGGGAGAGACTCACGGGCTGTCGCATTCTCGAAGGCTATGGGCTCTCGGAATGCTCGCCCGTCGTTGCCTGCGGCAACTACAGCGACTATCGCCTCGGTACGGTGGGGCGTCCCGTGCCGCTCACCGAGATCTGTCTGAAAACGCCTGAAGGGGGCGTGGCGGAAGCGGGGGAGCCCGGCGAGCTGTGCGTCAAGGGCCCGCAGGTGATGTTGGGTTATTGGCAGAAGCCCGATGAAAACGCGCGTGTGTTCGACAGCGAAGGTTGGTTGCACACGGGCGACGTCGCGGTACTCGATCCGGACGGACAGCTGCGCATCATCGATCGCATCAAGGATCTGATCATCATCTCGGGCTTCAACGTATTCCCGAATGAAATCGAAGATCACGTGTGCACGCATCCCGACATCAGCGACGCCTGTGCCGTCGCGGTCGGTGACGAATGCAGCACGCAGATCAAGTTGTATGTCGTGAGTCGCAACCCAGAACTCACGGCGAAGGACGTGATCGCCTATTGCAGACAGGCGCTCGCGGCTTACAAGGTGCCGCGTCTGGTGGAGTTCCGCGACGCGCTGCCGAAGAGCAATGTCGGTAAGGTGTTGCGTCGACAATTGCGTGATGAAGTACCGGGTGAAGAGGCGCCGCAGCCCGCTGCGCTGGAACCCGTGATGGAGCAGGCTTGATTCCCATCAGTCAACGCGAGGCGCGCGTCGCCCGCAATTTCACCAGTTCTCTACATCCCGTCCTGGAGCGCATCTACCTCGCCAGAGGCATCGGTGAGGATGCGCAGCTGCGCCTGGATCTGTCCGAGCTGTTGCCGCCCGAGCAATTACTGAACATCGATCGCGCCTGTGCGCTGCTGATCGAAATGCTGGAAAAGCGCGCGCCGATCCTGATCGTCGGTGACTTCGATGCCGACGGTGCCACCAGTGCCGCGCTCGCGGTGAGTGGCTTGCGCGCGATGGGCTTTCCCAAGGTCGATCATCTCGTGCCGAATCGTTTCGACTACGGTTACGGTTTGAGCCCGGAAATCGTCGACGTCGCGGCGCAGCGGCGACCGGCATTGATCGTCACGGTGGACAACGGCATCTCGAGTCACGCCGGTGTACGACGTGCGCATGAACTCGGCATCAAGGTGCTCGTCACCGATCACCACCTGCCCGGTGCGACGCTGCCCGATGCCGACTGCATCCTCAATCCGAATCAACCCGGCTGTCCCTTCCCGAGCAAGGCGCTCGCGGGAGTAGGGGTGATGTTCTATCTGTTGGCCGCGCTGCGCAGCCGGTTGCGTGAACATGGCTGGTTCAGGTCGCAGGGCATCGCTGAACCGAAACTCGCTGATTTTCTCGATCTCGTGGCGCTCGGCACCGTCGCCGACGTGGTACCGCTCGATCAGAACAACCGGCGTCTCGTGCGCCACGGCTTGCAGTTGATTCGTACCGGACGCTGTCGTCCCGGTGTGCGCGCCTTGCTGGAAGTAGGACGCCGCAATCCCGCCAACGTCGTCGCTGCGGATCTGGGTTTTGCCGCAGGACCGCGTCTGAATGCCGCCGGGCGTCTCGACGATATGAGTCTCGGCATCGCCTGTCTCTTGGCACAGGACGAAGCCACGGCGCGACGTCTCGCCTTGCAACTCGATGCGCTGAATCAGGATCGGCGTCAGATCGAGCAGGAAATGCAGAGCGAAGCGCTCGCGCTGCTCAACATGGAATTCGCCGGTGTGCAGGAGCGGCGCAGCATCTGTCTGTTCGATCCCAACTGGCATCAGGGCGTGATCGGCATTTTGGCTGGACGTCTGAAGGAACGTTTGCATCGTCCCGTGATCGTCTTCGCGAGTGCCGACAATGGTGAGCTGAAAGGCTCGGGCCGTTCGATTGCCGGCATCCATCTGCGCGATGTATTGGACCGTGTCGCCAGTTCCTGGCCGGGCCTGCTCAGCAAGTTCGGGGGGCATGCGATGGCGGCTGGACTCAGTCTGGCGCGCGACAAGTTCGAACAGTTCCGTGAAGCCTTCGAGCAAACCTTGCGGGTGGAAGTGGCGGAAGAACTATTCGCACCCCGCCGCTATTGTGATGGCGCCTTGACGCCCGATTGCTTCACTCTTGAGTTCGCTGAACTCCTGCGCGATGCCGGCCCCTGGGGCCAGCACTTTCCCGAGCCCGTGTTTCACAACGGCTTTCAGGTCTTGAGCCGCCGCGTCCTCAACGACAAGCATCTCAAGCTGACCCTGGGTGTACCTGGAACCGGTACCTTGGTGGATGGCATCGCTTTCAATCAGGAACCCGAAGTATTGGCCGACACGCGCGAGAACGTGAGCCTGCTCTATCGTCTCGACATCAACGAATTCCGTGGCCAGCGTCAGGTGCAGCTCAACATCGATCATCTCAGTTATCTCGATCAGCCCTTTGCATGAGCATCGAAAAATACCGCCGCTTTGCCGCTTTCTCCCATCGCAGCTATGTCCACTATTGGTGGGCCCGCGTTTGCACCACATTCGCCGTGCAGGTATTGGCGGTGGCCGTGGCGTGGCAGGTCTACGACCTCACGCGTGATCCCTTCCACCTCGGCATGCTCGGACTCGTGCAGTTCCTGCCACTGTTGTTGTTGGTATTGGTCACGGGAGCGGTTGCCGATCGCTTCGGACGGCGCCGTGTGATGAGCATTGCCGTGGGCGTGCAGCTCGTATGTGCCGCATCGATGCTGCTCTATGCCGGCATGGGACCGCGTTCGGTATTGCCGATCTTCGCCTTGCTCATGGTGCTCGCGGTGGCGCGTGCCTTCTTCGGTCCGGCCTCGCAGTCGCTCGTGGTCAACCTGGTGCCGCGTGAGGACTTCGCCAATGCGGTGACATGGAACTCCTCTGCCTGGCAGATCGCATCCATTGCGGGCCCCGCCATCGGCGGCCTGCTCTATGGCATCTCCGCCCTCACCGCGTACGGAGCGGCAACGCTGATGTTGGCGATGGCGGTGTTCCTGTTGCTGCGCATCCCCGAGCCGCCACCGCCGGAACAACCGCGCAAGGTGACCTTCGATTCCCTCTTCGATGGCCTGCGCTTCATTCGTCGTCAGCCGGTGGTGCTCGGCGCGATTTCTCTCGATCTTTTCGCCGTACTGCTCGGCGGTGCGGTGGCGCTGCTGCCGGTCTATGCGCGTGACATTCTCGAGTTGGGTCCGTGGGGACTTGGGCTCTTGCGTGCCGCACCGGGCATCGGCGCCGTATCGATGGCGGCCTTCATCGCGATGTCGCCGATCAAGGATCACGCCGGATACATCTTGCTCGGCTGCGTGGCCTTGTTCGGTCTCTTCACGGCGCTCTTCGGTATTTCCACCGTGCCGTGGTTGTCGATCCTGCTGCTGATGTTGATCGGCGCTTCCGACATGGTGAGCGTCGTGGTGCGGGAAACGCTGTTGCAGCTGTGGACGCCCGATGAAGTGCGTGGCCGTGTCAACGCCGCCAACATGGTGTTTCTTGGCGCTTCCAACGAACTGGGTGAATTCCGCGCCGGCATGATGGCAGCGTGGATCGGTGTCGTTCCTGCTGTGGTTTTCGGTGGTGTCGGCTCGATCCTGGTGGCGGGTCTATGGGCCTGGCGTTTCCCGCAACTGCGCGATGTGCGCTATCTGAACAAGCAGGAGTGAGCGCAGGCCTTGCCTGGCCGTAAACCGGCAAAGTGGCAATCAGATTTGCCAGTGACGGAATAGGGCCAGATAATCCGCACTCAATCGCTCCGGAGGGGATCATGAAACACCTGACCTGGCACAAACTTTCCTTCGCCCTCGCAGGCCTCTTGTTCGCAGGTGGCGCCTTGGCGCAGGCCAACTACAAGATCTACGTCACCAACGAAGATTCCAACAACGTCAGCGTCATCGACGCTGCCACCAATACCGTCATCAATACCATCGACATCGGCAAGCGTCCGCGTGGTCTCAAGGTCAGCCCAGATGGCTCGCGTCTGTACGTGGCCCTGAGCGGCGCACCGAAGTGTCCGCCCACGATGGATGACGAAGAGTGTGAAAAACTCGAGGTCGACCTCAGCGCCGATGGCATCGCCGAAGTCGACACGGCGGCTGGTCGAGTATTGCGCGTACTGCCGAGCGGTCTCGATCCCGAACAGTTCGACGTCAACTGGGACACCGGCCTGATGTACATCGCCAACGAGAACGCCAACCTCGCCAGTGTCGTCGACATCGCGAAGGGCGAGATCATTCTCGAGTTGCCGACGGGGCGTGAACCCGAAGGCGTGCGTGTATCCCCCGATGGCAAGGTTGCTTACGTGACCGGTGAAGTGACGAGCGAGATCACCGTGATCGATACCGCCACCAACTCCGTGCGTGCTTCGATTCCGGTTGGCCTGCGTCCGCGTGACATCGTGTTCAGCCGCGACAGCAGTCGCGCCTACGTGTCGAACGAAGTCGGTGGCAGCATTTCCGTCATCGACGTGGCGAACGATACCGTCGTCGATACGTTGAGTCTGCCGGAAGGTTCCTTGCCGATGGGCGTCGTGCTGTCGCCGGATGACAAGACGCTCTACGTCGCCAATGGTCGCGCCCGTACCGTGGTCGCCATCGATCTTGCCACCAAGGAAGTCATCAAGTCCGTCGAAGCCGGTCAGCGTCCCTGGGGCCTGACCATCAGCCCCGATGGCAGCAAGCTCTATTCCGCCAATGGTCCGTCGAACGATGTGTCCGTGATCGACGTGGCCACCTTCACCGTCACCACCAAGGTGCCGGTCGGTTCCACCCCGTGGGGTGTGTGGCCGGGTCTCTGAATAACAAGCAGGAAAATCGGGATTCACGGAGCCTTCGGGCTCCGTATTTTTTTGTGCGCTCAGCGCGAGTTTTCTCGTAACAGCTGGCGTGCTTCTGCTTCGATCAGGTCGATGTCGTCACGCTTGAAGCCGGGATGGATCAAACGAATCTGTCCTTGCGCATCGAGCAGAAAGCCCGTGGGCATGCCCTGCAGTTCATACGCGGAGGGCGTGGCACCGCTGGCATCTCTCACCACCAGGTACGACACCGGAATCTGCTGCAGAAAGCTGCGCGCATCTTCGATGCGTTCGTCCACGTTCACGGCCACCACTTCGAAAGCCGCACCTTCGCTTTGCAGTTCCTTGCGCAGTGCATCGAGCAGCGGCATCGAGAAACGGCACGGTGCACACCATGAGGCCCAGAAATCCACGTAGAGCACCTTGCCGCGCAGCGATTCGAGCGTAAGGGAAGCGGCTGACTCTTCCGCACCGAGCACCGGCAATTCGAATGCTGGTGCCGGCGCGCCAAGCTCGAGTGCTTGCGCGGGCACTGCATTCATGACGAGGCTCAGCAGAACTGGTACAGGAAAAATTCGGGCGAACATGACTGCCTCAAGCTGAGAGATGACGACGCAATACTTCGGCGCAGCCACGCAGTCCCGTGTGGTCGGCGTGGACCAGCGCCAAGGGAATTTCGGCGCAGACGTCGGCGTAGCGCCCCTTGGCGTTGAAGCGTGCGCGCAGCGCCGCGGGATCGAACAGTGGTGCCAGTTTGCGCAACAGGTCGCCCATCAGATACACGCCATCGTAGGCGCCCAGAATCAGCGCGAGATCGCCGGCGGTCGCGCCGAGCACGCGAATGAAATCGTCGACCGCTTGCTGACAAAGTGCATCGCCTTCGGCTGCGCCGGTGCTCACTTGTTCGGGTTCGAGCTCTACTTCCTTGCCGTGCAGCACACCGTTGGCCCAATACAGCAGGCTGAGGCCAGGACCTGAGGTGAGACGCTCGACGGAGACGCGTTCGAAACGGCGCCAGATCACGCGCAAGAGTTCCATCTCGTGTTCATCGAGTGGCGCATAGGCGAAGTGACCGCCCTCCGAAGGCACCAAGCCGCCTTCGGGCGTCAGTGCCTTCACACCGAGACCAGTGCCAGGCCCGATCGCTGCACGCACGAGTCGGCCGGTGGGACGCGGTGTGTCGATCCAACGGATTTCGTTTTCCTGCAGAGTGAAGGTGGCGTAGAGCTGGGCGGTGAAGTCGTTGATGAACTTCAGGTCTGCATCGAGCGACTTGCGCATCGCATCCTGACTGAATTCCCAATGATTGTTCGGCAGGCTGATGTAGTCGCGCTCGACGACTCCGGCTACTGCCAGGCACATCGGCGGCGCTTGCTCGAAATCCTGTTGTTTCAGGTACAGCCGCACCACCTCCTCGAGAGTGGCGAAATCTTCGCAGAGATATTGCTCTATGCGATCGAGCGTTTGCGTGTCGGGATCGACGCAGGCGAAGCGTGCATTGGTGCCGCCGATGTCGGCCACTACCCAGGGGACAGAACGTTCGATCATGTAACGGTCTCAGCGCAGTGCTGCCGCCGTGGCGGCGAGCGTGTGGATGCCGCGCCAGTCGCCGGCATCGATCATCGACTTGGTCGCCATCCAGGAACCACCCACGCACGCGACGTTGGGCAGGGCGAGATAAGAGGGCGCGCTGTCGACCGTGATGCCACCGGTGGGGCAGAACAGTGCCTGTGGCAAGGGGGCCGCCAGGGACTTCAACATCGATACGCCGCCGGCGGCTTCGGCTGGGAAGAACTTGAGCTCGGTGAAGCCATGATCGAGTGCCTGCATGAGCTCGCTCGGAGTCGCGACCCCGGGGAGGTAGGGCACATCTGTGGATCGCACTGCACGCAACAATTCCGGCGTGGAACCCGGGCTGACGATGAAGTCCGCACCCGCGGCCAAGGCCATGTCGAGCGTCGCCCTGTCGATGACGGTGCCGGCTCCGGTGCATGCCTGTGGAAAGGTCGCCTTGATGAGCTTGATGGCTTCCACTGCGGCAGGTGTGCGCAGGGTGATTTCTAGAACGGTCAGTCCGCCACTGATCAAGGCCTCCGCCAGGGGCAGGGCACTTTCCAGCCGCTCGATGGTGAGCACCGGAATCACCGGCACGGCCTGCATGATCTCGCGTATGGTCTTGCTCATGACGACTCCTCGATCGAATCAGCGACGATAGAACACACTGGCGCCGGCATCGGCTGGACCAACGATTTCACGGAAGCTCGCAAACAACTCGCGCCCAGTGCCGAAACCGTGATCCTCTCCGCGATAGGGTTCCGGCGCGCGTGCAGCGAATTCGGTGGCATCGACCAAGACGTCGAGCGTACCTGCGCCGGCATCGAGATGAATGAGATCACCGTTGCGAATCTTTGCGATCGGCCCGCCGCGGGCGGCTTCGGGACTGAGATGGATCGCGGCCGGCACCTTGCCGGAAGCACCGGACATGCGCCCATCGGTGACGAGCGCCACCTTGAAGCCACGATCCTGCAACACGCCCAACACGGGAGTGAGCTTGTGCAGTTCCGGCATGCCCATCGCATGGGGGCCTTGGTGGCGTACCACAGCGACGAAGTCGCGCTCGAGCTCGCCATTGGCGAAGGCGGCGAGCAGCGCATCCTGTTCGTCGAACACCAGCGCCGGTGCCGTGACGCTCCAGTGTTCCTGCTTCACAGCGGACACCTTGATCACTGCCTTGCCGAGGTTGCCTTGTAAAAGATGCAAACCTCCCGTGGGAGAGAAGGGCTGCGCCGTGCTGCGCAGAATGCTGGAGTCACGCGTTTCCTCGGGGCCTTCACGCCAACGCAGCTCGTCGCCATCGAGCCAGGGCTCCTGCGTGTACTGTTCCAGACCTTTGGCGTCGCCCATCGTCAGGATGTCCTTGTGTATCAACTCCGCTTCGAGCAGATAGCGCGTCAACACTGCCATGCCACCTGCAGCCTGGAAGTGATTCACGTCGGCTTCGCCGTTGGGATAGATGCGCGCCAACAGGGGTACGGCAGAGGAGAGTTCATGGAAGTCTTCCCATTCGAGTTGGATGCCCGCGGCCTGTGCGATCGCCAGCAGATGCAGCGTGTGGTTGGTGGAACCACCCGTTGCCAATAGGCCGACGACGGCGTTGATGATGGCTTTTTCATCGACCACCTTGCCGATGGGGCGATAGTCGGGTCCGGTGCTGGTGAACTTCAGGATCTGGCGGCCGGCAGCGGCGGTGAGCGCATCGCGCAGCGGCGTGTTCGGATTGATGAAGGAAGCGCCCGGCAAATGCAGGCCCATCAACTCCACCATCATCTGATTGCTGTTGGCCGTGCCGTAGAAGGTGCAGGTACCCGGGCTGTGATAGGAGGCCGATTCGGAGGCCAGGAGTTCAGATCTGCCAACCTTCCCTTCGGCGTAGAGCTGACGAATGCGCTGTTTTTCCTTGTTCGGCAAACCCGAAGGCATCGGGCCACCGGGAACGAAGAGCGCGGGCAGATGCGAGAAGGTGAGAGCGCCGATCAGAAGCCCCGGCACGATCTTGTCGCACACCCCGAGATAGAGTGCGCCGTCGAACATGTTGTGACTGAGCGCCACCGCGGTAGCCATCGCAATCACGTCGCGACTGAAGAGCGAAAGTTCCATGCCGGCCTGACCCTGTGTGACGCCATCGCACATCGCCGGCACGCCTCCGGCGAATTGCGCCACGCCGCCGGCCTCGCGCACGGCGCGCTTGATGATGTCCGGAAAACTCTGCAGGGGTTGATGTGCCGAGAGCATGTCGTTGTAGCTCGACACGATGGCGATGTTGGCCACGTCGCCGCCGGCCAGTGCTTCCTTGTCATGCAGCGAGCAGGCGGCAAAACCGTGCGCAAGATTGCCGCAATCGAGGTGGACACGTTGGCGGCCGCGTTCCACGGCACGTTCGAGGCGATCCAGATAATCCTGGCGCGAGGGGCGGCTGCGTTCGATCAGTTTTTCGGTGACTCGTTCGACGACGGGATGCATCAAGGGCTCCAGAACACGGCGAGAGGAACATCATCCTGCTGTAGCAGGTAGGACACCGGCATGGCGTTTCTATCGGTGGTGAGACGCGCTCGTTCGTAGACCTGCCACTTCGACTCCCCCGTGAACAACAGGATCAACTGCTCGATGCCGAGCAGCGCACTCAGGCTCAAGGTCATCCGCTCGACGTTGGGGCCGGTCACTTCACTCTGGTGCGCCGTGATGGCGGCACAAGGTTCCGTGGTGCTCAGTGCCTGCGTGAGACCGAAGGCATTGGGAAAGAGCGAAGCCGTGTGGCCATCGGCACCGAGTCCCAATAGGCCTACGCTCCAGGGGCGGGGCAGGGCGGCGTAGGTGCGGTTGAGTTCGGGCAAGGCTGCGGCGGGTTTCGTTGAGCCATCGTACATGCCGGTCAGGCGCGCGCCGGCCTCCGGACCCAAGGCCTCGCGCAACGCCTTTTCGTTCGAGGCCGGTTCGCTCGGTGGCACCCAACGTTCGTCCACCAGCGCCAGATGCAGGCGTTCCCAGGGCAGCTTCTGGCGGCCGAGTTCGCGATAGAAGGGCAAAGGACTGCTGCCACCGGAGAGTAATACCGAGACGGCAGCATGGCGCGACAGCGCCTCCTCGAGGCGGGCAAGGAAGAACTCGTGCAGGCCATGCACGAGGGCGCTCTGATCCGAGAAGCGATGTTCAGACAGCATGCCGGTTTCCAAGCAATGGATTCACATCCTACCAAGAGCCGCACGCGAGGGGTAAAGCCGGGCGGGTGAGACCTTGGGCGACTTGCGCCTCGCATCGGATGTGCTCGAGAAGATGCAAGATGATTGCCAAAGCGCAGGTATAAAAAACCCCGGACGAGCCGGGGTTTCTGGGAATCGCGACAAACTTATTTGCCGAGAGACTTGATGTAGGCAGCCACGTCGGCCATTGCCTGGTCATCGGGCAGCGTCTGGGCCATCGGGGCCATCTGCATGCCGTAGGTATCTTTCGGGTTGGAGCCACGGATGCCGTTCTTGAAGTTCTGCAGCTGACGAATGGTGTACCACTCTTCTTGGCCTGCCAGTTTCGGTGCGTTCAGCGCTTCCATACCTTCACCGTTCATGCCGTGGCAGGCGCCACAGGTGCCGTACAGTGCTTTACCTTTTTCGGGATCACCGGCGGCCATTGCGCCCGTGGAAGCCAGGGAAATCAGGGCGGCGACGGCCAGGGTAGCTTTCAACTTCATTACTCTCTCCTACGTGGGGTTGGCTTGAGGGGACCTTAGTCGAAAATGACTGAATCCAGACTTAATCGGAGTCCTACGATGGCCATGCAAGTGTGTTATCTTTGCCGGCCGCAAAAAACGCGGGGGATTATAGCCCCAAATTCCTCGTTACGCGTAGGTCTACAACGGTACTTCAGGCAGGCAAGGCAGGCGAATGAGCATCAAATCTGATCACTGGATCCGCCGTATGGCGCTCGAACACGGCATGATCGAGCCCTTCGAACCCAACCAGATCCGTCAGACCGAAGGGCGCAAGGTGATCTCCTATGGCACGTCGAGCTACGGCTACGACGTGCGTTGCGCCAATGAATTCAAGATTTTCACCAATGTTCACACCACCAACGTGGTGGATCC
The DNA here is from genome assembly GCA_937898685.1 of uncultured Gammaproteobacteria bacterium. GTDB lineage: Bacteria > Pseudomonadota > Gammaproteobacteria > Pseudomonadales > Pseudohongiellaceae > CAILUG01. The sequence goes on along the minus strand of CALEJT010000045.1, from coordinate 29,164 downwards.
GAAGAACTTCGATGAGACGAGTTTCGTCAGCATCACCGAAGACTATTGCATCATTCCGCCGAATTCCTTTGCACTGGCGCGCACGGTGGAGTACTTCCGCATCCCCCGCAACGTGCTGACCGTGTGTCTGGGCAAGTCCACGTACGCGCGCTGCGGCATCATCGTCAACGTCACTCCGCTCGAACCGGAATGGGAAGGCCACGTGACGCTCGAGTTCTCCAACACGACGCCGCTGCCGGCCAAGATCTACGCCAATGAAGGTGTGGCGCAGATGTTGTTCTTCGAGTCCGACGAGATGTGCGACATCAGCTACCGTGACCGCGCCGGCAAGTACATGGGGCAAACCGGGGTCACTCCGCCCAAGCCCTGAAGCCAGCTCATGCTCAGCGTCAGCGCCTTGCACTGTGAACGGGATGAAAGAGTCCTGTTCACCAATCTCGATTTCGCCATCGCTCCGGGCGAGGTCTGGCAGGTGCAGGGCCAAAACGGCAGCGGCAAGACCACCTTGCTGCGCATCCTCTGCGGGCTCAACCACGACTACAGCGGCGACATCTTCTGGCAGGGTGAGCCCGTGCAGCGTGTTTCCGAGGAGTTCCGCGCGGGTGTGTTCTATCTGGGGCACAGTCCCGCCATCAACAAAGCCCTCACGCCGCTGCAGAACCTGCGCTGGTTCTGCGCTGTGACGGGGTTTTCCGATGATGCTGCGATCGAAGCCGCGCTCGCCGCGCAGGGTTTGCGTGGTTACGAAGACGTGCCCTGCCGCAATCTTTCCGCAGGTCAGCAGCGCCGCGTGAGTCTCGCGCGTCTCAATCTGTCGCCCGCATCACTGTGGATACTCGACGAACCCTTCACGGCACTCGATCGTCATGCCGTGGCGGCACTCGAGAAACAAGTGGCGGCCAAGGCGCGCGCTGGTGGTTCCGTGCTCCTCACGACACATCATCAACTGCAGCTCGACTGGGAACTCAAGCGCATCGATCTCGATGCGCTGGCCGGCCGGCGGGAGCTGCGCGCATGAGCCGCCAGACCTTGGGTGTGTGGGGCAGTCTGCGCGCAACCTTCGGTCGCGAGCTGCTGATTCTCTGGCGCAGCCCCGGTGACATCGTCAATCCGCTGATGTTCTTCGTGATCGCGGTGTCGCTATTCCCACTCGGTGGCGATGCGGATCCGACCTATCTCAGTGGCATCGCCGCGGGCGTGGTGTGGGTAACGGCGCTACTCGCTGTGATGTTGTCGATGGAAAGTCTTTTCCGCAGCGATTACGAAGACGGCAGTCTCGAACAACTGCTGCTTTCACCGCAGCCACTTTATTTCCATCTCCTGGCGAAGGTGGCAGGGCACTGGTTGATGACCGGTTTGCCCTTGGTGATCCTGTCGCCGCTCCTGGCGATGATGCTGGCCCTGCCCGATGAAGCCTATACGCCGCTCATCATCGGTCTGCTGGTGGGAACACCAACTCTCAACCTGATCGGTGCCATCGGCATGGCGCTCACGGTCGGGCTCGCGCGCAGTGGATTGTTACTCGCTGTGCTAGTATTGCCGCTCTCGATTCCCGTGCTGGTTTTCGGTACGGGAATGGTGCAGGCGGCGCTCGCCGGCCTGCCCTATACCGGGCTCGTCGCGCTTCTGGGCGCTCTCCTGGTGCTGGCGTTGAGCTTGGCGCCGCTGGCGATCGGCGCCGCGCTGCGCATCAGTGTCAACTGATTCTCCGGAACAACCTCATGTGGCAATGGCTGTACAAGCTGGGTTCGCCCAGACACTTCTATGAGATGACCACCTCCTTCCTGCCGTGGCTGAAGGGCGTTACATACTTCCTGCTCATTGTGGGGCTAGTGTGGGGGCTCGGTTTTGCACCGCCGGACTATCAGATGGGGGACAACTACCGCATCATCTACATCCATGTGCCGACCGCGCTGGGCGCCATGTGGATCTACGTGATGATGGCAGTGATGGCAGCGATGCACATGATCTGGAACATCAAGGTGGCCGACATGGTCGCCAAGTCCTCTGCCTTGGTGGGGGCTGGCTTCTGTGCGGTGGCACTCTTCACCGGCGCCGTGTGGGGCAGACCCACGTGGGGTGTCTATTGGATCTGGGATGCGAAACTGACCTCGTTCCTGATCCTGTTCTTCGTGTACATCGGCGTGATTGCCCTGCGCTCGGCCTTCGACTCGGAAACCTCGGGTTCGAAAGCTGCCTCTGTATTGACGTTGGTGGGCGTCGTGAACCTTCCCATCATTTATTACGCCGCCGTGTGGTGGAACACGCTGCATCAGCCGCCGAGCGAGTTGAGCTTGAGTTCACAGGGTGCCAATCCACCCGAGATCTGGATTCCGGCGTTCTTCACCGGTTTCGGCCTCATCGGCCTCGTGTTCGTTTTCGTGATCATGCGTACGCGCAACGAGATTCTCTGGCGTGAGCGCCGCGCCCAGTGGGTGCAGGATCTCGTGAAGCAGGAGGCGGGACGTGCCTAAGTTTCAGTTCGACGGTCTTGCCGATTTCTTCGCGATGGGCGGCTATGCGTTCTACGTATGGCTGGCCTATGCCTTTTTCTTCGTGGTGATGGGGTGGAATCTGATCCAGCCCCGTTTGGAGCGTCGCAGGATTCTGAAATTGTTGCAGGCGCGGCAGGCACGAGAGGAAAGGAATGCCACGGTGCCGACGCAGGAGGAACGTGAGCATGCATAGTGCGCGCAAACAGAAACTCTACATCGTGCTCAGCATCGTGCTGGGTGCCGCCGTGGCGGTGGGCTTGTTGGTGGTGGCCTTCAACGAAGGTCTCAACGTGTTCTTCACGCCCACGGAAATCACCGAAGGCAAGGTGCAACCCAACCAGAACATCCGCATCGGCGGTATGGTGAAGGAAGGTTCTTTGGTGCGCGAAGGTCTCGAAGGCACGCGCATCGAATTCGTCACCACCGACTACAACGCAGACATCCCGGTGGTCTATGAAGGTGTGCTGCCCGATCTCTTCCGTGAAGGGCAGGGGGTGGTCGCCGAAGGTTTCGTCGACGAAAACGGTGTGTTCCAGGCGCGCCAGATCATGGCGAAGCACGATGAAAACTACATGTCGGCGGAAGTGAAGGCAGCTCTCGAAGCGGCCGAAAAACGTAAAGCCGCTGGAGGCATCTCGCAATGATTCCGGAACTTGGTCACTTCGCGCTGATTCTCGCGCTCTGCCTTGCGAGCCTGCAGGCAGTATTCCCCATGGTGGGCGCCCACAGCGGCAACACGCTGTGGATGCAGCTGTGTCGTCCGCTCAGCGCAGGTGTCTGGGTCTTCATGCTGCTGGCCTTCGGCTGTCTCGCCTATTCCTTCCTGCACGACGATTTCTCCGTGGCCTACGTGGCGCGCAACTCCAATACCTTGCTGCCCGTGTATTACAAGTTCGCGGCAGTGTGGGGCGCACACGAAGGTTCCTTGCTGCTCTGGGTCCTGATTCTCGCCACTTGGGGCTATGCCGTGAGCATCCTCAGCCGCGATCTGCCGCTCGACATTCTTGCGCGCGTGATGTCGGTGATGGCACTCATCACCGTGGGCTTCTTGATCTTCATGCTCGGCACCTCGAATCCCTTCGAGCGCATGCTGCTGAATACGCCAGCCGAAGGCGCCGACCTCAACCCGCTCTTGCAGGACTTCGGTCTCACCGTGCATCCGCCGATGCTCTACATGGGCTATGTCGGTTTCTCGGTGGCTTTTTCCTTTGCAATTGCCGCACTGCTGACTGGTCGTCTCGATGCAGCATGGGCACGTTGGACGCGTCCCTGGACCAACGCCGCGTGGGCCTTCCTCACCGTTGGCATCGCGCTCGGGTCCTGGTGGGCCTATTACGAACTGGGTTGGGGCGGCTGGTGGTTCTGGGATCCGGTCGAGAACGTGAGCTTCATGCCCTGGCTCGTGGGCACGGCCTTGATCCACTCGCTTGCGGTGACGGAAAAACGCGGCGTGTTCAAGAGCTGGACCGTGTTGCTGGCCATCGCCGCTTTCTCGTTGAGCTTGCTCGGCGCCTTCATCGTGCGCTCGGGTGTGATCACTTCCGTGCACGCCTTTGCCGTGGATCCCGAGCGCGGCATGGTGCTGCTGACGCTGTTGCTCCTGATCATCGGTGGTTCGCTGTTCCTCTACGCGCTGCGGGCACCGGTAGTGAAGGGCACGGCCACCTATGGTGGCTATTCGCGTGAACTCTTTCTGCTCTTCAACAACATCATCCTGGTGGTGAGCACCGCCACGATTCTGCTCGGTACGCTGTTCCCGCTGATTCATGAAGCGATCTACGGCGAGGCCAACAAGGTGTCGGTGGGCCCGCCGTACTTCAACACGTTGTTCGTGCCCTTGATGGCGGTGATGGCCTTCTTCCTCGGCGTATCCACCTTCTCGCGTTGGAAGCGCACATCGTTGCAGCATCTCTGGCAGAATCTCGGCAAATTGCTGACGGCCAGCGTAGTGCTCGGCATCGTGATTCCCTTGCTCGTCACTGCACACTTCAATCCCAGTGCCATGCTGGCGATGGCTCTCGCGCTGTGGATCGCGCTGGGTGTAGTGGCGGACATCTGGCAGAAGACTGCCAACAAGGCTTCGCGTGTCGATGGTCTGCGCAGCCTCAGTCTCAGCTACTACGGCATGCAGTTGGCGCATCTCGGTGTGGCAGTGTTGATTCTCGGTGTGTGTCTGACCAGTCACTACAGCATCGAAGAAGATCGCCGTCTGGCACCGAATGAAAGCCTCACCATCGGCGACTACGAATTCGTGTTCAAGGGGGTCGAGGAACGACGTGGTCCCAACTACATCGCCGACTCCGCCACCATCGACGTACTGAAGGATGGCGAGTTCTATCTGACCATGCATCCCGAAAAACGCCGTTATCTGGCGCGCGGAGATGTACAGACCGAAGCCGACATCCAGGTTGGTTTCTTCCGCGATCTTTTCACCGCGTTGGGTGATCCGCGCGGAGAGGGCGCGTGGGTGGTGCGCATCCACGTCAAACCCTTCGTGTTCTGGATCTGGCTCGGTGCCTTCCTGATGGCAGCAGGCGGCATTACTGCGATCCTCGATCGTCGTTATCGCACCAAGCGCGTCCGCGACGAGGCGGCCGTGCCTGCAGTTGGCCTGAAGACGGCACTGGAATAAGGCGACACTTTTGCGGCCAGGCGCCGCTTAGGAACGATGACCATGAGCAACCGCAGCAAACTCTTCATACCCGCGGCCTTCTTCCTGGTGATGCTGGGACTGTTGTTCTACGGCCTCGGTCGCGATCCCAGCCATGTGCCTTCGGCACTGGTGAACCGTCCCCTGCCGGAATTCAGCAAGCCCGCGTTGTTCGACGAGAACCAGAACATCTCCAGCGATCAGCTGCGTGATGGCATCTTCATCGTGAACGTGTGGGCCACCTGGTGTCCGCCTTGTCATGTCGAGCATCCGTACCTGCTCGAAATCAGCAAGCGCGAGAAGGATGTGAACTTCGTCGGCGTCAACTACAAGGACGACGTCAAGGCCGCACGTGAATTCCTCGAGCAACGCGGCAATCCCTTCAAATTCAACCTGGTCGACCTCGATGGACGGCTCGGCATCGACCTCGGTGTGGCCGGTGCGCCGGAAACCTTCATCGTCGACGCCACCGGCACCATCCGTTACCGCCACGTCGGTGTGATCGACAACAAGGTATGGGCGGAAACCTTCGAACCGATTTTGGCGCAGATCCGATGAAAGCTTTGTTGCGCGCGGCCGTCCTGGCGCTGTGGTGTGGTGCTGCGGTAGCCGCGATAGAAGAACTCGAGTTTCAGAATCCCGAGCAGGAGCAACGCTATCAGCAGCTCATCGACGTGATGCGCTGCCCGATGTGTCTGAACTCCAACCTCTCGGGTTCCGATGCACCGATCGCGGCCGACCTGCGGGCCGAGATCCGCGCGCAGATCCTGGAAGGCAAAACGGACGAAGAAATCGTCGACTTCATGAAGGCGCGCTATGGCGACTTCATCCTGTATCGTCCACCGCTGAACCGCGTCACGGCGCTGCTCTGGTTCGGCCCGCTGGTGCTTCTGGCCCTGGGCTTCGTGGTGGCGCGACGCATGCTGACCCAACAACCCGCGAAAGGTGGCTCCGAAGAAACTCTGAGCCAGGAAGAAAGCGCACGCCTGCAAGAGTTGCTGCGCGATGAGGACGTTTCGAAATCATGAACAATCTCTGGCTCATCCTGGTGGTGCTGACGCTCTGCGCCATGGCCTTCGTTGCGGTGCCGCTCTGGCGCAACCGCCGCACGCATCTCGATGCCGCCGAAGAGCTGGAAAAACGCCGCGAGAGCAACCGTACGGTGTTTCTGCAGCGGCAGGCCGAGCTCGATCGTGAGCTGGAAGAGGGCGTCGTTTCTGCCGGAGACCACGCGCGCCTGGTCACCGAATTGCAGCGCGCCTTCCTGCGCGACATGGAAGAGCTGTCTTCCCTGCAGGTGAAGACGAGTACCCGTCGCTCGCTGGCATTGCCGATCGTGGCGCTCGCCTTGATTCCCGTCGTCAGCAGCGTGCTCTATCAACGTTGGGGTGCGGCGCAGGATCTGGCCTTGCCTGGACTGATCCAGGCCGTGCGCGAAGCGACGGATGAAGATTCGCAACGCAGCGCGATCGAAGCCGTGATCGCCGAACTGCAGGAGCGTTTCGAGCGCAAACCCGAGGACCTGCAGAGCGCCTACATGCTGGGCATCTACTATCTGCAGCTCGAACGCAATGCGGAAGCGGCATCGGTATTCGAGCGCATGGCGCGCGACATGCCGCCGAGCCAGGATCGCGCCACGGTACTGGGGCAGTGGGCGCAGGCCGAATACCTGTTGGCCGACGCACAGATCACCGACAAGGTGCAGCGTCTCATCGACGAAGCCTTGGATCTGAATCCCAACGAAAACTCGGTGTTGACCATCCTCGCCTTCGACGCCTTGGGTCGGCAGGACCTCGTTGGGGCCATTGGTTATTGGCAGCGTCAGCTTGCTGCCACCAATCCCAATTCGCAGCAGGCGCAGATCCTGCGTCAGCGCATCGCCGCGGTGGAAGCCTATCTGCCGGAGGAGCAGCGTCCGAGTCGGCAGGCGGCGGCAAGCGGTTCCACGATTACGCTCGTCGTCGATCTCGATCCGCAGTTCAAGGATCAGCTCGACGAGTACAAGTCGTTGTTCGTCTACGTTCGCAATCCGGCCATGCAGATGCCGATCGTGGCGCAGAACATTCCTGTGCCCGAGTTCCCGGTGACGCTGACGCTGTCCGATGCGGATTCGATGATGGGCATGACCTTGGCGTCGGTTCCGGAGCTTCTGGCTGGTGCGCGTCTGTCGCGTTCGGGTGAAGCGCTGCGTGGAGCGGGCGATCTGATGGTGGAATCCGCTCCCTTCAAACTCGCAGAGCAGGAAGCACCGCTCAACCTGACCATCGACGAAGTAGTCGAGTGATGGACGCAAGTGGCTGGTAGGTTTTCCACGCTACGCTCCGCCTTCTCCAACCGTAACTACGTCATCTACATCAGCGGCAATTGGTTGTCGCTGATCGGCTTCTGGATGCAGCGCACGGCGGTGGGCTGGTTGGCCTGGGAGGTATCGCACTCCGAATTCTGGGTCGGCGCCGTCGCCTTTGCCGATCTCTTTCCCATCATCTGCGTCGGCCCCTTCTTCGGTGTGTGGGCCGATCGCTTCGACCGCAAGTCGCTCGCGCAACTGTTGCAGTCGTTGATGCTGGTGCAGGCGTTCTTGCTCTATCTCGTCATCAGCTTCGATGCGCTCACCATTGGCTGGTTGTTCTGGTTGGCGCTGGCGGAGGGCATGATCCAGGCCGCCTATCAACCCGTGCGTCTGTCGCTCGTGCCGAACCTGGTGCGCAAGCAGGACCTGGTGGCGGCGACCGCCTTCACGGCGGTGACCTTCAACGTGGCGCGCTTCGTCGGCCCTGCGATCGCAGGTTTCGTGATCAGCTTCTACAGCGCAGCATGGGCGGTGCTGTTCAATGCGCTCAGCTATCTCATCATCGTCATCTGCTGGTTCTTCATCGACATTCCGCCGCACATCGCCAGCAAGGCAGCGCCGCAGTCGATGGCGCGCGACATGCGCGATGGTTTCGCGTACATCCTCGAACGTCCGGCCTTGCGCGCGATGTTCCTGCTGCTCACGATCATCGCGCTGTTTGCAAGACCACTGACCTTCATGCTTTCGGCCTTTGTCGGCGCCGTGTTCGAAGCCGGGCCCGGCACCTTGGCGCTGCTGACCTCCGCCGTGGGCGCAGGCGCCATCGTCGCGGGATTGAAAGTATCGATCTATGGCCGTACCGAAGGTCTCATCCGCAGCATCATGCTCAGCGCGTTGGTCACCGCACTCACCCTGGCCTGGTTCGCCCTTACCAGCAATCTTTGGATAGCCACCTTCATGATCTTCTGCTTTGGCTATGCCATCACCGTGTGTGCGGTGGCCAGTCAGACCTTGGTGCAGAACAGCATCGATGATGCGATGCGTGGCCGCGTGCTGAGCCTCTGGGTGGCCTTCACGCGCGGTGCTCCTGCCGCGGGTGTCTTGATCATCGGTTGGGCCGCCAACCACCTCGGTCTCATGTGGCCGAACCTGGCGGCTGCCGCACTCTGCATCGCCGGCATCGTGCTCATGCTGCGTCAGCGTCGTCAGATGCGCCGCTTCTTCGAACAGCAGAACGACGACACGTCTCGCGCCGCGTCGGCGCAGCGCTGACGCACTCACACACGGAGTTCATCCACTTGAATCACATCGCTTACGGGGCTTACACAAAACACACCCCGGGCTTACCCCTGCGCAGCTTTTGCATCAACCAACGTTCACAGAGGCGTTTTTGTGTCTGAAGTCAGTGACAACCTGAGTTACGCCCCCTCGGCCAGGATCTGCGATGTCATCGCCGACGCGCTGGCAGAGCGAGGCTATTACGTTCTGCCCGAAGCGCTGCCGCCCGAGTTGGCGCAAGCGCTTCTGCGCGTCGGCACCGACGAAACCGCTCGCAACTTCACGCTCGCTGGGACGGGGCGTGAACTGGGGCGAAAGGTCAATCGCAAGGTCCGGTCGGACAAGATCGATTGGGTGGCGGGAGAAACTGTCGCCGAGCGTCAGTATCTGCAGTGGATGGAAGGGCTGCGCCTGGAATTGAACCGGCGCCTCTTCATGGGGCTCTTCGACTACGAGTGCCACTTCGCCTGCTACGAGCCAGGCGCCTTCTATCGCACTCATCTCGATGCCTTCGAAGGACGGCGCAACCGCATCCTCTCGACGGTGCTGTATCTGAATCCCGGTTGGCAGGAAGGTGATGGCGGCGCGTTGCGCCTTTATGAACGTGACGCCACTACCTTGATCGAAGAAGTGTTGCCGCTGCACAACACCTTAGTGGTGTTCCTGAGTGAGCGCTTTCCGCACGAAGTGTTGCCCACGGCGCGGCATCGCTACAGTCTGACGGGATGGTTCCGTGTGAATACCTGCAGCGCGGATATGGTGGATCCGCCCGCGTGAGTTCTCAATGCAGGAGCGCAACGCTCTTGATCTGCGCGAAGAGACTTTGTCCCACGAACAATCTCAGGTGATCGGCTGACTTGCGAGTGATGCGTGCAAGCAGCCGCGCACTGCCGAGCGCGAGGAGGACCGTCATCTGGGAATCGGAGCTCTGCTCGATGGCACTTACCGTCACCGGACAGATGTTGAGGATGCTCGTATCCTGCTGACGTGAGAGTGTCAGACTCACATCCTGTGCCATCACACGCAGACGCACGGGAGTGCCGGGCGGCAGCTCGTCACCGCCTACGCGGAGCACGCCGAGGCGAGCGTCCGTCTGCAGGCGCAGCAGACCGTAGTTGGCTTCGTAACCCGTCACCACCGCTTCGAGAATGGATTCCGCATCGCTGCGCTGCGCTAGCGGCAAGGACAGATCGGTGAACATCGCGCTCACCGGTCCACTGATGGGGGCTGCGCCCCTGCGGAACAACACGAGAGTGTCCGCCAATTGCGCCACCTCGTCGGCATAGTGACTGACGTAGAGCAGTGGGATGCGCAGTTCCTGGACCAATCGTTTCAATTGCGGCAGGAAGCTGGCCTTGAAGGCTGCGTCCACCGCGGAGAGTGGTTCGTCCATCAAGAGCAGTTTGGGCTTCGTGAGTAGAGCTCGTGCCAGCGCCACGCGTTGACGTTCGCCTCCCGAAAGTTGCGTGGCCTTGGCTTTCAACAGGGACTGCAAGGCGAGACGCTTGATCACATCTGCGATCTCATCCTGCGTCGCACCACTGCGCCGCGCCGCGAAATCGAGGTTGCCGCGCACGTCGAGATGGGGGAAGAGATTGTCTTCCTGAAACACGTAGCCGAGTTCGCGCTGGTGCACCGGCACGAACCGTTGCGCGTCCTGCCAGCAGAGTTCATCGATGCGCACTTCCCCTTCGTGGCGATCGAGTCCGGCAATGGCGCGCAGCAGCGAGGTCTTGCCCGTGCCCGATTCCCCCATGAAGGCAGTGATGCCGTCACTCGGCAGCTCGAGATCGACGGGCAAAGTGAAGTCACCGCGTCGCAACCGTTGGCGGATCCGTAGCGTCATCGCCAGAGCCTCAGACGTCCACGCAAGCCGTAGACGCTCAACAGAATCACGAAGGACAGAAGCAGTAGTCCCGCCGACAACACGTGGGCCTGTGCGTACTGCAAGGTTTCGACGTGACCATAGATGCGGATCGACAGCACCTGCGTCAGTCCCGGAATGTTGCCCCCCAACATCAGCACCACACCGAATTCACCGAGCGTATGCGCGAAGCCGAGCATGGCGGCGGTGATGAAGCCCGCACGCGCCATCGGCAGCACCACGTGTACGAAGCGATCCCAGGGACCGGCGCGCAAGGTCGCGGCCACTTCGAGCGGGCGCTGGCCGATGTTTTGGAAAGTGTCCTGCAGGGGTTGCACCACGAAGGGCAGGGAGTAGATCACGGAGCCCGCCACCAGACCTTTGAAGGAAAACACCCAAGGTTCGAAGCCGAGTGCGGCGTTGAGTTGCCCGAACCATCCCCGTGGGCCGAGTGCCAACAGAAGGTAGAAGCCAAGAACGGTGGGAGGCAGCACGAGCGGCAAGGCCACCAGCGCTTCGATCAGAAATTTTCCGCGCCACTGACTGCGCGCCAGCCACCAGGCGAGCGGCGTACCCACCACGAGCAGAATCACGGTGGTGAGCAGCGCCAGGCGCAGTGTCAGAAAGAGGGCGGTGAGATCTTCCGGTGCAAGCATCTCTGGGAGCTTATCAGGGCAGCGAATAACCGGAACGCTCGAACAAGCTGCGTGCAGCATCGGTGTTCAAGAATTCCACGAGGGCACGAGCGGCGGGCGAATCCTTGAGCACCGCATAGCTCTGACGAATCGGCGTGTGCAGCTGTGCCGGTACTTCCCAAACACTGCCACGCTTGCCGAGCGCAACGTATTGCGCGGCGGCGATGAAACCGAGTTCGGCGTTGCCGCTTGCGACGAACTGCAGCGTCTGCGCGATGTTCTCGCCGCGTACGAGTTTCGGCTGCACCGCTTCCCAGAGACCTAGCGTCGTCAATACTTCCTGTGCGGCGGTGCCATAAGGTGCCTGTGCCGGATTGGCCATGGCGAGGCGACGATAGTTGCCGCTGTGCAACACCGCGCCTTCAGCGTCGACCAGGTCCGCATCGTCGCTCCACAACAGCAACCTGCCCAGGGCATAGACACCCACTTTTGATGCGAGGTGTTCCTGGAGCAAACGCTGCGGGCGTTCGTCATCGGCGGAGAAGAACAAATCGAAGGGGGCACCGTTGACGATCTGCGTGTAATGCACACCGCTCGAGCCGGCGCTGAGCTGCAACTCGTGACCCGTTTCCGCCTGAAACAGCTGCGCCAGTTGTTCGAGGGTGTCGGCAAAATTACTGGCAACGGCGACTCGCAGTTGCTCGGCCTGCGCGGGAACGACGCCGACCATCAGCATCAGGCTGCAGACGAGTCCGAGCGAGCGATATAGCCGACTGAACATAACGCAGTCCTCAAAAAAGCGCCGGCGGGTGCTGCCCGGCGGCGCTCGTGGGTCTTAGACCTTGAGACGGCTGAACACTTTGCGAATGTTGTGTTCGAAGATGTTGGCCTTCTCTTGTTCGCTGATGCGGGCGTTGTCGATGTAACGCTTGGTGTCGTCGAAGTAGTGACCGGTTTCGGGGTCGATGCCACGTACGGCGCCGATCATTTCGGAAGCGAACAGGATGTTCTTGTTGTCGATCACGTCGAGCAACAGATCGATGCCTTTCTGATGATAGACGCAGGTGTCGAAGAACACGTTGTTCATCAAGAGTTCGTCCAGGCTCGGCAGTTTCATCATGTCGGCCAGGCCGCGGAAACGACCCCAGTGGTAGGGCACCGCTCCGCCGCCGTGCGGGATGATGAACTTGATGGTCGGGAAGTCCTTGGTCACCGTGCTCTGCATCAGCTGCATGAAGGCAGTGGTGTCGGCGTTCAGGTAGTAGGAGCCGGTGGTGTAGAAGGCCGGGTGGCAGCAGCCACTGACGTGGATCATCGCCGGCACGTCGAGTTCGACCATCTTCTCGTAGAGCGGATACCAGTAGCGATCACCGAGCGGCGGAGAATCGAAGTAGCCGCCCGAGGGGTCGAGGTTCAGGTTGCAGCCGACGAAGCCGAATTCCAGCACGCAGCGCTCGAGCTCGGCGATGGAGTTCTTCAGATCGCTGCCGGGCGACTGCGGCAGCGCGCAGGCACCGACGAAGTTCTTCGGATAGAGCTGGGTGACGCGATAGATCAGCTCGTTGGTGTGTTCCGTCCAGAACTTGCTGGTGTGTTCGTTGCCGATGTGATGGCCCATCCAGCTTGCGCGCGGGGAGAAGATGGTGAGGTCGGTGCCGCGCTCGCGTTGCAGTTTGAGCTGGCCGTTTTCAAGACTTTCGCGGATCTGGTCGTCGGAGATGTTGATGACACCCTTTTCGCCGACATGATTGGGATCTTTCTTGAGGGCGGCCTTCTGCGCTTCGCGGTATTCGCCCAACGCAGCAGGAGCAGTGGTGTAATGGCCGTGGCAATCGATGATCATGCGGTGTTACTCCGGTGGTCTTGAAATCAGCGGCGAAGCCTACCAAATTTTGCTGAACGGAACATACTCCGGCCCCATTCGTACCCCGGCACTGCCGGATAGGCTATGATGGCGGGCCGCGTCGATACCGCGCCCCGGACCTTACATGACTTCCACCTCTGACACAGCCTTGATCGACAAATTCGGACGCACCGTCGACTACGTGCGTCTGTCGGTCACCGATCGCTGCGATTTCCGCTGTGTGTACTGCATGTCGGAGGAAATGACCTTCCTGCCGCGTGCCCAGGTGTTGTCGCTGGAGGAAATCTTCCAGGTGGCACAGAGCTTCGTCCGCCTCGGCGTCAAGAAGATCCGTCTAACGGGCGGTGAACCCCTGGTGCGCAGCAACGTGATGAGCCTGATCGAGAACATCGGTGCGCTGCCGGGTCTGGAAGAACTGCTTCTCACCACCAATGGTTCTCAGCTCGAGAAATATGCGCCGGCCTTACGCAAGGCGGGCGTCACGCGCATCAACATCAGTCTCGACTCGCTCGATCCGGTGACCTTCCGCGAGATGACCCGCACCGGTGATCTGGCCCAGGTGCAGCGCGGCATCGAAGCGGCGCTGGAGCAGGGCTTCAAGGCGCTGCGCATCAACTCGGTGATCTTGAGAGGGCGCAACGATCACGAGATTCTGGATCTCTTGCATTACGCGATGCGCCTCGGCATCAACATCGCCTTCATCGAGGAAATGCCGCTGGGTGACGTTTCGGACCACGATCGCGCTTCCACCACCTGCAGCAACGAGGACGTGCGCAAGGTCATCGAAAGCCGCTACGAGCTGACGCCGATGACCATGAAGACGGCCGGCCCTTCGCGGTACTACGGCATTGCCGGCAGCTCCACCCGGGTCGGTTTCATTTCGCCCGTCAGCCACAACTTCTGCGCCACCTGCAACCGCGTGCGCGTTACCGTGGAAGGGCGCCTGTTGCTGTGTTTGGGCAACGAGCACTCGGTGGATCTACGCCAGATCCTGCGCGAGCACCCGGGTGATCAGGAGCTGCTCGAAGCCACCATCCGCAAGGCCATGGACCTCAAGCCCGAGCGTCACTATTTCTATGACAAGGACGCGCCTCAGCTGGTGCGTTTCATGAACATGACCGGCGGTTAGCCGCCCGGCCGCGCATCGCGTAGCCGTCCCTCATCTACCAGTCTGTCGTACCGAGGATAGTTATGGCCGGTAACAAACCCATGCAGGAATTCGTTGCTCTTTCGATTGCCGTGGTCACGGTGTCGGACACGCGTACCGAGGAAAACGACACCTCGGGCCAGTTTCTGCGTGACGCGCTGCTCGAAGCCGGCCATCGCCTGCACAGCAAACACATCTGCCGCGACGACGTATATAAGCTGCGCGCTCTCGTGGCCGGCTTGATCGCAGATCCGACCGTGCACGTCATCCTCGTGACGGGCGGTACCGGCTTCACCAAGCGTGACAACACGGTCGTCGCGCTCGAGCCGCTGTTCGATTCCAGCATCGACGGCTTCGGCGAACTCTTCCGCCACCTGTCCTTCGCCGAGATCGGCACATCCACCATCCAATCACGAGCCTTTGCTGGCCTGAGCAACAGTACGGCGGTGTTCTGCATGCCGGGTTCGACCGGTGCCTGCAAGACGGCCTGGAACGGCATCATCGCCTCGCAGCTCGATGCCCGTCATCGCCCCTGCAACTTCGTCGATCGTCTGCTGCAGAAGGGGCAGGACTGAAGCCGCTGCGAACGCACACGACGAAAGGCCCGGCGCCGTAACAGCGGCGTTGGGTTGGGAGTAAGGCGAAGGGGAAGGTCTGCGGGAGAACCCCGCAGCAGCCGACGAGGGGAGGGCCGACTGCTGCGCGGTGACTCCAGTTGCTCACGCGGACTCAGGAGAGGGGAGAACCCGATATCCGCCGGTGAGCCTGGAAAGGGGTAAGGGCATTAGAGAGAGGCGATCACGGTAAAGACCGGAACCACAACCAGGGCCAGGGCGAGTACCACCGTGAACCCGATTTCTGCGACAGCCTCAGGATTGCTGATCTTGACGCTCATTCTTTCGACTCCTTGTAAGAATTGATTTTTCGAAGTTACATCCCGGGTAGGAATGCGGGGCGCATGGTAACACAGGTGTTACCCAAAGTGGTAACACATTTTCGGATCAGATGGCGTTTGTGGGCACATTTGTTACCAATTTTGAACTGCGTCACGTTTGGAATGGGGTTCGTGCGATATTTAAAAATAATTTAATTTCAATAATTTAAATAAAAAACATAAGATGAGGTCTATTCAGGGTAACACTGCCGAGGGCCAAAATGGCACCGAAACTGGGTAAAAGTGGAATTTTCGGCCCTTTGTGTATGAAAAGTGTTACCTACGTGCAAAACCGATGATCAACGACAAGCACTCGAGCGACGACGTCCCTATGTCCACCGCCCTGCAGGGCCGGCGGATTGCCATTCCCGAGACCCGCGAGCAGCAGTTGCTGGCCAAACTGCTGCGCAACAGAGGCGCGCAAGTAATTGAAGTACCTCTGGTTTCCATTCTCGACGCACCCAATCCGGAGCCCGTGCTGCGCTGGATCGAGCGTTTCATGGCCACCCCGCCCGACCTCCTGGTGTTACTGACGGGGGAAGGCCTGCGGCGTCTCTTGTCCCTCTGCGACAAACATGGCTTGCGGGAGGCCTTCGTGGCGACCTTGGGGCAAGTCCCCATACTCACCCGAGGCCCGAAACCGGAACGGGTGCTGCGAGACCTGGGGCTGGCCGCCACTCGTCCGGCGGCGGCGCCGACCACCGACGGCGTCATCACCACGCTCCAGACTTTGTCTCTGCAAGGGCGGCGCGTGGGCGTGCAGCTCTATGGCGAGGAGCCCAACCTCAAGCTGATCGAGGCGCTGCGCGCGGCCGGCGCCGAGCCCGAGCCGGTGGCGCCCTACGTCTATGCCGACAAGGAAGCGGACGAAAGGGTGCGCGCCTTGTTACGGGCCCTGGCAGGTGGCGAGATCGAAGTGCTGGCCTTTACCTCGCAGCCGCAGCTCAAGCGCCTGCAGGAAGTGGCGCGCAAATATGGGCAGGAAGAGGATCTCGATGCTGGCCTGCGCCGCACCGTGCTGGCGGCGGTGGGGCCGGTGGTGCGGGATCAGTTGGAACAGGCGGGTTACCCGGTGGCGATCATGCCGGAGCGGGTCTATTTCATGAAACCACTGGTTCTGGCGATTCAGCGTTACTTCGAAGCTCTATAGAATCGCCCCTCGTTCGACCCAGCACGATCGGAAAAGACGACCATGAAAAGACTGTTGCATTCCCTTTGCCTTCTGCTTCTGACGCTGCCGCTCAAGGCACAGGAACTCGATCCCAAGGAGCTCTACGCCACCATCGACACCACTCGCGGCACCATGGTGTTTCAGCTGTATCAGCTCGTGGCGCCGTTGACCGTGGCCAACTTCGTCAACCTCGCCACGCGCGGTTTCTACGACGGGCTCACCTTCCACCGCGTGGTGCAGGACTTCATGGCGCAGGGCGGTGACCCTGCCGGCGATGGATCTGGCGGTCCGGGCTATCAGTTCGAGGACGAGATCGTGCGCCGTCTCAATCAGGAAGGCATCCTGGCCATGGCCAACGCCGGGCGTAACACCAACGGCAGCCAGTTCTTCATCACGCACCAGGCCACGCCGCATCTCAATGGCGCGCACACGGTGTTCGGCCTGATTCACAGCGGCAAGGAAGTGATCCGTCAGATTCGCGTCGGCGACAGGATCAACTCCATCACCATCCAGGGCGATCCGATGCCGGTGCTGCAGCGCAATCGCGACCGCCTCTTGCTGTGGAATCGCACCCTGGATCAGAACTTCCCGAACCTGAAACCCTCGCTCATCGAGTGAGGGTCATTTGGGCTCTTCGGAGGGCTGTTCGGCGGCGGAGGCTTCCGCCAGGTAGGGATAGATGTAGAAGATCTGGGCGATCGTGGCGATCAGCAGAATGCCCATGCTGCCGAACACTTTGAAGTCCACCCAATACTCATGGAAGGTGAAGGCCACGAAGAGGTTGGCGAAGCCGACGAAGAAGAACACCGCGGCCCAGCCCAGATTCAGCACTTTCCAGCGTGCCGCCGGCATCTGCACCAGCTGACCGAACATGTTTTCCGCCATGGTGCGTTTGCCCAGGAACTGGCTGCCGAGGAACACCGCACCCAGGATCCAGTTCACCACCGGTGCCTTCCACTTCAGCACTTCTTCGGAGCGCAGCAGCAAGGTCGACGTACCGAACACCAACACGGCACCTACCACCAGCCACTGCGTACGCGTCAGCGAGCCGCTCTTGAGCCAAGCGGCGCCGTAGATGAGGACGGTGCTGGCCATCAGGAGTGCCGTGGCGCTGAAGATGCCGCCGAGCTCCAGCGAGTAGCCCAAGAGCTCCACGGTGCGAGGTTCCAGCTTGTATACCAGCAGAAACAGCACCAGCGGGATGTATTCGAGAAAAGCCTTCATGCGCCAACTCCTGAAACGAGTGGGCAATGGTACCGCAGCTGCGGTGACGCTGTGTTAGGCTGGCACAAAATTCGAGGTAACCGATGCGCGCTCTTACGCTGGCCATACATCCCGTCAATCCGCAGCCCCGCTTCGTGCAGCAGGCGGCCGACATCATCCGCAAGGGTGGTGTGATGGTCTATCCCACCGACTCCGCCTACGCGCTCGGCTGTGCCGTGGGCAACAAGGCGGGCATGGAAAGCATCGTCCGCATCCGTCAGATGGATAGCCGCCACAACTTCACGCTGGTGTGTCGCGACCTGTCCGAGATCGCCACCTATGCGCGTGTCGACAACAGCACCTATCGCCTCCTGAAGGCACACACGCCGGCGCCCTATACCTTCATCCTCAAGGCCACTTCCGAAGTGCCGCGGCTGTTGCAGCATCCCAAGCGCAAGACCATCGGCATCCGGGTGCCCGAGCATCCGGTGGTGGCAGCGCTACTGGCGGAACTCGACGCGCCGCTGGTGAGCAGTACCCTCATCATGCCGGGCGAGACGGAGCCCCTGATCGACATGGACGACATCGAAACCAAACTGCGCCATCACGTCGATCTGATCGTCGACTCCGGCTTCTGCGGCCTCGAACCCACGACGGTGATCGATCTCGAAACCGGCGTGCCGGTGATACTGCGTCGCGGCAAGGGCGATCCCACCCCCTTCGCGTAAGTTCTTCCCTCAAATTTCCAGTCAGGACAGTGACTTGCAGAATCATGTGAAGGTGAGTGCGAAGGTGAGTGTCCCATTTCGCAAAGGTGGCTGTCCCCGCCCGTACGCTTGGGAGCGAGGGCGCGGAAAGTGGGTGTCCCCTGCAGAATTCGATGGGTGTCTGCCGGGGGTTTATCGCTATAATCCCGCCCCATTCGGGCAGACGACCCGAAGCAAGTAGAACGGCAGGGTTTCACCCCGGGAGTAAGTTTTGAGTTCCATCGATTCCCAGCGGCGAGTGCTGTCTGGCATGCGTCCCACCGGGCGCCTTCATCTCGGTCACCTCTACGGCGTCATCAAGAACTGGGTCACACTGCAACACGAGTACGAGTGTTTCTTCTTCGTGGCGGATTGGCACGCGCTGACCACCCACTACGAGACGCCTCAGATCATCGAAGACAACATCTGGGACATGGTCATCGACTGGCTGGCAGCGGGCGTGTCGCCCAATGCAGCGACGCTGTTCGTGCAGTCACAGGTGCCCGAGCACGCCGAACTCCATCTCTTGCTGTCCATGATGTGTCCGCTGGGCTGGCTCGAACGCGTGCCCACCTACAAGGACATGCAGGAGAACCTCAAGGACAAGGATCTCGCCACCTACGGCTTCCTCGGTTATCCGTTGTTGCAGAGCGCGGACATCCTGATCTATCGCGCCGGCTACGTGCCGGTGGGCGCGGACCAGGTGGCGCACGTCGAGCTCACGCGCGAAGTCGCTCGTCGCTTCAACCACCTCTATGGTCGTGCGCCGGACTTCGAGGATGCCGCCAAGGCCGCCATCGCCAAGATGGGCAAGAAGGTGGCCAAGCTCTACGACGAGCTGCGCCGCAAGTACCAGGAGCAGGGTGATACCGAGGCGCTCGAGCGCGCCCGCGCGCTGCTGCAAGAACAACAGAACCTGACCTTCGGTGACCGCGAGCGTCTCTTCGGCTACCTCGAAGGCAGCGGCAAGATCATCCTGCCCGAGCCGCAGGCCAAGCTGACGCCGGCGGCGAAGATGCCGGGTCTCGATGGCCGCAAGATGTCGAAGAGCTACGACAACGTCATCAGCCTGCGCGACGACACCGACACCGTGGCCAAGAAGCTGCGCACCATGCCGACCGATCCGGCGCGTGTACGTCGCACCGACCCGGGCGAACCGACGCGCTGCCCGGTGTGGCAGTTCCACGAAATCTTCTCGGATGACGCCACGCGTGAGTGGGTACAGCAGGGCTGCCGCAGTGCCGGCATCGGTTGTATCGAATGCAAGGCGCCGGTGATCGAGCGCATCGAGTCCGAGCTCGCGCCGATCCGTGAACGCGCGCGTCACTATGAACAGGATTTGGGAGAAGTGAAGGCCATCATCAACGAGGGCTCGGAAAAAGCCCGCGACATGGCGCGCGCCACGTTGCACGACGTGCGTCAGGCCATGGGCCTGAACTACCGCTGAGCCGACGGATGAGTACAGATTCACTCGACACCGATGCAAACGCAGAGGACCTAGCCTTGGCCGAACCGCAGGATGCGCAGTTCGAAGGGCAGGACGCCGACGGCGACGAGCCGAAGAGCCTGCTCGCCAAGGCGCGCCGTGAGGCAGCGATGGGGCGGCAGGAAGAGCTGCCGTTCGCGTTCGTCGCCGGCAAGGCGGTCACCGACCTGCCCAAGGATCTGTACATTCCCCCCGATGCGCTCGAGGTCTTCCTCGAAGCCTTCGAAGGGCCGCTCGACCTGCTGCTGTATCTGATCAAGCGCCAGAACATCGACATCCTCGACATCAACGTCGCCGAGATCACGGAGCAATACATCGCCTACGTGGAGCTGATGGAGGCTTCCCAGTTCGAACTCGCGGCGGAATATCTGGTGATGGCCGCGATGCTGGCCGAGATCAAGTCGCGCATCCTCCTGCCGCGCTCGAAGGAAGAGGAGGAAGAGGAAGAAGATCCACGTGCGCAGTTGATCCGTCGTCTGCAGGAATACGAGCGTTACCGCGAAGCTGCCGAGCGCGTCGATGCCTTGCCGCGGCTGTATCGCGACTTCTTCATCGGTTCGGCGCAGGGACCGGACCTCGAACGCGTGGCACCGCGGCCCGACATCGATCTGCAAGAAATCCTCCTGGCCTTCGCCGAGGTGCTGCGCCGTGCGGACCTCAACGAAAGTCACCACATCCAACGCGAAAGCCTTACTACGCGCGAGCGCATGACGCAGATCCTGTTGCGCATCTCGGCGGAGCATTTCACGCCGCTGCAATCGCTCTTGATGAAGGACGAAGGACGTGAGGGCGTGGTGGTGACCTTCCTCGCCATCATGGAATTGATCAAGGAATCATTGGTGGAGCTGTCGCAGACCGAACCCTTCGGCCCCATCCACATCCGAGCCCGTGCCGCTTGAGACGGGAGGAACCAGTCATGAACGAACAGATTTCGAACGAACTCGATAAGGAAGTGGTGGAAGACGTGAGCGCCGAAGATCTGGCGCAGGAACAGCATCCGCCGCAGGAACGTCCGGTCGAAAAGCCGGTGGAAGTGCCGGACGAGAAGCCCACCGAAAAGCCGGCAGAGCTGCCGCAGGAAACTCCCATCGAGAATCCTCCGGAAATTCCACCGCCGCCGTCGGAGGCGCCGGTGGACGTGCCCGATCAACCCGCGCGCGCGGAAGATGAACTCGAGCGTGACGAAGTGGCGCTCGACAAGCTGCAGCAGATCATCGAGGGCGCCTTGCTCGCCCTTGGTAAACCGTTGCCGATCGAGCGTCTGGAAAGCCTGTTCCTCGATCACGAACGTCCCGATCGCAAGACTTTCGAAGCGGCGCTCGCTGCCATCGCGGAAAACTGCGCCGAGCGTGGCTACGAGCTGAAGAAAGTCGCCTCCGGTTATCGCTTCCAGGTGAAGCAGGAGGTGGCACCGTGGGTGGCGCGTCTGTGGGAAGAAAAACCGCAACGCTATTCGCGCGCACTGATGGAAACGCTGTCGATCATTGCATACCGTCAGCCCATCACGCGTGGCGACATCGAAAAAATCCGCGGCGTCGCGGTCAGCACGCAGATCGTGCAGACCCTGCTCGAACACGAGTGGATCCGTGTGGTCGGTCATCGCGATGTGCCGGGGCGTCCGGCCATGTACGCCACCACCAAGCAGTTCCTCGACTACTTCAACCTGGAAAGCCTCGATCAATTGCCGCCGCTCTCCGAGATCCGCGATCTCGAAGAGATCAACCGTGGTCTCTCGCTCGAGGAAGAAAAACCAGCCGGCCGCATCATCGAATTCCCGGATCCCGAACCCGGCGAAGATGAAGTGGCGGAAGACGAAGAAGCAGCGGCAGCTGCTGCCATCGGCACGCGTCCGATCAGCGAGATTCTCAGCGAAGTCGATGCGCGCCTGATGCAGGAGCGTGGTGCTGCTTCTGTAGAGGAAGCAGAAGGCGAAGAAGTGCTGACCACCGAGGCCGACTTCGATGCGGCGGAAGCAGCGTCACCTGCCGAACAACACTCTCTTCTGGAAGAGGAAGCTGCAACTTCTTCGTCAGAAGAAACCAACGCCGAGGCGGATGATCCCGCCTCACCAGCCGCTGACGCAGGACCACCAGAACAGTCCTGATTCAAGGCCCAACCTAATTTCGTGAGAAATGAGTAATGGCAAACAAGAAACTCCCCGACGAAAAACTCCAGAAAGTATTGGCGCGTGCCGGCCTCGGTTCGCGCCGTGAAATCGAGGAATGGATCGCAGAGGGGCGAGTGAAGGTCAACGGCAAGGTCGCCAAGCTAGGCGATCGTGTCACGCCACAGGACAAGCTGCTCGTCGATGGCAAGAAGATCGCCGCCGACACGGCGCAGCCACCACAGTACCTGCTGCTCTACAACAAGCCGCTCGGTGAAATCTGCACGCGCAACGATCCGGAAGGTCGTCCGACGGTGTTCGATCATCTGCCGCGTCTGGCGAATGCACGTTGGGTGGCGGTGGGTCGTCTCGACATCAACACCACGGGACTTCTGCTCTTCACCACCGACGGCGAATTGGCGAATCGCCTGATGCATCCCTCATCCAAGATCGAGCGTGAATATGCGGTGCGCGTGATGGGCGAAGTGACCGAGGAAATGCTGCAGGCCATGGTCAATGGTGTGGAGCTCGAAGATGGCGTTGCGCACTTCGACGAAATTCGCTACGCCGGCGGCGAAGGCGCGAACCACTGGTATCACGTGGTGTTGCAGGAAGGGCGTAATCGCGAAGTGCGCCGTATCTGGGAATCACAGGGTTTGAAGGTGAGCCGACTCAAGCGCGTGCGCTACGGCAACATCCTGATTCCGAGCTACGTGAAGATGGGTAAGTTCATCGAACTGCCCGCCAACGAAGCGAAGGCGCTCTATGCCTTGGCGGGCCTGCGCTATCGTCCGCCGTCGAAGCTGCTGGAACTGCGTACACGTTACGAAGCGCGCAAGCGCGGTGACAAACGCATCAACCTGCCGCGCGATTCGCGCAAGCGTGTCGAGACTCCCGTTGCGGAGCCGCGCGCGAAAGGGCCTTGGGCCGGCACGCGTACCAAGAAGCGCTGATCTACTAGATTGGAGAGGACTTCCCTAGCTGCCGCACTTGTCATGCAGGTGCGGCAGTTTTGCATTGGGTCTTACTGCGCGCAGAACTTCTTGCCGCGCTCGTGTTTGCTGTCGTCACCCATCAGGTACAGATAGACCGCCATCAGATCTTCGGGCTTGGGCAGGGTGGAGGGATCTTCCGCCGGAAAACCGACCTTGCGCAGCGCGGTGGCGCAGGGGCCGGGATCGAGCGTGTTGACGCGAATCTTCGTGGTGTTCTCGAGTTCCAGGTGGAAGACCTCTGCCAGATTCTCCAGTCCATGCTTGGAGACGGCATAACCGCCCCAATAGGCGCGTAGTTCTCGTCCGGCCTTGGAGCTGGTGAAGACCAACGATGCTGACTCCGATGCACGCAACAGCGGCAAACAGGCGCGCGTCATCGCGAAGGGTGCGGTGAGATTCACCTGGAGCATACGCTGCCACGACTCGAGCGAATGATGTTCGAGCGGCAGGATCGGTGCGAACACGCCGGCGTTGTGCAGCAGGCCATCGAGGCGGCCGAACTCGTCGTTGATCACGTTGGCGAGCTCGAAATAACTGTTTTCGTCAGCGCGTTCCAGATCGAGCACGAAAAGGGCAGGTTCAGGTCCGCCTGCTTCTTCGATGGCGTCGTATACCGCATTCAGCTTTTCTTCATTGCGACCCAGGAGCAGCACGGTAGCGCCGTGACGTGCGTAGGCGAGTGCCGCGGCACGGCCCAGGCCTGAACCGGCGCCGGTGACGAGAATGATCTTGTCGCGAAGCAGATCGGGTGGGGCTTGATACTGAAACATCGTTGGTTCCCTCGCCGATGAGGCGTGAGTGATGAATAAAGGCGCGCTCAGCGCAACAGGCTCAGCAAATGATCGCGCAATACGTTGGGGTCATTGGCAACGAAACTTGCGCCCCAACGCTCCGGCGCATCGCCTTGCGGAATATAGCCCCAGGCGGCCGCGATGCTGAGCATGCCGGCATTGTGCGCCGCTTCGATGTCGCGCGGGTGATCACCCACGTAGGCGCAGTGCTTCGGATCGACTCCCAGTTCCTCGCAGGCTTTCCAAAGTCCGGTTGGATCGGGCTTGCCCTTGTTGTCGATGTCGTCGGGGCAAATGAGTGAGCCGCAGCGCGCAAAGCTCGGAAAACGTGGCATCAGCAGCGCGCTGAAGCGTCGCGGTTTGTTGGTCACGATGCCCCAGGGCAGTCCCGCATTCTCGAGCGCGGCCAAAAGTTCCGGCACGCCGGGGTAGGGACGGGCTTCGCTGTGCTGCAGTTCGTAGTCGTCGAGGAAACGCGTCAGCAGTTTGGCGAGTTCGGGTGACTCATCGGTGAGCTGAAAACCGGCCTTGAGCATCGCGCGGGCGCCGGCCGAAACGGTGGAACTGAGACGGGCCGGTTCGATCGGGGGCAGGCCCTGCTCTGCGAGCATGCGGTTGATCACCAGCGCGAAATCGGCCTGCGTGTCGAGCAGCGTGCCGTCGAGATCGAAGAGGACCGCTTGCAACATCAGGCGCTCGCTTCCTTGGTGAAGTGCGCCAGATAGTTGACGTCGACGTCGGAGCCGAGGCTGTAGGTCTTGCTGAAGGGGTTGTAGCTCATGCCCTTGAGTTCACCGAGCGTGAGCCCGGCAGCGCGCGCCCAGGCGGCAAGTTCGGAGGGGCGGATGAACTTGGCATAGTCGTGCGTGCCGCGCGGCAGCATGTTCAATACGTATTCCGCGCCGACCACCGCAAACAACCAGGCCTTCGGATTGCGGTTGATGGTGGAAACGAAGAGATGACCGCCGGGCTTGAGCAGAGTGGCGCAGGCCTGTAGCACCGATGCGGGATCCGGCACGTGCTCGAGCATTTCGAGACAGGTGACGACGTCGAATTCACCGGCATGCCGTGCGGCATAGTCTTCGGCGCTGGAGCGTTCGTAGTTCACGTCCAGCTGACTTTCCAGCAGATGCAGGCGCGCCACACCCAGCGGGGCTTCACCCATGTCGATGCCGGTGACCTTGGCGCCGCGGCGGGCCATGGCTTCACTGAGAATGCCGCCACCACAACCGACGTCGATCACGTTCTTGCCTGCGAGCTCCACCTTGGAATCGATGAAGGAGCAGCGCAGTGGGTTGATGTCGTGCAGCGGTTTGAATTCGCTGTTGCGATCCCACCAACGTGCCGCCAGTTTTTCGAACTTGGCGATTTCGGCGTGATCTACGTTCTGTGCGGTTGTTTGGTTCATGTCGTTACTTCGTCGTAGCGGCCGTGATGTGCTGGCCCCAGCGTTCGGCGCGGGCCACACAATCGGCGAAATCGAGACGGGTGAGGCGATGCTCGCGCACGAGCAATTGGCCATGCACCCACACGTGGCTCACCTGAGAACGATTGGCGCTGTACACCAGGGTCGAGACCGGATCGTACACCGGCTGCGTCTGCGGATGGTCGAGATCGATCGCAATGAGATCAGCCAGTTTGCCTTCTTCCAGCGTGCCCAGTTGCTGTTCCAGTCCAAGTGCGATGGCACCGTTGCGCGTTATCATCGCCAAAGCCTGCCAGGCACTCACGGCAGCGGCATTGCCGGTCGCACTCTTGGCGAGCAGGGCGGCGAGTTTGGTGTCGGCCAGCATGTCGAGACCGTTGTTGCTGGCACAGCCGTCGGTGCCGAGCGCTACATTCACGCCGGCTTCCAATAATTCGTGTACGGGACACACACCGCTTGCGAGCTTCATGTTGGACGCGGGGCAGTGCACGACGTTCACCTGGTGCGCCGCGAGCAGCTCGATGTCGGCAGGTTCGAGCTGCGTCATGTGCACCGCCTGAAGACGCGGGCTCAACAGATCGAGCTGCGCCAGACGCTGAATGGGGCGCAGTCCATAGGTCTTGAGTGCCTGCGTGATTTCCTCGGCGTTTTCGTGCAGATGGATGTGCACGCCCACGTCGAGTTCTTCCGCCAGTACGGCAAGTTTGCGCAGCGGTGCATCGGACACGGTGTAGGGTGCGTGTGGCCCGAGCATCACGTCGATGCGCTCATGATTGCGATAGCGATCGTGCAGTGAGGTCGCCTTGGCAATGTATTCGTCGGGATCGTTGGCCCAGGAGGTGGGGAAGTCGAACACGGGGCTGGCGAGCTGAGCACGGATGCCGAGTTCGTCGGCGACGCGCGCGGTTTGATCGGCGAAGAAATACATGTCGGTGAAGGTGGTGGTACCACCGAGCAGCATTTCCGCGATCGCGAGGCGCGTGCCGTCGGCCACGTAATCCTCACCCATGATGAGACTTTCCGCCGGCCAGATTTTCTGCTCGAGCCATGGTTGCAGCGGCAGATCATCGGCATAGCCGCGCAACAGCGCCATCGGCGCATGCGTGTGCGCATTGATGAAGCCGGGCATGAGTACATGCGACGACAGCGTGATTTCCTGTGCCGCGGGATGCTGCGCGCGCAATTCCTCGGTCGGCCCGATCGCAACGATGCGTGAGCCCGCGAGCGCAAGCGAATGTCCTTGCAGTACCAGGCCGGGGCTGGTCATCGGTAGCAGCCAGCGGGGATGAAGAAGCACATCCGCTCGAGGCTCGATGGAATTGGAGTTGTGCATGCAGGGACCTGCCAACGAAGAGTGCGCGAGTATAGCGGCTGACCCGCATCCGTGCTAGCATTCGCGGCTTGTCAAACTGGTGAAAAACCAAATTCAATCAAATGCTTAACTGCTGCGACACGCGATGGCTCCCGAGCCCCTTGCGCGTTGGCTTGCAGGGGCGGGGAAGACGTAACAGGCATGGCTGAAAACCACGATCAGATCCAGTCCGTCACCATCGAAAGCGAAATGCGGCAGTCCTATCTCGATTACGCCATGAGCGTAATCATCGGACGCGCTCTGCCGGACGTGCGTGATGGTCTGAAGCCCGTACATCGACGCGTGTTGTTCGCGATGAGCGAACTCGGCAACGACTGGAACAAGCCCTACAAGAAGTCCGCCCGTGTCGTGGGCGACGTCATCGGTAAATACCATCCGCACGGCGATTCCGCCGTCTACGAAACCATCGTGCGCATGGCGCAGGATTTTTCGCTGCGTTATCCGTTGGTGGATGGTCAGGGTAACTTCGGTTCGGTGGATGGCGACGCTGCGGCGGCCATGCGTTACACCGAGATCCGCATGGAGCGTCTGGCGCATGATCTGATGGCCGACCTCGACAAGGAAACCGTCGACTTCACCGACAACTACGATGGCACCGAAAAGATTCCCGTGGTGCTGCCGACCAAGGTGCCCAACCTGCTGGTGAACGGCTCCTCCGGTATCGCCGTGGGCATGGCCACCAACATTCCGCCGCACAACATGCGCGAGGTCATCACCGCCTGCATCGCCGTGATGGCCAACCCCTCCATCACCGTCGACGAGCTGATGGAATACGTGACGGGTCCCGATTTTCCGACCGCCGGCATCATCAATGGTCGTGCCGGCATCGTGCAGGCCTATCGCACGGGCCGCGGCAAACTCTACGTGCGTGCGCGCACCACGATCGAAGAAGACGAGCGCACCGGTAAGCAGAGCATCATCGTCACCGAGCTGCCGTATCAGGTGAACAAAGCGCGCCTGATCGAACGTATCGCCGAGCTCGTCAAGGAAAAACAGATCGAAGGCATCACGGAGCTGCGCGATGAGTCCGACAAAGAGGGCATGCGCATCGTGATCGAACTGCGCAAGGGCGAAATGAGTGAGGTGGTGATCAACAACCTCTACGCCCAGACGCAGATGCAGGTGGTGTTCGGCGTCAACATGGTGGCGCTGGTGGACGGTCAGCCGCGGCTGCTCAACCTGAAGGAGATGCTGCAGGCCTTCATCAATCATCGTCGCGAAGTCGTCACCCGCCGTACCGTCTACCTGCTGCGCAAGGCTCGCGAACGTGGCCACATCCTCGAAGGTCTGGCCGTTGCACTCGCCAACATCGATGAGGTGATCGAGCTGATCAAGACCTCGCCGAGTGCCGCCGAAGCCAAGGAAAAATTGTTGGCGCGGGCGTGGAGTTCGGAAGGCGTGATGAAGTTGCTCGACGAAGCCGGTCCGAATGCCTGTCGTCCCGATGACCTGCCGTCGCAGTACGGTCTGCAGGGCAGCGCCTATTACCTGTCGCCGGAACAGGCACAGGCCATCCTCGAACTGCGTCTGCATCGCCTGACCGGTCTCGAGCACGAAAAACTCATCAGCGACTATCAGGAACTGCTGCGTCAGATCGCCGACTTCCTCGGCATCCTCGCCAGCGACGAACGTCTGATGGAAGTGATCCGCGGCGAGCTCGAGGAAATCAGCAACAACTACGGTGACGATCGTCGCACCGAGATCATGGCTTCGCAGCAGGATTTCACCATCGAAGATCTGATCACCGAAGAAGATCGCGTGGTGACGATTTCGCATGGTGGTTATGCCAAGAGCCAGCCGCTCAGCGACTACCAGGCGCAGCGCCGTGGTGGCATGGGCAAGGCTGCGGCCGCAGTGAAGGATGAAGACCACGTGGCGCATCTGCTCGTGGCCAGCACGCACGATACGCTGCTGTGTTTCTCCTCGCGTGGCAAAGTCTATTGGTTGAAGGTCTACCAGATTCCCGTCGCGAGCCGCACCTCGCGCGGCAAGCCCATCGTGAACCTGTTGCCGCTCGAAGAAGGCGAGAGCATCACGAGTCTCTTGCCGATCCGCGAATACACCGAAGGCCACTACATCTTCATGGCCACCGCGAACGGAACGGTCAAGAAAACCGAGCTCACCGCTTTCTCCAATCAGCGCAGTGTTGGTCTGAAGGCCATCGAGCTGGATGAAGGCGACGTGCTGGTGAAGACTGCCATCACCACCGGCGACTGCGATGTGATGCTCTACAGCAGCTCCGGCAAGGCCGTGCGTTTCCACGAAAGCACGGTGCGTCCGATGGGGCGTGTGTCGCGCGGTGTCCGCGGCATCCGTCTGCTCGAAGGCCAGCGCATGGTGGACATGATCATCCCGCAGCCCGGTGGTCAGATTCTCGCCGTGAGCGAGAACGGCTACGGCAAACGTACGGCGGTCGAAGAGTTCCCGGTCAAAGGTCGCGCCGGCCAGGGTGTGATCGGCATTCAGGCCAGCGCGCGCAACGGCGCCATCGTCGGTGCGTTGCAGGTGTTCGAAGGCGACGAAATCATGCTGATCAGCGACAAGGGTACGCTCGTACGTACCCGTGTCGATGAAGTCAGTCTGCAGGGGCGTAACACGCAGGGCGTGCGTCTGATCAAGCTGAAGGAAGGTGAGCGTCTCGTCGGTGTGGAGCGTGTGAACGAGCCCGAAGACGACGGCAGTTCCCCTGTCGAAGGTAGCGCCGAGCAGGATG
>CALEJT010000044.1 GCA_937898685.1 uncultured Gammaproteobacteria bacterium | reverse complement strand
CCAAACTTGAGAATGTCGCGGATGAGTTCAGTGGGATTACCGTAGGGAATCTCGAGTTCCCAGCGACCGTCACTGAGATGGCGGGATGTCTGATCGGGATGCCACTCTTCGTCAGCGATCCAACGTGCGGCATCCGCCGAAAAATGGATAACAGCCCGGGCGGTTACGGGCCCGGAGAAGATGCCGTAGGTCCGAGTGAGATGTTCATCGAGTGTAGCGTCGTCGATGTCCTTTGCCGCATCGCCTGACTCGAGCGCACGCAACCGATCCAGTGCAAACGTGCGCAGGCCTTCACGCAGATGGCACCATGCATCCAGGTACCAGTTGTCCCGGTAATACACCAGGCGTTGTGGCGATATCCAGCGTTCGCTGACTTCCGCTCTGCTACGACTGCTGTAGAGAACGCGCAGCCGACGTCGACGCACAAGAGCATTGGCACACTGCTGAAAATCCTCAAGGTGGGTTTCGCGACTTGCGATGGGCAGGATGCGTACGCGATTGAAGATCTCTTTGCTGCCGGCTCGTCTGTGTTCCAGCAATGTCGCAAGGCGTTCGCGCAAAGGGGCAATGTAGGGATCGAGTACTCCAGGTTGCACCTTGGCCAACAACTGGTGACTGGTCATGAGCGCATTCAGCTCATCCGCATTGAACCAGAGCCCCGGTAATTCATAGGTATTGCGCAACTTCTCGTCATAGCAGTAGCCACCGCGACTTCTATCGTAGATCAGCGGCATCTGCAGCCTATCACGGCAGTACTGTAGAAAACGCGTCGCTGTTGAATGCGCCAGTTCCAGTTCGCGTTCAAGCTCTTTGCGAGACAGAACGGTTCTGCGACCCTTCAATAGTTTGTGGAGCTTGTAGACGGCTTCGAGTTTGTCCATGCAGTTATTGTTTTCATAAATCTGCAATCGGCCGTCCTTTGCCATACACTCCTCAGCCACTATGGCCGAGTTCAGCGAATCATAATCAAGCAGCGATTTTAGCTAAACCCAAGAGAGCGCTGCGATATGACGGATGCGCCACATGAACCGAACGCTCGCCGCGCGATGAAGGTGAATGCTCGCTGGAGGCATCAATTCCGTCGAGGGGTTTGCCCCTGATCACTCCGGAACCGGGCAATTCAGAATCCAGAACTAGTGGGTCAACGCATAGATCGCAAAGTTGACGCCCAGGCGAATGGCAAGGTTGGCCTCGTATTGCGGATAACCGGGATCGTCGGCGCGTTGCCAGCCGTCGGCGATGTCGTTGTTGAAGGCAATCATGACCATCACCCTGCCATCGTCATCGAGTATGGCGCGCCAGTAGGGCGTGTCTCCGCCTTCACGATAACCATAGGGAAGATATTGCCAGGTGGGGATTTGACGACGGTCGGAAAGATCGAAGGGACTGTGGAAGATGGGATGATCATCGGGCAGTTCGACGACGAGGCGATCGGGAAACACGCGCTTCAAGGTCGCCATGAAGCCATCCCACTCTGCCTGCCCATAGAAACTGTCGCAGAGCAGAAAGCCGCCCTTGAGCAAGTATTCACGCAGCTTCACCGCCTGCTCGTCGGTGAGATTCCACGAACCCACCAGGCCTGAAATCAGGAAGGGCCAGTCGAAGGCGGTGTCGCCATCGTCGAGATTGACCGCTTGTTCCACTACGCGCACGTCGAGTTCGGTTAGACGACCGAGCAAGCGCGCGAAGGTACGATCGCCATCCGGATAGTCCACGGTCCAGGCCGTGCCACCTTGCCGCCAATCACCACGTCCGCTGCCGAAGGGGCCACGGTTGTACTGCGGGAACATCAGCCGCCCCACCACGAACTCGGCCGGTTCTGGTTGACCGTTGATCGGTGCCGGACGCCGCGTCCAGCCACGTTCGATGCTGGGATATTCACGCCATTCCTGTGCCCACGCGCTCAACGCCACACCAGTGGCTGAGGCGAGGACGGCGAGAGCGGCGAATAGACGAAGCGACGGCATGCGTCGAGTCTATCGTGAAAGGTGTGAGCCGAAGCAAGCACGCGCCGCGACGAATCGAATCTTTTCGTCGCGGCGCACGGCAGCCTCATTCCGGCAGCGCGAAGACGTACAGCGCGTTGGAGTTGGGGCTGTTGTCCAGGTTGAGCTGGATCGGGCCCATGGTGCCGGTGTTGAGACCGGGGTGAGACAGGTTGGCGCCAGTGATCACAGCCACGTACTGACGACCATTCACCGAATAGGTGATGTTGCTGGTCGAGATCGGACCACCGACGATGGTTTCCCACAGCACTTCGCCGGTTTCCGCATCCTGTGCGCGGAAGCGACGGTTGATGTCGCCCCAGAAAATCAGGTCGCCGGCGGTGGCGAGGATCGAGCTGTTGGTGGGGATGCGGCCCATCACCCAACGCGTGATCTCACCGGTTTCCATGTTGACCTTGGCCATGCCGTTCAGCTCATCGAGATTCGAACCCGGCGCCGGGATGCCGATGCGGCTTTCCGGCATGGCCGGCATGGTCTCGGTGGCCGGCGTGGCGGCGGTCATGTTGAGGCAGTTGTTGATGTAGGGCACGTACAGGCTGTTGGTGCGCGGGCTGTACGCGCTCGGCCAATAACTGCGCGCATTGAAGAAACAGATGATGCGGTGGGCACCGGGCTCGTCGAGCACGAGTTCGCGGTTGATCACCGTGCGACCGGTTTCCAGATCGATGTCGCTGATCAGGAAGTTGGGATGGTCGTACGGGAACGGCGTGGCCCACAGGAATTCACCCGTGTGCTTGTCGAGTGCCCAGAGTCCGCCGCCCTCACCCACGTTCACGACGATGTCGCGTTCTTCACCACGGCGCAGGTTGGGATTGATCCACTTCACGTGCTCGGGATCGGGATTGACCTTGGTGCGCAGGATGATGCGCTCCTGGTTCATGTCCTCGTCCCAGTCGTCGCCGGGTAGATGCTGGTAGTACCACTTGAGCTCGCCGGTCTGCGGATCGAGCGCGAGCGTGGAGTTGCTGTAGAGATCGGCCGGCGCCATGGCCGGGATCGCATCGGAATTGCCGTGACGTTCGAGACGTGTATAAGGGCTCGGGTTGGCGACGCTCCAGAACAATGTGCCGGTTTCTTCGTCGTAACCACCGGGCAGGCCCCAGGACGACACGCGACGTTGTGCAAACGGCAGGCCTGCCCAGGTATCCCCATTCGGATCACCTTCCTCCTGCGCCAGCAGGAAGGTCCACTTCAGCTCGCCCGTGCGCGCATCGTGGCCGGTGATGTTGCAGGCTTCATAGGAACGGCAGGTACCGCTCGATACCACCACCCCTTCCGCGACGATGGCACCGGTGGTGTTGCCGCGACCGGGCGTGGGCGCTTCCCAACGCACGGTACCGTTGACGGCATCGAGCGCCACGATGGTTTCATCGGGCGCGGTGAAATAGATCATGTCTTCGAAGATGGCGAGCGTCTTCGAACGGCTGCTGCCACCCGTGCCGGGGTTCACGTAGTCACGTTTGTATTCCCAGATCGTGTCGCCGGTGGTGGCATCGAGTGCGGCGACGTTGCCACCGGGCAAGTTGATGTACATGACGCCGTTGTAGACGGTGGGAATCGTTTCCGTGATGCCGGCCGGCAGGCCGCGCGACCAGGCCAGGCCCAGATTCTTCACATTGGAACGATTGATCTGATCGAGCGGACTGAAACGCTGTGCATCCGGAGTGCGGCTGTACCACAGCCAATCGGCGGGATCGGGATTGAGCAACATCTCTTCCGTCACCGGTTTGAAGTTCTCGATGGTCGGCATCGACGAATACTGGTTGCGTGCACCATCGGCCGAATACGTGGCATCGGACACGTTCTCCGCGAGGAAGCGCAAATAGCCGAGCAGATCCGGATATTGGTTGTCGGTGACCGGCGCCGGTGGCATGCCCTTGGTTGGGTTGCCCACTTTGAGGAAGGCGATCAGGCCGGCATCGTCTTCGCTGGCGACGCGCTGCAGCAGCGAGGGAGCCAGGACACCGCCTTGGCCGTTCGCGCCGTGGCAATGAGCGCAGGTTTCGTTGAAGAGCTGAATGCCGACACCGAGGTCCTGGGCACGGGCACCGGCTGCAAAGCAGGCAAGCGCAAGCGTGGAAAGAACGAAGGTGGATACGGCGGGCGAACGGCGACGCAGATGTGACATGACTGTTCCTGATTCTTGTTGTTCTGGCTTCGCGTTGATGGATGGCGAGTGCCGCGCACGCTAAGTCCCCTGGCGCGACAGGGCCGGATTCTAAAGGAAGTTTTTGCGCGCCTGCATCGCTTTCCCAGTTTTTCCTCGATTGTTTGATCGACTCCGAACGGCGTGGTTCGGAATGGACACGAACGGAGCCGAACTGTACCTGCTGGGACAACTGCCCCTTCTCGCCTTTTACGGTTGCCCTATAATCGCCGCCGCGCGGCAACGACCGGGCAACATCTTCACTTCATTTTGCAGAGGACCAAGTTTCACATGGCAATCTTTACGCACGTCTGCGTCGGCACCAACGACATGAGCCGCTCCGTCAAGTTCTACGACGCCACTCTCGGCGCCCTGGGGGTGAAGAACCTCGGCCCGCTCGGCGAGAAAGGTACGTTGTACGGTGTCGACCACCCGGAGTTCGCGATACTCCAGCCCGCCAACGGATTGCCCGCCACCTACGCCAACGGTGCCACCATCGGTTTCGCTGCCGCCTCGCGCGAGGCCGTGCGTCAGTTCCACGCTGCCGGCCTTGCCAACGGTGGCATCAACGAAGGCGAACCCGGCCCGCGCACCTTCGCCCCCACCGCCTATGCCGCCTATCTGCGCGACCCGGACGGCAACAAGATCTGCGCCTACACCTTCGTCGAGGGGGAATGAGGAGAACCTGAGCACCCAAAGCGTGTGAACGGGTGTTCGGTGTTACAGAACTCATACAAAGAAGGCGGCCTTGGTACAAAGGTCGCCTTTTTTTGGACATTTTCCGTGGCTAACCTTGTGCCATCATTTTGACATGAGGTAGACATGAAACGATTGTTGGCAAGCGTAGTCGTGCTGGCGGGGCTGCACAGCTTCCCGGCGCAGGCGCAGCAATACGTGTGCATGGAAAGCACCCTGGGCAACTTCTGCATGCAATTGCTGCACGACAAGGCCCCACAGACGGTGCGCAACTTTCTCAACTATGTGCGTGATGGCGACTATGACAACACCATCGTGCATCGCAGCGAACGCTACGCCAACGGACAGAAGTTCGTGATCCAGAGCGGCGGCTACAAGCTGACCCCCGAAGGCGTCGTCTCCACCATCCCCGAAGATCCCCCCATCCCCAACGAAGCCGGAGTCTCCAACCGCCGCGGCACCGTCGCCATGGCGACGCTGGCCGGCTCACCGCACAGCGCCACCAGTCAGTGGTTCGTCAACCTGGGTGACAATTCGGGACACCTCGATTACCAGAATGGCGGCTACACGGTGTTCGCCGAGATCGTGAGCGGCATGGAAGTGGTCGACGCCATCGCCGATCTGCAGCGCATCAACCTGCGCAGCACCTTGGGCAACGCCTTCACCGAAGTGCCCGTCATGCCCTCATTCGGCGCCTGGGTGCAGACCAACGATCTCGTCTTGATCCGCCGCGCCTATGCGCTCGACAAGTTGCCGAGCCCCTTCCATTGCCGCATGGACAGCCCGCAGGACGCCGTCACCGAACTCTGCGACAACTATTTCACCCTGCCGGTACGCATCGGCGATGAATACTACTCGGCGCAATTGCAGCGCGACTTCGATGGTGTGGGCCTTTCCGCCATCGTCGTGCGCGACTCCCTCAGATTGTTGGACTCGGTCCCCGAACACGCCGCCTACTACGACGCCACCACGCGCACGCTGCAGATTCCTTCGGCACGCGTCGGCGACCGCGTGTTGCGCAACATCATCTGGCAGCTCGACGATCACGGCGCGCTGCGCTTCTCGTTGCAGTCCTTCACACCGCCTTGATTCGAATTTCAGCGCATGAAAAAACCGGGGCATGCCCCGGTTTTTTGTGTCTGCTTTTGCTCAGTCGAGGTAGTACACGGTGCCCGACATCAGAAGGCGCGCCGTGCGCATGATGGACGTGCTCTTCGGCACGAGATTGTTCGGATCGTCGTCGAGCTCCACTTCCACCCCCATCGAACCCGTCGGATGCTCCACTTCGCAGAGACGACGCTTGCCTTCGGGAATGTTCGCGATGTCGTGACCAACGGCACCCGGAATGTTCGCCGCAGTGGCGACACTCGCGGCCGCCAACACGCCGACGGCATCGTGCACGCGATGCGGAATGAAGCTGCGGGTATTGATCAGGCCACCTTTCTTCGGCGGCGAGACGATGGTCATCTTCGGCACGGTCTTGTCTTTCACGTCGCCCAGATTCATCAGAGGGCCACAGGCCAGACGCAGCGCTTCGATGGTCTGCTTGAGTTCGGCATTGCCTTCGAGTTCGGCGATGCTTTCGTCGCCCTGCAGACCGAGATCGCGCGCATCGATCATCACCACCGGCATGCCGTTGTCGACCATCGTCACTTTCAGGCCATTCACTTCATCGACGAAGTTGCCGGTGGGGAACAGTGCGCCGCAGCTCGAGCCGGCGACGTCGACGAATTCGATCATGATCGGCGCATGCGTGCCGGGCACACCGTCGATCGACGCATTGCCGGCGTACTGCACCTTGCCGCCCGGGGTCTGGATGCGCTGCTTGGCGATGCTGTCGGTGTTTTCCATGTACACGGTGACGACGGTCTCGCCGTCGTTCGCTTTCACCAAGCCTTTTTCGATGGCGAAGGGACCGACGCCGGCGAGGATGTTGCCGCAGTTCTGACTGGAGCTGACCTTGGCTTCATCGACGAACACCTGCAGGAAGAGGTAGTCCACGTCCACGCCCGGGCGCTCGGATTTCTTGATCACCGCCACCTTGCTGGTCAGGGGATGCGCGCCGCCGACACCGTCGATCTGACGCTTGTCGGGCGAGCCCATGATGCCGAGCAGGGCTTTGTCCCGCTCCGCCGTGTCTGCCGGCAGATCCTCGGCCAGAAAATACGTGCCCTTGGACGTGCCGCCGCGCATCAACAGGCAGGGAATGGCTTTTTGCATGGCTTACCTCGTTACCTCTGAATGGATCGAACCGATGGCGCCCAAGCGGGTTGGCGGGCGCAAAACGTGCCGCATTATCCGGGAGGACGAGGGCAAAGTGAACCGCGGCGAACGTACCGCCAGGTTCGTCTTCGTCAAGAAAAAATCCAAATTTTTCGGGTATTTGCGCCGATCAAATGGCATTTGAGACTGCCCGGGGCGCTGCATATAATGACGGCCTTTTTCACCCCAGCGGAAGTTCTGTCCCATGATGAAACCAGTCGCAGTTCGCAACATTCCCCGTGCCGATCAGGCAGTGATCGACGATCTCGGCCAATTGGGCGTCGCCACCGTGCATGAAGCGCAGGGCCGCGTTGGCCTCATGGCTCCCTACATGCGTCCCATCCAGCAGGACGTGCGTCTGGCCGGCAGTGCCGTCACCATCCTTGCCCAACCGGGCGACAACTGGATGGTCCACGTCGCCATCGAACTCTGCAAACCGGGCGACATCCTGGTGGTGGGTGTAACCGCCGACAGCACCGACGGTTACTTCGGCGACCTGCTCGCCTCTTCCTGTCTGGCGCGTGGCGTCAAAGCACTGATCATCGACGCCGGCGTGCGCGACACCCGCGATCTGCGCGAGATGGGCTTCGCGGTGTGGTCCAAGGCCGTTCACGCCAAGGGCACCGTGAAGGAAACGCTGGGCTGTGTGAACGTGCCCATCGTCTGCGCCGGCGCCTACGTCACGCCCGGTGACGTGATCGTGGCCGACGACGACGGCGTTTGTGTGGTACAGCGTCAGCATGCCGCTGCCGTACGCGACAAGGCCAAGGCACGCGAAGAAGCCGAAGTGGCCAAGCGCGTCAAACTGCAGGCCGGCGAGCTCGGTCTCGACATCTACAAAATGCGCGAGCGCCTGGAAAAGGCCGGCCTCGTGTATCTCGATTCGCTCGACGATCTCAACAAGTAAACGAGCCCCGATTTCCAACTAAGCAAACCAAACCAGGAGATTCCGATGAAAGTATTAATGGTTGGCCATGGCGCCTTCGCACAGAAGCACATGGACGCAATCGCGAACATCCCTGATGTCGAAGTGACCGCCATCTGCGGTCGTCGCGAAGACGCCACCCGCGAGGCTGCCGAAGCACGCGGCATCAAACAGTGGGGCACCGATCTGGGCGAGTGCCTGGAGAAATTCGACGTCGACGCGGTGATCATCACCTCCGCCACTCAGGTGCATGCCGCTCAGACCATCCAGTGTCTGAAAGCCGGCAAGCACGTGCAGGTCGAGATTCCGATGGCCGACTCCTTGGCCGATGCCAAGGCCATTCTCGCCACGCAGCAGGAAATGGCTGCGCAGGGCAAGAAACTGGTCGCCATGGCTGGCCACACCCGTCGCTTCAACCCCAGCCACCAGTGGATCCACAAGAAGATCAAAGCCGGCGAACTGAAAGTGCTGCAGATGGACGTGCAGACCTACTTCTTCCGTCGCAGCAACCTCAACGCTGCCGGTCAGCCGCGCAGCTGGACCGACCACCTGCTGTGGCACCACGCCTGCCACACCGTGGACCTGTTCCAGTATCAGACCGGTGAGAAAGTGGCTCACGCCTTCGCTCTGGAAGGCCCCTACCACCCCGAGCTCAACATCGCCATGGACATGAGCATCGGCATGAAGACCACCGGCGGCGCCATCTGCACGCTGTCGCTGTCCTTCAACAACGATGGTCCGCTCGGCACCTACTTCCGCTACATCTGCGACAACGGCACCTACATCTGCCGTTACGACGATCTGTTCGACGGTAAGAACAACCAGATCGACGTGTCCAAAGTGGACGTGTCCATGAACGGCATCGAGCTGCAGGACCGCGAGTTCTTCGCCGCCATCAAGGAAGGCCGCGAACCGAACGCCTCCATCGCGCAGTGTCTGCCGGCCATGGAAACCTTGGATCAGTTGGAGCAGAGC
Source organism: uncultured Gammaproteobacteria bacterium (assembly GCA_937898685.1). Lineage (GTDB taxonomy): Bacteria > Pseudomonadota > Gammaproteobacteria > Pseudomonadales > Pseudohongiellaceae > CAILUG01. The sequence goes on along the minus strand of CALEJT010000044.1, from coordinate 73,455 downwards.
CTCAACCGCACCAAGTAAGTGGTACACACGAAAAAGGGAGCTTCGGCTCCCTTTTTCATGCTCGCTGTTCAGGCCCGCTCTGCCCGACCTGTTAGGCTTTCCAGCACCGCAAGCGCAAGGAGTACTCATGGACGACTTTCAATCACCCGTCCCTCTGCAGGAGGTGTGGACCAAACGGCAACTCCGCAGCGAGGAAGGCGACAGCATCGACATCACGATCGGGGCGCCGGTCTACGTCGGCAATGGTTGGCACTGGGTCTGTCCCTTTCGTATCGAAGGCCTGCCGCACGACGTCAATGGTTGCACCTTCGGCGCCGACGCAATGCAGGCGCTCGAACGCATCGCGCCCACCATTCGCCAAAAACTTTTGCGCGCCGGCGTGGATCTGAAATGGCAACAGGTCGATCTTCGCGAGATCGAACTGCCACAACTGCTCTCCCCCGCACCCTCGACACCAACTGCCTTACTGGACGATCATTCCGGAATCCCTGCACCATGCCTGAGCGCAACGAAGCTCGATGACACCGAGGTCTGAACGATGCCTGCAGCGAAGCAACCAAGTGCCAGTCAAACCGACGCCATCGTCATCACTTTGAAAGAACGTTTCGCAGCCAACATGGCGCGTCACCCCAAGATCAAATGGGAAGAGGTCGAAGCGCGCCTCTGCGCCCAACCCGAGAAAGTGGAAGCGCTGCGGCAGATGGAAACCACCGGTGGTGAGCCCGATGTGATCGGTGTCGACAAGAAAAGCGGCGAATATCTGTTCTGCGACTGCTCGGCGGAAAGCCCTGCCGGTCGTAGAAGTCTCTGCTACGACCGCGCCGCTCTCGATGCGCGCAAGGCCAACAAGCCGAAAGGCAGCGCCGTCGAAGTGGCAAAGGCCATGGGTGTCGAACTGCTTGACGAGGCGCAGTACCGCGCACTGCAAAAGCTCGGCAAGTTCGATCAGAAAACATCGAGCTGGATCCTGACGCCTCCCGAAATCCGCAAGCTCGGTGGTGCCCTCTTCTGCGATCGCCGCTATGACACAGTATTTGTCTACCACAACGGCGCAGAGTCTTATTACGCAGCGCGAGGGTTCAGGGCGCTATTAAGAGTTTAGATTCGAGGGGCTCAATGATCAGACAAGTTGGAGATACGGTAATTCAACCCATACACCGCCTCACTTGTCACTGCGGCGCGGTAGAGCTGGAACTGGAATTACCGAATGGCATCGAAGATCCACGGCACTGCGACTGCTCCATCTGTCGCCGTAAGGGAGCCATCGTCGCCTCCGCGCCATTGAATGCGATCCGAATCGTGAAGAGCGAACATCTCAAGCTCTATACGTTCAACACCCACACCGCCAAGCACTACTTCTGCGATATCTGCGGCATCTACACGCACCACCAACGCCGTTCGAATCCGCATCAGTACGGATATAACGTGGGCTGTCTCGAAGGGGTGAATCCATTTTTGATTTCAGGCATCAAGGTCTACGACGGAGTAAACCACCCCGCTGATCGCGCCAAGGATTGAGTATCAAGAACTCGCCAAACGAGTTCTGCTTACGGTTGAAGCTAAATAGGAGTACTGCATGATCAAGCAAGTAGGAGATACGGTAATCCAACCCAAGCATCGTGCCACTTGCCACTGCGGCGCGGTGGAACTCGAAATCGATCTGCCCGACGGCATCTCCATTCCCCGCCGTTGCAACTGTTCGATCTGTCGCCGCAAAGGAGCGCTGATGGCGTTGGTGCCGCTGGAAGCCTTGCGCGTCGTGAAGGGCGCCGACCAACTGAAGCTCTACACCTTCCACTCCCACACCGCAAAACATTATTTCTGCGGCAACTGCGGCATCTACACGCATCACCAAACACGATCGAATCCCAACCTCTATGGTTTCAACGTCGGCTGCCTCGAGGGGGTGAATCCCTTCCTGATCGAGGAAGTGACTCTGTCCGATGGCATCAATCATCCCTCCGATCGCAAGGAATGATGCTTACCGACTCTGCACTGATGAGCCTCCCACCGGTAAGTTTTTCATCGCGCTGTAAAAGCTACTGAGCGCTCGCGCGTGAATGCCTAGTGCATTGCACGCCGCGAGCCATTTTCCGCTCAGCCTCAACGACATCACCGCCTGGCATAGCGGTTGCACCCTCTCCTGCATTGACGCGCAATCCCGAGCGTCGGCAAGGAGGAGCAGCCATGAGAGCCTTGTGTTGGCACGGCAAGGAAGATGTCAGCGTGGATACGATCGACGATCCCACCATCGAAGATCCGCGCGATGCAATCGTTCGCGTCACCGCCACCGCGATCTGCGGATCGGACCTGCACATCTACGGCGGCATGGTGCCGACGATGGAAAACGGGGATGTGCTCGGCCATGAGTTCATGGGAGAAGTCGTCGCGGTCGGCAATGCAGTGAAAGGTCTCGCCATCGGCGATCGTGTGGTGGTGCCCTTCACCATTTCCTGCGGTTCCTGCTTCTTCTGTCAGCGGCAGGAATATTCGCTCTGCGATACGACCAATCCCGGCAAGGAAAAGGCCATCGCGATGATGGGCCACGCCACGAGCGGCATGTTCGGGTACAGCCATATGACCGGCGGTTTCAAAGGTGGCCAGGCCGAATACGTGCGCGTGCCGCATGCGGACATCGGGCCCATCAAGATTCCCGCCGGCCTGCCCGACGACAAGGTGCTGTTTCTCTCCGACATTTTCCCCACCGGTTACATGGCTGCGGAAAACGCCGACATCGAACCCGGCGACACCGTTGCCGTGTGGGGCTGCGGCCCGGTCGGACAGTTCTGTATCCAGAGCGCGTGGATGCTCGGCGCCGGCCGAGTGATCGCCATCGACAACGTCGGCGAACGGCTGGGACTTGCCGGCAGCTGGGGCAAGGCGGAAACGATTGCGAGCTTCGATCCCGACGAAATCTACGAACGCCTCATGGAGATGACCAATGGCCGTGGCCCCGACAGTTGCATCGATGCCGTCGGCGCCGAAGCGCATGGTCACGGGGTTGGCGACGCCATTGCCGACAAGGCCAAGTCACTGACGCGCCTACCCTTGCCTCATCCGCACGTGTTGCAACAGATCGCGCGCTGTTGTCGCAAGGGTGGCACGCTTTCCGTACCGGGTGTCTATCTCGGTTACGCGAACATGTTTCCCATCGGTGGAATCATGAACAAGGCGCTCACGCTCAAGACGGGGCAGACGCACATGCAACGCTATCTCGCGCCGCTGCTCGATCGCGTGCTCGCCGGCGAAATCGATCTGTCACGGGTGATCACGCATCGCTTGCCGCTGTCGGAAGCGCCACGTGCCTATCGCATGTTTCAGGAAAAGAAAGACGGTTGCATCAAGGTCGTGATGACGCCTTGAACAAGGATGAACATGGAAGCTCATCATACGAGCGACAACGATTCACGTTCGGCGTTTGCGCTGATTCTGATCGATGTGATCAACGACTTCGACTTTCCCGAAGCTCCGCAGATGAAGGAGCAGGTGCTGGCGATGGCGCACGAGATCGCGGCACTGAAAGCGCATGCGGTGTCGCTCGGCATACCGGTGATCTACGCCAACGACAACTTCGGCCACTGGCGTTCGAGCATGGAAGAGCAGATCGAACACTGTCTGCAACGCAACGAGATCGCCAAGGAAGTGGTGGGCCAGCTGTTACCGAGCCGCCAAGATTATTTCGTACTGAAACCCAAACATTCGGGCTTCTTTTCCACGACGCTCGATACCTTGTTGCGCCATCTCGGTACGCGCAACCTCATACTGACCGGCATCGCCACCGACATCTGTGTGTACTTCACCGCCAATGACGGGTACATGCTCGACTACGCGTTGCTGGTGCCGCGCGATTGCGTCGCGGCGCACACCAAGGAACGCAACGCAATTGCGCTCGAGCAACTGGCGAAGATTCTGAAAGCGGACACGCGCCCCTGGCGTGAACTGGACTTGGCTCGCCCCTTGGCCATGCCTGCATGAGCCATGCCTGCATGAGAAGTACCGAGGAAGCGGCGCTACACCCCAGGTGCAACGCCGCGACCTGTCTCAGTGTTTCGGCAGCATGGATTCACGCGCTTGTTCTGCGCGTGAGGCACCGATGGCTGTCTTGACGTGTTTTTCTTCTTCCGGCGGCGGAATCACTGCGGGCATGCCGAGCGACTTGATCCACAGTTCCCGGGCCCAGCCCTTGGTGTGATAGAGATGTTCGTCTTCCTGATCCTCCACCTCTTCCACTGCCTGTTGAATGGCGCTCGCCACCTTGTCCTTGTTCGAGGCCTTCTTGGCACACTGCTCCATCAGTTCCCAGTTCTGATGATCCTTCGTCTCCGCGAGCACGACGCATTCGCAAGCGACGAGCTCGGCGGCTTCCGGATCGCCGGCGCTCAATGCCAGTTCCATGGCTTGCACGAGTGACTGTCCCAGGTGATGCACGACCTGACGACCGGGCGTTTGTTCTTCTGGGTTGATGCCGACGGTGGTGCAGAGCTCTTCCATGATCTGCACGTGACGAGTCGTTTGTTCCAGATACTTCTGCCACTCTTCCTTCAAGTCGGGATTAACTGCGCATTCGAGCGCGGTGGTGTACACCTCGACGCCACCCAACTCGGTTTCCAGCCCCTGCAGCAAGAGCTCCTTAAGCTGTTTCTTCATGTCCACACTCCTCTTGGTTCGCCCAACCGGGCTCAGCAAGTGGAATGCAGCAAGCATGCCAGCCGCTTTTCCTCAGCAATTGGGGAACTTTCGGTAAGAGCGATCGGAACTCTCTGCAAACGACCGGAAAAATTTTCCGGGTGCTCAGCTCTTGCTCATGAGCTCTTGCAGAACCTCAGCAGCAATCTCGAAGCTCTTCAGTCGCGCCGCGTGATCGTAGGAATGACAGGTCACGATCAATTCGTCGACCTGCGTGCGTTCGAGGAAACGTTCGATGAAAGCCTTCACGTTCTCGCGCGTGCCGACGGCTGATTCACGCAACACTTGCTCAGCCATGGTGATCTCGTGTGGCAAGGCGATCTCGCCGAGATCATCCACCGGCGGACGCAAGGGACCCGCCTGACCGCGACGCAAGAAGATGAAGCCCTGCAACATGCCGCGTTTGAGACGCTCGCCTTCCTCTTGTGTATCCGCCGCGAACACATTGATGGCGGCACCGGCATAAGGCTTGGGATGTTCGGCACTGGGTTGATAGGTGTGACGATAAACGGCGAGCGCTTGATCGAGCGCATCGGGCGCAAAGTGTGAAGCGAACAGATAGGGCAAGCCCATCGTCGCGGCGAGTTGCGCGCCGAACAAACTGGAACCCAGTAGCCAAAGCGGCACATGCAAGCCATGCCCCGGCACGGCCTTGATGCCATTGTGGCCGAGATGGAAATAATCCTGCAGTTCGCGCACGTCCTGCGGAAAACTTTCGTCGGCTCGGAAATTCTCGCGCCGCAGTGCGTACGCGGTCTTGCCATCGGTGCCGGGTGCACGTCCCAGGCCGAGATCGATGCGGCCCGGATACAGGCTCTCGAGGGTGCCGAATTGTTCCGCGATCACGAGCGGCGAATGATTCGGCAACATGATGCCTGCGGCGCCAATGCGTATCGTTGTCGTCGCTTCGGCGACGTAGCACAGGGCCACTGCCGTTGCCGCACTGGCGATTCCCGTCGAATTGTGATGCTCGGCCATCCAGAAACGCTTGTAACCCAAGCGCTCGGCGTGAACGGCGAGTTCACGTGAATTGCGCAGCGCCTGCGCTGGTGTGCTGCCTTCGGCGATGGGAGAAAGATCGAGCAATGAATACGCTTGCATCGGCATCGACTCACTGAAACGAAAGGTGCTTGAGTGTAGCAGGCCTTGCTGCAGCACTGGACTTTTCCGCCGTCACGCCGACAACACTAAGTAACATCTTGCCCATTTCCCTGCGGCAGAATCAGCCGGTACACTGCGCCGCACACCTGCCGAAGCCGATGAACAGGAGCACACATGTTCTTCACGCTATTGCTCGTCACCTTTCTCACCGCCTTGGGTGTGTCCTTCCTGGTGGCGCGCTTCTTCGATACGCCGATCAACGGCATCCTGCGCCGCATCGTGCCCGACGACATCAGTGCAGCATGGGTCAAGTACATGAAGTTCGCAGTCTACGTGGTGGGCATCTCGCGCGGTGTGCGCATCTGGGAACTCGAGCGCTACATCACCCCCATGTTCTATCCCGAGGGTGAGCAGATCCTGAGCCTGACCAACGAGCGCTGGGTACTGGAACTCTATCGCACCGTGATCGGCACACTGCAGGGCATCGCTTGGCTCTTGCTCGTGTTCTTCGTCTTCGCGCTGATCGCCTACGTGATCGTGCGCGCCTTCGAGTTGAAACACAAAGCACGCGGCGAGTGAGTTCCACACACGTTCCGCAGGCGCCGTTCCATTATTGAATTGCGCGGGCACTGCTGCTTTACTCCCCGCACTTTGATCGCGAGGGGACAGTCCATGAATTTCGTCACGCCCGCCTTTTCCCGCAAGGCCCTCAGTGCCACCTTGCTACTCGTTTCCAGCATTGCCGCCCTGCCCGCCTACGCCGCTTCCTGCGAGGACCTCGCTGCGGTTGCGTTGCCCGATGGCCGTATCACCACGGCACAATCCGTGGCGGCCGGCACCTTCAGTCCTCCCAATGCCCAACCTACGGCAGCGGCCGCTTACGCCGATCTGCCTTCTTTCTGCCGCGTGACCGCCACGCTCACGCCCACCAGCGATTCCGAAATCGAGATCGAAGTGTGGCTGCCGCTCGAAAACTGGAACCGCAAACTGCTCGGCGTCGGCAATGGTGGCTGGACGGGTTCGATTGCAACCTCGGCTTTGGCCGATGGTCTGCGCCGCGGCTATGCAACGGTGAGCACGGATACCGGCCATACCGGAGGCAGCGCCTCCTTCGCGCTCGGACATCCCGAGAAATTGCGCGACTTCGGTCATCGCGCCACGCATCTGATGACGGTACGTGCGAAGGAATTGATCGAACGCTTCTATGACAGCGCGCCGCAATATTCCTACTTCAACGGCTGCTCTGCCGGCGGACGTCAGGGCATGCAGGAAGCGCAGCGTTACCCGGAGGATTACGACGGCATCATCGCCGGCTCACCGGGACTCAACTGGAGTGGCCGCGCGATGCAGACCGTGTGGGTGGCGCAGGCAGTGCATCTGACGGCGGAGAACGCGATACCGGCGGAAAAATTCCGCACGCTGCATGCGGCGGCGCTCGCTGCCTGTGATGCCAACGATGGTGTCGAGGATGGTGTGATCGGCGACCCTCAGCGCTGTGCCTTCGATCCTGCGGTGCTGCAATGTCAGGGTGAAGACAAAATGTCCTGCCTCACCTCTGCACAGATTGCCACCGCGCGCCACATCTATGCGGATGTAAGCGACCGCGATAGCGGCGCCGTCATCGTGCCGGGCCTCTCGCCGGGAAGCGAATTGGGTTGGGGCACGATGGCGGGCGAGCGTCCCTTCGCGCCCGGCATCGATCTTTTCAAGTACGTCGTGTTCGAGGATCCCGATTGGGCCTTCACCGACTTCGATTTCGAACGCGATGTGGCCTTGACTCGCGAGAAGTCCGCAGAGCTCGATGCACTTCAAACCGATCTCAGCGAATTCTTCGCGCGTGGCGGCAAGCTGCTCTCGTATCACGGCTGGAGCGATCCGCAGATTTCGCCGGGTAGCACGGTGCAGTACTACGAGCAGGTGATCGACACCGTCGGCAGTGTCGACGAACTCCAGAAGCATTATCGGCTCTTCATGGTGCCGGGCATGAACCACTGCGGTGGTGGTCCGGGCACTGCGGATTTCGACATGCTGCCCGTGCTGGAAGCCTGGGTGGAACGTGGTGAAGTGCCGGCACGGATCGACGCCGCACATTCGGAGAACGGCACGGTTACGCGCACGCGACCGCTCTGTCCCTACCCGCAGCGTGCGGTCTACAGCGGCAGTGGCAGCACCGACGATGCCGCCAATTTCAGCTGCCAATAACAATCTTCATTCACGTGGCAAGGCCCAGGCGACGAGCTGCGCGGCCTTGCCGCTTTCACCAGGCGCATTGCCGTTGACCGCCATCACGATGTACTGCCTGCCCTCGTGCATGTAGGTCATCGGCAAGCCGGTCTGCGGCCCCGAAGGCATGCGCGTTTCCCACACGCTCTCACCGGTGGCCTTGTCATAGGCGTGCAGGATCGGCTGTCCGCGTGCCCCTTCTCCAGCAAAGAGCAGCGTACGTGTCACCAAGAGTCCCGCCTGGGACCGACTGCCGGTGGGAGGAACGTTCGTAAGTCCTGCGGCATCGAGTTGCTCCTGCACATCCGGCGGTGTCCCGCCATTGGGAATCTGCCAGACGATCTCGCCCTTGTTCATGTCATAGGCGGTGATGCGCCCATAGGGTGGTTTCAGTAACGCCAAACCATGTGGCAGCGTCGGTAGTGAACCGCTCAGTCTGTAATCCGAGTAATCGGGATCATCGGGACGTGGCGGCAGATTGGGAACGAGGCCCAATACCGTGGGGCTCGTGGAAGAACCGACATAGACGAAGCCCGTCTCCGGATCGGCCGCGCCGGAAGTCCAGTTGGCACCACCGCCGAAGCCTGGCACCTGGATGGTGCCGCCATTGGTTGCACTGACGAGCGAGGGCGGTGTGTACACCGGGCCCCAGGTGTAATTGGCGATCGCTTCCAACGCGGCGGCGCGCAGTTCCGGCGTGAAGTCGATCAGATCGTCTTCGGTGAGTCCCTGCACGTCGAAGCCCGGCGGCTTGCTGGGAATCGGCTGCGTGGCGGAAGTCCACTCACCCGGCACGCTCGTCTGCGGGACCGGTGTTTCCACCAGCGGCCATACGGGCTCACCGGTGGCGCGATCGAAGACATAGGCGAAGGCCTGCTTGGTCAGTTGCACCACGGCGGGAATCTTGCGGCCCTCGACTTCGATGTCGAGCAGGATCGGATGGGCGGGATTGTCATAGTCCCAGATGTCGTGATGCACCAATTGCTGATGCCACACACGTTCACCGGTCTCGATGTTCACTGCCACGAGACTGCTGGAGAACAGGTTGTCGCCGGGACGTGCACCGCCGTAGACGTCATTGGTCGGCGCTTCGACGGCGAGATAGACCAGCCCGAGATCGACATCCACCGACATCGGTCCCCACACGCCGGTATTGCCCGTGTATTCCGCGGAACCATTGAGCCAGGACTCGTAACCGAATTCGCCGCGGCGCGGCACGGTGTGGAACACCCATTTGCGTTTGCCCGTGCGCACGTCGAAGGCCAACACGTCGCCTTTGACGTTCACCTTGTTGAGTCGTCCCATCGCTGCGCCAACGACGACCGTGTCACGTGCCACCACCACCGGCGAAGAATTGCCGAGGCGCCCCAACAGATCTCCTTCGAAATCGACATCGAGCTCCTGCAGCATGTCGACGATGCCATCCTTGCCGAAGGTGGGAATCGGGCGTCCCGTGTGCGCATCGAGTGCCACCAACTGATAACCGGGCGTGGCGAAGAGAATGCGGTCATCGCCCTGCCCATCGCTCCACCAGGTCACACCGCGATGAATCTTGCGCGGCGCCGCGGCGAAACGTTCACCTTCATCGGGGCGATACATCCACAAGGTTTCACCGGTGCCCGCATCGATGGCGATCACGTAGCGGCGCGCATCCATCGTGAAGTAGAGCACGCCGTTGACCATCAAGGGTGTGGTCTGGCTCGAGGGCTGTGCATTCGGCAACAGCGAATCGGCCTTCCAGATCCACGCCACTTCCAACTGCGACACGTTGCTGGCATCGATCTGATCGAGAGAGGAATAACGCGTGCTGCCATGGTCACCGCCGTAGACCGGCCAGTCACCGCTGGCGCCGGTTTGTGCGGCAGCGCCGAGTGCATGAGTGAGAAGGAATATCGACAGAAAACGGCAGGACGGGCACGACGAACGTATGACAATCCCTCGCTATGTTCTTGTTGTATTCGAGGCGAATCGCAGCCTCGGCGTTGTTGACACTGCCCCACGAAGGAGACGGCGACGACTGTCAGGGGGTCCGAGAATAAACTCCCCGTTCATTCTTGTATAGCAAGGGCAGTGGCACAGGGCGCCGCGATAGTGGAGCGCATGGACTTGAGAAAAAGTTCTGGCATATCCTCTGCGGTCAAGAGCCAGTGGGGGCGGTGCTTAAGCGCAGTACCCAGAGCAACGAAAACTACACGAGGGGATGGGCTCCACATGAAAGCAGCGCAGACTGCCCTGCCGTTGTCACGTCTTGCCGGTCTATGTGGACTGGCAGTGTTCGGCTATCTCTCACCCGCACTGGCACAAGACAGCGAAACCGCCGTCGGCATCACCGAAGAGCAGGTGGCTGCCGGTCTTGCCGCCTATCAAGCCAACTGCGCGCAGGCCTGCCATCAGAATGACATGAGCGGCAACGGTCCCATCGCGGCATTACGCGGTACTGCGTTCACGAGTGTGTGGGGCCAGCGCACGGTGGCGGAGCTCATCAACACGATGAAGACTTCGATGCCGCCGACGAACGTCGGTGGTTTGCCGGATCAGACCTATGTCGATCTCGCAGCCTTCATCCTTTCCGCCAATGGCGCCGAGCCGGGCGAGAATCCCCTGCAGGCCAATGCCACTGCGCAGATCGCGGCGCTGCTCACACGTAGCGGTCCACCCAGTCCCTTCCCCGTCGCTGCCGCGCAGACCGAAGAAGTGGTCGGCATTACCGTCGAAGGCGAGATCTTCAACTATCGCGCCGTGAGCGATGCCATGCTGCGCAATCCCGATCCCGCCGATTGGTTGATGATTCGCGGCAACCAACATGCGTGGAGCTACAGTGCTCTCGATCAGATCGACACCGACAACGTTCACACGCTGCAGCTCGCCTGGGTGTGGGCCTTGGGTGAAGGTGCCACCTCGCAGGTCTCTCCCGTCGTGCACGACGGTGTGATGTATCTGTACAACACGCAGAACCGCATTCAGGCGCTCGATGCGGCAAGTGGTGAACTCATTTGGGAACACGCACTCGGCGGTCGTCGCGGCACCATGCGCGGCATGGCGCTCTACGAAGACAAACTCATCAGCAACACCCCCGATGGGCGCATCGTGGCGCTGTCGGCGAAGAATGGAGAACTGCTCTGGACCGCGTCGCTCGGCGAAGGCTTCGGCAATACCAGCGGCCCGCTGGTGGCCGACGGCAAGATCTTCACCGGCATGAGCAACTGCCTGCGTTTCCGTCCAGAGAAATGTTTCGTCAGCGCCTGGAACGTGGAAGACGGTTCACTACTCTGGAAATTCGAAACCGTGGCGCGCGCCGGCACACCCGGCGGTGATACCTGGGGCGGCATCGACGATCTCTTCCGCGCCGGCACCGATACCTGGATCACGCCCAGCTACGATCGCGAACTCAATCTCGTCTACATCGGCGTATCCCAGGCGAAACCCTGGATGCCGGTGAGCCGCGGCATGACGGTGTTCGACGACGCACTCTATTCCAACGCCACGCTCGCGCTCGATGCCGATACCGGCGAATTGCGCTGGTATTACCAGCACGTGCCCGGCGAAGTGTTCGACCTCGACGAAGTGTTCGAACGCATGCTGGTCGACGTCGATGGCGAAAAGCTCGTCTATTCCGCTGGCAAGCACGGCATCCTCTGGAAACTGAATCGCGAGAACGGCCGTTATCGCGGCCACAAGGAAACCATCCTGCAGACGGCCTTCTCCTATTTCGATCCGCAAACCGGACGTCCGCAATATCGCGCCGACGTGATCGAGTCGGGCTTCGGCGACTGGCTCGAAGTGTGCCCCTCCTCCGCCGGTGGCAAGAACTGGCATCCGATGAGCTATCACCCCGGCACGGCCAGCATCGTCATTCCGCTCAGCCAAACCTGTTTGCGCCAACGCGCAGTGGAAATCGAATTCGTCGAAGGCGGTGGTGGCGCTGGTGTGGAACGCGACTGGTATCCGATGCCCGGCACCGATGGACGTTTGGGCAAGGTTGCTGCCTATGACGTGCGCACGCTGGAAGAACGTTGGTCCTTCGAACAGGAAGCTTCGTTCATGACGGGCATCCTCACCACCGCAGGCAACGTCGCCTTCGTCGGCGACATGGACCGCCGCTTCCGCGCCTTGAACGTGGAGAATGGTGAAGTCCTGTGGGAGACGCGTCTGGGCACTTCGGTGCAGGGTTTCCCCATTTCCTTCAGTGTCGGGGGCAAACAGTACGTGGCCATCTCGACCGGGCTCGGTGGCGGCAGTCCGCGCATCGTGCCCTCGCGTTTGACGCCGGACATTCACCATCCCGACTCCGGCAACGCCTTGTATGTCTTCACCTTGCCAGAGCAACGCAAGGCGCGATGACCCCCTTAGCAAGCCAGTAACAGACAAGAGGTATCCCGCATGCTGCAACGAAGTTCGGCCCATCCAACCCCAGGTCTACTGCGTCCACTCGGGGTAGCCTTGCTACTGGTCAGCGCGAACGTGGCGGCGCAGGAACTACCACGTACGGCCGATGGCAAGCCCGATCTCAACGGCATCTGGCAGGTGATGAACACCGCCAACTGGAACCTCGAGGCCCACTCCGCGACGCAGGGAGCAACCGAAATCCTGGGTGCCATCGGTGCGGTACCACCAGGCCCCAGTGTCGTGAAGGGTGGACACATCCCCTACCTGCCCGAAGCCAAAGCGCAAAAGGAACAAAACTTCCAGAATCGCCGCACCGAGGATCCCGAGGCGAAGTGCTACATGCCCGGCCTGCCGCGTGCCACCTACATGCCCTATCCCTTCCAGATCGTGCAATCGGACGGCGACCTCATGATGGTCTACCAGTTCGCCGGTGCCGTGCGCACGATCAACATGAGCAATCATCAGCCCGCCCCGGTCGATAGCTGGATGGGGTGGTCGAATGGGCATTGGGAAGGTGACACGCTGGTGATCGAAGTGACCGGACTCAACGCCAACTGGCTCGACCGCAGCGGCAACTTCGCTTCCGAGCAGCGTCGCGTGATCGAGCGCTACACCATGCTCAATCCTTATGTGATTTCGTATGAAGCAACGATCGAGGATCCCACGGTCTTCTCTGAGCCGTGGACGCTCAGCATGCCGCTGTACAAACATGTCGAAGAGGAAGCCAGGCTGCTCGACTTCAAGTGCGCGGAATTCGCCGAAGAACTGCTGTACGGCCACTTGAGCAAGGATGCCGCAGCCCGCTCCAACGCTGCCGGAGAACAACCATGAACGCGTCATTCCCTTATCGCAAGCTCTCTACCATCGCCCTGTTGTCGAGTGCCCTTGCCGCAGCCGCGGATGAGCTCCCGCGCACGTCCTGGGGCACGCCGTCACTGCAGGGCTACTACACCAACGCCACCATCGTGCCGCTCGAGCGCCCGGTCGATCTGGGCGAACGCGAATTCCTCACCGAGGAAGAGGCGCAGGCACGCCTCGAGCGCGCCATGACTGTGACGGAAACCCAGCCCGGCACGGAGGCGGACGTGCACTACCAGTTCGACGACTACGGCATGGCTCGCGCGCAGAACCAGACCGTGTTCAGCCACCGCAGTTCCATCATCACCTCGCCCAAGAATGGTCGTCTGCCGCCTGCCACGCCCGAGGCATTGGCGCGTGGCCAGGAAATTCGCGCCTGGCGTGCCGAGCATGGCTTCGACAGCGCCAAGGAACGCTCGCTCAGCGAGCGCTGCATCATCTGGGCCCACGAAGGTCCGCCGCTGTTGCCGACGGGTTACAACAACCATGTGCAGATCATGGAGAGCAAGAACCACATCGTGATCATGTCCGAGATGATTCACGACGCGCGCGTGATTCCCATCCGTGACTCGGCCCCGACGGCGGTGCTGCCGCCACAGTGGCAAGGCTCCTCATGGGGGCACTGGGAAGGCGATACGCTCGTGATCGAAACCACGGGCTTCTCCGGCCGCGTCACACCCACGGGCGCAGCCGCGCCGATGGCGGTCGATGCCAAGGTGGTGGAACGCATCTCGCGCATCGACGCCGAGACGCTCAAGTACGAATTCACCGTGAACGATCCCACGCTGTGGGAGGCACCCTGGTCGGGTGACTACGTGATGCAGGCAGTCGAAGGCCCCGTCTTCGAGTACGCCTGCCACGAGGGCAACTATGGCCTTCCCAACAATCTCAGCGGTGCCCGCGCCATCGAAGCCAAAGGAGGCAAACCATGATCCTGCGTCTCATCAGCTGTGCAGCTCTCGGCCTCGCACTTTCCACAAGCGCCCATGCGCACCACGCCTTTTCGGCTGAGTTCGACGTCGAGAGTCCCGTCGAATTCACCGGCAAGGTCACGAAGGTGGAATTGATCAACCCGCATTCGTGGATCCATCTCGCCGTCACCAGGGAGGACGGCACCACGGAAAACTGGATGATCGAAGGCGGCAGTCCCAATTCGCTGTTCCGGCAGGGAGTGACCAAGAACTCGATTCCCATCGGCTCGGAATTGAAAGTCTTCGGCTATCAGGCACGCGACGGTGCCACTCGCGCGGTGGGTCGCACCATTCACTTCATCGACGGCACGCCGCTCTTCTTCGGCGGATCGGCTCCGCCCAATTCCTCCGGCGCCCCGGAGCGCTGATCTCCACGCCCTCCACCTTCCGCTGCCGTGGCCACGGCAGCGGATTTGCGCGCTTTTGACGCAGTCAGCGCGATCCGCTCTGCATAATCGCGCCGGTGTGCGAAATTGCCTCGCTGCGCACGGCTCATGATGCCGCTTGCAGCAATCTTGGGTGGAGCTCCCGCCCCCCTGGGGTACAATCTGCCGCCGTCATGAATCAGTAAGCCCAGGAGTTCCCATGCAAACTCGTCCGCTCGGTCCCTTCACCGTCAACGCCATCGGTCTCGGCTGCATGAGCATGTCCCATGCCTACGGCACGCCCGATCCCGTCGAAGCCGAAAAGACCCTGCTGCGTGCGCTCGAAATCGGCTACAACTTTTTCGACACGGCTGCGCTCTATGGCTTCGGCAAGAACGAAGAACTTCTGGGACGCGTGCTGAAGGGCCGTCGCAACGAATTCGTGCTGGCCAGCAAGTGCGGCATGTTCAAAGGCCCCGATGGCAAGCGCGCCATCGACGGTCGTCCGGAAGTGATCCGTCAGACTTGTGAAGACGCGCTCAAGCGTCTGCAGACCGACGTCATCGACCTCTACTACCTGCACCGTCGCGACTTCAAGGTGCCGGTCGAAGACAGCATCGGCGAAATGTCGCGTCTGGTCGAAGAAGGCAAGGTACGTACGCTCGGCATCTCCGAAGTGTCCGCCGAAACCCTGCGCAAGGCGCACGCCGTACATCCGATCACGGCACTGCAAACCGAATACTCGCTGTGGAGCCGCAACGCCGAGATCGCCGTGCTCGACACCTGCCGTGAACTCGGCACCGCCTTCGTGGCCTTCAGCCCGCTCGCGCGTGGCTTCCTCACCGGCCGTCTCACCGATCCGAAAGCACAGCTGGAACCGGCCGACATCCGCCACGGCATGCCGCGCTTCTATCCCGAGAACTATCCGAAGAACCTCGAGCTTCTCGAAGGTTATCGCGCCATCGCCAACGAAGTGGGTTGCACCATGGCACAGCTGGCTCTGGCCTGGCTGCTGCACAAGGCGCCGCACATCATCCCGATTCCGGGCACACGTCACGTGGCCTATGCCGAAGAAAACTTCGGTGCCATCGACGTGAAACTCACCGATTCGCAGGTGAGCCGACTGGATCAGCTCATCAACCAGAACACAGTGCACGGTGCGCGTTACAACGAAGCTACGCAGAAGGAAATCGATACCGAGCAGTTCTGAACCGGTAAGTCCACCAACAATTACAAGAGAGAAAATCCGTCATGCCGAACCACCTGAAGAAGACTGCGGTACTCCTGAGCTCCGTGCTCGCCCTGTGCAGCGTGATGCCTGCCGCGGCGCAACCGCCACAGCGCCCGCTGCTGCCGCTCAAGGCCTGGTCCCTGCCCGGTTATCACGCCGTACCGAGCGACAGCTTCTTCAAGTTCACGGATGGCGTGGAATTCGATTCGGTGGCTTCGGTGGCGATGAATGCGGCGGGCAACCTGCTCGTGTTGCAGCGTGGCCCGCACCCCTTCCTCGAGTTCGCACCCGACGGCAATCTGGTACGCACCTTCGGCGATGGCTCCAACTACAGCCGTACGCATGGCATGCGGCTCGACAAGGACGGCAATCTGTGGGTGACGGACGTGGGGCTGCACATCGTGCAGAAGCTCGATCCTAACGGCAACGTGTTGATGACGCTCGGCACCTCGGGTCAGAACGGCGCCTGGGACGAAGCTGCTGGTCAACATCTCTTCGATCAGCCCAACGAAACCGCGCTCGACAGCCAGGGCAATCTCTATGTCGTGCAGGGACACGGTGTGGGCGAACCGAAGGTGCTGAAGTTTTCGAGTGATGGCACCTTCATCAAACAATGGGGCGGCCGTGGCACCGGTGCCGGCGAATTTTTCGCGGCGCATTCGATCGAGATCGACGCCAACGACGTGCTCTACGTTGCCGACCGCGAGAACTTCCGCATTCAACGCTTCGACACCGACGGCAACTACCTCGGTGAATGGACCTACGACGCCATGGTGTGTGGCCTCTATCTGCACGACGATGGCTTTCTCTACATGACCTCCGGCTTCGATGGTGAGTTCGGCAAGATCAACATCGAAGACGGCAGCTTGGTCGGCACGCTCGGCAGTCCCGGCACCGGCGTGGGTCAGTTCGGTGAAGCTCACTACCTGACGCTGGATGCGGTGGGCAACATCTACATTGCGGACGTGGTGAATCGCCGCGTGGAGAAGTACGTCAAGGAGTAATACATGCTGCGACTCTTTCGCATCCAGGGTGGTTTGATCCAGGAAATTCCCTACCCGAGCGACACCGCACCCGAGCACCGTCGAGCCCTGCTCGAGGAAGCCGATTGGATCGATGCGCAGGAGCCGGATGAAGAAGAGCGCAGCTTATTGCAGGGTCTGATGCACACGGACCTGCCCGAGTTCGACGAGGTCGAGGAGATCGAGGCCTCGGCCCGTTGCTTCGTGGATCAGGCCGGCATCCATGTGCACTCTCTATTCCTGGCACAGGCCGAAGGCCGCCATCAGACCGTGTCGGTTGCCTGCATCCTGCAGAAGGAACGCCTGATCACCATTCGCGAGGACGAGCTCGCCGACTTCCGTCTCCTGCGCATGCGTGCACGTCGCGGCCAGGTGGAATGTAATTCACCGCAGGATCTGCTCGTCACGATGCTGGAACAGAAGGTCGAAAACCATGCCGACGCTCTGGAAGACCTGCACGTCCAACTCGAAAGCGTCAGCTTCATGGTGTTGGAGGATGAGGAAGCGGAACTGGAAGACGCGATCAGCAAGCTCTCGCACCTGGAAGACAGCAACGGCAAGATGCGCCTCTGCCTGATGGATACGCAGCGCAACATCTCCTTCCTGCTACGCCATCTGCCGGCGCAGTCGGAGCGTTCCTCGACCATGCGCGACGTGATGCGCGACATCGAGACCCTGATGTCCCACACCACCTTCCTGTTCGACAAGATCAACTTCCTGATGGATTCCACCCAGGGCTTCATCAACATCGAACAGAACCAGATCATCAAAACCTTCTCGATCGCCGCAGTGGTGTTCCTGCCGCCCACGATGATCGCCAGCATCTACGGCATGAACTTCGTCCACATCCCTGAACTCGAGTGGGTGGCGGGCTATCCGATGGCCTTGGGACTGATGCTGCTCTCGGGCGTTGCGCCCTATCTCTACTTCAAGAGCAAAGGCTGGTTGTAGGAATCACGCGGAGCAGAAACCGGGACACAAAAAAGGCGCCATCTCTGGCGCCTTTTTGTTTCGATCGGTTTGAAAACCTGCTCAGAGCACGTTTTCCAGAACCATCACACCCGAACCCGTGTTGGAAATCGGCGCGTGGTAGTGCTTGTGGATCAGACGGGCGTTCGGCTGAACGGCGCCGCGCATCACCAGCCACATGATGGTTTCGATGCCTTCGGTGCCGGCTTTTTCCATGATCTCGGCGTTGGAGAACTTGGTCATCCACTCCGGATCCTTGGCGATCTGTTCCATGCACTCGATGTCGAATTCGACGTTGATGAGGCCAGCGCGCTCACCCTGCAGCTGGTGCGACATGCCGCCGGTGCCGAGTACCACTACGCGCAGATCTTCCGGATAGGATTCGATCGCCTTGCGCAGGGCGCGGCCGAGTTTCAGGCAGCGGGCTGCGGTGGGTACCGGGTGCTGTACGGTGTTGACGGCGAGCGGGATCGCCTTGACCGGCCACTTCTCGTGCGTGCCGAACAGAGCACGGATCGGGTTCACGAAGCCGTGGTCGACCAGCATTTCCTGACACATGCAGATGTCGAATTCCTGCTCTACCAGCGACTCGGCGATGTGCCAGGAGAACTGGGCATCACCTTCGAACGGAGCCACGGGCTTCAGACCCCAGCCTTCGTCGGCGTTGTGGTAGATGTCGGCACAACCGAGGGCGAAGGTCGGCATCTTGTCCAGGAAGAAGTTCAGACCGTGGTCGTTGTAGACGACGATCACGATGTCGGGCTTGGCAACGTCACGCAGCCAAGCCTTGGCCGGCTCGTAGCCGTCGAAGAAACGTTTCCAGTACGGTTCCTGCGTCAAACCATTGGCAATGGCATTACCTACTGCCGGGATGTGGGAGCTCGTCACTCCACCGATGATCTTAGCCATTCCAATAACCTCCAACCTTCTCGAGTTTCTCGACGAGCCCTACGCCCTTCTGCAACAGCTTTTCCTGGAATTCTTTGGTGGTGATGCCCTGGAACTGGGCACCTGCATCCTGCACGGAGGTACCGCGCGGGATGGCCATCTTGGCCATGAAGTAGATGTTCGCGCCCATGCGCAGCATGCCGAGGAAGTCCTTGTTCAGGACGGCTTCCTTGTACTTGCCCGTTACACCGAACTTGTCACAGTAGGCGGCGGGATCAGCATCGAACTCGGAGCGGTTTTCCTCGGTATTGAAGGAAAACAACAGCTTGTTCAGCGCGTAAGCGCCATGGGCATGTTTGCCGTCGAACACATACGTGCCCGGAATGTCGTCGTAGTCGTGCTTTTTCCACACCATCGCATCTTACCTTTGCGCTGAAAAAGAGGCCGGCATTATACAGCTAATCCCGCCGGAATTCAGTTGTGCCTAATCAATCAATTGTGGAGTAGCGGGGCCGTCAAAGCTCCGTCAGACGGGAAAAGACGTGCTACCAGGCGATGCCGTAGTCGTCCCCGTAGTCGCTGGAGCCACCGATCATGGTGCCCTGCACCTGATCGAAGAGGATGCCGTTGATCGGCCCGGAGGTCTTACCCTCGAGCACGATGTCGTAACCCATGCGCATCAGCTGTACCTGTACGTCCAGTGGCGTATCGGCACGCAGCAACAACTTGCCGGGTTCGCTGGCACGATCGCCGAAGGAGCTGTGCAGCTGATAACTGCCCATGTTGGCGGCCTCGCTTGCCTGCTGAGGATCCATCCCAAATTCGACGATATTGAGGAAGAACTGCAGAAGATTCTGATCCTGGAAATCCCCGCCCTGCACGGCGAAGGACAGGAAGGGCTTGCCATCCTTCAACGCCAATGCGGGCGAGAGCGTTGCGCGTGGCCGCTTGCCTGGTTCCATTACGTTGAAGGGATTGCGCTCACGATCCATGTCGAAGCTCTGCATGCGTTGCGACAGACCGATGCCGGTATTGCCGGCGATGAACGCAGGAATCCAACCGCCACTGGGCGTGATCGACACCATCCAGCCTTCGGCATCGGCGGCCTGAATCGACGTGGTACCGGCACGCAGGGCCTGCTCGCGATCGGAAGCAAAGGGATCGTCCACCTGCGCGAAGGGCGAAGCGGCACGCTTGATTTCCCACTTCTCGAGCAGATCGGCGAAGGGGTTGGTCTCGCCCTGATAAACGTAGGGATCGCCCGGCTTCACGGTGGGGTCGTTACGATCCTGCCGAATCGTTGCGGCGCGAGCCTTCGCATAATCCTTGCTGAGCAAGCCCTTGATCGGTTCTTCGGGCGGGAAATAGGGATCGCCGTAATAGAAATCGCGGTCGGCGTAGGCGAGGTTCATCGCCTGATACAGCGTGTGGATGTAGCGCGGCGAGTTGTAGCCCATGTTGCGCAGGTCGAAGTTCTCCAGCACGTTGAGCATCTGCAGCATCACCGGTCCTTGCACCCACGAATTGAGCTTGTAGACCTCTATGCCCTTGTACGTGCTGCTCACCGGTTCCTCGACGTACACCTGCCAACGATCGAGATCCTCCATGGTGATGAGCCCACCGGCTTCCTGTACGGCGCGCGTCAGATCGCGTGCGATGTCGCCGCGGTAGAAACGCTCGTAGGCTGCCATGATGGCATCTTCGCGACTCGCGCCACGCTGCAGCGCATCGCGCTCGGCTTCGACCAATTTTTCGAGTGTCGCGAGCAGGTCAGGCTGACGGAACAACTCACCCGGGCGCGGCACACCGCTTTGCCGCGGCACTTTCGGATCGAGATGCGGCAGAAACACCCGCCGCGAATCCGGCCAGATGCGCAGCAAGGCCTCCACACCAGCGATGGCATCGACCTGCACCGACTCGATCGGATAGCCGCGCGCCATTTCCATGGCGGGGGCGAGCACCTGCTCGAGGCTCATTGTGCCGAACTGCGCCAGCATCACCATCAGACCACCGGGAGTGCCGGGCGTGATCGCAGCGAGCGGACCGTATTCCGGCGGATAGGGCATGCCCAACTGATTGCGGAAGTACTCGGGAGTGGCGCCGGTGGGAGCGACACCGAGAGCGTTGATGGCAATGACCTTGCCGGTGCGCGGATTGTGGATGAGGGCCTGGGTTTCACCGCCCCAGCCGAGGGTGTCCCACATCGTGGCGGCAGCGGCGAGCATGGCAGCGGCGGCATCGACAGCGTTACCACCCTGATTGAAGATCATCGCACCGGCGGATGCAGCCAAGGGCTTGCCGGTGATGGCCACCCAATGCGTGCCGTGCAGTGGCGGCTTGTTGGAGGACTTGTGCTCCTGAGCCAGCGCCGCAGCGCCCACGCAGAGCACGAGCGGAACCAGCCACAGTCTGCGCCCGAGAGTCCTGCGCAAGCCCTGCCCCAACGAGAATGACCAGCTCATCGCTTCTCCTCCTTGCCGTGCCCCTTGCACGCGTGAGGTCGCAGTTTGAGCCCCTTCGACGGCAACCGCAAGGCAGGTCCTCCGCCGCTCATACCTCCCCGCGTTGCAATAGCCTCGACCTATGCCAAAATCCGCCGCCAGTGTCCCTCCTCAGAGCCCACCTGATGAACGAATTGATCAGCCTGCTCGCCATCGAGCCCTTCGACTGGCGCTCCATCGGTACCTGCCTTTTCTGCGGTGCGATCATCGGGGTGGAACGTCAGCTGCGCGGTAAACCGATGGGCATCCGCACCTCCGCGCTGATCGTGTTGGCCACCTACATCTTCGTGGCCTTGTCGTTGCATCTGAACGCCGACAACGTCGATCCGACGCGAGTGATCGGTCAGGTCGTGACCGGCGTAGGTTTTCTCGGTGCCGGTGTGATGATGACGCGCGACGGCACGGTGATGGGCGTCACCTCCGCCGCCGCGATCTGGGTACTGGCTGCGCTCGGCGTCTGCATCGCCGTTGGCAGCAGGCTGACGGCAGTGAAAATGTCGGTGCTGGTACTGATCATTCTCTTGACGGTGAATGCGCTCGAACGCACCACCTCCGCGCTGCGCCGCGGCGTGCACGAGCATCTCGAATATCGCCGGCGCCGTAATACGCCGCTCTGAGTCTTCTTCATCACGTTGAACCACTTACGGAGGCAATATGCCCACCATCATCCGTGATCCTCTGGACATCCCAGCTCGCATCGGCACCGGCTATCCCGCCCCGTACGATGCGCCGTGCCTGGCGCGTCGGCGTCACCGCCTGGGTGATGCCGCGGGACTGAAGAACTTCGGTGTGAACTACACGGTGTTGCCGCCCGGCACGATGTCGGCGCAACGGCATTGGCACCGCGTGCAGGACGAGTTCGTGATGGTCCTCAGTGGCGAATTGGTATTGGTGACGGATGAAGGCGAAACCGTGCTGACGCCCGGCATGTGTGCGGCCTTCCCCGCCGGCGAGGAAAATGGTCATCACCTCATCAACCGCAGCGACAGCGATGCGGCCTATCTGGAAATCGGTGATCGCCTACCTGGCGACAGCGGCGAATATCCGGACGTCGACATGAAGTTCGAATTCGTCGACGGCGTGACCGTTTTCACGCGTAAGGATGGTTCGGCGTTTCCGCCCAAGACTTAACGGCCCGGCGGCGGCCAGATCATGTTGCCCTGCTCGTCGAGCAGCCCCATGGTCTTGAGTTTTTCCACCGTGGCGGTACCGGCGCGAATCGGATCGGAACCATTGAGGTTGGCTGCCGGCTCGATGCCGAGAGATTCGAAGGTGCCGTTGGCGATGTCGATCATGTCGGAATAGCGCACGTTGGACTTGAGCGGACCGTCGTTCACCTGAATCGCGCGCGGCCAGAGATGCTTGATGCCGCGCACGTGGCGCCAGGCCAGCAGATGCACCTTGTCGCCCACCTTGAACTCATCCTGACTGAAACCGTAGGCCACCTTCACGTTGACGGGATGACTGTTCACCTGCCAGCGCTGCCCGACTTCTTCGGGCGGCAGATCACCACCGGTGACCTCGATGGTGAAGGCGATGTGCGGGTTGCCCCATTTGATGTTGGTGATCACACCATCGACGGTGATGAAACTGGAATCGAAGGGGCCGTATTCGGCCTGCGTGTTGTGGTGTGCTCTCAGCGGGCTGAACAGACCGCACAGCAGCAGGATGAGCCAGGCACTGCGAAGTACGCGTTTCATGTTTTCCCCTCTTCAATGTTGTTGTTCTCGTGGCGGGCGGGGCCGGCGTGGTGGTGATCCTAGCACAGCCCGCTCAAAGGCCAAGGAGTGCAGCGATGGAGTTGGAACGATTCGCCAAGTCCAGTAAGCTGCGCGGTCTCATCTGGTGGAGTTCCTATGGCAGTCTTCAGTCTGTTCCAGAAACACCTCAATCCCGCTGTTTCACTGTTGGAAATCTCCAACGCAATGGCCACCGCCACCATCTCATTGTTCGGTGGCCAGGTACTGCGCTACAAGCCCAAGCGCGATGGACGTGAACGCCTTTTCCTGAGCGACGCCGCGCTGTTCGATGGCACCAAGTCGATTCGCGGCGGCGTCCCGATCTGCTGGCCCTGGTTTGGTGCACATCCCACCGAGGCCAAGCTGCCGGCGCACGGTGTGGCGCGCACGAAACGCTGGTATCTGGCCGCCGTCGACAACTCGCTGCAGGGCAGCCGCCTTCTGCTCCTTCCCGAAGACATCAGCCATCCGGCGGTGCCCGCGCAAGTGGGCGTGGAACTCGAGATCATGATCGGTGAACAGCTGGAAATCCGTCTGCATTCCATCAACCGCAGCAACAAGGACGTGCCGCTCAATTGCGCCCTGCACAGCTATTTCGCCGTCTCCGACATCGAGGCGGTGCAGCTCGATGGACTCAAAGGTCAATATTCAGACAAGACCAAGGACTGGGAGCGTTTCGAAACGCCCTCTCCTTACGTGATCGAGGCGGAAACGGATCGCATCCACCTCGACCCGGCAGAACGAGTCGTACTGAAGGACCCACAAGGTGAAACGCACATCTGCTCGAAGGGGCACGACAGCATCGTGGTGTGGAACCCGTGGAACGAAGCTCACACGCGCTTCCCGGACCTGACGCCGGATGACTATCGTCACATGCTGTGTGTGGAAACGGCGTTGACGCAGCCCTTCATCCTCTCCCCCGACAGCTCCCACGTTCTTACGCAGATCATCGAATGAAGCACCTGCGTGAGCGACGCTCGCGCAGGTACTTCGAGAGCTTGGGATCGCCGAGTACCGCCGGTCCCAAACGACGCATCAGGAACGGCTGTGTTTCTTGGTGCGCCGTTCGGGCTTGTCGTGTTGATCGCGACGCGGCGGCGCCGCCCTTTCGCTCTTCCCTGCCTTTCCCGCCGCACCCGATGCGATCTTGGTGATGCGCAACTGACGTTTCTGCACCCACACGCGTTGCAGGTGCTGGAAGGTTTCCTTCGGCATGCCTTCGGGCAGATCGATGTACGAGAACTCGTCGAAGATCTGGATGCGGCCGATGTAGCGACTTTCGATGCCGGCCTCGTTGGCGATGGCACCGACGATGTTGGCAGGTTTCACTTCATGGGCATGACCGACTTCGATGCGGAAGCGTTCCATGCCGGGTTCCACCGGGCCCATGTTGCTCGGATCACGACTGAATTCACGGCGCGGGGCGCGTGGTCTGTCGAAGGCTTCGCCGTCGTTCGCACGGCCCCATTCCTCGCGCGCATCCTCACGTTTGCGGCGCGGTTTGTCGCTGCGCTCGAAACCCTTGCCGCCTTCTTCGCTCTTGGTCGGAGCAAGCAGCAGCGGTTGATCACCGCGCAGACGTTTGGCCAGTGCCGCAGCGATTTCCATCGCGGGCACGTTGTGTTCCTGCTCGTAGCGACGCACGAGATCCAGATAGGGCTCGAGTCCGCCGGCTTGCAGGGTGTCGGTGATGTCCTGCATGAAGCGCGCGGTGCGACGGTCGTTGATGAGCTCGGTCGACGGCAGTTCCATCAACTCGATCTTCTTGCGCGTCGCCTTTTCGATCGCACCGAGCATGCGCTGTTCGCGCGGTGCGACGAACAGGATGGCGTCGCCTTCCCGGCCAGCGCGACCGGTACGGCCTATGCGGTGGATATAGGTTTCGACGTCGTAGGGAATGTCGTAGTTGACGACGTGACTGATGCGCTCGACGTCGAGACCACGCGCAGCGACGTCGGTGGCGATCAGGATGTCGAGACGCCCCTTGCGCAGTTTTTCGACCGTCGCTTCACGCAGTTGCTGCGACATGTCGCCATTGAGCGGCGAACAGGCGAAACCACGGGCGGAGAGTTTGTCGGCCAGATCGACGGTGAGCGTTTTCGTGCGCACGAAGATGATCATGCCGTTGAAAGGTTCGGCCTCGAGAATGCGGGTCAAGGCATCGAGCTTGTTGGTGCCGCGCACGGGCCAGTAGCGCTGGCGGATGGTTTCGGCGGACACCGTCTTGAGTTCGATGGTGACATGTTCGGGTTCGCGCAGATGCTGCGTGGCGATCTTGCGGATCGGCGGCGGCATGGTGGCGGAAAACAGCGCGATCTGTCTTTCCTGTGGCGCTTGTTCCAAAACCCATTCGACGTCTTCGATGAAGCCCATGCGCAGCATTTCATCGGCTTCGTCGAGCACGATGGTCTTCAGCCCCGACAGGTCGAGCGTGCCGCGACGCATGTGATCCATGACGCGACCCGGTGTCCCCACCACGACGTGGCAACCACGACGCAGACCCTGCAGCTGACCGCGAAAATCCGAACCACCGTAGATCGGCAGTACGTGAAAGCCGGGAATGAAGGTAGCGTAGGTCTGGAAGGCTTCGGCCACCTGGATGGCAAGCTCGCGCGTCGGCGCCAGGACCAGCGCCTGCGGCAGGGTCTGCTTGAGATCCAATTTGCTCAGGATCGGCAAGGCAAAGGCAGCGGTCTTACCGGTACCGGTCTGGGCCTGACCGATGACATCGCGGCCGTCGAGCAGGAAGGGAATGGTCTTCTCCTGGATGGGCGAAGGTTTTTCGTAACCGACTTTCTCCAAAGCTTGGAGTACAGGGGTGCTCAGCGCCAAGGCGCTGAAGGAAGGGGCGGGGTTGGTCATGGAGGGGTATCTAGGAAACTATGAGTGGTCCCCGGAGGAAACTGTCCTTAGTCTCCCTGGGGGGCGCGCAGTATAGAGCAATCCCTCCACAACACAAGGATTACGCACACTTTATGCCCTTATGGTGCCGGCTGAAGCGCCAGCGTGCTGGCGTGTTAGCATTGGCGCCTCATTCGATAGGCACCACATGCAAGTCAAAGCGGAACAACTTCTTTCCACATTACGCAAA
The DNA here is from genome assembly GCA_937898685.1 of uncultured Gammaproteobacteria bacterium. GTDB lineage: Bacteria > Pseudomonadota > Gammaproteobacteria > Pseudomonadales > Pseudohongiellaceae > CAILUG01. The sequence goes on along the minus strand of CALEJT010000044.1, from coordinate 47,424 downwards.
CAATTACCTCCGTTGGTGTGGATCAGCGGCGATGAGGTCCTGTTGATGCAGGAAGCCTGCGATGCCGTGCGCGCCTTCGCGAAGGAACAGGGTTTCAGTGAGCGCCTGGTGATGGAGGTCGGTCCCGGCTTCGATTGGAATCAACTGCTTGCGACGAATCAGGAAATGTCGCTCTTCGCCGAACGCAAGCTGATCGACTTGCGCATGGGCAGTAACAAGATCGACGAGGCTGCGCGCACCGCACTCCTCACCTATCTCGAACAACCCAACCCGGACAATCTCTTGCTCCTGACTTCCGGCCGCATCGACAAGCAGAGCCAGAGCACGAAGTGGTTCAAGCAACTCGAAGCCGCGGGACTCTTCTGCCAGCTCTGGCCCATCAACGAACAGCAATTGCCGGGTTGGATCGGACAACGTCTCGCGGCACAGGGCATCCGCGCCGAACCGGAAGCGTTGCAGCTCTTGGCGGATCGGGTGGAAGGCAACCTGCTCGCGGCAGCGCAGGAAGCGGACAAGCTGCGACTTTTGATCGAAGGCGATCGTCTCGACGCCACGCAGGTGCAGGAACTCGTTGCCGACAATGCCCGCTTCAGCGTGTTCGCCTTGATCGACGCTTGCTTGGCCGGCAATGGCTCACGTGCGCTGCGCATCCTTTCGCACCTGCGTGGCGAGGGCGAAGAACTGCTCTACATCCTCACCATGCTGTGCCGGGAAATTCGCGCGCTGGCGGCAATGCAGGCCGACCTGGCGCAGGGACAACCGATGAATGCGGTGCTGCAGGCGCATCGCGTGTGGGGAAACAAGCAGGCGCAGGTGACGCGCGCACTGCAGACGCATCGTCAAAGCAGCCTGCTCGCCCTGCTCGAACGCGCACGGCGCATCGATCAGAGCGTGAAGGGTTTGCACAAGTTGAACGAGTGGGACGAACTCGGCGCGCTGGTACTACGCTTCTCAGATCCCCGACTGCTTGTCGGCATGGTATGAGGAGCGCACCATCGGGCCGCTGGCGACGTGCCTGAAGCCCATCTCCTCACCGATACGCGCATACTCTGCGAATTCATCGGGATGGACGAAGCGATCGACCGGCAGATGGTTGCGGCTCGGCTGCAGATATTGACCGATCGTCACCATATCGATGTCGTGCGCACGCATGTCTTCGAGCACACGCAACACCTGCTCCCGCGTTTCACCCAAGCCCACCATGATGCCGGACTTCGTGATGACGTCGGGCGCCATCGCCTTGTACTGCTTGAGCAGGTTCAGTGACCACTGATAATCGGAACCCGGGCGTACTTTCTTGTAAAGCTCGGGCACGGTTTCGAGGTTGTGGTTGAACACGTCGGGTTTGGTGGCCGTGAGAATCTTCAGTGCGATGTCACCACGACCACGGAAGTCGGGCACGAGCACTTCCACCTTGATGCCGGGATTGAGACGGCGCGTCTCACTGATGCAGCGTGCGAAGTGATCGGCACCACCATCGAGCAGGTCGTCGCGATCCACCGAAGTGACGACCACGTAGCGCAGTTTCATCTCCTGAATCGCTTCGGCGAGTTCGATCGGTTCGTTTTCGTTCAGCGGATTGGGGCGACCATGCGCCACGTCGCAGAACGGACAGCGGCGGGTGCAGATATCACCCATGATCATGAAGGTGGCGGTACCACCACTGAAACATTCACCGAGGTTGGGACAGGAGGCTTCTTCGCAGACGGAGGCGAGTTTGTGGCGACGCAGCGTTTCCTTGATGCTGCGCACGCGCTCGTTGTCGCCGATGCGAGCGCGGATCCACTCCGGCTTGCGCGGCAGTTCCACCGTGGGAATCACCTTGACGGGAATGCGCGCCACCTTGTCGGCACCACGCAATTTTTCACCTTGAACCACCTTTACCTGGCTGGGATCGACGGACTGCACTTCTGACATCGGCGGGATCTCACTGCAGAGAGAAGAAAGCGGTCCGGATTATAGCGCAGGAAATCAGGGCTCTGTGCCGAGTTCTTGCAGCAAAATCGCGACAAGTCGTTGTTGCACTTGCGTGAACAGCTCTGCACCCGACTGGGGCAACAATTCACGTATCGAAGTGGCACGCAGGCCGGGATAGCCGCAGGGATTGATCCATGAAAACGGCGTCAAATCCATGTTGACGTTGAGACTGAGTCCGTGGAGTGAACAACCGCGGCGAATTCGCAGGCCCAATGCGGAAATCTTCGCATCGCCCACATAGACACCGGGCGCACCGGGACGCAGCTGGCCTTCGATGCCGAAGTCGTGCAACAAGCGCAGGATCGAGCGTTCGATGAGATCGACGAGGCTGCGCACGCCGTAACCACGGCGACGCACGTCGAGTAGAAAGTAAACGATGAGTTGGCCTGGGCCGTGATAGGTGACCTGCCCCCCTCTATCGCTCTGCACGATGGGAATGCCGTGCGGATCTAGCACATGTTCGGGTTTGCCGGTCTGTCCCTGCGTGTAGACCGGCTCGTGCTCGAGCACCCAGAGTTCGTCGACGGTGTCCGGAGTACGTTCCGCCGTGAAACGCTGCATCGCATCCCACACTTCCTGATAGGGCCGCAGTCCCAGGTAGCGGATCTCACAACGTGGAGGCGACCCTACGCTCATAAGTGGAAGCGAACGCTGAACGGATGGTGAAACTTACAACACCATCTGCACGCGCCCGGTGGCCTTCAGATCGGCGAAGATCGCTGCGATCTGTTCTGGCCCCGTGGCGGTGATGGTGGCAGTGACCGAAAGGTATTTATCGTTGCGGCTGGCGCGCAGAGTCACCGAGGACGCATCGAAACTTTCATCGTGGCGACGGATGATGGCGATCACGACGTGCGCGAAGTCGTGATCGTTCATGCCCATCACCTTGATCGGATAGTCACAGGGATATTCGAGTTTGGGCGGTTCTTGCTGCGTCATGCTCTACTGCCTTAGCTGAGCAACGAGAGGAAAAACAGGTACAGCCAGTCCATCAGACGCTTCCACAGGCTGCCGCGGGCGACGTCCTGCAGTGCCACCACCGGACCTTCGTAGTACACCTGATCACCGGCGGCCACCTTCACGCGGCCCAGTTCCTGACCGGCGCTGATCGGCGCCTTGATCGTTTCCTCGAGCGTGAGTTCGGTGGTGAGGTTGGCAGCCTGGCCGCGCTGAATCGTGCGCACCAGCGATTCCTGCACGCCCACCGGCACTTCGTCGGCAGCGCCGGACCAGACCTTGGCCATGCCGAGCACTTCGTTGCCGGTGAAGAGCTGATGCGTTTCGAAGAAGCGGAAACCGTAGGTGAGCAGCTTCTGCGTTTCGACGGCGCGCGCGTCGGCGGATTCGGTGCCCATCACCACGGTGATCAGGCGCATGCCATCGCGCACGGCCGACGCCACCAGACAGTAGCCGGCATCGTCGGTGAAGCCGGTCTTCATGCCGTCGACACTGCGATCGCTGAAGAGCAACGTGTTGCGGTTGGGCTGACGGATGTTGTTGTAGGTGAACTCACGCTCACCGTACATCTTGTAGGGCTCGGGGAAACGCGTGATGACGGCACGCGCCAGGATCGCGAGATCGCGCGCGGAAGCCTTGTGGTTCGGATCGGGCAGACCGGAAGCATTGGTGAAATGCGTGTTGGTCATGCCGAGCAACTGCGCGTGCTGGTTCATCAGATCGGCAAAGGCATCTTCGCTGCCTGCGATATGTTCGGCGAGTGCGATGCTGGCGTCGTTACCCGACTGGATGATGATGCCGCGCATGATGTCTTCCAGACGCACGCGCGTGCCTTCCTGGATGAACATCTTGGAGCCTTCGGCCTGCCAGGCCTTCACGCTCACGAACACTTCGTCGTCGAGTGACAGATTACCGGCCGCAATCTCGTGGTCCGCGATGTAGGTCGTCATGATCTTGGTGAGACTGGCGGGCGGCAGCGGCGTATCGGCATTGTGTTCGATCAACACTTCGCCGGTGAGCGCGTCCATCAGGATGTAGCTGGTGGCATTGATCTGCGGCGGACGCGGCACCACTTGCGGCTGATCGGTGGGAACCGCCGGCGCGGCGTTCGCCACGGGAAGCTGCGGACGTGCGGGCTCATCCTGCGCCATGGCGGTACCTGCCACCAGCGTGCAGTGCGCCGCGAGTACCAGCCAGCGCAGTCTGGCTGCGGTGCGGAACAGGGAGGTCATGGTCTGGTTCATCTTCTATCTCTTCTCTATCGTGTCGGCCACGCCGACAGGGTTCAGATTCGTACGCGGAACGGAGTGCCCAGACGGGCAGATTCGACATTCTCGATCAGGGCACGCGCTTGTGCCTCGTCCACCAGGGGACCTACTCGCACCTTGTGCAGTACCGCGCCGTTGGCGGCGGTGTCGCTCTGAATGAAGACCCGCATCGAGGTCATTTCGCTCAGACGTGCGACGATGGTGCGAGCGCTTTCCAAGTTGGAGAAGGCGCCCACCTGCAGGTATTCCTGGCCCTGCCCCTGATCGATCTTGAGTCGCTCTTCCGCAACGGCTTCGACGGTATTCTCCGCGATAGCCGGCGCCACGGCCACCTGTTGCGCCGGCACGCCGTTGTCTTCCGGCAGGATCGCCTCCACCCGCACGCGCGCGGTGCCTCTGCCCGCATAGCCCAGCATCACGGCTCCCGCGTAGGAGAGATCGATCACACGCCCCGGATGGAAGGGGCCGCGGTCATTGACGCGCGCGATGATGCTCTTGCCGTTGTCGAGGTTGGTCACGCGCACGTAGCTGGGGATCGGCAGTATCGGATGCGCGGCCGAGATTTGAAACATGTCGTAGATCTCGCCATTGGAGGTGAGGTGGCCGTGGAACTTGCGGCCGTACCACGAGGCCACGCCCGTTTCCGTGTAACCAGCCTCGCTCTGGAGCACGTGGTAGGTGCGGCCGTTGACGGTGTAGGGACTCTTGTTCCCAGCCGCCGTGCGCACTTCGCGGCGCGGGATCACCGGGCGCACCTTCGACAGATCGATCGGCTCCAGCACACCGGAATCGTTCTGCATTTCATAGCGGCCCGCGTTGGCGCTGCCCGTAGGAGTACGTGTCGGCGCCGAGGCACAGGAAACGAGCAACAGAACCAGGACGAGGTTGAGTGCAAAGCCGAGCTTGCGAGTCGAGCGAAAAGTCTGCAGAGCCATCTTGGCAAACGATAGGGACATCAATAAGCCGGACTTTTGTGTGTGTGGATGGACATGAGAATGCCGAAGCCCACCATCAGACTGACGATGGAGGTACCACCGAGACTGACCAGCGGCAAAGGCACGCCCACGACGGGTACGAGGCCGGACACCATGCCGATGTTCACGAACACGTACACGAAGAAGGTGAGCGCCAGACTACCAGCGAGCAACCGGCCGAAATTGCACTGTGCCATCGCGCCGATGTAGAGGCAGCGGCCGATGACGAAGAGGTACAGCGAGAGCAAGAACAACATGCCCACGAGACCGAATTCTTCGGCGAGCACGGCGACGATGAAGTCGGTATGACCTTCCGGCAGGAAGTCGAGGCGCGACTGCACGCCGTTCAGCCAGCCTTTTCCGTAAAGGCCGCCAGAACCGATCGCCGTCTTCGACTGGATGATGTTCCACCCGGCCCCCAGCGGTTCCCGCTCGGGATCGAGGAAGGTGTGGATGCGCTGTTTCTGATAGTCCGCGAGGTAGAACATCCACAGCGCCGGAATCGCCATGATGCCGAGCATGAGCGCGGAAAAGACCAACTTCCAACGAATGCCCGACAACAGGATCACGAAGGTGCCGGCCACGCCGATCAGAAGCGCGGTGCCGAGGTCGGGCTGAATGGCGGTGAGCGCAGCGGGAATGCCCAAAATCATCAGAGCCACGCCGATCTGCCAGAGCCGCGGCGGCAAGGAACCACGCGCCAGAAAGGCGGCCACCGTAAGAGGAACGATGGTCTTCATCATTTCGGATGGTTGGAAACGCGGGAGTCCGGGGAAGTCCAGCCAGCGTTGCGCCCCCTTGGCGCTGTCGCCGAAGAGGAGCACGGCGATCAACAAGCCAACGCCTCCGATGTACAACCATGGCGCCACCTGTCGGAAATAACGCAGATCGATCTGCGCCACGCCGAACATCACGCAGAAACCAAGCAGGATGTAGAAGAACTGACGACGGACTTCGGCTTCGTTACTGTCGGTGGCGCTGTAGAGCACCATCAGACCGAAGCTCAGCACCATCACCAAGCCACACAACAAGGGAAGATCGATGTGCAGGCGTTCCCAGATGCTGGGCTTGCGTTCAAGCTCAACACCTACGCTGCTGCCTTGTCGAGCAAAGTCCAGAATCGAGGCCACCTTACCCTTCGTCAGGGGGTCAGCGAGGAAATGAGGGAGGGTGCCGGTGCCGGCATGAATTCCGGCTTCAGCTGCCCATTCTCCAACAGATAGGCATCAATGACCTTGCGAGCGATCGGTCCAGCCACGCCACTACCACCTTCGCCGTGTTCGACGAACACGGCCACCGCGATCTTCGGATCTTCCACTGGCGCAAAGGCGATGAAGAGCGCGTGATCGCGGAATTTTTCAGGGATGGCGCTCTTGCTGCTCTTGCGATAGTCCGCCGGCATCCCGACGACCTGCGCAGTGCCCGACTTGCCCGCCATGCGATACGGCATGGGGCCGACATTCACCACGTAGGGCCAGGCCGTACCATTGTTGCGGTAGCCACCATTACCCTTGTGGATGACGGCCGCCATGGCTTCCGTCATGAAGTTCCAGTCGTCGGGATTCTTCAGCTCGATGTCGGGGATCGTGCTCTTGTGCTCGATGTCCGGTCCATCCAGACCGATGCGCTTGAGCAGGGCCGGCTGACGCCACTTGCCCTTGTTGGCGATGAGCATGGTGGCGGTGGCCAACTGCAGCGGCGTGGCTTCGGTATAGCCCTGCCCGATCGAGGAGTTGACCGTCTCACCCGGATACCAGGGCTCACCCATCGTACGCATCTTCCACTCCCGGTTCGGCAGGATGCCGATGCTGGCCTGCGGGATGTCGATACTGGTGTTGCGACCGAAACCGAACTTGTAGAGGAAGTCGTGCATCGTATCGATGCCCATGTCGGTCGCAAGATCGAAGAAATAGATGTCGCAGCTCTGGTAGATCGCCTTCTCCAGGTTGACGATGTCGTGACCGCTGCGGTTCGTCCACCAGGTCCAGTCGTGATAGACGTGGCTCGAGCCGTCGAGCTTGAAGTGGCCAGGATCGCGCACGGTGTGTTCCCGGGTACGCAGACCGGTGTCGAGCGCCGCCAGACCGATGAAGGGTTTGATGGTGGAGCCGGGTGAATAGCGTGCCAGCGCGCGGTTGAAGAGCGGGGTCTGCACGCGGTCGTTCAGCTTCTCGTAGTCGGCCTTGCTGATGCCTTCGACGAAGAGGTTGGGATCGAAGGACGGCTTGCTCACCATCGCCAACACACCGCCGGTAGCGGGGTCGAGCGCGACGATGCCACCGCGGAAATCCCCCAGTGCTTCCACCGCTGCCTTCTGCAGGTTGCTGTCCAGACTCAGCACGATGTCCTGACCAGGGATGGGGTCGGTGCGATCGAGCACCTTCATGATCTGGCCGCGCGCGTTCTTCTCGACCGTCTCGTAGCCGACCGTGCCATGCAGCAGTTCTTCGTAGACCTTCTCGACACCCATCTTGCCGATCTGATCGGTGCCGGCGTAATTCACGCGGTCGAGAGTTTTCAATTCTTCTTCGGAAATGCTCGCCACATAACCGATGGCATGCGCCATCAATTCACCCTGCGGATAGTGACGTACGAGCTGTGCCTGCACGCTGATGCCGGGCAGACGGAATTGATTCACTGCAATGGCAGCGATTTCTTCTTCGGACAGATTGAAACGCACCGGCACTTCGGAGAACGGTACGGCACGGCGCTTGAGACGGGTGTAGAACTTTTCTTCGTCTTCCGGAGAGAGCTCGATCAACGAACGCAGCACATCCAGGCTTTTTTCGATGTCGCCCGCTTCCTCCTTCACCAGCATCAAGGTGTAACTGGCCTTGTTTTCCGCCAGCAGTACACCGTTACGGTCGTAGATCAAACCGCGATTGGGAACGACCGGTTGAATATGAATTCGATATTGATCGGACTTGGTGGAGTAGTACTCGTGTTGAGTGATCTGCAGGTAGGCGAGACGTGCGATGAGGCAGGCGATGAGAACAAGGACGACACAAGCGCCTATGATCAGGCGAGAGAGAAATAGCTTTCTCTCCTGCTGAAGGTCCTTAAAGGTGTAACGATCTGTCATCGTTTTCTTTTTTGAATGGGGCCATTGTGTGTGCACCTCGCAGCCGGTAACCGAAATATCGACATTGCCGTTATGGACAAGCTGTGATCACTTCCGGTGCGTCCCTGTGTTTGAACGCCCTTCTGCTCTGCCCGACTTCCCTTCTGGTACAAGGAAGGCCGGACGGACTCCGACTTGGCGGCGATTCTACAAACAAGTTTTAAAAAATAACAGTATCTAGCTAATTTTCATGAAAAAAGCTCTGTTTTCCACAAGCGCTAGTGGTAGCCGTTCCGCTCACGCCCGGTGGTACGGATGCCCCTGAAGGAGGGTCCAGACCCGGTACAACTGTTCCGCCAGGATGATGCGGACGATCGGGTGGGGGAAGGTCAGGGCCGACAGGGACCACCGCCCATCCGCCCGGCTCAGGCAGGCCTCCGACAATCCATCCGGTCCGCCGACCAGAAGACACAGGTTCCGCCCCCCATCGCGGATGCTTCGCACCTCCTCCGCCAGGGCTTCGGTGCTGAAGCTCTTGCCGAGGACGTCGAGCGCCACCACGTGCTCACCCTTGCCGATCAGTTTGAGCAGGGCCTCGCCTTCCTTCAGCCGCGCCTGGGCGCCGTCCCCGGACTTGCCGCGCTGCGCCAGCGGCACCTCCTGCACCTGCAGCTCGAAGTCGCGCGGCAAACGCTTGCGGTATTCCTCTACCCCCGCTTCCACCCAGTCGGGCATGCGGGTGCCGACGCAGAGCAGGCGGATCTTCACGCCCCGGCTTCTCCCGGAGCCAGCTTCCACAGCGATTCGAGGTCGTAGAGCTTACGTGTCGCGGCCTGCATCACATGCACGATCACGTCACCGAGGTCGAGCAGTACCCACTCGCCCTGCTCCTGTCCTTCGATGCGCACTTCGAGGCCAGCCTCCTTGCCGCGCTTGAGCACTTCGTCCGCCAGCGATTTGACGTGACGGTTCGAGGTACCGGTGACCACCACCATGTAATCGGCAATGGTGGTGAGCGGTGAAATGTCGAGGCTGACGATGTCCTGTCCCTTCAGATCCTCCAGCGCGGCGATCACGAGGGCATTGAGTTGTACCGAAGTCAAAAGTTCACTCCTAGGAAGCGAGGCACTCGGCCTCATACATAAAGTTGTTGTTCTGCAATGTAGTCGGCCACAGCCGGCGGTAAGGCATCTGCAAGACTTTCACCACGCTGGATCCGCTCCCTCACCTCTGACGAGGACAGCTTCGGCGTCTGTAGCGTTGCAAAGTAAAGCTTTCCGGCCAAGCGGCCTTCCAGCTGCTCCAGCCGTGTTGCGAGGTGACGCTCATAAAATGCACGCAACGGCTGATCGAGCACGCTCACATCCAACTCATAGCCAGGCCTGGTTGAAACGATCAGATGGGCGAGCTCCGGCAACTCTTGCCAGCGGCGCCAAGTGGTCAGCCCCAAGAAGGCGTCCGCTCCCATGCTGAAGTACAGCGCCACATCCGGCAGCTCTGCTCGCAGGGACCTGAGCGTCGTGTGGGTCCACGATGGTTCACTGCTTTCGATCTCGCGCCGATCCACCTTCATCCAAGGAAAATCCTGCACCGCCAGCTCCAGCATGGCCACCCGCTGCGCGCTGGACGCCTGCGGCGGGGGGCGATGCACGGGCACGCCACAAGGGATGAGGTGGACCTGATCCAACTGCAGATGCTCGCGCAACTGCCGCGCAAGCTGCAGGTGTCCCAGATGAACCGGATCGAAGGTCCCGCCGAGCACACCGATCTTGGTGCGCACGGCGGAGAGCTGCGCCTCAGCGGCGGATGTGACCATCGCCCAGCACGATGTATTTCTGAGAGGTCAGTCCTTCCAACCCTACGGGGCCACGGGCATGGAACTTGTCCGTGGAAATGCCGATCTCGGCACCGAGACCATATTCGAAGCCATCGGCAAAACGGGTGGAGGCGTTGACCATCACCGAGCTGGAATCCACTTCGCGCAGGAACTTACGGGCACGGGTGAAGTTCTCGGTGACGATGGCATCCGTATGCTGCGAGCCGTAGGTGTTGATGTGCTCGATCGCCTGCTCCAGGCTGTCGACGATCCTGATGGCGAGGATCGGGCCGAGGTATTCAGCACGCCAGTCGTCCTCGGTGGCAGGCACGATGCCGGACATGAGGGCACGGGTACGATCGCAACCACGAAGCTCGACACCGATCTCGCGATAGCGCTCGATCAGAGGCAGCAACATCTTCTCCGCCACGTTGAAATGCACGAGCAGAGTTTCCATGGCGTTGCACACTCCATAGCGATGCGTCTTGGCGTTGATGGCGATGCGCTGCGCCTTTTCGAAGTCGGCGCTTTCGTCGATGTAGACGTGACAAACTCCGTCGAGGTGCTTGATCACGGGTACCTTGGCGTCCTGGCTGATGCGCTCGATCAAACCCTTGCCACCACGTGGCACGATGACGTCCACGAACTCCGGCATGGTGATGAGTTCGCCCACCGCAGCACGGTCGGTGTGTTCCACCACCTGTACTGCTGCTTCCGGTAAACCGGTTTCGCGCAGCGCCTGCTGTATGCAGTCGGCGATGGCACGGTTGGAATTGATGGCTTCCGAGCCGCCGCGCAGGATGGTGGCATTGCCGGACTTCAGGCACAGGCTTGCCGCTTCCACCGTCACGTTCGGCCGCGATTCATAGATGATGCCGATCACACCAAGCGGCACACGCATGCGACCGACCTGGATGCCGCTCGGCAGGTAGCGCATGTCGCTCAGCTCGCCGATCGGATCAGGCAGAGCTGCAACCTGACGCAAGCCTTCGAGCATGCCGTCGACGCGCTTGGGCGTGAGCTCCAAACGATCGAGCATGGCAGGATCCAGGCCCTTCTCGCGGCCATTGGCCAAGTCCTGCGCATTGGCAGCTTCGAGTTTGTCGCGCGCAGCATCGATGGCGTCCACCATCGCGAGCAGGGCGCGGTTTTTCAGATCGGTTTCCGCAGCAGCAAGATGCCGCGAAGCCTGCCGAGCCTGCGAGCCCAGCTGGCGCATGTAGTTCTTGATTTCTGACATGGAAGAGGTCCGGCTAAAGAGGCGGCGATTATAGCCCGGGCAGCGCACCAGTTCTAACCAACTCCAACTTTTGCGCGCGTGACAAACGTTTGATGCGTGCCTCCAGTTTGCTGGCAGTGGAACGGTCCGGCACACCGCATTGCCACACCAAAGCCAGGGGGCCCTTGCCGCGCAGACTGCGCGCCCCTCTGGCACCCGTTTCGTGTTCTTTCAGACGACGCTCCGGATCGGTGGAAATACCGGTATAGAGCACACCCCGTGCCGTTCTCAGCACATAGACGAACCAAGGGCTTTCCTGCGCGATTTCGTGCGTCATACGGCAATCTTGCACCGCCGTGATGCAACCGCGCTCAACTGGCAATTTCCCTGCGGAATCGGTATAACTAGCCGGCCCGATAGAGCCCCCCACCGTGGGTATTTCCGCTTCGTTCGATCAGGATCTGCAAGCCAGATGTACAAAATCCAAACCTTCAATCAAATTTCCGAGAAAGGGCTGCGACGCTTTCCGCGACAGGAGTATCTGGTAGGACCCGATCAACGGGATGCCGATGCAATCTTGGTGCGAAGCCACACGCTGACTGCTGGCAACCTCAACCCGAACCTCAAAGCCGTGGCCCGTGCGGGCGCCGGCGTCAACAACATTCCCGTCGAAGATTACACGAAGCAAGGTGTGGTGGTCTTCAACACACCCGGCGCTAACGCCAACGCAGTGAAAGAGTTGGTCGTGTGCGGCCTGTTGCTCGCTTCGCGTGGTGTGCTGCAGGGCATCAACTGGGTCAACCAGCAGGATGCCAATCTCGATCAGGCCAGTCTCAACAAGCTGATGGAAGCGCAGAAATCTGCGTTCAAAGGCAGTGAGCTTGCCGGCAAGACCATCGGCGTCGTCGGCCTCGGTGCCATCGGCGCGCTCGTCGCCGAAGTCGCGATTCAGCTCGGCATGAAAGTGCTTGGCTACGATCCTGCGATTTCGGTCGATGCGGCATGGCGTCTGGCGAATCAGGTCGAGAAACAGGAAAACCTCACCTCGCTGATTTCGCGTTCAGACTTCGTGACGCTGCATCTGCCCGTCACCGAAGCCACCAAGAACTTGATCGACCGGAAGATCATCAACTACTTCAAAACTGGCGCAGTACTGCTCAACTACTCGCGTGACGCGATCGTCGACAACGGTGCTCTGCTCGAAGGTCTGAACAACGGCCGTCTGTCCTGCTACGTTACGGACTTCCCTACCCCGCCGCTGCTGCGTCATCCGAAAGTGATCCTGATGCCGCACATCGGCGCCAGCACCGACGAAGCCGAAGACAACTGCGCCATCATGGCCGTGGATCAGCTGCGCGACTTCCTCGAGCACGGCAATATCCGCAACTCGGTGAACTTCCCCACACTCACGCTCGAGCGCAGCGAAGGCATCCGTATCGCAGTGGTCAACCAGAACGTCCCGGGCATGCTCGGCCAGATTCTGTCGATCCTGGCTGATCGCGACATCAACGTCATCGACATGCTCAACAAGAGCCGTGGTGACATCGCCTATAACTTGATCGACATTGAAACCAGCCCTACTCTGGAAACCCTGAATGACATCCGCTCCATCGAGCACGTCATCAAGGTGTGGACCGTCTAAGAACTTCGCGTGTCTTGCCTTGCCGGGGGCACGCCACCGGCAAGGCATCGTCCCTATCATCCACCTCTTCTCTCTTCTCCTACGACCATGACTGATCCCGTATATAACTTCGGCGCCGGCCCTGCCATGTTGCCGGTGCCAGTGATGCAGCAAGTCCAACGCGAATTCCTCGACTTCCAGGGCATGGGTGTGTCCCTGATCGAAATCAGTCATCGCTCGAAGGAGTTCGAAGCGCTGTTGAATCGCTGCGATGAACTCATGCGCGAAGTCGGCCACATCCCCGACAACTTCAAGATTTTGTACACGCACGGCGGCGCGCAGATGCAGTTTGCGGCAGTGCCCTTGAACCTGCTTGGGTTGAAGCCCGCACACAAGGCCGTGTACACGGAAACCGGCAACTTCTCGCGCCTCGCCAACGTGGAAGCACAGCGCTACGGCAACATCGTCATCGCCAGCTCGAGCAAGGAGACGAACTACGATCGCCTACCGCCCTTCGAGCGCAGCATGGTGGACGACGACGCCTCCTATGCCTTCATCACCAGCAACAACACTATCTATGGCACGCAGTACACGGAATATCCCGACATGGGCGACATTCCGCTCGCCATCGATGCCACCTCCGACATCTTCTCGCGCCCTATCGATTTCAGCCGCGTGGGATTGATGTTCGCCGGTCTGCAGAAGAACCTCGGCCCTTCCGGCTTGGCGGTGGTATTGGTACGTGAAGACCTGATCGGTCACGCCCTGCCCCGCACGCCGTCGCTGCTGGATTACAAGACCTATGCCGATTCTCACTCCTTGGCCAATACCACCAACACCTTCGCGATCTACGTGATGAAGCTGGTGCTCGAGTGGTTGAAGGATCAGGGCGGGGTGGAAGCGATGGCGCAGCTCAACGAGCAAAAGGCGCAGACGCTCTACGACGTGATCGACACCGTCGATTTCTATCACGGCACGGCGCAGAAGGAATTCCGTTCGCGCATGAACGTGACCTTCACGCTACCGACGGATGAGCTGACGAGTCTTTTCCTCAAGGAAGCGCAGGCCAATGGCCTCTATGCCTTGAAAGGACATCGCGTGGTGGGAGGCGTGCGCGCTTCGATCTACAACGCCATGCCGCTCGCCGGCTGTCAGAAGCTGGCGGAATTCATGCGCGAATTCGCGCGCACCAAGGGTTGATCACCGAGTCGTATTGAGCGCCCTTCGCGGCGCTCAATCGACTAGTCCCTTTCTTCCCTCGCGATCGAGCCAGGCCACGAGATCGCGCCACATCAGAGTGATCTGCTCACGTGCCGGCAGGCTTCCGGCGGAAGGCAGTTCCAGCGTCACCACTGGAATCAATTTGTTGAGTCCTGCGTAGTTACCGAGCGAGCCCGGATACACGCCGAGCTGCCGCAGCTGCAATTCCCCGATTCTTTCCGGCGCCGCGGCCGGACCATCGAAGTCCAAGAGATGGTAGGGCGCATGCAGTGATACGATGACGTGCGGCTGAAACTCGTCGATCTGCTGCACCAGCCACTGCACTTCCGGCTCGCTCGCCGGCTGTTCACCCGGGTAGCGACGCGGATTGCTGCCCGTGCTCTTGCGCCAGTAAGACACGGCACTGTCGTTCCAATCCTGCGACGGAAAGTTGCGATTCAGATCCACGCCGTTGGCGTTCTGACGCGAAGCCTTCGTACCTTCCAGCAAACCATCGGGATTCACGAGCGGCGCGAACCGCCAGAGGAACTCACCTTCGAGCCCGTCGCGCGAATAGAGATCGAGCCATTTGAAGAGGATGGAGATCGACGAATACTCATCACCATGGATGCCGCCCATGATGAGCACGCGGAAGTCGGGATAACCGGGGCGCGGCAGCAGATCCTTCACCAGAAGCGGACGTCCTTTGACGCTGAACATTTCACCCGCCTGGAATTCATGTCGGTGGCAGTCTTCCACCGACACACTGCCCAACTTGTTGCCGACTTCGACACACAAGGCGTCGACGAGCGCGCGCTGCTCCGGCGTCTGCATCAAAGCGAGCATGGACTTGGTCTCGCCTTCTGCTGTCGGCGAAACCGCTGACTCCGCCGTTGCAGGCGCCACGGCATCGCTTACGATGTCCGAGTCCGCCACCTCGATGACTTCTGCCTCGGTAGCCGCCTGAGCAGTCGGTTCGACAGCGGAGAGCTCTGTTTGTGGTTCGCCTGCGGTCGTTGCATCGAGGTCGCTGGACACTACGCTTTGCTCCGATTCCGAGGGGTCGGCAGTCGGCATCTGCAAGGGAAACTGCGCGCAGGCGACGAAGCAAAGCGCGGCGGCGGCAGGGAGATAAGGACGCGCGCGACGCCAGGCGGGACGCAAGACCTTCAGGCTGGAATCAACCATTGCCTTCATAGACGATCTTCCAACCGCTTTCATCCTGCCGCCACAGTTGGTGCTTCCAGCCTTTCCAGTTGTAGTTGTCGCTGCTGTAGCGCTGATAGAAACGTACGTCGACGAGTTCGGGATTTTCGGGATCGACCAACATCGCCAACTGACTCACCTCGACACCGATGAACTTCTTGCTGTTGTTCACGCGCGTCTTGTATTCGGCCCACCCCTTCTTGTTGAGCTTGAAGTCATAGAAGTCGTCGGCGTAGTAGGACAGATAGGTAGGGTTGTCGCGGTTTTCCCAGGCCTTGCGCCAATCTTCGAAGGCAGTGCCGAGCGAGGCTCGGAGTTCGGCACGCACTTCCGCCGACACCCATTGAATCGACTGACGGCTGATCACGAGATGCGTCTGCCCCGGTGTGATCTCACGCGCGAGATCAAGCAGGCTTTGGTTATCGACGACGACACAGCCATCGCTATCCAGGAACGGTCGTTCCGTTACCGACTTGGGCAAGCCGTGCAACCAGATGCCGTGACCGGTGCGACCGGCCAGTTGATCACGCACGTTGGGATAGTTGATGGGATAGGCACCGAGACCGTAATAGTCGTCGAGGGCCTCATCTTCCAGGAAACTCGTGATGCGATAGACGCCGACTGGCGTCTTCTTGTCGCCTTCCACTTCTTTGCCGATGCCGTTCTTGCCGATCGAAATCGGGATGTGGCGCAGCAGCGTGAGCCCCTGTTCACCATGATTCTCCAGCACGCTCAGACGCCCGGCTTCGAGTTCGGCCCAGAGCAGATAGCGCGTCTCGGTCGGCAGCTGTAACACGCCGGCTGGATACATCGGTTCCTGCATCAGCGCAGTCTCGTCGATCGCCGTAGCAATGGCACCGGAGTTCAGATAGGCGAGCCGCGCCGAAACGGCATCGAAACGAATGGGAGGCTGCGAACCGGCTTGGGGAAAGGCCGGGGGAGCGAGGGCCACGAGTCCGGCAAGACTCAGGATCAGGAGCGGCAGTGTCGTTGATTTGGCGATGCGCACCAGTGTTGGGCCCGGGAGACTTCGAAAAACTGGCGGCAGAATAAAGAGCGCTTCCGGGCAAATCAAGCAAAAGCCCGGAGAGAGTCATGGAGAATCAAGGAATTGCGGCGAGCGCCGCTCAGTCGCCTTCCGGGCTCTGCGGCGCAAAGTTCGGGACTTCACCGGGGGCGAGGCTGCGGAAACGCTCGCGCAAGCGCTGACGGCCGGCTTCGTCCATGTTCTGGAAATCATAGAAGCGCTCCCGCATGCGGCGCTGACGTTCCGGATCGAACTCGCGGAAACGCTCGAAACGGTCGCGGATCCGGTCACGCTCTTCGGGAGTGCGTTGACGCCAATCCTGGAAGCGCAATCGCACCTGATCCTGCTGTTCCGGGGTCAGACTGCGCCAGCGCTCCACCCCGCGCAGGATGTTCTGCTGCCGCTGCGGCGGCAGCGAATCCCAGCGATTCTCGAGTGGCTCCAGGAGCATCTGCTGTTCCTGCGAAAGACGTTCCCAGGTAATCGCCGGCTGACCGAGTGCCAGAGCCGGCAGCAAAAGCAGCATCGGTACCAGTTTCACATTCATGGCCTGCATCGCAGTCATGCGCACCTTCAAAAAAACAGCGTTCAATTCAATGTTCTCAACGAATGCTCAAGGCAGCGGTTCGACACGAAGGACCTTCGATCCAGTGCGATTCATTCCCGGTCCAGCGTCTTGACTTCCACGAGTTCGAAGACCGGAGCGTCGTTTTTCTCCAAGGCAGGCTCGCTGTCCTCTTCCTCGTCCTCTTCACCCAATACCGGAATTTCCACCACGGGGACCTTGGCTTCACCCAAAGTACCTACCAGCGCCTTCCATTCACTCTCACTTTCGATTCCGCCCAGGAACTCCAGGATGGCCAGGAATTCCGTGGCGCTGTGTTGTTCCAGGGCACGAGTGTCTGCCGAAACACAGGCACCGAAACAGATGGCCAACCAAAGATTCACGTTGCGTCCCTCTCCCCCTCTATGGCCCGCTCAATCAGATCGAGCTGTCGGCCAGCCACTGGTAGAACTCCAGTTCCTCATAAAAATCCAGGTCCTCGGTGGAGCTCAGCAGATCGAGATACTCGAGCTGCTCGGCCCCCGAAGGCAATGCGTCCGGCACCTGCGTGGGCTCGTTGAGCATCACGGCGAACACCAACACCACTGCCGTCACCAAACCTCCGAAGGGCAACAGCACGGGCGCGCGGCGCGGCTGCGCCTTACGCTCGAGTGCCGCATGGCGAATGCGATTGAGACGGGACAGCGTTTGACCGTCCAGAGCGGAACAGCTGCGATCGAGATCCGCGCGGACCCGACGCAGGAATTCTGCTTCGGAGGAAGCAGGAACCTTGGTATCAGGAATCGAGGGTTCGCTCATAGGTAATGATCTCCCAGTCTTTCCCGAAGAGTGGCCAGCGCCCGAGAGTAGTGCGTCTTCACACTGCCCTCCGCACATCCCATGACTTGCGCCGTCTGTTTGACGTCCAGGCCTTCCCAGGCGCGCAACAGGAATACCTGCTGCTGCCTCAGCGGCAACTTGGCTAGCGCATCTTCCAGCGCTCCCATGCTGCCTTGCAAGGCCAGAAGCTCGTCCGGCGTCTTGCCCGCCGGATCCGCCACCAACTGCAGGGCGTCCTCATCATCCTCTTCATCAGCCATGCCCAGCCAGCTGCGGAAGCGGTTGCGCACCGTGCTACGCCGATACCAGTCGCGGATGCGGCTCTGCAGGATGCGGAAAAACAAGGGACCAAGCTCCGATTCGGGCTTGTCGCCGTATTTTTCCACGAGTTTGAGCATCGCATCCTGCACGATGTCGAGGGCTTCTTCTTGATTACCCGTGGCGATGCGCGCCATTCGGTAGGCCCTGCGCTCCACGCCCGCCAGAAAGTTTCCGAGTCCGAGTTGTCGTTGCAGAACCTTGCTCTCCCGTCTTTCCGCGGCGTGGTCACCATCATAGCCATGCATTGCCTGCGCGTCATCGCGCGCCGCTGCCAGGGTCAGAATTGCGCTCATCATAGTTCCTTCGCCCGGATGAAATTGTTCCGCTCCTGGCCCTTCGTGAGCTGCCAGGACAGGCAACAAGAACGCAGTGGGACGCCAGCGGTTTACGCTTTACCGAGGATCTGATGCACCCGTTCCCGCATTGCCGGCACCAGTTCAGCCTCGAACCAGGGATTGCGCGCCAGCCAAAGACGATTGCGGGGTGAAGGATGCACGAGAGGAATGAAGCGCGGCCCGAACTCACGCCAATTGCGCACGCGCTCCGTCAGCGACGTATAGCCATCGCGTAGGTAGTACTGCTGGGCATAGGAGCCCACCAGCAGGATCAATTCCAGACTGGGGAGTTCCGCCAAAACGCGCTCGTGCCAGCGCGGCGCACATTCGGGCCGTGGTGGTAGATCGCCGCCCTTGCCGCGCCCGGGATAACAAAGCCCCATGGGCATGATGGCGATGTGGCGCGTGTCGTAGAAGCGTTCTCGATCGAGTCCCAGCCATTCGCGCAATCGCTCGCCCGATGCATCATCCCAGGGAATGCCACTGGCGTGGACCTTGGTGCCGGGCGCCTGGCCGATGATGAGGAGTTTCGCGGTGCGTCCCACCCGCAATACGGGGCGCGGCCCCAAGGGCAAATGTGCCTCGCAGAGGCGGCAGGATTCGATTTCCTCCACCAATGCGATCAGCTGATCTCTCTTCATTTTCTTGCTCATGACCTGCCTAAGGTGGGTGCGCGAGGCATGCGTTGCAAGCACTGCCGCCACGCGCTTTTGCACTCTGGGGTGCTGTGTATAATCCGGGCCTTCTTCGTTTATAGAGGTGACCCATGCCAAGTCAGTTCTTGGAATATCGCGAAGGTTCAACAACGCTCGAAGCCTACGTGGCATTGCCGGCCACGGAGCAGCAAAAACGGCCTGCCGTTCTCGTCTGCCATGCCTGGGCCGGACGTTCCGCTTTCGAATGCGAGAAGGCGGACAAGCTCGCAGCGCTCGGCTACGTTGGCATCGCGCTCGACGTCTATGGCAAGGGTGTGCTCGGTAAGAACAACGACGAAAACTCGGCGCTGATGCAGCCGCTGGTGGCCGACCGAGCGCTACTGCGCCGACGTCTCTTGGCCGGACTCGAAGCCGCCCGCAGCATTCAAATGGTGGATAGCTCCCGCATCGCCGCCATCGGTTTCTGCTTCGGTGGACTGTGTGTGCTCGACCTGGCGCGCAGCGGCGCCGATCTACGTGGCGTGGTGAGCTTCCATGGCCTATTCATTCCGGCCAAGGACATTCCCAACGAAAAGATCAAGGCCAAGGTATTGGCACTGCACGGTCACGACGATCCCCTCGCTCCACCGGACCAGGTTCTGGGTCTGCAGCAGGAGCTCACGCAGGCTGGCGTGGATTGGCAGATCCATGTCTACGGCAACACTTCACACGCCTTCACCAACCCGCAGGCGCAGGCGCCGCAACACGGTTTGCAATATCAGGAAACCGCCGCCAAGCGCGCCTGGCAGAGCATGCAGAACTTCCTCGGCGAGGTCTTGGTTTAAGCCTCACGTCCGGCCGGCTCAGAGCACCTTGTCGGGCACGGGCTGGCCGGCGAAGAAGGCATCGAGATTGGCCTTGACCTTCATGCCCATGGCAGTGCGCGTTTGTACCGTCGCACTGCCAAGATGAGGCAACAAGACCACGTTTTCCCGGCCCAGTAGTGCTTCGGGCACCTTCGGCTCACGTTCGTATACATCCAATGCGGCGCCGGCGATGCGACCTTCGTCGAGCGCGGCAATCAGTGCTGCCTCATCGACTACGTCCCCGCGCGAGGTGTTGATCAGATAGGCGTGCGGCTGCATGTTGGCAAAGCGCGCCGCGTCGAACAGGTGATAGGTATCCTTGCCACCAGGCGTGTGAATCGCGACGAAGTCCGCTTCGCGCAGCAGATCGTCGATGTCCGCGAAAAAGCGTGCGCCCATCCGGGTGACTTCTTCATCGACCACTTCGCGACGATTGTGATAGAGGATCTTCATGCCGAAGCCATAGTGCGCCTTACGCGCCATGGCGAGACCGATGCGCCCCATGCCGATGACGCCGAGCGTCGCCCCGCTCACCTGGGCGCCCATCAGATGGGTTGGATACCAACCGTTCCACTGACCAGCTCGCACTTGCCGCTCCCCTTCGCCCGCACGACGCGCCACCATCAACATCAAGGTCATGGCAAGGTCGGCGGTGGCATCGGTGAGGACACCGGGCGTGTTGGTGACGGTCAGGCCAAGCTTACGTGCTGCATCGAGGTCGATGTGGTTGTAGCCCACACCATAGTTGGCGAGGAGACGGGTTTTGACGGTACCGAGCTCGCCAAGCTCGGGAAAGAAGCGATCCGCGACACAGGGGCAGATGGCGTCGTATTCCTGCAGCGCCTGCTTCCATTCATCGAGGCTCAGTGGTGCATCGTGGATGGTGGTGTCGTAGTCGCGCAGCAATGCTGCTTCGACCTCTTGTGGCCAACGTCGAGTAATGAGGATGCGCGCAGCAGCCATCGAATGTCCCTCTTCGATTCAATTCAATGGGATTGAGAAGGATCGTCAGCTGCCGACGATGGCCAGCAGCAAACTCAACACCGCGACGGCACTCACCATGTTGCGGATCTGCCAGAACCACACCGTGGTGACACGCTGTTGACTGAGTCGATATTCCTCGAGCCAGAGCATGACGAAACCGATCAGCACCAGGCCAAAGCCCAAGGCCTCGCCCGCCCATAGAAAGCTGAGCCACAGTAGCAAGGCGCAGATGCTGCTCAGCAGATAGACACTATCGTTGGTGCGTTTGCAGAAATGGATGCCCCAGTGCATGCCGGCGACGAACGCCGCGATGATCGCTGCATAGATATGCAATACCAATGCCGGCTCGGCAGGCAACACTTCGAGCTTTGCGTCGGCAACGACCAGGAGCCCTCCCACGATGAGGGGAATCGCTCCCAAACCCGTCAAGGTCATGGCCAACTGCTTCTGATTGAAAAGTTTCATAACACCTCGGCTGTTACTTCAAGCCGCTACCTGAAGCCCAACACTGGAACACAAGGAAAGCACTTTTTTCACCGCATGGTGCCGCCATGGGGCGTCCGCACCGAATTCGAGCCGGGCATTATGCTATCAAGCTCCACGAATTGCAGCCCATCCTCAGCCAATGAGCTCCAAGTTGCGACGTCTTTCAGGAAACGATGAGGGCAAACGGCAGACCAATAAACCATCGTTCTCGTAGGGTTTTCTTGCGCCTCACCGCAAAGCGCTGCACACTTCGCGCCCTGCTTTCGTGACGTCGACCATGCTGCAACAAATCAACCTTTCCTACAGCGCAGAGCAAGATCGTCTACTGCTCAAGGCGCGGGAAGACGATGATACCGAGTACCGGGTCTGGCTCACGCGCCGTTTCACCGTTTTGCTGCTGAAAGTCCTGCGCGAGCGGATGACGATGCTGGGAGGTCAGGGCGAACTGGCCTCCAACCCGGCAACGGTGGCCCAGTTAAAGGGAGGAGCCTTCGACAACCCGTATCGGGAACAACCGGCATCCGCCCTGCCCCTGGGCGCGGACGGCATCCTGGCCTACCGCCTCAACTACAGTTTCGCCGCGGACAACCTCACCAAGCTGCAGTTCCTGCCGCGCGAGGGCGAGGGTCTGTATCTCACACTCGGCAAACAGATGCTGTATCTGCTCTACAACCTGCTGGAGCAGAACCTGCCGCAAACCGGGTGGGGGCTGGAAGAGGTCCCGGTGCCACAGGAATACCTGCACTGATTCGAAACAGAGGCACGAGCTCTGCTGCGATAGGCAAGCGTTTTTCCCTTTGCTACCCTGCGCGCCTAACTGCCGACTCTGCCGTGCCGAGCAGTCTCACATAACAAGAAAAGGGGGTTACATGCCTGCGAACAAAACAATCCTTGCCCTGCTTGTGACCGGACTCCTCGCCGGCTGCGGAGCCGAGACCGTCAGCACGCCAAGCACCTTTGCCACCGACAGCGCAGCACAGGCGCAGGCGGCCGGCATGTCCCACGGTGAGTACGTGGCGCGCCTCGGCAACTGTGTGGCTTGTCACAGCATCCCGGATGCCCCGCCGCTGTCGGGCGGTCTGAAAATGGCCGTCCCCATGCTGGGCGCCATCTACACCACCAACATAACGCCCGATCCGACCCACGGCATCGGCCAGTACACCTTCGAGGAATTCGACCGTGTGATGCGCACGGGCGTGGCACGCGACGGTCATCGTCTCTATCCCGCCATGCCCTATCCGTCCTATGCCAAGATGTCGGAACAGGACATGCGGGCGCTGTATGACTTTCTGATGAACGAAGTAGAGCCGGCCGCCGTGCCCAACCAGCCCTCGGAGATCACCGGCATCAAGAGCGCGCGCTGGCCGCTCGCCATTTGGAACCTGCTCACACTCGACACCGATCCCTATACCCCCAACCCGGAACAGAGCGATCTCTGGAACCGTGGTGCCTACCTGATTCAGGGTCTCGGCCACTGTGGCGCCTGCCATACGCCGCGCGGTCTCCTGATGCAGGAAAAGGCCTTGGATGAAAGCGGCAGCGCCTTCCTGTCCGGCGCCGAGCTGGATCATTGGTACGCTTCCAGCCTCGTCGGCGACATCAACTCCGGCCTCGGCCGCTGGAGCGAAGCGGACGTAGTGGAATTCCTGAAAACCGGCCACAACCGCTTCGGTACGGCCTTCGGCACCATGGTGGAGGTGGTCAACAACTCCACCGCCCACTTCAGCGCCGATGACCTGCAGGGCATGGCCGTGTATCTGAAATCGCTGCCGGCGGTGAATGAGCGCAACGCCACGCCTTACGCCTACGACGATACGGCCACGCAGCAGTTGGTGAACATGGACTTCGGTACGCCGGGCGCACGCGTCTACTACGAATACTGCTCCAGCTGTCACGTCACCAGCGGCGCTGGCTACTACCCCTATCAACCGCCCTTGGCCGGCAACCCGGTGGTGATGGACCCCGACCCAAGCTCGCTGATCAACCTCACCCTCAACGGCTCTCTGCGCGTCGTAGCGCCGGAGCAAGGGCCTGACGTGAACGACATGCCCTACTTCCGCCAGCTTCTGAGCGACCAGGAAATCGCCGATGTCCTGACCTTCATCCGCAGCAGCTGGGGCAACAAGGCGTCCACCGTCAGCGCGTCGCAGGTCGCCGAGATCCGCGCCGCCACCGACCCGACCAGGAACGACGACATCCTGATATTGCGCATGAAGTGAGGCTCTGTTCCTCTCGACGAAACGCCGGCTTTTGCCGGCGTTTTCGTTTGCAGAGTTACATAAACACAACCAATTGCCTGAACACCACGGCAGATTTTTCTGCCTCCCACCACTACACTCAAGCCACTTCATCATCGGAGATCGCTTATGAAGCCTCTGCGTTCTTTGTGCACCTTTCTACTCCCCGCCCTGTTCGCGCTGCCGCTCGCGGCTCAGAACCAATTCAATCTCGACAATCTGCAAAGCGGCCAGTTGGTGCTGAACCTCAACACCACCGATCAGACCGAGGTCAATCAGGACACCCTGAATGCAACCTTGAGTTTCGTGACGCAAGGGCGCGATCGCACCAAGCTGCAGGACGAACTCAACACCACCATGACGAAAGCGCTCGAACTCGTCAGGAGTGCCAGCAACATCGAGAGCAATACTTCGCGCTATCAGGCCTACATCGTCGAAACCGAAAATCCAAGCCGAACCGACGTCAACAACCCGATCTGGCGCGTGCAACAAAGCGTGCAGCTCAGCAGCACCGATAGTGAGGCTCTGCTGGACCTGGCTGGTCAATTGCAGGCCTTGGGACTCACCATGTCTGGGCTTTATTACTCCCTTTCCAATGAACGCTATGAAGAAGTCACGGCCGAGCTGACGGCGCAGGCGTTGAGCAACTTGCAGCAGCGCGCCGAAGCTGCGGCTCGCACCTTGGGCAAGGGTCGCGCCGAACTCGTGGAAGTGACGTTGAACGACAGTCCGAACTTCAGGCCCTATTACGGGGAACTCGCGATGGCTGCCAGGGCTTCCGACATGGCGGCTCCCGTGGCCGAGCCGGGCAAGACGCAAATCACCGTGAATCTTTCCGCACGTGCCGTGCTGTCGCCCTGAGCCGATTATCTGGACGGAAAACAAAAAACCCGGTCTAGGCCGGGTTTTTCTTTTGAGCGCAATAGATTAGAGGCCCGCAGTCTTTTCGAAGAACGGCTGCCCCAAGTCATCATGCAGGTCGATGAGGAACTTGTTGTTCTCCTGACAGATGTAGTCCTGCAGTTCCTGTCCTTCGATCCAGTTGATGTCCCATTTCACGCGCCAGGGCTCGCTGTACGCCCCCGGATCATCGATCACTGCTTCATAGTGCAGCACTTCCTTGTAGGGACGAGAGAAGTATTCGATGGTATGCAGCTGCTCCGTATGCATGTGGCCACCGAAATCCAGCCAGGTCTTCTCGTTGTAGCCGATGGTGTCGACCACGAGAGTGTCGCCTTCCCAGCGGCCGATGGAGTGACCGAAATAGGTCGGGTTCACATTCTCCGGATGCGAGCGGCCGTCCATATGGATTTCACGCCAGACGTGACCACCACCCTCGAAGATGATGATGATGCGGTCACGGTCCTGGATGATTTCTGCGGGATACGGGGTGCCCATCGAACGCGGTCCACCAGGCGGCAGACAGAAACCTTCCGGGTCGTACTTCACCTGGTTGGCGCGGTTGTACTCCCACATGGCTTGCGTCCAGGGCAAGAACGGCGGACGCACGCCGTCTTCATAGCCATCCATCGTGGCAGCGAAGTTGGTGATGTATGGCAAGTTCCACACACCATTGCCACCGAGATCCACCGTACCGTCAGGCAGACGCGGCGTTGGCGTACGCGGAGCGTTCTCCTCTGCCGCGGTGGCGATACCAGCAGTGGCTACGATGGCCAGCATCACGAGCTGGCGCAACTTCTTCACCTTGCCAGATTGAAGTACGGATTTCATGTCGATCCCCTTCTGCAGTAGATAATGAATGAACGGTTCTTTTTAACTTATTTTGATCGATTTGGAGAACTCTACTCAGTCCCAGCGACCCACCGTTTTACCGTCGGCCAACATCGCGCCGATGAAGGCACCACCCGGAGTGCCATCTCGCATCGGATTCGTGCGCACGACCACTTTGCTTCCTGCCGGGAAGGTGGAAGGCCGAATGCCTTGACGGCCCAACTGGTTGGGGCTGCCCCATTCCAGGCTCCATTCAACCTCTTCGCCTTGCTCATTGGGAACCATCACCTGTAGCCAGGTGTGAGGATTTGTGAACTGAAACTCCTTGACGGTGCCGCTCAACTCGAGCGTCGTATCTCTGTCGAACATGGCGTCGGAGTGATGAGCAGTGCCCAGACCTGCCCAAAGCACCATGGCGCCCGCAGCGAGAACAGTGAGGAATTTTTCATGACGCATGTCATTGCCCCTCCAGCTTGTCCATGATCCGTCCATCCGGACCGATGGTGTAGGTCCAACCGGTTTCTTCATCGATGGGATTGCGGTTGTTTTCGTTACAGGCGTAATCGTAGGCACGCGTACCGGGCTCGAGACGATTGAATCGTTTCACGACCACCCACGGTGCGGTTAGCGCAAGCGGATCCTCGATGGTCATCTCCACTTCCATCTGACCCTGCGCGTTGATACGCATGCGCGTGGTGGCGTGTGCCGCCTCACTGAGAATGAGCCCAGTGCGATCCACCAAGGTACGACCGCTCTCGGAACTATGCAGACTCACCGTGGTGAAGACCAACGTTTCTCCCTCCCAGTGCCCAACCGAATCGCCCGTATGCGTCGGCCAACGATCTTCCGGTGGTGGATGATCCCGACCATCGGTATAGATGCGCATCACGTTGGGACCGTTCTCAGCGATCACCCAGACCTGCTTGGGTGTCACCGCGAATTCGTAAACGTCAGGCAGATTGAAGATGCGAGGGAATCCCGTCGGAATGCCGCACAGTGAATTGGGGTCGGGCAGAATGCCCTGATCGCGTAGCGCGAGATTCCTCTGATAACGGGCCTCATACTCGGCGTTGTAGGGAGGATGTTCACGCACACCTGGGGTCGTGGTTCCGCCCTCGCCAGTCTTGGTGGCCTGATCGAAAACCGTTCCCCCTTCCATCGCCCAGACGCCACTCCAATCAGGCAGAGTTGGCTCCGCAGCATTCGTCGATATGGGGAGCGCGAGCGCAAGGCACAGTGCCGGAATCACAGATCTTGGTATTTGTTTTGTCATGATCCCCCTCCAAGCGGGGCACCTTACCACAGCTCTTTGCGCAATAAGATGACCGCGTGGTTCGGTTAGCCCCTAAAGGCGTCGGAACGAATGGAAGCGCATTCTGCTTGACTCATCGGTGGCGCGTTATAGAGTCCGACAATTCCTAGTCATCAAGCGACCTCTCATGTCTCAACTTGCTTTCGTTCGAATGTTTTGTCTCGTGCTCGGCCTACCCATGTTGAGCGGTTGCGTCGCTGCCACCGTGGCAGGAGCAGTAGTGGGAACCACCGTAGCGGTGGTTACAACCGCTGTAACTGTTCCCATCAAGGCCACGGGAGCAGTCGTGGATGTGCTGACCGATGATGAAGAGGATGAAGACGAGGACGATTGATTCACCCGAAAGCAACCAATGACCAAGCCCCGACAGAAAGCGGGCACAAAAAAAGAGCGGCCTTTCGGCCGCTCTTTTCGTTTTCGCTTCAGCTGAGGATCAGGCTTTGTGAGCCGGAACGTGTTCGTTCTCCGCCAGCTTACGAGCCAACAGGTTGGTGCCTGCTTCTTCCAGAATGTTGAGCACACCACGCGACATCGCAGTGAGACCACTGTTGAGGAAGAGGAGCGGGATAGCCACACCCAGAC
Source organism: uncultured Gammaproteobacteria bacterium (assembly GCA_937898685.1). GTDB lineage: Bacteria > Pseudomonadota > Gammaproteobacteria > Pseudomonadales > Pseudohongiellaceae > CAILUG01. The sequence continues at coordinate 20,225 of CALEJT010000044.1, read as the reverse complement.
CAAGTACGGTTGCGATCATCGCCTGACCGATACCCTGTGCCATCAGCTTCGGATCGCTGGCACCAGCTGCGGTGATACTTTCGAAGGTGATGATCATACCGATAACGGTACCGATCAGACCCAGCAGCGGACCGGCGGCCACAGCGAGGCGCAGGAAGGACTGGAAGCGCTCCAGACGCGGCATTTCACGCAATACCGAGTCCGAAATGCGCAGCTCTACCACTTCCGGCGATTCGTTGGCCTTGCCAGTGGCATTGGCACTCAGGATCAGACGACCCAGCGGGTTGTTGGGCTTCGGATTGGCCAGGTTGCGCAGCTGGCTGCTGACCATCATGCGGGTAACGAAGAGGTACAGGTACTGGAACACCGCCAGAACCACCCCGAGGATACCCACGAACACGATCAGGTAACCCACGACCTCACCCTCTTCGATACGTTCGATGAAGCTCGGACGCTGAACGTACAAGCCCATCAGAGCGCCACTGGAGGGGTCGACGATGGAGGTCTGATAGCCTGCGGAAGGAGCGGCCGCCTGCAGGTTACGCGCAATGCGAACCAGCTCGGATGCCGGCTGACGCTCCAGTTCGAAGAACTGGTTCTCGGACGGCTGATAGCCGAGGTAAGTGCCGTTTGCGAAGGCCTGGAAGCTGCCCACACGGACCACTTCACGAACTTCGGAAGTGACACCGTCTGCTGCAAGCACCGGTACTTCGTAACGCACCACTTCGCCGCTCATCTTGAGTTCGTCGAGAATGGCGTACCACAGACCTTCGAGGTCATTGATATCCGGCAGCTCGGTTGCTGCTGCCAGACGACGCATCAGGTCGATGCGGCTTTCCTGACCAGGCTGAAGGACGATTTGAGTGTTGGTCAAAGAGCTGCTCAGCATACCGGACACGTCACCAGCGACCTGACGGGTTACACCGAACAACTCACCCAGGTTGCCCTGGTTGACCTGCAACTGGTTCGAGATTTCAGCAATGCGAGCTTCGTTCGCCTCGTACTGCGCATCAAGCGCATTACTGCGAGCTTCGGCCGCATCACGGTCACGCAGTGCCTGCGTCAGCTGCGCGCGTTTGGCATCACGCGCCTGACGGAAGCGCTGCTCCCTTTCGCGGTTGATTTCTGCTTCCGCTGCCCGCTGTGCGTTGATGGCACGAAGCAGCATATCAGCCGTGATGGAAGGAGCAGCAGGCGCCTGTGCCGCTTGCTGCTGAGCTTGTGACTGCTCCGCCGCCTCTTGATCGGCAGCGAAGAGGCCCGTGCTCACCAGCACAGAGGCAACAAGAAGTAATGCAGAACGTTTCATGGAATGCCCTTCTGAATTGGTTATACGACGGTCTCGATTAGTTCTGCTTGCTTTCGATCAACTGCAAGTAGGCATCGGACGTGGTCCTGGTGTTTTCCGACGACCGCGAACGCTGGAACCAAGTGCGAGCGTCGTTGTAACGACCCAGGTTGTAATAGGCGATACCCATGAGCATCTGAGGAGTCGCCGTATCACGCAGACCGCCTTTATTCAGACCTTGCTGGAAGGCATTGGCCGCAGCTTCCCAATTCTCGAGCTGAAGGTTCACTTCACCGAGACGTACGAACATGGATCCATCGTCAGCCAGACCACCTGCTTTTTCGAGGATCGGCAGCGATTTCTCGAATTCGCGCGCGGCGATGTAGGCGTTTGCCAGGGACTCGTACAGGCGGAAGTCGGGCTGCATCACACCTTTATCGATGTTTTCCTGCAACAACAGTGCGGCGCGGTACGGCATGTCACGCACCATGTACAGGTCGGCCAGACGGCGCAGATCCGCCGCGTCGGTGAGAAGGCCAGCGTGATAGGCCAGTTCAAGCACTACCAACGCGTTCTTGTAGTCTTCTCTCGCAGCGTAGATCGACGACAGCTGAGTCCAATAGGTCTTACGGCCAGGATAGAGGTTCAACGAACGTTGAATGACCGGCAAGGCCGCTTCGTAGTCTTCCTTCTGCAGCAACAGAGCGCCGAGCAGCTGGAGCCAGGGCTCCTGCGGGTTCTCGGACATCTCTACCGCCTTACGTGCATGGGGCAGAGCCTGATCGACCTGCTCCATCTGGTAATAGGCGATGGCGAGAAGATAGTAGGCAGAAGCGCTCGGATTGGGTGCCGTGGCCATCCACTCTTCCAGTGCGCGAGCACCTTCTCGCCAGTTCTCTTCCTGCATGTAGAGCTGAGCCAGCTGATAGCGACCCTGCTGAACTTCGACTTCGTTGAAGCCGCCGGACGCGATGGCCGCTTCCATGTGCTGACGAGCCGCTGCGTAGTCTTCGGCCTGAACTGCGAGAGAGAAGTAGATCTGCTCGACGCGGCTCTTTTCATACGGGCTCAGACGATCCTTGTTCAGACCGTCCAGAGCGGCGCGGGCACCTGCGAAGTCATCGTTGTTCAGCTTCTCGATGGCTTCGGTCAGGATGCGACCGGTGCGCTCGTCAATGGTCGGTGCAGTGGCACGCGACTGACCTTCGGCGGCGGCAAGTACAGCGGGTACGTAGACGGCACTGGAGCAAAGTGCCAAGGCCAAAACGATGCGTTTAGGTGTAGCGAAGAATCGTTTCATCGTTCGTTCCTCAGTCCTCCAGGTTGAAGCGCAGGATGGTCTGCATACCTACACGGGAAACGGGAACGCCGTCCTCGACTTTCGGGTTGTAGCGCCAGCGCAGAATCGCCTTGATGGCAGCATCATCGAAGATGTTCGGCGGATCCGAAGCCACTACGACGGCGTCAGTGACCGAACCGGTTTCGGTGATGGTGAACTGCACCTGTACCCAGCCCTCGATACCGCGGCTAAGAGCACGCTGCGGGTAGTCCGGGTTGATACGCACCAGCGGAACTACGTCGCGGTCACTCGTAGCGTTGATGTTCATGCCCTGGATGGCACTGGAAGTGTCAACCACGGGAGTCATCGTTACGAGGCTGCTTTCGACAGAGCTCGTGTTGACGGAGATCTGCGGCAGGTCAGGAGTAGCCGGAGGCGGTTCGCGCTCGACTTTCTCCTCACGACGGGTTTCGGTCTGGGTATCACGCACCATACGCGTAAATTCGATACGGGTAGCTTCCACCGCCTGAATATCGAATTTGACGTTGGTGAGGCTGTTCATCGTCCAGAACATTACGATATTGAGTCCCAGGCCAACTCCGATGGCGATGGGATAGCGCAATAAACTCACGACCATGGTCAATTCCCTCCGGTATTAGCGGCGATGGAAATTTCACGGATACCGCCCGCGCGCACCTCGTCCATGACCGAAGCCAAGATATCGGCACGAGACATACGGTCTGCCACGACAACTACGGTGTCGTCAGGGCGTTCGATATGCAGGCGTTCGATCATCGGACGCACCTGACGCAGGTCAACACGTTTGCGATCCATCCAAATGTCGCCGTTCTCACGAATGGCGATCAGGATGTTGCCGCTCTCGCGGTGCTCTGCGGTAGATGCATCAGGTCGTACGACCGTCACCCCCGCCTCTTTGATGAACGACGTGGTGATGATGAAAAAGATCAGTAGGTTCAGCACGAAGTCCAACATCGGCGCAAGGTCGATGCCGTGATCTTCGCTCTCGGGGTTATGACGATGTGCACGCATTGCGTTCAGTTCCTTCCCGGGTTGATCAGTTGGCTGTGCTGAAGGTGATGTCGTAAATGCCGCCAAGACGCACTTGGTCAACAACGGACATCAACACACCTGTCTGCGCGGCGGAATCCGCCAACACCAGCACACCAGCTTCTGGTTTCAAGGCTTTAAGGCGTTCGACGTTGGCTCGCACAGCGCGGATATCCACCAAGCGGTTATCCACGAAGACCTCGCCGGAGCTGAGAACCTGGATCTGGATGCTGCTGCCTTCAGAGTTGGACTGAGCCAATTCCTGCGGACGGTTTACCGAGATCCCGAACTCCTTCACGAAAATCGCCGTGATAATGAAGAAGATGAGCAGGTTGAGAACGAAGTCCAACATCGGCGCCAAGTCGATGCCGTGCGAACTTTCGTGCTCCTGACTGACATGTCTACGCATGCGCATACTCAGTTCCTCAGTAAACGAGCTTATCGGACACCAGCTCCGTCTCGCGCTGCGCGCGGGCACGGAAATAGTGCATTGGATACAGACCGGAGATACTTACAGCAAGACCGGTCATCGTACAGATCATGGCATGCGATACGCCGCTGGCCATGGTGCGTGCGTCGGCAGAGCCGCGCAGCGCCATGGAGTCGAACACTTCCAACATACCGCTTACCGTACCCACCAGACCAAGGAGCGGTGACAGAGGCACCAGCACCTGCATGATGGGAAAACCAGCGGTCATTTCAGCGTTCAGCCGCGAAATGTACAGCGTACGAATCTGCCGGGAGCACCAGGATTCCCGTTCTGGCCGCGCTTCCCACGCGGCCAGGGTGCTACGAATGCGCTTCGGCAGAATCGCAAGGAAGTAGACGTAGCGTTCAGCGATCATCGCCCACATGAGCACGCCTGTGGCGAAGATGCCGTATACGAACGGGCCTCCTTCCTTAACCAGGGCGAATGCACCTGATACTAGGCTTAGGCTCTCAGGCATTAGTCTTTCTCCGCTTTTCGAGCGTTTCTGCCAGGATACCGGCACTCTGCTCGTCCAGGATCTGCATGATGCTCTTAGACAGCGAGGTCAGCAATGCGTTGCCGAACAACAGCGGTACAGCTACACCCAGACCCAGTACGGTTGCAATCATTGCCTGACCGATACCGGTAGCCATGATTTTCGGGTCGGAGGAGCCGGTTTCCGTGATGCTCTGGAAGGTGATGATCATACCTACTACGGTACCCACCAGACCCAGCAGAGGACCTGCGGCTACGGCCAGTCGGAGGAAGGCCTGAGCACGTTCGAGCTTCGGAGCTTCCTTCATGATCGCTTCGGTCAGACGCAGTTCCAGGATGTCCGCATCTTCTTCGATGGTGGAACCGTCACCTTTGAAGGCCAGCAATACACGGCCCAGCGGGTTGTTCGGACGCGGAGATTCCGGATTGCGAACCTGAGCGGCAACAGCCAGACGCTGCTTGAGGAGGTAGAGCAGCTGCAGTACGAAGAACACTGCACCAACTACACCTACGGCGATGATCACGTAGCCTACGGCCTCACCCAGTTCGATACGCTCTTTCAGGGTGGGACGCTCAACATACATGTTCAGCAGTACGCCACGGGTACTGTCGACGGTAGCCTGAACGTAGCCGCTGGTAGCGGCAGCCAGGTTGGCGGCGTCACTACGGAACGGGTTGTTGAGCTGACGGGGCAGAACGGTAAGACGGTTCAGCTCCGGCAGGTAGGTCAGGTAACGATCACCAGCAGTGGCAATGAAAGGACCAATGCGGATGATGTCGGTGGTTTCGCTGGTACCACCCGGCAGAACTACGGAACCAGTGAACTTGGCAACCTGACCAGTGGCAGCCATCTCACGGCTCAGCTCGAACCACAGACGCTCGAGTTCATCGATGGACAGCATGCGGTTGTTGGAGGCAGCGACGGTCTGCAGGAAGGCTACTCGATCGTCGCCAGGGAACTGAGCGCCGATCATGGACTGCTGGAAGTTGGTGGTGCTGTCGTTGGCAACCTGACGGGCCAGACCGAATACTTCGCTCAGCCCCATGCTGTTGGCCTTGCTACGCAGCTCACCGTTCAGTCGGTTGATCTCGAGATCGTTTTCCGAATAGATCTCGGTCTTCTCGGCCACCTGAGCTGCCAAAGCATCACGCTGCGCAGTAGCTTCATTCATCAGACGCTGACGAGTGGCAGCGTCTGCGGCTTCGAACTGCGAAGCGCGTTGATTGAAGAGCTGCTCGGAAGCAGCACGCGCACTGCGAGCTTCGGCGATGATGGAGTCGATGTCCTGAGCAACGACAGCGGAGCTGCCGATGACGCCCAGCGCAAGAACTACACTACGGAACAGCGTTTTCATCGTACGGCCTCCGGAGCAGGCACCGGTACACGAAGCAGATCCGGAGCACCTTCCTGACGAGCTACGGAGAGAGCGTCAGCAATGGCGTCACGGTAGCTGGCATCCTGAACCCAAGACTTGCTGTTCTTATCCCAGTAGCCGGTTTCAATGCCGTCGAGAGCCTGATACATCAGGGAGATACGGCCAAGACGCACAAACTGAACTACCTTGGCGTCTGCGCCCTCACCCAAGGTGCCCTGATAAGCTTCCAGAGTACGGCCGTAGTCGAGCTCGATCTGGTAGGCCTCGAGGATGCGGCGGTATTTCTCGGAAATCGCCACGTCGGCACGGCCCATCAGTTCAACCAGGTTGCGTACGCGGGTGCTACGCTCTTCCGGCAGGAAGGGGATGTCTGCTTTCACGAACTGATCCAGCGTCTGAACCATACGGTCCATAAGCGGAAGAATTTCGCGGTTGGTGTTTTCGATTTCGCTCAGCTGCTTCTGAATAGAAGCGATTTCTTCGAGCTGAGCATTTACCTGCTGCTGCAGGCGTTCATTGTACTGATTGAGACTGTCGATCTCGGCCAGCGTACGGGCGTACTCACCGCCGATCTGCTGTGCTTCATCAACCAACTGGGTGACTGCCTGCTGCGAAGCCGCAGCCGCGGCGTCGACCCCATTCTGGGCCTCAACCGTGGCGTCATTCAATGGAGCCTGGGCCTGTGCTGACAGGCCATGCATTGCCAGCCACAACACGGCTGGCATGAACAAGGTTTGCGCTTTGCTATGAACAAAGCTGCAGGACGAACGCGCCATGGACGATTAGCCTCCTGGTTACATTAACTTTCGATGGATTGATATTGATGCTATCGGAGCCCGACTACTCGACGGGCGGGGATAATTGAACCGCAAGTATGAAAACTCGTTCGCAAGATTAACTTTTCTACTTACGGGCCGGCCGTCAAATGTGTGTAATTTTTTCATAACAAAAGCGTAAATTCACTATCGTCGCGCATTTTCTGCATAGACATCTGCTTTAGTTCCTGATTGTGCACGCACCAAGCACAGACAAGGTCGCCATAAAGTGGTGCATCGCTGCGCCGCAATACGGATTCCAGCAGCTTCCAGCCTAAAACAACCTGTTGATATTACAGGGATTTGTTCAGCGAACGATCGCGCGGCCGGCTTAACGCGCGGAGGGAAGATACAAGTTTCGTACCGTTTTGAACGTAGGGAAATGAGTGCCGGGATGCGGGCAAACTTTCCCATACTTTGTGCACGGCCCATGGATAACAGGCCTCACTTTGACGTCACGCAGCGACTCTACTGAAACGGTACAAAAGATAGAGGGCTTGACTTCGGCAAATACTCCGAAATCGCATCCCCTCTCGGCCGTTCCGGGCTTGGTGATTAAGCCCAAGCCCCTGCGTGAAACCCCTCTCAACGCTGGCATAAAGCCATCAGGGCAGTCCTTTTACCCTGCTACGCCGACAATATCAACGGTTGAAGGCCTTGGCACTGCTCAAAACCGCCGCCGTAGGCGCAGTAACGACAGCTGCTCAGCCTTCAACTTCCCTCATTGGACCCTCCCTTTCTCAAAACGTTCAAGGCTTTCCCCACCCCAATTTTGCGATGCCAAGACCCAGCCGAGCGCTCTTGCAAAGGTCTGGAGGAACGTTCATCCTGCCTGCCGCTTTAAATTTCAGCCAATGTCCAGAGGGATGAAATATGTGTGATCTAGACACCCTGCAGGATTCGACCGCCTACCTGCATCAGTCCAAACTCAGCCGCCGTCAATTCGGTGCATTATCGGCCGGGGCCGGACTAGCCATGGCGCTCCCTCCCGTTGCCAACGCGCAGGCTGTCACTGAAAGCGAGGTGCAGATCAATACTCCTGACGGTGTCGCGGATTGTTACTTTGTCCACCCGGCCAGCGGTAAAGCGCCAGCGGTACTCGTGTGGCCCGACATCCTTGGATTGCGCCCCGCATTCCGCGCCATGGGCAAACGCCTGGCTGAGTCCGGTTATGCAGTGTTGGTGGTGAACCCGTTCTACCGTAGTGCCAAAGCCCCCGTGGTTTCCGAGGGTGCCAGCTTCCAGGACGAAGCCACCCGCAACATCGTGATGCCCCTGGCTCAGCAACTGAACGCCGAAACCCATTTCACCGATGCTCGTGCTTTTATTAGCTGGCTGGACCAGCAGGACGCCGTCGATACCACTCGCAAAATTGGCACGATCGGTTACTGCATGGGCGGCCCAATGGTGATGCGTACCGCAGCAGCCGTTCCAGACCGCGTAGGAGCCGGTGGCAGCTTCCACGGTGGCGGCTTGGCCACCACCGAAAAGGACAGCCCCCACCTCCTCATTCCTCAGATGAAGGCCAGCTTCCTCATTGCCATCGCCGCCAACGACGACGAACGTGAACCAGAGGTCAAGGACACTCTGCGAGACGCCTTCGCCGCCAACGGTCTGAAGGCAGAAATCGAGGTGTACGCAGATTCACTCCATGGCTGGTGTGTAATTGACTCCGCCGTTTATAACGAGCCCAGTGCGGAGAAAGCCTGGAGCAGGCTGCTGGCTCTATTCGAATCAGCACTCGCCTAAGGCTGAGCCCCGCAGCCGATGTTCGACATTTGCTGTGGGGTTTACGGTCATTTGAAACAATCGTTAGTGAAAACCGAGAGCCCCATGCCCTGCTTCACTTCTTCTCGTTCCTTCCCTGCTCTTTTGCTGTTGGCAGCAGCCGGCCTGAGCCAACAAGCCAGCGCACAAGTAATCGAAACGCCTGTTAACGCGGCCGGCCAGCAGATCTATGAAACGGTCTGCGCCACCTGCCACGAAATGCCGGAAGCCACCAAATCACCGCCGATCGAAACCCTGCGCCGCATGGGTCCACGTGCAGTGTCCTATGCGCTGACGCACGGCAAGATGAAAGTGCAGGCCGCCAACCTCAGTGAGGAAGACATCGACAATGTCGTGAGTTACCTCGCTGCCACCACCGACATTGATAACAGCTGGATCGAAGCGCACACCTGCCCAGCCGAACGTAGCGCAGTCGACACCGGCGAGCCGACCATCTGGACCCAGGGCTTCGATCGCCACAACCACCGTCGTCTGACTGCCGAGCAGGCAGGACTGACCACCGCGCAGATGGGCAAGCTGGAACTCGCTTGGGCGATGGCTTTCCCGGCCACCGCCAACATGCGCTCGCAGCCTGCGATCGTCGGCAACACCATGTACTACCCCATCGTCGATGCCGGCCAGCTCTTCGCACTCGACATCGGCGGCGACGCCCCTTGTGTGAAATGGGTGTACTCGCACGACATTCCCCTACGTACGACGATCGGTTACCACACACTGGAAGACGGTACGCCCGTACTGGTATTCGCAGACAACGCCGCACACGTATTCATGATGAATGCCATCACCGCGGAAATCTTGTGGGATGCCAACGTCAAGGTCACGAGCGTATCGAACGTCACCGCGATGCCTGTGTTTTACGGTGACCGCGTGTTCGTGCCGATCTCTTCGGGTGAACTGAACATGGGCGCGACGCCCGACTATGAATGCTGCACGAGCCACGGCGCAGTCGTTGCGCTCGATGCCAAGACAGGCGAAAGAATCTGGGTCTACCACACCATGGAAGACGCCAAGCCCACGGGTGTCAGCCGTGTCGGCACCCAGTTGTGGGGCCCCTCTGGTGCACCGATCTGGACCGCGCCCGCCATCGACGAACGCCGCGGCCTGATCTATGTCGGCACGGGTGAAAACACGTCCGCTCCACCGACCGATACCAGCGACGCGATTCTCGCCATCCGTATGGAAGATGGTTCACTCGCCTGGAAATTCCAGGCCACTCCGAACGACATCTTCCTCACCGGTTGCATGAACGACCCGAGCGGGCCGAACTGCCCTCCTCCCTACAGCATCAACAAGGACTGGGACTTCGGTGCTGCGATCATGCTCGCGCAGCGTAGCGATGGCTCCGATCTGGTGTTGGGCGGTCAGAAAAACGGTGTGGTCTGGGCACTTGATCCCGACACCGGTGCTCTCGTGTGGAACACCAAGATCGGTCCGGGCGGAGCGATGGGTGGCATCCACTGGGGAATGGCCTTTGACGGCAGCCGCATCTTTGCTGCCAACAACATGTCGACTGGCCCGACGGCGGATGGTGTTGCTCCCGGCCTGCACGCACTCGACGTGGACACCGGCAACATTCTTTGGTCCTACCTGCACAAACCTGATTGCTCCGGTGATCGCCGCGAAAATCTGCCGAGCTGCGAAGCCAGCTACGGCATGAGTGCGGCAACGCTCTTGATCGACGGTGCTGTGGTACAGGGTACCAACGACGGTTTCGTGAAAGTATTCGATGCGCTCCGTGGCGAGCCGATCTTCAGCTTCGACACTGCACGTAAGTTCGAAACCATCAACGGTGTCGAAGGTAAAGGTGGCGCCATCGACAACTTCTCGATCTGGGCAGCCAATGGCACCTTGTTCGTTCAGTCCGGTTACGGCTTGATGGGTGTTCCTGGCAACATTCTCCTGGCGTTCAAACCGGCACCGTGATGAAAGCATCGAGGCTCTTGGCCCTAGTTGGTGTGTACCTGAGCTTCAGTGTCTGCACCCAAGCGCAGGTGCCGGGAGCCTCATGGCAATCCATCCTCGAACCCGATGGCTTGCCGCGACTCGACCCCAGTGTGCTTGCCATCGGAGATCCTTCCAGCCGCGTCAGTGGGGCGCCTGGCAGCTTCACCATCGTAAATAGCAGTTGCCACGCCTATCCCCCGGAACAACTGCGTCGGCGCATCGTCGACATCGCCGTGCAGGAATGGGCTTGGTTCGGCTTCCTCGTCGACGACCTCCATGGCACCTCGCCGCCCACTCCGGGCAATACCGCAATCCGCCGCCTCTTCCTCCCTCTCAATCCTGACGAAGTGGCTCGTGTGGCAGCAACGGTGAGCGGCTATTGGGCAGCCATCCCCAACAGCCAATGGATTCTGGAGCGTCAGAACGAGGCCTGGAAACAACCCAGTGGACTTGCTTCGCGTTGGCGCGATCCCTGGTCCGCAGCCTTCATTTCATGGGTAATGTGCGAGAGTGGCATCAGCGAGCAAGCACAGTTCCAGCGCGCCATCGCGCATCACAGCTACATCGACCAAGCCATTCGAGCGCGCGACGGTCGTGCCGCCGAGTCACTGTTCATCGCCTATGATCCAGGTGAAACGGAAATCGAACCTGGAGATCTGATCTGCAGTGGTTTGCGTCCGGTATATCGTTCGCTGGCTCAGCGTCGCGCTCAACTCGGTGAAGGCGCACGCACCCACTGTGACATCGTCATCGCCGTCGATGTGGAGAAGTCGCGCATCCTGACGATCGGGGGCAATGTGCGCGCGTCGGTACGCATGAAGATCTTCCCGGCCGCAGTTCAGGAAAGACCATATCTGGCCCCATTGCCGACCAATCGGTACATATTTGCCCACTTGAAACTCAAGACGGCATCCATTGCTCCTGATGCCTGGCAGCAGAGTCCCAGCTTGCAAGGATTGAGCTGCGAAGCAATGCCCGAGGATGGCGCATCCATTGCGGCCATTCCTCGCCTGCGCAATCTGCTTTGCTGAGATGATTCAGCGCTGACGCGCCTCGTAATCGGCGATGGCGAGACCTGCGGCCACGCTGGTGAACGGATCGTGTTGAACGACGCGCCCCGCGAACAAGCGCTCGAGAACCCGACCGACGGCAGGAATCAAGCACGAGCCACCCGTCCTCAGCACAAGTTCCACATCGGCAGCATCCACACCCGCCAGCGCCAACGACTCGCGCACCGCCGTTTCGAATTGATGCAGCGGCTCGGTGATGAGGGCTTCGAACTCATCGCGCGAGATACGTAGATTCACATCGATCTCCGCGATGTCTAGCACTGCTTCGGTTTCCGATGACAACGTTTCCTTGCAGTCACGTAACGCCTGAAAGACGCGATAGCTGTAGTTCTGCGTGATCAATTCATAGAGACGCTCGAATTTCGCTGCGGCTGGCGAAGCCTGACGTTTCATGTCGATCACGGGCGTGAGGAACTCGTTCTGGTTCAGCATGTAGCTGATCGTCCAGTTGAGGAGATATTCCTCATAGGGTTCGAAGGGAAAAAGCGTGTCGATCGTCCTGCCTTCCACCTCACGTACCCAGCGCTCGCCTTTGCCGAGCAGAGGAAAAAGCAGATGACGAAACATCAGCTGATCGATGTGATCTCCACCCAGCGCCACACCATGGACGCTGCGGACCACATAGTCATCTTGCTGCCGCTGTAAGAGACAGAAGTCGAGCGTGCCGCCACCGAAGTCCACACTGAGAATCAACTGTGGTTTTCGATGTGGTTGAGTGCGCAGAAAACTCAGCGCCGCTGCATTGGGCTCAGGATAAGGACGTTGCTGCGCAATCCCAGCGTGACGATATGCTTCCTGCAAGCGCTCCAATGCCACGCGATTGTGATCATCTGCCACACCTTCGAAATTCACGGGATGACCTATGCAGGCATGCGCAATGGAGCTCCGTGTTTGTTTCTCGATGGCTTTGCGTACTCTCAGCAACAACGGAGTGACGAGTGCAACCAGACGAAAGGGGCGCTCGAATACCATTAGACGCTCGAGAGACACATTGCCCAACAGGCGTTTGATGCCGCGAAACAAACGCCCTGGCATTCCAAGATCGTTGATGGGACGCCCATAGACGAGATGTGTAGGAGATTCAGTGGGAAGCCGAGTTTCCGGATCGATGTGACCGGTACCCAGACGCTGTTCACCGATGAGTTCACTACTCAATTCAACTTTGCGGCCTTGATTTGCCGAGATGTAGGTGGCGATCGCTGCCTTGCCCGTGGTGACGAGAAACTCTCTATCTACATACAGGGCCGAGGGCATCAATGGCCCATCGTCCTCGAGCTGAATGAGCGTGACTTGTTTGCCGTCGTATACCGCGGCCGCGGTGTTGCTGGTACCGAAGTCGATACCGATGCCTAGCGAAGAGACGTGTGGCACCGATGATGGTGGCTCATGGGTCACCGTCATGTATGACCTCAGTCCATGTCTGGCGGTACACCGTCGAAGAAGTCGACTTGCCCGGTTTCCAAAGAGTACTCGGCGCCGACGATCAAGAGACTGCCAGACTCGACCAAGCGCTCCAGCGCCTCGGTACTGTGACGCAGAATGTTGGCAGCAATGCTGACATTGGTGCGCACTGCCGCACGCAGCAAGAGTTCGGGAGACTCACGCAATTCAGTCGACAACAGCCCCTGCACCGAAGGACGCACGCGATCCACGATGGAACGCAGGTTGCGGCTTGGCGTACCAGGTCGCTGCAACTCATCCAAGGTGGTACTTACCGCGCCACAATGTGTGTGTCCCAGTACGACCACGAGAGGAGTACCGAATTTCTCTACCGCAAACTCGATGCTGCCGATTTGCGAAGGTGCCACGATGTTGCCGGCGACACGAATGACGAAGAGATCACCGAACCCTTGATTGAACACGATCTCGACAGGAACGCGCGAATCCGAGCAGCCCAGAATCACGGCGAACGGAGCTTGTTCGTCTTTATCGAAGGCGGTTGGGTTTTCCAGGACGCGAAGCTTGCCTTCGACAAACTGACGATTGCCATCGCGCAGACGGCGCAATGCTTCGTATGCAGGATTCATCGGAAAAATGCCGGCTGAATGAAAAGCGGCCAGTTTACTCCAGCCACTGGTTCAAATCTCTTACGTCCTGCGGGCTGAGGGTACCGGCAGCCTGTTTCAGTGTCAGCGTGTTGATCACGTAGTCATAGCGTGCGTTTGCGTAATCACGCAGTGCCTGGTAGAGCGTACGTTGTGCCTGCACGAGATCCACGATGTTGCGCGTACCCACTTCGATACCCACCTCGGTGGCTTCCAGCGCATTGCGGGCGATCTCGATGTTCTCCGCACGAGCCGCCACTGTCCTCACCGCGGTTTCGATGCTGTTGAAGCTGTTTCTCGTCAAGGCCAAGCTTTCACGTTCCACGCGAGCCAAGGCTTCTCGGTTGGCATCCACCGTGTAGTAGGCGCGTTCCATCCGCGCCTTGTTGGCGCCACCGCGGAAGAGCGGCACGTTCAGGTTCAACGTGATAGCAGTGCTGTTCGATGCATCGCTGATGAAGGCGTAAGGGTTGGCTCGTTCAGCGGTGTCGTTGTAGTTGGCGGTGATGGTCAGGGTAGGCATCAGCGCGGCCTTGGCCGCCTTCGCATCGTTTTCCGTTGAGGCCAAATTGTGCTCGGCGGCGCGGATGTTGAGGTTGTTCTCCTGTGTCAGGGCCAACCAATCTTCGACATTGCTGGGCTGTGCGCTGAGTACGGGAAAATCATCGGACAATGTTCGCAGCAATTCATGATCGCCACCGGTGATCACTTCCAAGGCCTGAAGGCGCTGACGCAGAACATTTTCTGCATCCATGCGGTTGACGCGGGCCTGGGCGTAAGCAGCTTGGCTGTCATAGACGTCGCTGATCTCGGCGAAGCCGAGGTCGTAACGCTGTTGCGCCTGATCCATGACCTGAAGTGCGGCCTCTTCCTGCGCCTGCAACAAGGTGATGTTGTCCTGGCTACGCAGGACATCGAAATAAGCCGTAGCCACACGCAGGATCAACTGCTGCTCCGCGGCTGCGAGCGTCGCCAGCGCTTGTTGATCTGTTTCCGTTGCCGAGCGGAAGTTGTACCAGGCTTCGAAGTTGAGAAGATTCTGGCTCAGGTTCACTCCATAGCTATGCGTGTTGAAGCCATCCGCGAAGCTATGCACTACGGTCGGTGCCTGTGTGTTACGGCCAGTGCTGCCCTGCAACGTGATCGTAGGCAGGAAGTTCGCACGATTCTCCGCGATGACCGTGTGGTTGGCGTTGTACTGGGCACGGGCCTGCCGTACGACGGGGTCGTTGTTGGAAGCCAGCTCGAAGACATACAACAGATCATCCTGAGCGTGAGCACTGCTGGCAACGAAAAGCGCGAGGGCTGCTGTGCGCAGCCCTGGAAAGCGGAATCTGTTCATCTTGGTTTGTTTTCTTTGGCTGACGGGCAATTCAAGTTCAAGCAAGCTTCTGGGGCGCGCGGTTCTGCAGGCGCTCTTTGAACCGTTCGACCATGAGCGAGCATTTATCCTTGATATTGTAGGCGGCCACGTACACGACGGGGATGAAGACGAGAGTGATCAACGTCGAAGAAGTCAGTCCTCCCACTACGACGCGGGCCAAGGAGGCCTGCATCTCGGCCCCGGCACCGATGCCCAGAGCCAGGGGCAACAAACCCAACACGGCAGTGGCAGTGGTCATGAAGATCGGCGTCAAACGCAGCATACCTGCCTGAATCACCGCTTCACGCATATTCAATCCTTCTTCGCGGCGCAACACGTTGACGAAGTCCACGAGCAGAATCGCGTTCTTGGTCACGAGGCCGATCAACATCATGACGCCCATCATGCTCTGCATGTTCATGCTGGTATTGGTGAGCAACAGAGTCGGCACCACACCGATGAAGGCAAGCGGTACGGAGAACATCACCACGAGCGGATCGAGGAAGCGTTCGAACTGCGCTGCCATTACCATGTATACCAGCATGATCGCCATGGTGATCGCCATGATGAAATCCTGCTGCGCTTTCAGCTGTTCTTCATACTGACCACCCATCACGATGGTGAAGCCTTCGGGCAATGGCATGTTGGCCAGGTCATCCTGAATCATCTTCATGGCGTCACCAAGCGCCACACCACGCTCAAGGCTCGCAGTGATGTAGGTGACACGCTGCCCGTTGATGCGCTGAATTTCCGTCGGACCACGGCTGAAGGCTGCGTCGATCAGCGATGAAACCGGAATCACCTGGCCATCGGCACTGCGCACCGAAACGTTTTCGATGTCCTGCGAATTCAAACGGTCTTCAGGACGGAAACGCACGGTGATGTCGTACTCATCGCCGCCTTCCCTGAATACTGCTGCGGCACGACCACTGATACTGGTCTGAATCGCATCACTGACCTGTGCAACGGTGATGCCGAGCTCAGCCATGCGACGGCGATCGAAGCGCAGGCTCTGCTCGGGGCGGCCATCAGCCTGGCTCACGTTGACTCCCACGATGCCCGGCAACGCCTGAATGCGCTGGCGCATCTGCTGCGCGAGGCTACGTGCAGCTTCGAGATCGAAGCCGCGGAGTTCCACCTGCACCTGGTCATCGCCACTGGAACCGAAAATTCGGTTGAGGATCTGCAGACCGGATTGGGTTCTGACGCGAATCTCACCGCCTGGAATCTTGCCCTCGATCTGCCGGCGAATGTGGTCGGCTAGCGCCATGGCATCCTGAGTGCGTTCACTCTGCTCTACCAGGCTCACTTCGATCTGGGCCTGACCATTGCGCACTTCACTGGCGTAATGAAGCACATCGCTTTCCGGCAACTCACGCTTGACCAAGCGATTGAGCTCGATCAGATAGCTATAGAGCACGGTGATATTGGTGCCTTCCGCCATGCGCATGTTGATCACGATAGTGTCGGGTTGGGTCTGCGGTGCCAGTTCGTAGGAAATGCCGCGCGAGCCGATGAGCGACAGCACCAGCAGCACGACCGTACCGCCAATCACAATCCCACGGTGGTCGAGGGCCCAACCGACGACGCGACCGTAGTACTCGTACGCACGCTCCATGGCACCTTTCTTGCCATCTTCACGCTTGGGTTCGTGATGCTCGGTGAGGAAGCGGCTGGCCAGCATCGGCACCAAGGTCATGGCGGCCAGCAGTGAACACATCAGCGAGAAGGCAACCACCAGTGCCAGCTGCTTGAACATGGCACCGGTGAGGGTCTGCATGAACACCACGGGGAGAAAGATCACGCAGGTCGTCAATGTCGACGCGATCACCGCGCCGGTGACCTGCTTGGTACCGATGATAGCGGATGCCTGCATGGACTGACCGCTGCGACGATGCCGTACGATGTTCTCTATTACTACGATGGCGTCGTCCACGATCATGCCCACCCCCAGAGCGAGACCGCCGAAGCTCATCTGGTTGAGAGTAAGCCCCGTCAGATAGAGCAACGCGAACGTGGCGATGATCGAAACCGGGATGGTGACGCTCATGATCAGCGTCGCCGAGATGTTGCGGAAGAAGGCCCACACGATGACGATGGCCAGCAAGCCACCGAGGATTGCCGCTTCTTCCACGCTGTCGATGGATTCCTGGATGTAGACACTCTGGTCATTCATCAGGATGAAGTTCATATCAGGACGCTCGCGGTTCAGCTGCTCGACCACACGAGCCGCAGCACGCGCCACTTCCACCGTATTTGCACCAGTCTGCTTACGCAGAGCGAGGCGCACCATCGGCATGTCATCAATCTCGACATATCGGTCGATGTTCGACTGCGCGAAGGTCACCGTGGCCACATCGCTCACTCGCAACGGTACACCGTTGACCGTACGGATCACGGTGTTGCTGATTTCGTCGAGGTTGGTGAATTCGCCGAGCGAACGGATGTAGAGAGAACTGATACCGCGCTGCACGTTGCCACCCGGGGCAGTCGTGCTGGCGGAGCGCACAGCCTGTACGATGTCATCCATCGTAAGACCAGTGGCCAGCAGGCGGTCACGCATTACTTCGATGTGGATTTCGCGGTTGAGCCCTCCCCATACATCGATGGAGCCGATGCCGGGGATCTGCTCGAAACGCTTGCGGATG
This sequence comes from uncultured Gammaproteobacteria bacterium, assembly GCA_937898685.1. Classification (GTDB taxonomy): domain Bacteria; phylum Pseudomonadota; class Gammaproteobacteria; order Pseudomonadales; family Pseudohongiellaceae; genus CAILUG01. The sequence continues at coordinate 2,577 of CALEJT010000044.1, read as the reverse complement.
TCGCGCTCGAGAATCGTGGTCAGCTGGGTGAGATCGCGTTCGGACTGAACGCCCACCATGACCACTGGTAGATTGTCTGGGTTGAACTTGTTGATTCGCGGCGGATCCGCATCGTCGGGAAGCGAGTTGCGCATGCGATCCAGCACTTCGCGGATATCGTTGCTGGCTTCGCTGAGGTCAGTGCCCTTCGCGAAACGCAGACTGACCTGGCTTACGCCTTCGCTCGAACGCGAGGTAATCCGCTCGAGGTTCGCCACTACCGACAGAGCATTCTCGAGCGGCTCCGTAACGAGCAACTCCATTTCTTCCGGGCCCACGTTCGGATAACGAACCTCCACCGAAAGCTCGGTGACTTCGATCTCGGGCAACAAATCGACAGGAAGGTAACGGAAGCCCATCAAGCCCATCACGATGATGATGAGGAAGGCCATCGTGGTGGCGACGGGGCGGTGAATGGAGCCAGCGACTATGGACATGAACGAGTTCCCGGTGTTGCAGTTCTGGGGCTAGGTTCAGCTCTTGCGAGCGGCCTCTTCACGATTCTGGCTGATGATCTCCAACATGTCTTCCGGCTGGAGTTCCTGCAGCTCTAGCATGCTATCCCAGGGCAGAAGACGAGGGCGAGCCATCTCTGCACCACTTTGCAACAGGTTCTGCCCTACGGTGACGATCGTATCGCCAGCGTTCACACCCTTGACCGCGGAAGCCATACGGCCCGTGGCGACGATGTCCACAGGAATGAAGGTAACCGGACGCGGTGCACCCAGAATGCCAACCCCCTCAGCTTCGCTTGCAGCGACAGGCTCTTCTACTTCAGCCTCAGCTACGACATATACCCCTTCGATACCGGTGCGCGGATGGCGATAGAGAGCACTGTTGGGAACCAGCACGGATTCTTCGCTTTCGCCGTAGCGGATATCGACGGTGACAAACATACCGGGACGCAGAAGATTCTGATCATTCTCCAGCTCGACGAAGGCCTGAGTTCTCATCGTGGAAGAATCCAAAAACGGAGAGATACGGGAGATGACGGAGTTGAGCGTCTTATCGGCCCAGCTGGTGGAGTAGACCGTGACAGGTACACCAATGCCAATGCGATCCAACATGCGGTCGCTCAGCATTAATTCGATGCGCATTTCGGTCAATTCACCGATCACGAAAAGGCGGGTATTGGCGCTCGCGAACTGCCCCACTTCTGCGTTGCGCTGGCCGACCGTGCCGCTGATTGGTGCACGGAGTGTTGCATTCTGCAGCTGCAACAGGCGCTCGTCCGCCAGCGACTGAGCCTGCTTCTCCTGCGCCAGACGCAGATCCAAGTCCGCCTGCGCAATGGCCAACTGCGAACGGACGGTTTCCAGGTTGACGTTGTTTTCCAGGTTGCGAGCGACCAGGCTTTCAGTGCGCTGTACCTGGCTGCGAATCAATTCGAGGTTTGCCCTTGCCTGCTGCGTTTGGGCCCGAGCAATCTCGAGGCCTGAGAGTGCTTGCTGATAACGCTCGGCGAATTCACTGTCGCGCAGACGTACGAGTGGATCACCGGCTTGCACTTCGTCGCCGTTCTCCACGAATACTTCAACGATCGTTCCTGAAACCTCCGGATAGATCTCGGTCTGGTTGCGGGCAATCACGCGGCCCGTTACGCGTTCTTCCAGCGGAAGCGTGCCCAGAATGGCCTTTACGGCCTCGACCGCGGGAGCTGAGTCTGCAGCGTTCTGACGAAAGAAGCCGTCCCGCGCACCAGATGAACTATCCCCACCACAGGCGGACAAAAGCAATGTGAGGCAGGCGATTGCAATGCTGGTCTTGCCTGTGAACTTCATACATTGGGTCATTGGTGGTTTCCGTCTACCGTATCTTGTGATCTTGCGCGGATGAAAGTTTGGGAACTGGCGTTCTCGAGAATTGCGAAACACTACCAGCTCTGAAACGCTCCAAGAAGCAAACCGGCAGGGGTTTAGCCAAAATTCCTCGTTTTGTTCACAATGTGCCGGATCTGGAATTCTGGCGAAATTCTGACGACTTAGCGCATTATCTTAACAAAGCGCTGGAGCGCTTGAAGCCTACGAGCGCTTCACTGAAAGACCCCGCTTTGGTCGCTTTTCTTTTTCGCTCATCCCTGCAGTTCCCGTATCTGTCATCTGCATGGTTCTAGCATAGTTGATGCCAAGCTTATCGGGCGGCTGTTCTTGGGCTCCGGGGCCAGCGAGACAGGTCATCACTCCCAATAATCGGCACGATCTCTTGGCGTTTTAAACCGCTCTCTCCAGGAAGAATAATTCTGGTGTTATGGGCCGCCCGCCTTTATGACTTTCCTGGATGTGTCTCCGACAAGAAGGGCAGGCACTATAGCCAACCTCTTGTCTGAGTTTCTGAGCGCGGTCTTAGCTCTACAAGCCACTTCTAGTAGTTCCGGGCGCTGGCTCTACTATCGCAAGTTGTGTGTGGCTACCAGCGTGTATCGAGGTGCGTATCACCCTTGCCCGTCCAGTCTTCGCCCTTGAGGCGAGTCGGATGTTTGCCGAGCAATAAAAAACCCCGTTGAGTTAACTCAACGGGGTTTTGGTATAGGTGCCTGAC
>CALEJT010000043.1 GCA_937898685.1 uncultured Gammaproteobacteria bacterium | reverse complement strand
AATTGCGCCAGCAGCTACTGCGATGATCAGACCGGCGATGACGGCGTATTCGATTGCGGAGGCGCCGGATTCGTCTTTGGTGAAGCGAAGGAGTTTATTGCGTAGAGAACTGAAAAGTTTCATGGGGCTCGCACCTTGTATCAGTGAGGAATTACGACCTTGACTCTACCAAGTATCTATAGAGCTAATACCCCTGGAAGAGCGATGCGCAGTTTCTTCCTGTTTTTTGAAGGAAAAAATAATTAATTAGTACTAGTACTAACTTGATATTTAGTCCTCTTGGCTAAGCCTATAGAGTGCGCTCCACTCAGTATTACGCATGCCGACCGGAAGCAGCCGAGATTGAAGTAGATCGTGGGGGCTAGTTCTTCGCGGCCGGGCGTAAGTGAGAATCGTTCACTCGACGCAAGAGGGCTTCCGCTTGAGCAGTCGTTTCCTGGTCACCCTGGCCGTACTTCTATTGTTGGGCGCCGGCATCGTCGGCTATTGGGGTTTGCAGCAAGGTACTGGTACCAATGGCAGCGCCCCTCCCGAGTCAGTCGCACAGCAGCAAATCATCCCGACCGAAGCTCTGGCTGAACAATTACAGCAAGCACGCCAGCGTGCGGAAGATGAGCTGCTCGTTCCTGTCGTCTTGCTTGCTCGCGCCGTTCCTGCACACGTTCCGCTTGTACAGGAAGATCTCCTGGTCGAGCGCCTTCATCTTGCTCCACCCGGCAGCTATAGCGATCCAGCCGCATTGATCGGTAAGACCCTGTGGCGTGATCTACCGGCCGGTACGGTTCTGAACGAAAGCAGTTTCGAGGTGGGCGGCCCGCTGGCGCGCATGATTCGTCCCAATGAACGGGCCCTGGCGATCGCGATCGATGAGATCGTTGGCAATGGCGGGCATCTGCGTCCTGGCGATTACGTCGACGTTTTACTTTATTTGGGACAAAGCGAATTTAATCCAGATCAAACTGCGCAGGTGGTAGTGCCCGCTTTGCGCATTTTGAGCGTGGGTGACGAGTTGGGTTTGACCTTGTCGGGCGAACCGGCGGCTGCACCACTTACCACTGAAGAAGAGCAACGTGCTGCAGCGCAGCAGCGCAATCAGCGCAATGCTGCACGTAGTGCGGTACTGGCGGTGCCGGAGCCCTTGCTCACCCGCTTTGCGCTTGCTGCGCAGGTTGGTCGTTTGAGCCTTGCCGTTCGTAGCGCCGAAGAAAAGCTGCTTGAAAGCTACTACGCAGGGACACTCGAGCAGGTCGACACGATCAATCAGCAGCTGTTCCAGTTTCAGAAGCTGGCTCTCAGTCAGGCGCAGCGTCCACAGCCCGGCCTGGTGCCGCCACCGCCGCGCGGCATCGAAGTGCGTCGCGGCACCGAAGTCGCTCGCGAACTTCCCTGATTCGAGCCGAGGAGAGCCCCGCAATGTCCTTCGCTGTCTTTTCCCTGCGTAGTTTCCTGGCCGCCAAGACCGCTCGTGTGGTTGGAAGCGAGATGTGTGTTTCTTCAAGAAAAGGTTTGCGGATCGCAAGCCTGACTTTGATTGCTTCTATATATGGTGGGTTCCATAGTGCCGCTGCTCTGGCTGCAGAGTCCTGCAATCTGAGTGAATTGGTTGCGCCCATCGAACTTGCGCCCGGCCTTCAGCGTGAGATCAATCTGCCCACCACCATTCGGCGTCTTGCCGTGGGCAACCCCGACGTGGCGGATGTGCAGCTCACCAGCAACATCAGTTTTCTGATTACGGCCAAGACCACCGGTGTCACCAATATCAGTGTGTGGACGCCATGCGGTCCGGCACCACAGCAGACGATGATTTTCGTCCAGGGCAGTGCCACTACTGCGTTGACCCAGGCTGCACCTGTCGGCGTGCCCGTTCTGCCGGCGCAGGTGCAGACCGACATCCGTTTCGTGGAAGTCAGCCGCAGCAAGCTGCGTGATGTGGGCATCAATCTCGCCGCCGTGACTTCCAACAACTTCCTGTTTGGCTCGCCTGGTTCTGCGCCTGGCAGCGTCGCCGGTGGCGCAGTGAGTGGTGTAACGCCCTCGCTGCCGCTCAGTGATCAGGGTTTCAACATCGTGTGGGGCGGGGGCAGCAGTCGCGTGCTTGCCGCGTTGAACGCGCTCGAAGGCAGTGGCTTCGCCTACACCTTGGCGCAACCCAGCCTGGTGGCGATGAGCGGTCAGAGCGCCAGCTTCCTCGCCGGTGGTGAATTCCCGGTGCCGGTACCGACCTCGAGCAGCAACAACTTCTCCATTCAGTACAAGGAATTCGGTGTGCGTCTCACTCTGACTCCTACTGTCGTGAGCGGTAATCGCATCGTGCTCAAAGTGGCGCCGGAGGTGAGCGAGTTGGACTTCGCTGCCGGCGTCACCATCGCTGGTACTTCCGTCCCAGCACTCAACGTGCGCCGCACCGATACCAGCGTGCAGCTGGCGAGTGGCGAGAGCTTCGTCATCAGTGGTCTCGTCAGCACGCGCAACCAGGCATCGGTGGACAAGCTTCCTGGCCTCGGGGATGTGCCAGTCCTTGGCGCCTTCTTCCGCTCCTCTCGCATCGATCGCGAGGAACGCGAACTACTGATGATCGTAACGCCGCACCTCGTGCAGCCGATGGCTGCCGATGCGCCGCTACCGGCGCTGCCGGGCGAGGCAGAGCGCCGGTACGCACCGAATCTGTTCGAGCAACTGTTCGATCCGCAGAACGAATTCAATCGCATTCAAGGCCTGTCCCGCTGAGGTATCGCCATGAGCATGAGTTTCCTGGTTAGCACGCGCGACAAGTCGCAGGTGGAGTGGCTGCAGAGCTCATTGGTGGCTCTGGGACAGGTGGTGGAGGCCGATGGGGGCGTCGAAGAGCTGTCGCGCCTTGCCGACCTCATGCAGGTATCCGTCGTGTTCGTTGCGGTGGATCGACATCAGCAGGTGCAGCAATGCGCCTTGATCGAAAGCTTGCTGGAAGCACGTCCGATGGTAGCGGTGATCGCCATCGGTGATGGTTATGACAGTGATCTCGTACTGGGTGCGATGCGCGCCGGTGCGCGTGACTTCATCACCGTGGGCCAGCGCAGCAGCGAAGTGCAGGGTCTGGTGCGCCGCCAGCTCAATCGTTTACCTCGTCCTACGCAGCTCACCGATTCGCAGGCAGAAGTCCTGGTCGTGTTCGGTGCCCAGCACGATCCCGATGCCAGCCTGATCGCTACCCATCTGGCAGTTGGCCTGGCAGAGGCTTCCGATGATCCGGTGCTGTTGATCGATCTCGGTCTGCCCTCCGGGGAAAGCAAGGCCCTACTCGGTTTGGAATGTACCTTCCATTTCGCCGACGCCATTCGCAACCTGCGCCGTCTCGATGCAGGTGTGATCGAGAGTGCCTTCTGCCATCACGACAGTGGTCTCACGTTGCTGCCGCTCGATGATGAACCCTTCCTGCTCGATCGGATCAATTCGGCAGAGTTGTTCCTGTTGTTCGGTACCTTCAAGTCACACTTCGGCAAGGTGGTCGTCAACCTCACCGGCCAGCGTGACAGCAGCATTCTGCGCTCGATCGTGAGTGGTGCCGACCGCATCTTCTGGCACGTGGATCAGAGCGTGGCCGGCAATCGTCGCAGTCTCAACCTCCTGCAGGCTTGGCGGCAGGAAGGCGTGAAGCTCAATCAGGCTTCACTGGTGGTGGATCGTTACATCAGCAACGTGGCGCCGGATGCCAGCACCTTGGCCAAGACTTTCGACATGCCGTTGGCCGGCAGTTTTCCGATGAGCGCCAAAGAGCGGTTGGAATGTCGCAATCGCGGTCGCGACCTGTTCGATCTCGCTCCAGGCGATGCCTTGAGCAAGGCACTCGACAAACTCGTGCGTGACGCCGGCGGCGCCAACACTCGTAAACGCAGTTTCTGGCAGCGACTGAGAGGCTAGTCCCATGAATACGCGTACGAACCCCGATACTGCCATTGCCCTGGAAATGGGATGGGACGCGCCCGGCGGCCTGGAGCCCGCGCCCTACGAAGACACCTCCAACGAGTTGAAGGCGATTCTGCATCGCTACGTCATCGATCAACTCGAAGAAGAACAGGACAACCTGTTGGAAGGCAGCCGCGCACGTCTCGCGCAGTACGTCCATGAGCAGGTGCAGAGCTATGTGCGTCGTCGTCAGCTAGTGGTTTCCCGCTATGAGATCGACCGCTTGTCTGAAGAGCTGGTCGATGAGCTCGTTGGTTACGGTCCTCTCGAGCTGCTGTTGCGAGACCCGAACGTCACCGAGATCTTGGTGAATGGCCCGCGCAACATCTTCATCGAGACCGAGGGTGTGTTGCGCCCCTGTCCACTGCGCTTCATCGACGATCAGCATTTGTTGCGTGTGATCCAGCGCATCCTGGCGCCGCTCGGTCGCCGTTTGGATGAATCGTCGCCGATGGTCGATGCGCGGCTGCCCGACGGCAGCCGTGTGAACGTGGTCATTCCTCCCATCGCACTGAATGGCCCTTGTCTTTCGATTCGTAAGTTCCGCCGCGACATGCTGCGCGGAGTGGACCTAATCGCTTCGCGTTCGCTCGACATGCAGGTGTTGGATTTCCTCAAGAAAGCGGTCGGCGCGCGTTGCAACGTTTTGGTGAGCGGTGGCACCGGCACCGGTAAGACCACCATGCTCAACCTCCTGAGTTCCTTCATCGATCACCGCGAGCGCATCGTCACCATCGAGGACACCGCGGAATTGCAACTTGGTCACGACCATGTCGTGCGTCTGGAAACCCGGCCACCCAATGCCGATGGCTACGGTGAAGTGACCGCGCGTGGTCTCGTGCGCAACGCGCTGCGTATGCGTCCCGATCGCATTGTGTTGGGCGAGATCCGTGGCGACGAGGTCGTGGACGTACTGACCGCCATGAACACCGGTCACGATGGTTCCATGAGTACCTTGCACGCCAACAACGCGCAGGATGCCTTGCTGCGTCTGGAAACCTTGGTGGGCCTCACGGGTGTGAAGGTGGCAGAAAAAACGCTGCGTCAGATGATCTGCTCCGCGATCGACATCATCATCCAGCTCACGCGTCTGCCCGATGGCCGCCGCTGTGTATCGGAAGTGTTGGAAGTGGTGGATCTGCGCGAAGACATCTACGTGACGAACACGCTGTTCAAGCTGGACCGTCGCACTGGCACCTTCGTGCGCGAAGCGCTCAATCCGAGCAGCGACAAGCTGCGCGGCGAACATCTGAGTTTCTGAGAGAAGAATCCATGAACGCAGTGGCGCTGTTCTGGGCAACGAGTCTGCTGTTCGCAGCAGGCGCCATGTTGTTGCTGGTTCGCGCCCAACGTACCGCCGCCGCCGAACGTGTGCTGAGTCGCTTGCAGGACGAAGCGCAGCTGCGTGCAGAGCGCAAGCGTGCCAATGCTGGCTTGCGGCGGATGTTGTTGCAGGCTGGTATCGACGTGCCCTCCAGTTCCTTGATCTCCATGGCCGCACTCGTCGGCGTACTTCTGTTCGTCGTGCTGCTCGTGGCAGGTCCCGCCATCACACTCTTTGTATTCCTTGTGCTTATCGGTGTGTCCCATCTTCTTCTGAGGTGGCGGTACAACCAGCGCGTGTCCAAGATGGTGAGTCAGTTGCCGAGCTTCTTGGATCACGTCATTCGTAGCCTCAAATCCGGACGTAGCCTTGGTGATGCCGTGCAGCTCGCCAGCACGCGCGCCCCCGAACCACTGCTTGGTGCCTTGGCCGGCACTCGCCGCAGCCTCGAACTGGGCTTGTCGCTTGGTGAAGTTATGGAAGATTTCGCCGAGCTCTATGATCGCCAGGAGTTCCACATGTTGGCCGTGAGCGTGAAGGTGAATCAGCGCTACGGCGGCAATGCCAGCGACTTGATGGAGAACCTGATCACGCTGATCCGAGACCGTGAGCGCGCTGCTGGCCAGTTGCGAGCATTGACCGGTGAAACGCGTATCAGTGCTTGGGTGCTTGGCGTAATGCCGATCGGTATGTGCGCTTACGTCTTCCTTTCCAATCCCGACTTCATCTTGGGAATGTGGAACGATGCGACCGGACGTTTGCTGCTTCTCGGCGCTTTCGGTCTGCAGATTCTCGGCAGCTGGGTGCTCTGGCGCATGTTGAGGAGCGTGTGATGGCGCCGATGACACTCAGTGCAGTGATGATGGTCATGTCGGCTCTGCTGTTCTTGCTGGCTGCAGTGCGAGAGCAGAACGAACGTCGCGCGATGGTTCGCCGCATGGGGGCGGCCGGGCGCGCCGGCACCGAAAATTTGAAGCAACTGGGCGGTCGCACGCTCGGTCGCTGGAATTGGAACATCGATGCCGAGGTTCGCGCCCTGCTGGATCAGTATGGTTGGCGCAAGCCCTCACAGCGTGCACTTTTCTTCGCGATCCAACTCGGTTCTCCCTTCGCTGCCCTTGGCTTGGTGGTGCTCTACTTCCTGCTCGTACGGAGTCAATTGCCAGGCTTTCTGCCTTTGGTGCTCGCGGCTGGCATTGGCTATCTGTTGCCCAAACGCGTATTGGTCATGGCAGTGAACGCTCGTCGCAAGCGCATCGAGGCGGAAGTGCCGATCATGATTCCGCTGCTGCGCATGTTCTTCGAAGTCGGCATGACGGTGGAGCAGGCGTTGCGTGTGCTCGTCAACGAAGGTGAAAAGATCGTGCCGGAGTTGGCAAAAGAGTTGGAGCAGACTCTGACGCGTGTGGATGCCGGTCTCGAGCTGGGGCCGGAACTAAGAGCGATGGCCGAGCTCGTCGACGTCGATGATCTGACCGAATGCGTTGGGATTCTGGAGCAACTGATAAGGCAGGGGGGCGGCGCTCTGGCTTCTCTGCGCAATCTGAAGGAACTGTTGGACGAGCGTCGCATGACCGCTCTGGAAGAAGCCGTATCGAAACTGTCGGCCAAGATGTCCGGCGTGATGGTGGCCTTTCTGTTTCCCGCACTGCTGATCGTGCTGGCGGGGCCCGGCTTCATCGCAATCATTCGAGCATTGGGAGGTTGAGGTATGTGTAGGCGAGAACAAACCCTGAGCTGCCTGCGGCCTGCGTTGCCGTTGCTGCTGGCTCTCTTGGGAGGTTGCGCGGGAACGGCGGTGAGCAATCAAAGTCCGATTGCCCAGGTGCCAAGCGCGCCGCGCGACCCCGTATGCGCTCCCTATACGGCGGAGCAGGGACTGTTGGTGAACCTGGCGCAGGAACAAGTGGCCGAAGGTCGTCTGCATGCAGCGCTCGCCAACCTCGAACAACTGCCGCACAGCAATCCCGACGTGCAGCTGCGCAAGGCACAGATCCTGCGCCATCTCGATCCGCAGCGCGCCAAGGTGCTCTATCGCGATCTTCTGAATGGCCCGTGCTACGAAGCTGCGGCCAATCATGGTTTAGGGCAGATCGCGGCTGCCGAAGGTTTCCATCGTGAAGCGCAGGGCCATCTGCGAGTGGCGGCCAAGCTGTCGCCGGCCGATCCAGCGATTCGCAACGATCTAGGCCTCGTCTACTTGCACATGCGTCGCCTCGATGAAGCACGCTTCGAGTTGATGACCGCATTGGAGCTCGCCGAAGGCGAGACACAGGCGGCGCAGAATCTCCTGGCGCTGCTGCTCTATCAAGACCGTTGGGACCAGGCAAGCGCGCTCATCGAAGGCAAGAAACTGAGCCCACAGCAATTCGAAACCGCTCAGGCGCTGGCGCGGCAGTTGCAGGAAGAAGATGGTGTCGTGCTGCCGAACGTCGGTAGTGGCTCCAATTCGAACGCCATTCCGCTGAGTCAAGCTCCAGGCTAAGTCGAGGAACTGATCATGAAAATCGTAGTGATGATGGCGCTGTCCTTGAGCGCAAGCAGTATGGTCCTTGCGGCCGAATCCGACTTGCCGGCGCGTCAAGTGGAAAGCCTCAGTGCCGCACAGGCTCGGTCGACTGCTCCCGTACCGGCTCAAGCTGCAACTGCTTCGGCGCCAGCGCCGGAGCCGCGTGTGGGAGTGAATGATTGGCTGGAGCTACAGCGCAGTGGTCGAGTGGCCTCGCCGGTCATCCAGAGCCAAAGCGCGGCCGAGCGTGAGCTGGCCAATCAGCGTCTGCTCGATAGTTATGGTCATGCCATTCCAGAATTTTTCGATGAAAACAGTGGAGGCTCGGCCAGTTCCCAGTGAGGCTAGCTGGTGAGCCGCAGCGCTGTGGCCAGACACATGCCGCAGAAGAGAAAGGGCGCATAAGGCACCTTGCTTAGCGGCGGCGCCAGTGCAGAACAATTGAGACGGAATGCTGTTGGCAGTCGTTGCCAGTAAGAGGGTGCCAGGAGCGCCCACAGCACGAGAGCGAGTGCGGCGCCAACGATGGTGTAGGCAACGAAGGCGAGATCGGTGGCGAGTCCCACCACCGCCAGCATCTTGACGTCACCGGCTCCCAAACGCTTGAGCGCATAGCCCGGCAGCGTCAGCAGTAGCGCGAAGGCAAGACCGATGAAGGCAGCGACGGGTGCGGCGCCGGTGAAACTCCGGTGAGCTATCAGTAAGAGCAGAGCGCCCCCAAGCAGCCCTGCGAGCACCAACGTGTTGGGTATGCGTCGCTCACGCGCATCGATCCTTGCGCAGAGAAAGGCCCAGGTGAGCAAGGCGAGCAGGGAGATGGGGACGGGAACCTGCATGAAGGATCGTTGATTCGGATTGAAGTCGAAGAAAGAACGAGCGGGATTATATGGGTACGAACGAAAACGGCTCCAGCGTGCTGCGTGCTGTGCGCCGTTGGTTCGGTGGAGGCAGCAGTGACGGGCAGCGGCACGAACCGCGGCTCGACTCTGCCTTGCAGAATTACGACGGGCTTAGTCTTCTACTCGATGACGAAGGTCTCATCCTCGCCACCAGTGCGGGTCTGCGCGGCGTGTTGGGTACCGATCTCAGCGGTCGTTCGCTCGCGGACGTCGTGGTGGTCTCCCAGCCGTGGTTGAAGCTGAAACCTGCGACCTGGGCCAAGCAAGTGCCTCCCATCGAGATCGCAACCGTAACGGGTACGAAGGTCGTGCTCAGCGGCGTGCTCGACACGGCAGGCGAAGGGCTCTGGCAACTGACCTGCGTCGATCTCAGTGCCATCGTGCAGCGTCAGCAGGATCTCGAAAGTCAGCACCGCTTGTTCAGCACCATGGCGCGTCTGTCGTCACGTTTGCGTGAGCGCATGCACGACATCGAAGAAGCTGCCGAAGATTGGCTCGAAGGGCTGGCGTTGCAACTGCACATCCCGCAGCTCGGGCTCCTGCTCCTGGACGAAAAGGGTTGGCGCTACGTGCAGCAATATCAGCGCCCTGGGTTGAGTCGTCCTCTGCCGCCGCCGCAAGTGGTTACTGCGGATATCACCTTGGGTTTCACCGATCAACCACGGCAGAAGCGCCTGGTCGATGGGTCCTCGCTGTGGCTGGTGCCATACGTCGAAGAGGGCAAACTGCAGGCGCTGCTGGTGTGCAACGATTACGCGGCGCGCGAGAAGAGTCCCTGGCTGGGCAATGACGAATGGGTGCATCTCTTTGCGCAATTCGCCGCACCAGTGCTGTTGCATGCACGCAAACCGGGACGCGTCGAACGTGAACGACGCCTATCTGCCCTGGAAGAACTGAACTCCGGTGGCTGGTGGGAGTTCTGGGCCAACGAACGCGTACTGCGTGTCTCGCCGTTGCTTGCGCGCATACTGCAGCTCGACTCCTCGACACTGCCGCTCGAACATTGGATGGCCTTGCTCGATCCCATGGATCGCGATCAGTTCCTGGTGCGTTTGGAGGCGGGGCTCGATAGCGGAAGCTTCATGCACACCCTGCGTCTGCGCGTTGGCGATCAGTCACGCTGGTATCGCTTCGAAGGTCGCATACAAGGGCAGGGCGAACATGCGCGCCTATTGGGCTTTGCGCTCGACATCGACAGTGTGCGCAAGCGCGAAGAAGAGGCCGATGCCACCAAGGCGCGTCTTGCTGCTCTCGTCGACAGTGCTCCCGGTGTGATCTATGTGCAGGGCTATGAGGATGGTGCGTTTCCCTTCGTGTTCTGCAGCGCCAGTTTGGAAACCTTGTTGGGTTGGACCAAGAACGATCTGCAGGAAGCGCCCTTCGCGTCACTACTGCATCCGCAGGACCGCGAACCCTATTTCCAGAAGTATCCCCAGCTTCTGCAGCATGGCCATGCGAGCTTGCAGTACCGCATCCGCGACCGTGCAGGTAGCTATCACTGGATTCAGGACGAAGCCAAATTGTTGCGCGACGAGCGCGGCAATCCCTTGGAGGTCGTGGGACTCTATCTCGACGTGACCGAAGCGAAGGAAGCGGCCGAGCGCATCTTCCGCAGCGAAGAAAGCTATCGCTCCTTGGTGAACGATTCGCCGGCCATCATCTGCCGCTATCAAGCCGATCTCACGCTGCTCTTCGCCAACCCGGCGTTGGCCGAGGCACTCAACATTCCGCATGAGCAGGCCACGGGCATCAACCTTGGTGAATACCTCACCAATGAACATAAGAAAGAGGCGTTGGCGCGTCTCAAACGCCTGACGCCGGCGCAGCCTTCGGCCAGTGCTGAAATCTGTATCAAACGTTCCGATATGGAAACGCGCTGGTGGGTGCTCTACGAACGCGGTCTCTTCGACGACAAGGGACAGTTGCTGGAAGTACAGGCAGTCGGTCGTGACAACACCGAAGTGCATCAGACGCGCCAGCAGCTGTTCCAGAGCGCCAAGATGGCCACGCTCGGTGAAATGGCGACGGGGCTTGCGCACGAGATCAATCAGCCCCTGAGCGTGATTCAGATGACGCTCGCCAATCTCACGCAGCGCGTCACTGGCGGCAGTGTCACCCCAGCGTACCTGGTCGAGAAGCTCGAACGCATCAAGGGACAGGTACAGCGTGCTGCAGGCATCGTCAATCACGTACGAGTGTTTGGGCGCTGGTCGGGCGTGGAAGGCGAACTGTTCGACCCGAGCAAGAGCATCGAGGGTGCCTTGTCGCTGGTTGGCCAGAAGTTGGCGCTGATGGAAATCCAGATATTGCGCGAAGGGCCACAGGAACTGCCGGAAGTCAAAGGACAACCGGACCGGCTCGAGCAGGTGATCATCAACCTCTTGATGAACGCCTCGCATGTATTGCTCGAGCGCAGGAAGCGGCAGGAGAGCCTCGAGCCCTACGTCAAGATTACAACCCAGGTGGGGCCGGATTGCGTCACCCTGACAGTGGAAGACAACGGTGGCGGGATTCCACCTCCGATCATGGGCAAGATCTTCGAACCCTTCTTCACCACCAAGCCACCGGATCAGGGAACGGGCCTGGGTCTGGCGGTGAGTCGCGAGATCATCAGTCAGATGAATGGCAAGCTGCGCGCGGAAAACCACGCGGAGGGCGCCCGGTTCATCATCACCTTGCCCGTGCTCAACGCGGTGGCGGCGCAGGCTCCGGCACGCAATCGCGCCTGAGTGCGGGGCGGGCCGTACCCGCGCGCGCAGCGGAGCGGCCTTCGTACCCAGCGTTCGCGAGTCTTGCGTAGGTCCTCCGTGGGGAGATCGACACCCTCGCGGTTCCACTGTCCGTCGACGCGTCCTCAGAGGCCTTGTTTGAGGCCCTCCTCCGCCTGTGTCCTCCGCAGGGTATTAGTACCTTCCGGGGAGGGTGTTCGACGTAGTTTCTTGATTGTGATCAATGCATCCCAGAATGTGATCCGTATCGCGCGGAACCGGGAAAATAAGGGTTTTTCGCAATTTTCGCCTGTTCTGGAATGGTTGTTAGAAGTGCCAGTACTGCGCAGGTGTTAGTACCAATTGTTTATTTTTGCACATAGAGAGGATGGCTAGTATGGCGCCCCAGCTCATCACGCGGACTCAGTGGAAGGAACTCACCATGCGTAAACACTTGAACAGATTGCTAGCGGGAGTGGCCGTCGTTGCTGTGGCTGGCTGCATGAATGGATTCGGCGGCACCACCAACAGCACTGCTGCCCGACAACCAGCCGAAAGGGCTCCGTCCGACTTCGAAGACATTGCGCTGGACCTGTCCGATCTGCGGCCGGGTTTCATTCGCAATGGCATTTTCGTGCCGGTACAGGAACTCACTGGCGTTCGTGTGGGTATGAGCCGCGAACAGGTGCGTAACCAGCTCGGTGGTCCGGTCAGCGGTTCCAGCAACGGCTGGTGGTTCTACAACATCAATCTGCCGCTCGAAGGCATCGACGATTATCTCGTTTGCCAGTACCGCGTTGCGTTCACTGGCGACACCGTAAGTGACATCACCTGGCGCCGTCCGCAGTGCAAGGCGCGCTATGACGAACTCGTGGCCGCCAACCAGGCGCCGGCCGAACCGCAAACCATCACCCTCTCCAGCGACGTGCTGTTCGCCTACAAGAGCGATCAGCTTTCCGCCGATGGTCGTCGCGCTCTCGATGACGTCGCCCGCATCGTGATGGACGAAGTGAATCTGCGCCGCATCGACGTCGTCGGTCACGCCGACCGCATCGGTAGCGACAACTACAACCTCGCGCTGTCGCAGCGCCGTGCTCGCGCCGTGGGAGCCTACCTCGCCGAACGTGGTGTCCCGTCCGCGCTGATCTTCATCGAAGGCCGCGGCGAGCGCGAACCCGTAGTGACCTGTCCGGGCGACAGGGTCACCGATGAACTGAAGAACTGTCTGCAGCCGAACCGTCGCGTGGAGATCACGATCAACGGGACGCGCTGAGCACCAAGTCGAATCGAATGAAAGGAAGCAATGAACACCGCCTCACGTGAGGCGGTGTTCTTTCGGACCGGCTGATACCTCCAAGGTCGCATTCTTTAAGGGAGCAGTTTCATGGCAGAGAACAACACAATCGAAGTAGTGGGCAAATCCAGCAGAGCCAAGACCTCTGTATCCGGCAATGAACCTATTACGCTCACCGAAAGCAGCGTGGTGAAACTGCCCTATGGTCCTGAAGAAATCGCCTCCATCACTCAGGAAGGCTTGGACCTCGTAGTGGTGCTGAAGTCCGGTGAGCGCATCGTCATTGGTAACTTCTTCGCCAACGAAGGTGAAGATGGCAGCCAGCTGGTGTTGGAAGACGACAACGGCGTGCTGTGGCTCGGTCAATACGAAGCTCCCTGGACCGCGACCTCCGAATTTGCCTTTGCCGAAATTTCGGACCTGATGCTGGCTGCCGGCGCAGGTCTTTCCAGTGGCGCACTTTGGGCTCTGGGTCTGCTCGGTGCAGGCCTGGCTTACGCCATTCTCGAAGACGACGATGACGACGACTCGGACGC
>CALEJT010000042.1 GCA_937898685.1 uncultured Gammaproteobacteria bacterium | reverse complement strand
GTCACTACGTCGCATGCCGGCGGGACGAGCAGCGCGAGAGCGTTCTGGCGCTGGTTGACGCGCTCCGCCGCGCGGCCAGCGCGGCAGTCGATGATGGGGCCGGATGAGCCGGTGGCGGCAACCAGTCAGGCCGTGCGAGCGGCACCCTGCTCGAACCGGCATCATTGGCCGCCACGCTTCGTGTCGTGGCTGCCGAACCGCAGCTGCCAACCGGTCAGATCGATGGTGAACTCGTCACGGCGAAGGAATTCCGTGTCCGACACATCGCTCTGGCCTTCGATGTCCTTGTACCAGGCAGCGTACTCGGCGATTTCGGACGCATACCTGCCGTAGTGGGTCGAGAACGTGCGCACAGCGACCGAGGGGGAATCCCCATCGAGATCGAAGGTCATGAGGCGCAGCCATCCATCACCGAGGGACGTTCTGCCCTCTCCGGCCTCCAGTGCGGTCTGCCCGCGTCCCTGGTAATCTGCCATGACCTGATGAACCGGCTGGCCGTTTCGATTGAGATCGACGCTGTAGGCCTGGCCGCCGACGTGGCCGCTCAGCACCATGAAGATCTGATCGTGATGGCTGATGAATTCGTCCCAGATCATCTCGGGGTCGTTGTCGGTGGGGTCGAGCACGGCATTGTTGGGATTGGAGCGGCGATTCCGCTTGCCGTCCCGGTGCAGATAGTCGTGGGTCGTCACGATCGTCGGCATGCCGGGAAAACGGGCGATCACTTCGCGCGCCCAGGCAAGCGATGCGTCGGGCGCGTGATACTGCAGACCAATGTGCAGGAACCGGCATTCTCCGGCCGCAAAGACCTGGGCGCTGTCAGCGCCTCCATCATGCGAAGAGACGTACCACGGCTGATTGCGGAACAGCTCCGACTGATCCGAGAAGGCCGAGAGAAAGCCGTTCAAGCCGCCGACGTGACGCACCCCGGCTGCGTTCTCTTCCGGACGCGGCGGGTGGGCGGGGTCGGTCCACAAGGCATCGTAGTCGTGATTGCCGGGCACGACCGAAAAGGGGAGCTTGCCGGCAAGGAGCCGGAAGCCCAACTCGGCGGCGGGAATCTCGAACGACTTCACATGCGGCTTGGGGGACCGGGCTACCTGCGAGCCGCCGTTGGGCATCGCGGCAAAGCCGCGTTGCGCGTGAGCCGGATCCGTCCATGCGGAAAAGTGCTGCCACACGTCTCCGACATGGGACGCGAAAACGATGTCGCCGCCTGCACTGCGCGAATTCTCGGCAATCCACTGCATCTGGCGGTAGAACATGTCGACGGCGTCGAACTCGAAACCGGACCAGGTCTGGTGCCGGTAGTCGAGATAGTTCTGGGTATCGGGAATGACCGCCACCGTGAAGGTACCGCACTTCGGCGCGGCCGAAGCCTCTTCGGCAGTGGCACGGGACGACAGCGCCGCCGAGACAAGAAGGCCGAGGGCAAGGGTGAGGGCGCGACGGAGTCTGGTCACTTCGAGAAACTCCAGAATCGGGGGTGGATATTGGAGGTGCTCACGCAGCCAGGATTTTGGGGCGACGCGGTTCGACGACGAAGCGGGCGAGCGTGCCGGGCTTTCCGCCAGGCGTGTATGCCTGGTCGATCACTCTGGCCTCGACGCGCCACGCCTCGGGAGACACCTCGAACAGCAGATAGCCTCGCTGATCGTGAACCAGCTGCATGTGCGGATTGGTGGCGCCGCGCGGGTCGGGCCCGATCGGAAAGCCGTTACCGCTGTTCGAACTGATAGAAGTCGCGTGGAACTCGGTCGCTACAGGCGAGCTCTCGAGGTCGTCAGGTCGGGATGGCACGTGTCCGACGAAGAACATGTGGCTGTCGCCCCCTGTGATGACGACGTTGGTCAGGTTGCGTTGTTCGATGGTCCGGATCAGGCGAAGCCGCGCATCCGGGTAGCCGCTCCAGTTGTCGTATCCCTTGCTCTCGGATCCAGTTTGCCGGGTTCGGTCGAAGGGCATGACGAAACCTTGCAGCGCGAGAAGGTTCCACACCGCGCCGTCGGTCAGACCTCCGGCTAGCCATCGCTCCTGCTCCGCCCCCCACATCGTGTCGGGTTCGTCACGACCCGAGACACAGTTGCGGTCGGTCGGCTTCTCGCACAGCTGGATGCTGCGAAAGCTGCGGTTGTCCATGACGTGCATCCGCAGCAGCGATCCGAAATCGAGCCGGCGGTACATCGTCAGCAGCCCGCCGCGGGGAAACTGCGCTTTGCGCACCGGCATGTGCTCGTACCATGCCTGCATCGCAGCGGCGCGGCGAAGCAGGAATATTTCGGGCGGGGTTCCATCCTGATCGAGCGCGCCTGCCCAGTCGTTGTCGACCTCATGGTCGTCGAAGGCCTGCACGAACGCGGCTGCGGCGTGTGCGGCCTTCAGATCTGGATCGGATTTGTAGAGCGCGTAGCGACGGCGGTAGTCATCGAGGCTGTAGGTTTCACCGCCCGTGTGCTGCCGAACCACGGGGGGGCGGTCCGACCGAGTGCCGGTCGACCCGGCCGGTTTGCTCTCGTAGATGTAGTCGCCGTAGTGGTACACGAGGTCGAGATCGGGCTCGTTCGCGACATGCCGCCACGTGGTGAACAATCCGGCCTGGAAGTTCTGGCAGCCGCCGACCGCAATACGCAGCTGTTCGGCGCGTTCGCCCGGCGCCGGAGCGGTCCGAACGGTCCCGATGTCGCTGGAGATGCCCTCCACGAAGAAGCGGTACCAGTAGTGCCGGCCGCTGCCGAGGCCGCCGACTTCGACATGGACCGAATGGGCGAGCTCCGGACGCGCCAGCGCCTGCCCGGCGCGCACGATGCGGCGGAACTGCTCGTCCTCGGCGACCTCCCACCCGACCGCAACCGCGACCGCGTCCATGCCCCCGTGCGGCTCGAGAGGTCGCGGCGCGAGGCGCGTCCACAGCACGAAGCCGTCCGGCCAGGGATCTCCCGAAGCGACCCCGAGCGAGAACGGGTCGTCGACGAATTTCGCCGAGCCCATCACCGGGGATCCGACAAGGCCCGCGAAGAGCAAGGCGCGGCCTCCGGTACGCAGCAATCCGCGCCGGTCCATGGGCAATCGTGTCATGTCCAACTTGCTTCCTGAAATCCAGAAAGAGACAGCAGGGGCCGGGTCGGCAGAGGCATCCCGCCGCCCCCGGGCCAGCTCTAGAAGCGCGCCCTCACGCCAATCGTCCCCGAGGTGCCGTTGTTGACGTAGATCGCGCTGTGGTCGCCCACTCCGCCCCCCGTAGCGAGGCTTCCCGGGACGATGACGTTAAGCGGATTGTTCAGCAGGTTTCGAACCGAGAAGAACGTCTCGACCTGTGGCGCTACCTCGAGCGAGCCCGACAAGCTCACGTCGAGTCGCCGGTCGAACCAGCTCGGTGTCGTGCTGCGATACTTGTCGTCGTTCCACAGCGTGTTCAGGAACAGCTGCACCGGACCCTTCTTGTACGACAGGGACAGCGAGGCGACCTTATCCGCCACCCGAACGATCTTCACCTCGGGATCGTTGTACATGAACGAACCGCGCACGGAGAGCCCGTCGAGCGGGGACGGCAGGTAGCTCAGCGAGTGGTTGAACTCGACTTCCACGCCCCGGATGTCGATTGCGTTCTCGTCTACTGTGGTGGTCGTGATGAAGGTGTAGCTGGCGTAGCGCGGGTCGGTGTTGCCGAACTCCTCCGCAGTCAGATCCTGCTCCTGGAACAGGCCTTTGACCTTGTTCATGTAGAAGTTGACCGCGACCATGCTGACCGGCTCGAAATAGTGGGCCAGGCGGGCGGAGAAATTGTCGGACAGCGAAGGCTCGAGCCCGGGGTTGGGTGCACGGACGATCTGATCGATTTCGTCGACCGCCCACACTCCGGCCAGCACGCTCACCTCGGGACGCTGGATCGTCCGGCTGTATCCGAGATGCAGATAGGTATCTCGGGTGAACCCATACTTCAGCGACGCGCTGGGAAAGAAGTGATCGTAGTTGCCCTTCCGTTTGACCTTCGGGCGCGAAAAATACTGGTACTCGAGTCCTTCGATCGTGGTTGCGCGACCGGTTGACGCCGAAACATCGTACCCGGCGGCCTCGAGCTCCTGCGCGGAAAGCGGGTCGAACTCGAGAGCCGAGGTGTCGGTTCGCTCCCAACGCACACCGGCCCGAGCCGTCAGCCGGTCGGTGAGTTCGCCTGTCGCCATGACGTAAAGCGCGCTGGTCCGCTCTTCGAAGTTGCGGCTGTTGGCAACGTTGGCGTTGTACCAGTTTGTCGGCGTAAGGACCTGTTTCCAGTGCTCCGGGTTGGAGAGAAACATGCTGCCGAGCTTGTAATTGCTCGGCAGATAGATGTTGCGCGATCCGGAAATCGTGGTCACCCGCGCGCCGGTTTCACCGAAGGAGAGCTCATTCGAACTCCGGATTGCTGCGATGAACTCCGAATTGCTGAGCGGGCCAACGTACTCGTAGAGGAACGCGTCACCACGGTTCTCGAACTCGTACTTGGCGCTCTTGATGAGAAAGCCGGTCTTCAACTCGACCGGGACTTGGCCGAAGTCGGCGTAATAGGTAAGATTCGAGCCTGCGCCTCTTATACGAAGCGAGGATCGGCGGCCGTTGTTGACCCGAATGGTGGGCGCACCCGCGATCGTGAACGAGGCGGGGTCGCTCCAGTCGCCGCCGCTGATCTGATCGATCTGCCAGTCTTGCTCGAAGAGATCCCGGCTGCGTTGAACCGAGAAGTTTCCGGTTGCGCGGATCGGTGTCGTCAATCCGGCAATCGCGCCCTTCTTACCAAGCGGATCGTAGCTGCTCGTGGCCTTCGAGTAGAAGGCGTTACCATCGACCTTGATGTTGCCGCTCGCGTATTCGAAGCTTGGAATGAAGCTCCGGCCCGCGTTGATCTTGAAAGTATTGGTGTTCGTTGCGGTCAGCGTTGCGGTGGTCTCGGGCTGAAGCGTGGTGAAATCGAACAGGGCGTCGCCATCGACCCCTCTGCTCCGCACCCCCGTCGTGAACGTAGGTGACGTGGCGTTTTGCCAGATGGTCCCGCGATTGTACGAGCTCACCAGCGAGAGGATCAGGTCGTCGGTGGCCTTGAAATCGACATTGAGGGATGTTGCGAACCGCGAGGTCGTACGCGGCTGAACCTCCAGTTCCAACGAGGTGATGCCGAGTGGGTCGGGGCTCGCCGCCGTGGGATTGTAGTTGCGCCCCGCAGTGATTTGCTCGCGCTCGATGTAGGTGTTCGTCTGGCTGACGCTCGCTACGATGCCGAGACGACGGTCAAGAAAGGTGTCGGAGTATTCGAGCTTCCCTTTCGGAAGGAGCTTGCGACGGGCGTAGCCACCTTCGCCGGGGCCGACGCGCTTGTCATCGTCCCACAGATCCGCGTGAGTCGCGCCGCTCGCCTGAACGACGATGCGGCGGCCTCGGCGGTCGAAGGCCCGCTTGGGACGGATGTTGATCGTACCGGCAGGGGAGTTCGCCTCCATGTCGGCGCTGGTCGTCTTGGAAATTTCGATCGAGTCGACACTGCTCAGCGAAAGACCCTCGAAGCTGAACGCGCGGGAACTGTCGGCGCCGGCGTTCGCGTCCGCTGAAGCCAGGCTGACGCCATTGAAGGTAACACCAGTGTAGGCCGCCGGGAGCCCGCGAAGCTGAACGTTGATGGCGGTCCCGGTACTGCCGTCGATATCGACGCCCGGCATGAACTTGATGAATTCTGCCGGGTTGCCATCGGCGATGTCTCCGTAGGATTCGACCGACAGGTTGTTCTTGATGTCCATCGACCGGCGCTGGTCCATGATCGCCCGCGCGTCGCCGTCGAGGAAGTCCGCATTCACGACGATCGCCTCGCCGGCCCCGGCCCGCTGGCCGGCGGCGCCGAGCTCCACGTCGTGTCGCACCGTCTGGCCCGCCAGCACTTCGACCGCACCCGTGTCGTCGGGATACCCGGTGAATGCGACGGTGATCCGCGCCGTTCCTGGCGCCACGTCGGCCAGCCTGTAAACGCCCCCGTCCCCCGAGGTAACCGTTCGGCGACGACCGTCAGCGGTTTCGATGGTGACGATGGCATTGCGAAGGTACTCGCCGGTCGCCGGATCGAGGATCCGGCCGGTGATCACGCCCGGGCTCGCGATGCTCGCACGGTCGGAGGCCGTATCGCGCGAAGTTGCTGGATCTTCCGACACTTGAGCGGATGCAGGTGCGGCACACAGGGCGAAGGTCGAAACGCCGGCGAGAAGCAGCGCGCCCGCGGCGCAACGCGCCGGACAAACGAAACGATCAAGGATGTACATGCGACCCCAGGTTGTCTGTCTTGGATGAAGAAGCGATCCGCGAGCGCCTCTATGGGCGGCTCGTTTCAGGAAGAAGTCAGTTTGATCTCAGTTCTGTCATGGTGCGCGGATCGACAAGGACCTTCGGAACAATCCGTACGAGCCGTTCCCGGAGAGCGCCTGCCATTGCATACGGGCGGCTGCGAAGCAGATCGTCCGCTTGCGCCCAGGGGCCGACCACCAGCCCTATGCGCCAGGCAAAAAGGGCCGGCGGATACGCTCCGCCGGCCCCCTTGGTGATCTCTCGTAAGC
>CALEJT010000041.1 GCA_937898685.1 uncultured Gammaproteobacteria bacterium | reverse complement strand
CCCTCAGGTGCGAAGCGACGCACGGTTCCTCTGGCCTAACTGCCCTAGGCTGATCGAAAATCCCCAGCCACGATCTCGCAGGGACGCGCTCACATGGCCGCGCACGACCACAACCACGATATTCCCCAAAGCGGTGCCACCGCGCGTGATCCCATCTGCGGGATGATGGTCGATCCCGCCACGACGCCCCATCACATGGAGCACAACGGGCGCGAGTACTACTTCTGCTGTGCCGGTTGCAAGGAACGCTTCGCGGCGATCGTCGCGCACAAGCCCAAGTTCGACGGCGATGCCGAAGAACACGTTCCCGTTCACAAGCACGTCGATTCCTCGCAATCGCATCATCAGGCGGTGGACGCGGGGCAATGGACCTGTCCCATGCATCCCGAAGTGCAGAGCGACAAGCCCGGACCCTGTCCCGTGTGTGGGATGGCCTTGGAGCCGGTGAAGGTCAGCAGCGAAGCCGCTCCCAATGCTGAACTCAGCGACATGAAGCGCCGCTTCTGGGTGGCACTGGTATTGGCTGTGCCGGTATTCGTGTTGGAAATGGGCGCGCATCTCGTTCCAGCGCTGCATGAGTTCGTGCCGATGCACGCTTCGCACTGGGCGCAGTTCGTGCTCGCGACGCCGGTGGTGCTGTGGGCCGGCAAACCTTTCTTCGAACGCGCCTGGGCGTCGCTGCAGAGTCGCAACCTCAACATGTTCACCCTGATTGCCATGGGTACGGGCATCGCTTGGCTCTACAGTCTCGTCGCCTTGTTCTTCCCCGCAGTTTTTCCGCAGGTCTTTCGTGAAGCCGATGGTTCGGTGGCGGTGTATTTCGAAGCCGCTGCAGTGATCACGGTACTCGTGCTCCTGGGGCAGGTATTGGAACTGCGTGCACGCGAACAGACCTCCGATGCCATTCGCGCGCTGTTGCGTCTCGCGCCGAAGACGGCACGCCGCATCAAGGTAGATGGCAGTGATGAAGACGTGCCGCTCGCAGAAGTGCAGGTGGGCGAACTTCTACGCGTGCGTCCCGGCGAAAGCGTGCCCGTCGATGGGGTGGTGGAAGAGGGGCGGTCATCGCTCGATGAATCGATGTTGACCGGCGAAGCGATGCCGGTGACGAAAACGACGGGTGACAAGGTCGTCGCCGGCACGCTGAATCAGACCGGCACTCTCGTAATTCGTGCGGAGCAGGTCGGTAACGACACCGTACTCGCGCGCATCGTCGACATGGTGGGCACCGCACAACGTTCACGCGCACCGATTCAAGGCGTCGCCGATCGTGTGGCGAGTTGGTTCGTTCCCGCAGTCATCGGCGTGGCTTTGTTGAGCTTTGCCGCTTGGGCTTGGTGGGGACCGCAGCCGCGCTTCGCGCATGCTTTGGTGGCCGCCGTTTCGGTGCTGATCATTGCCTGTCCCTGTGCACTCGGCCTCGCCACGCCGATGGCCTTGATGGTCGGCATCGGCAAGGGGGCGAGTGCGGGCGTATTGGTGCGCCATGCCGAAGCACTCGAGCGCATGGAAAAGGTCGATACGCTCATCGTCGACAAGACCGGCACTCTCACCGAAGGCAGGCCTTCACTGGTGCGCATCGTGCCGGCGCAGGGCTGGAGCGAAGAAGAGGTCCTACGTTTTGGTGCGGCGGCAGAACGGGGTTCGGAACATCCCTTGGCCGTCGCCATCGTCCGCGCAGCAGAAGAACGCAAGCTGCAACTACCGGCAGCGAGCGACTTCGATTCACCGCCAGGGAAGGGTGTGATCGCCACAGTCGAGAGCAAGGCGGTAGTGATCGGCAATGGCGCTTTCCTGCAGGAGCACGGCATTGCCATTACCGAACTCGAGCAAGCAGCGGCGGAGCTGCGCGATCAGGCCGCAACCGCGATCTACATCGGCATCGCTCACCAACTTGCGGGCGTTTTCGGCATCGCCGATCCGATCAAGCCTTCGACCGCAGAAGCAATCAAACAACTTCATGCCGACGGATTGCACGTGGTGATGTTGACCGGTGACAACCACACCACGGCGATGGCCGTGGCCAAACGGCTCGGCATCACGGAAGTCGAAGCCGATGTATTGCCCCAGCAGAAGGCGGAAGTGGTGAAGCGTTTCCAGCAGCAGGGGCGCATCGTCGCCATGGCCGGCGATGGCGTGAACGATGCCCCGGCACTATCCACTGCGGACGTCGGCATCGCGATGGGCAATGGCACGGACGTCGCCATCGAAAGCGCTGGCCTCACCTTGCTCAAGGGTGATCTCGCAGGCCTCGTGAAGGCACGCCACTTGTCGCAGATGACGATGTCGGCGATACGGCAGAACCTGGGCTTCGCCTTTATCTACAATGGCGCCGGCATACCGGTGGCGGCAGGCGTGCTCTATCCCGCACTCGGTGTGGTGCTCTCGCCCATAGTTGCCGCGGCCGCAATGGCCTTGTCGTCGGTGAGTGTCATCGCCAATTCACTTCGCTTGAGAACCAAGACGCTTTAAGGAATCACCGTGGGAACCTCTTTCGCCATAACTCTGCTGGGAGCTGAGCACACACCACTATTGCGTGGGCATTTCGCCTATCTGCGTGAAGAGTCCGGTCGCGATGGTTTGCATTTCATGCCTTTTGCGCCGGGATCGGAGGAGGGACCGCGCGGGCCGGATCCGCTGCGTTTTTCGTTGCCGGTGACCGAGTCCGGCTGGGCGCGTTGTTTCGGCCTGTGGAGTGAGAAAGGTGCACGCATCATCGGGCACGTCGATCTCAAGGGGGGCAGCATTGCCACCGAAATGCACCGTTGTGAGCTCGGCATCGGCATCGAAGCACAGTGGTGTGGCCAGGGCTTCGGTGAGAGATTGATGCGCACCGCCATCGACTTCGCCGCTGCCCAGCCCACGCTGGAATGGATCGACCTCAATGTGTTCGCCGGCAACCATCGCGCGCGTCGTCTCTACCAACGCATGGGCTTCGAGGAAATCGGCCTGGTGCGTGATCGTTTCCGCATCGCTGGTGCCGTGATCGACGACGTGAAGATGGCACTCAGACTGCGCCAGTAAAACTTGGTTACAAACTGAAACTTCCAATTGCTCCGGCAGCTGCGTATAGTGCGCCCCTTCTGTACGGAGGACCTCCGCTATGTTGAACAAAGCTCATGCACATCGCGCCGCAGCTGCCATGCAGCCGCTACGCGTGCGCAACGCAAAAGCGAATAAATCCAACATAGCGGTCCTTCTGTAATTCCTCACAGATTCAGGCCGCGTCCCGTGGCCTGGATCGTCTGCGAAACTCCGTTTCCGCACTTCCTGCGTTTCTTCCGTTCCACGCGACGTCGGCCCCGACTTCGTTCGCTCCTTGGGGAGCGGGCCTTGATGGGAGCAGGGAAATGCCGTCGATCAAACGCCTGCTGCAGCGGATGCAGTGCAAGCTCGCCTTACTTTTACGTCCCGGTGAAACTCCGCCGTGTAAACGGGATCTCAACCTGCCGCATTCGCCGCGCATCGAGAAGCTCGACGTCCTGCCGGGCCAACTGCCGCAGGACCATCTGCATTCGCACGAAGAACGTGTGAGGCGCTGGCGTGAGCAGCAACATAGATCACGGGCCGGTCCCTGGCAGATGAAGTGAGCGGGTATCGAACGTGAGTCACTACAACGCCATCTCCCA
>CALEJT010000040.1 GCA_937898685.1 uncultured Gammaproteobacteria bacterium | reverse complement strand
GTTTTCCGCGGTCACGGCGCTGGCGATCCTGTTCGGCCTGCTCAGCCCCACCGATGACCTGATCGGCAACTCCCTGTACCGCGGGGTCTCGGTGGTGATCTCGGTCTCGGTGATGCTGGTGTTCATCTCCCTGCTGCACTACGCGCTCAACCGATTCCCAACGACCCGCTGGGAAACCCCGGCCTGACTCCGCCGGCCACGGCGCGGGCAAAGAAAAAACCCCAGCCCTTGCGGGCTGGGGTTTCGTCATTGGTGGCGGATGGTTGACCACAGAACCGGGTCCTCGGTCAGCCGTTTCGGGCCGGTGCAAACCCGTGCGAACTCCCGTAAACCTGCGGGTAGGCAACTGTCCGGGATCTCCGGAGGGTTGCCGGTGCGGGGAGCAGTTATCCGGGATTTTCGGATAACTGATGGAGAGCATCCGTCTTTGCCGGCACCCGCTCGGGTCATGCCTTCGGGGCCATATCGCCCGACGACCGTGGGCCTCGGGGTGAGAGCCGCTCATAGACCTGGCTGCCAAGCCATTTTGATACCAGCTCCTGCATGTCGGGTTTGCCCATGTAGTCGGTGAACAGCTCCTCGTTCAGCTCCATCCGCTCGATGAACAGTGATTCCAGCACCTGCCGGAACACCAGCTGGAATTTGTCCAGCGAGTTGACCTCGGCGGCCTTCTGCAGCGCCTCGTTCTGGCTGGCCGCCTCCGCAATCTGGTCGAAGAACAGCTGATCCGCCTCGTTGAGTTCGCCGCCAAAGCGCTCGTTGATGATGTCGATCAGGCGCGAAAGTGAAACGTGCTCTTCCCGCACCAGGCCGGTGCCCACCTCGCGAGGGCCGTCCAGTGGTTTGGCGTAACCCTCGTTCAGGCTGATCGAGCCTTCACTGATTTTCTGCAGGCGGTAGTAGTCGAGTTCGACCTCCTCGTCGAACTGGTAGCCCGGCCCGCTCTTACGTTTGGGCAGCTTCAGTGCCAGATGCCTCAGGTAGGTGAACAGCTTTTCCAGATCGCTGTCCTGGTAGGGGATCACCTGGCTCAGGAAGCTATAGAGATTGCGGAAGGCCTGTAGCTTGCCGCGCCATAGCTCCGCTTCCTCTTCTTCCGTGTTTTGCAGCTGCACGAAGCGCGCGACCGCCTGATCCAGAATCGCGTTCATTGTCTTGTGATCGCCGGGGCTCTGCCGGCGCTTCGGCGCAAAGAATACGCGCGCGAACTCGGCCACCTCGGTTTGCAGGTAAATGCCCGAAGCATCGAGCTCGGCCTTCACCTCATAGAGCTTGTCGGGATCGACCTGCTCGCCCATCACCGAGCCTTCGTAGTACTGGCGGAAGGCCTCCTGGATTTCGGCCGGATCATTGACGAAGTCCAGTACGAAGGTGTCGTCCTTGAGCGGGTGGGTGCGGTTCAGGCGCGACAGCGTCTGCACGGCCTGAATGCCCGCCAAGCGCTTGTCTACGTACATGGTGTGCAGCAGTGGCTGGTCGAAACCAGTCTGATATTTCTCGGCCACCAGCAGCACGCGGTATTCCGGCTTGGCGAAGGTATCGGGCAGGTCCTTTTCCTTGAGGCCGCCATTCATTTCGACCTCGGTGTAGGACTTCTCCGGAATCTTGTCGTCTTCCACCGTGCCCGAGAACGCCACCAGGCTCTTGATGGGGTAGCCCTTCTCCTGAATGTAGCGGTCGAACTCCTGCTTGTAGCGCACCGCCTCCAGCCGCGAGCCGGTCACCACCATCGCCTTGGCGTGGCCGCCGATCTTGTGCCGCGTGAAGTGTTGGAAATGCTCGACCATCACCTCGGTCTTCTGGCCAATGTTGTGCGGATGCAGCCGCATGAAACGGGCCAACGCCTTGGCCGCCTTCTTGCGCTCGACGTTGGGGTCGTCCTCGGCCTTCTTGATCAACTTGTAGTAGGTCTTATAGGTGACGTAGTTCCTCAGTACGTCCTCGATGAAGCCTTCCTCGATGGCCTGGCGCATGGTGTAGCGGTGGAAGGGCTCGCCGCCCCGGCCAAAGATCGCCAGCGTCTTGTGCTTGGGGGTGGCGGTAAAGGCGAAGAAGCTCATGTTCGGCTGCTTGCCGCGCTTGGCCATGGAGCGGAACAGGCGCTCCAGCTCCACTTCGCCTTCCTCCTCGGCCATCTCCTGGGCCTTCTTGCGCAGCTCGGCGCCGCCCAGCACGCCCTTGAGTTCCGTGGCGGTTTCACCCGACTGCGAGCTGTGGGCCTCATCGATGATCACGGCGTACTTGCGCGTGGGCAGATGGCTCTTGCTGCCTTCCCCGCGCTCCTCGCTCAGCTTGGCCAGCTGCCCGGACACGAACGGGAATTTCTGCAGCGTGGTGATGATGATCGGCACGCCGGCTTCCAGCGCTTCGGCGAGCTGGCGCGAATCCTCGTCGATCTTCTGCACCACGCCCTGGCGGTGATCGAACTGGTAGATGGTGTTCTGCAACTGGCGGTCGAGCACCACGCGGTCGGTGATGACCACTACGCTGTCGAACAGCCGCTCGTCACGTTCGTTGTGCAGGCTGGAAAGGCGATGCGCCAGCCAGGCAATGGTGTTGCTCTTGCCGCTGCCGGCCGAGTGCTCGACCAGGTAGTTGTGCCCCACGCCCTCACTGGCAGCCGCCGCCACCATCTGGCGCACGGCCTGCAACTGGTGATAGCGCGGAAAGATCAGGCTTTCCTTGCGTACCTTCTTGCCCTCGTCCGTGGTCTTCTCTTCCACATCCAGATGCAGGAACCGGGCAAGCAGGTCGAGCAGGCTGTCGCGTTGCAGCACCTCTTCCCAGACGTATGCTGTCCTGTAGTTGCGGCCCTCACGGTCGGGCGGGTTGCCGGCGCCGCCGTCCATGCCCCGGTTGAAGGGTAGAAAGTACGTCGAAGAACCGGCCAGGCGCGTGGCCATGTGCGCCTCTTCGGTGTCCACGGCGAAATGCACCAGCGCGCGCTTGGTGAACACGAAGATCGGTTCACGCGGGTCACGGTCGTGGCGGTACTGGTGGATGGCATTGGCTGCCGTCTGGCCGCTCAAGGGGTTCTTGAGTTCCAGCGTCACCACCGGGATGCCGTTGACCGACAGCACCACGTCCAGCGACTTTTCCGACTTCGGGCTGAAGTGCAACTGGCGGGTGAGCCCCAGCCGGTTGGCCTGATAGCGCGCCTCCAGCTCCGGGTTCAGGCCGTGAGCCGGGCGGAAAAAGGCGACGCGCAGCGTGCGGCCGAAGCACTTGAAGCCGTGACGCAGGGTGGCCAGGGTGCCATGGGTGTCCAGCCATTTGCACAGCGATTCCAGCACCCGCGCGCCGGTCTGCTCGCCGTGCAGCGCCTCCAGCTTCTCCCACACCTTGCCCTGGGTGGCACGGATGAAGTCCAAGGCCTCATCCGGGAAGATCGCCCGCTCGCGGTCGAAGCCCTTGGCATCGACCCGCGAATAGCCATCGGCCAGCAGGACGGCCTCGATGGCAGTTTCGAACGCGGCTTCGCTGGTGCGCTTCATAAGGCGGCCCTCGCTTGTCGTTTTTGTAGCCAATAGACCACGACCTGCGCGAACTCCGGCAGTTCGCCGGGCTCGCGGCCGTCCCATTTCGGCAGTTCGCGTGCCGGGTCGACACGGCGTCCGTCCTGCAGGCGCTGCTGAAACGCTGCGAGCACCGCCTTACGGTTGCTGACCAGGCGCGGAAGATTCAGGTTGAGCACCGCATTGAGGGCGTCGTCGATGACCCCATCGTCCGCCTTGATGGTGCCGTCCCCCAGAAAGCGTATCTGCCGCTCGATGGGGTGTGCGGGGTCACACACGCTGAAGCAAAGGCCGCTGTTGCCCTTGCGCGTATCGCAATGCTGCTCGCGCTCGGGACGGCCGTGTCCGCCCAGGCAGGCGCCGAGCAGATTGCTGAAATCGAGCTGCCTCCAGGGGTGGTCGGCCTGGCATTGCCAGTGCTCGATCTTCATGCCCTCGGGCGTGGCCCGGATGCGCGACTGGCAGTAGCAGCAAAGGCCGCGCTGCTCCGCCACCAACGCCTGCCGCAAGGCCGCCTTGTCGGCGTAGTTGTCGTAATCGGCATGCGGCTGCTGGCGATGCTGGATCAAGGTGGCGGGCTCCGGCCCTTTCTGGATGGTCCGCATCTACTCGGCGCCTTCCAGAAAGCGGATCAGCGAACTGGCGCGGGTCAACTCGGGCTCGTCCTCGCCCAGCTTGCGTTCGAGGGCCGCAATAGCGGCACGAGCCGCGTCGAAACGCTCCTGGTCGATCAGTTCGAAAAGCGTCTTCAGTTCAGCATCCACCTGCCGGTTGCGCACCGGGGCGCCCATGAACTCCTGCAGGATGCGGTTGGCATCCATGCCATAGGCCTCGGTGGGTACGGTCACGCCTATCTTGCCGTTCACGAATTCAAGGAAGCGCACGCAACGTGCCGGCACCTCGCCCAGCACCAAGGGCGAATGAGTGGTCACCACGAACTGGCAGGCCTTGAAGATGTCGCGTAGGCGCTGCAAGACATCGCGCTGCCACTTGGGATGCAGGTGGAGTTCGATCTCGTCGATCAACACCAGCGCCACACCGTCGGCGATCGGGTTGTCACTGTCCGGGTTGGCGATGGCCAGGCGCCGGGTGAGGTCGAAGACCAGGGCCAGCAGGCCCCGCTCACCGTCGGAAAGCTGATGCAGGTAGAAGGGGTGGCCGCGCTTGTCCACCACGAAGCCGAGTCGCGGTTGTTCCTGGATGCGCAGGTTGCCGAACTCGGGCAGCAGTTCGCCCACCACGGCGCGAAGCGCGTCCAATACCTTGAGGCGGCGCGGCTCGTTGGCCGCGCCCAGCTTCTCCTGGGTGCGGAACCAATGCATGAACTCGCGCAGTTCCACCTCGCGGTCGTGCAAGGCGCGACCGTAGGCGATGGACGGGTCGAAGGGCTTCGCCTCCGGCAGGCTGCGCGGTTGGCCGGGCAACTGGCGCTTGGGCGAGAAATACACCGCCAGCGGCGGATGGGCAGCGCTCTTCAAGCTCGCCAGTACGGCGCGGGTCTCCTTGATGCCGGCCTCCAGCTCGCCGGTCAGCGTGCGGGCACTCAACGCCTGGGCGAAATCTGTCGCGCTGGTTGCAGCCTCCACCTGCCGCAGCAGCATGAAGCGGTCGCCTTTCTCGTCTGCCGCGCGCAAGCGCTGCACCCCGACATTGATGATCTGGCCGTCGATCTGGATGCGGGCGGACACCTCCAGCGAGGCCTTGTCGCCGTGGATGTCGTCGTCGGTGAAGTACAGCGGCGCCGAGCGCGATGGCGTGAACTCTGGCATTGCCCGCGACAGCAGCACCGCCAGCGCATGCAGCACCGTGGACTTGCCCACGCCGTTGACGCCAGCGATCAGCGTCACATCCGGCTCGAAGGCGATGTCGAGCTGCTCGAAGCCGCCACAGTGCGCGAGGGAGAGGGCTTCCAGTTTCATCCAGTCATCTCCTCCAGCGGGATCTGGCCAGTGACGGCAGCGGTAATCAACGCGGCGCGACGTTCTTTCATTAGGGTGAGTGAGCTGCGTATCTGTGAGGTCAGCGCATCGAATCGAGATTGCTCCCTAGTCAAAGCGGACACAATATCCTCCTGCGCCTTCATGGGTGGCAGAGGAACGACTATGTCTGCGTACTTCTCTGCACTGAAGTTCTGAATCGTGGCCTGAATTGTCCCGGTCGAGACCTGATGCCAATACGCCGAGCTCTGAGCATAGAGATTTAGATAGTCTGGAAGTGCCTTGCGCAGATCGCATCTAAAGCGGATTAGGTATCCGGCAAAACATGCAACGCCCCAGCTTGGCCTATAGATAAAGGACTTTCCGACTGTGGCTCCGCTTCTGGCAAACAGAAGGTCGCCGTCATTGAGCAGGAAGGGGGCTGCGATCTCTGGAGAGAGCGACTTGAACGTTTCGTCTCGCAATGACCCATCCGCTGCGATATCGGTAATCCTGACGAAGCGCGGCCAATCCGGGTTGTCCTCAAGGGCAGCCTCGTTGGCGCCATACGAAAGAGCTTCAGATGCGAGGTGTTTCAAGCGCCATAGACCCCACTCCTCCGGAATCTCGCCCAGCCACTCCTGGCCGGAGGGTTTGAGCGGGGCGTTGGGGTCGAGGCCGCGGGTGACGACGCGGCTGATGAGAGCGGCGCGCTTTTCATCCAGCAGCGCCAGCATGCGTTCCTTCTCGGCGATCAGCCCGTCGATACGGGCGGTTTCGCGGTCGAGGTAGTTGGCGATAAGTCGCTGAGCACTGATTTCCGGCAAGCTGACCTTGATGTCACCGAGATCTGAAGCATTGATAGCCGGATAGCTGACGCCGGTGGATCGGCTCTCGACTTCCCACAGAAACTTGTTTGCCCGAAGGGCATACTTGCAGAACCGGTGGTCGAGCAAGTGCGACGGCCTGACGACGGCAAAACCCGTCGAGACGATCAAGTTGTCCGGGGGATTTTCGACCGGAGCTATAGCCTGAAGGTAGGTGCGAACGGTTGAGATGATGACATCACCATCACGCACGATGCGGCGGGCCCGGCTGGGCGCATCCTCGAAGCGATAGTTGACGATGTCATGAACTCGCCCCTGAGAATCAACGTTCCCGATGTCGATGTAAGCCAACTCGAAATCCGCGTCGGTGGACTCTGAGAGTGCCTCGTCGTTGATTGTCGCTGCGTACTTGAGGCGTTGTGCCGGAACCGGCGTTGTCGGCATCACTCCGTCACCTCCCGCAGCAACTCCAGAATCCGCTTCTCCACCTCGGCGAGCTCCGCATCGATCTCGTGCAACGGCCTCGGCGGCTGGTACTGGAAGAACACGCGGTTGAAGTTGATCTCGTAGCCCACCTTGCCGATGCCGCCGTCCTGCTCGTCCA
>CALEJT010000039.1 GCA_937898685.1 uncultured Gammaproteobacteria bacterium | reverse complement strand
TAATCCTTCCTTCACCCAAGACTGCTCCAGCGCTGGGCAGGGTTTGGCGTGTCTGCGTTTTATGTTTTCAGACCGATGAATGACTGAATGCGAGGGAAGCTATCGCACAGATGAGTCAGGCACCGAACAGTGAGTGTCCCAAGTGAATGAGCATCGCAAAAAAGTAGATGTCCTCATTGGGATGGAGGGGTGAATGTCCTTTGGGGCGCAATCGAGTGACGGGACCAAGAACAGGAGCCGCAACGTAAGACGGAGGGGAGAGGCTACAGGCTTACCAGTCCCTCACGGTGCATCGAAACTACACAAAGGAGAACGTACCCGAATAAGTGAATGTCCTTCCCCACCACGGGTGATTGATCTCGAAGTGCATGATGAACTCGTCTTTGCTCACCTGACGCTCGGTGATCACTCCAGTCCCCATGAGCAACCAGTTGGGCAGCTTCAGTGTGAATCCCAGGAAATCCCACTGGTAGCAAACTGCTTCGAACTTCAGTACGCCATCATTCACCGATGCACGCATACGCATGCCGAGGCCGCAACGCACGCGTTCGATGAACTCGTGGCCTTCCAGATATTCCATACGCGAGGCGAACAAGAACTCGGGATTTTCCGGAAAGAAATGCACACGCTGCCAGTACATGAAACGTGTGTCATTGGTGTGAGTACGCAGATCGATGCGAATCTGGATGTTCTCACCTTGATAAGGAACGAGCGCGCCGAAGAGTTGTCCGGGATAAATGAAAAGACGGCCGATGCGGGAATAACTTATCGTGCTCATTACTCCCTTGAGACGTACTTCCTTGTCGGTGCCGGGACGGAGATCGAAGTTGCGTTGGAGTATCTCGGGAACGCGGTGCCAATCTTCGCCCAACGCACGTTTTACGACTGGCTCTAGCCCAGCTTCTAGCTCTCGCATCCTTGCATCCTTGTTCACCAGAGCAGCGGCTTATTCACCATCAGGTAATAGGTAATGACCATGGCAATGAAGGCAGGCACTCCAAGCCAGAACCATTGCCTGGTCATGCGCCAGTAATGCTCATCCAAGGGCTGGTTGCGCTCCGCCGCCTGGTTCGACAGTTCGCGCATACGGATTTGTAGATAGACCACCGGCAACCAGCAGGCGCCGGCGATGAAGTAGAGCGCTATCGAGGTTGCCAGCCACGAGCTGGATAGGGGAAAACCCAGCGTGCGTGCCAGCAGTACGCCAGTGAGTGGTTGGATGATCACTGTGGGAGTGGTGAAGAACCAGTCGGCAAGCACCACATGCTTATTCGTCTGCGCGATGTTCTGTACGTTACCACCGCGATCGGCGAGGAACTTATAAAAAGCACTGCCTATGCCCGTGCCGAACAAAAAGGTAGAGCTGAGGATGTGAATCCATTTGAGAGTGAGGTAGTCCATTACTTACGCTCCACCGCCATCATGATGAGTATGGAAATGACCAAAGGCAGGTTCTTGGTCACCGGTCCGAACGGATGTAACCAGAACTCTGGCAAGAACACTGTGATGATTACCGTGTAAGCCGTAATTATCGCGATCTGAACGATGCCGAGGAGCCATATCCTGTAGCGCAGCACTATGCTGAGGCCCATTGCCACATCGAGCAACGCCGCACCGTAGAGACTGAGGGGCAGCATCCAGCTGTCGAGCCCGACCGCGCGCAGCATCGAGAAGCTTTCAGCCACGGGGTATACGAAGGCCGAGACCAGCCCTGTATAGATCCAGACGAAGGCGATTGCCCAGCGTAGGAGGGGCAGGAAAAAGTACAACCGCGCTTGCCACTGTTGCGCCTGAGTGGCGGGGCGGCGATTGAGCGCCACTGCAAACTCGTCAGGTGCTTTGCCAAGCACCTTTGTAATCCCCTCAGCACTGGCGGTGCAGCCGCGTAGCAGCATCTGCAGGTTGTCGGTAGTAAAGAATGGACTTTTTACGAGAGCCAAGAGACGCGCCAGTGCAAGTGCGAAAGAGGCAGAAATGGAAATGCTCGCTGCCTTGCCTTGATGTACCAACCACTGTCGATAAGTCGCCAACATCTCTTTGTAGGTGAGAGGAGTAGGGCACACCGCGCTGACTTCTTCTGGCGGGTGATCGCAACTGACCAGGTTCACCAACGCGCTGACGAGATCGTCGATGTGGATTGGCTGCAGCCGCTGTTGGCCGTGATCTATGAGTATGTGAACGGGCAGTACAGAGAGTGCCGAGAAGAAGGTGGTACTGGCCCCATTTTCACCGAACACCAAAGCCGGCCGGATGATCACTTTTTGGAAGGTGTGTGGCTTCAAGGCCAACTCAGCTTCGAATTTCGTGCGGTGATAAGCGCTCGTCGCCTCCGCATCTGCACCCAAAGCCGAGATGTGGATAACACGTCGCACTCCTGCAGTTTCGCTCGCGCTCAATAGTTGCTGGGGAAAGTTGACGTGTAGCGTCTCAAAGCGCTGACTTGCGGCTTCTATGAGGATCCCGATGGCGTTGATTACCACGTCAACGTTTGCCAATAGCGCCTGCCACTGCGCCTGACTGGGTGGTTGCGTCGCGTCGAAATGCACCACCTCTGCGCTGGGGTAGCGAGATTGGGCGCGATCTGGGGTGCGTGCGGCAACGACGGCTGCATGCCCAGCCTCGAGCAAGGCTGGCACCAGGTGACTGCCGATGAATCCAGTGCCTCCGAAAACGAGAACGCGCATGAGGTCGCTTTCCGTTGCAGAAATGCCCTGACACTAGCTCAAGCTCTCGGTCTGCGCCAATCGCGCGTTGTGCCGGTGCGTTCTGGTCCCCCCAAGTGCGTGTCCCATTCTTTGGTCGACACGGCTTGAAGGTGAGTGTCCTTGTCTTTGATCCCCAATCCTGAAGTGGATGTCCCCGTCTTTGCTGCGCAGGGGAGGCGGGGTGGGTGTCCCCCTCCTCTTGAGTGGGTGTCCCTTTCCTTTGCGAGTGTCCCGACTCTGTTTGTTCTGCGTGGAAAAGTGAGTGTCCCGGCTCTGCTTT
>CALEJT010000038.1 GCA_937898685.1 uncultured Gammaproteobacteria bacterium | reverse complement strand
CAGCTGTGAAGTGACTCACCGCAGTTGGGCTGAGCCCGCAAGGGCGAAGCCCAACCTACATGGCACCAACCCATCAGTCCCGCGTATACACCTCATCAACCAATGAGCCTCCAACCAAAGCCCAATCGAGGAGCTGCGGCAGGATCGCGGTGAGGAGCGATAGCGAGCGAACGCGATCCGCACCCAGGCTCCGGAAGCGCTGAGATTGATGCTTCAAGAAGGGACACCCGCGGCAGAGCTCGACGGAAGCACAACATCAACCGTCCCACGTTGGGCTTCGCTGCGCTCAGCGCCAATCTACGATAAGCACCAACCCACCATTCCCGCGTATACACCCCACCAACCAGCGAACCTCCAACCAAAGCCCAATCG
The DNA here is from genome assembly GCA_937898685.1 of uncultured Gammaproteobacteria bacterium. Lineage (GTDB taxonomy): Bacteria > Pseudomonadota > Gammaproteobacteria > Pseudomonadales > Pseudohongiellaceae > CAILUG01. The sequence continues at coordinate 6,132 of CALEJT010000038.1, read as the reverse complement.
AGGAGCTGCGGCAGGATCGCGGTGAGGAGCGGTAGCGAGCGAACGCGATCCGCACCCAGGCTCCGGAAGCGCTGAGATTGATGCTTCAAGAAGAAAACCTGCGATAAGCCTTACAAAGCAGGCACCAATCCACCAGTCCCGCGTATACACCCCACCAACCAGCGAACCTTCAACCAAAGCCCAATCGAGGAGCTGCGGCAGGATCGCGGTGAGGAGCGGTAGCGAGCGAACGCGATCCGCACCCAGGCTCCGGAAGCGCTGAGCTCGATGCTTCAAGAAGGGGACACCCGCGGCAAAGCTCGACCGAAGCAGAACATCAACCATCCTGAGCAACGAAGAGAGCAACGAAGAGGACACCCACATATCTCGAGCCCATCGGCGCGGGCGCACATACCACCCTCCGCAACACCTCGTTGCGAATATTTCACTTTTTAAAAGGCGACGGACTGCGGAGAATAGCGACTTTCATTCCTGCCGGACCTCTGGTCCTCGAACAACAAGGAATCCGCCATGCCGAAACTACGATCAGCCACCTCCACTCAAGGCCGCAACATGGCCGGCGCACGTGCCCTGTGGCGCGCCACCGGTATGAAGAACGAAGACTTCGACGGCAAGCCCATCATTGCCGTGGCCAACTCCTTCACCCAGTTCGTGCCGGGTCACGTGCATCTGAAGGATCTGGGTCAGCTGGTGGCGCGTGAAATCGAAGCCGCTGGCGGCGTCGCCAAGGAATTCAACACGATTGCCGTCGACGACGGCATCGCCATGGGCCACGACGGCATGCTCTACAGCCTGCCCTCGCGCGAAATCATCGCCGACAGTGTGGAATACATGGTCAATGCCCACTGCGCCGACGCACTCGTCTGCATCAGCAACTGCGACAAGATCACCCCTGGCATGTTGATGGCCGCGCTGCGCCTGAACATCCCGGTGGTGTTCGTGTCCGGCGGTCCGATGGAAGCCGGTAAGACCAAGCTCGCCGGCGAAGTCGTCAAACTCGACCTCGTCGACGCCATGGTGATGGCGGCCGACAGCAAGCGCACCGACGAAGACGTGGCACAGGTGGAACGTTCCGCCTGTCCGACCTGCGGCTCCTGCTCGGGCATGTTCACTGCGAACTCGATGAACTGTCTCACCGAAGCGCTCGGCCTCTCCCTGCCCGGCAACGGCTCGCTGCTCGCCACGCACGCCGATCGCGAACAATTGTTCAAGAAAGCCGGCCGCTTGATCGTCGAACTCTGCAAGCGCTACTACGGTGAAGACGACGAATCCGTACTGCCGCGCAGCATCGCCAACTTCAAGGCCTTCGAGAACGCCATGTCTCTCGACATCGCGATGGGCGGCTCCACCAACACCATCCTGCATCTTTTGGCTGCAGCGCAGGAAGCCGAGCTCGATTTCACGCAGGCCGACATCGACCGTCTGTCGCGCAAGGTGCCGCAGCTCTGCAAGGTGGCGCCCAGCACGCAGCTCTATCACATGGAAGACGTGCATCGCGCCGGCGGCATCATGGGCATCCTCGGCGCGCTCGATCGCGGCGGCCTGATCCACACCGACGTCGCCACCGTGCACAGCAAGACCTTGAAAGACGCGCTCGATACCTGGGACATCAAGCGCAATCCGAGCGAAGAAGTGCAGACCTTCTACAAGGCAGGTCCTGCCGGCATTCCGACGCAGACGGCCTTCAGCCAGAACACGCGCTGGCCCTCGCTCGACACCGACCGTCAGCACGGCTGCATCCGCGAAGTCGAATACGCCTACAACAAGGAAGGTGGTCTGGCAGTGCTCTACGGCAACATCGCCGAAGACGGCTGCATCGTGAAAACCGCGGGTGTCGATGAAAGCATCTTCAAGTTCAGCGGCCCGGCGCGCATCTTCGAAAGCCAGGACAGCGCGGTGAAAGCGATCCTCGGCGACGAGATCAAACCCGGCGACGTCGTGGTGATTCGCTACGAAGGTCCGCGCGGCGGCCCCGGCATGCAGGAAATGCTCTATCCCACGAGCTATCTGAAATCGAAAGGTCTCGGTAAATCCTGCGCGCTGCTCACCGACGGTCGTTTCTCGGGTGGCACCAGCGGTCTCTCCATCGGTCACGCTTCGCCCGAAGCTGCCGAAGGTGGCGCCATTGGTCTGATCCGTGACGGCGACATCATCGACATCGACATCCCCAACCGCAGCATCAACGTGCGTTTGAGCGATGAAGAACTCGAACAGCGTCGCAACGAAGAAGAGAAGCGTGGCGACAAGGCCTGGACGCCCACCGAGGTGCGTACACGCAAAGTCAGCAAGGCGCTGCGCGCCTACGCCGCGATGGCCACCAGCGCCGACAAGGGCGCAGTACGTCGCGTCGATTGACACTCGCCATTAATTCGTTGATGTTCGGCGGCGCAGAGGTCCAGCGACCCTGCGCCACTGCAATCGATATGCGCAATTTATGCATCACCTAACAAGAGAGCATGACTCTCGTTTGCTACCTGTGAGCGTTCCTGATGCAAGCCATCTTGGACAAGGTAGTCATCTCGAACAGCATCAAGCTGGGCCTTAACCCATGTTGTAACGGTATAACGATTAGCTAGATGAACAGATAGAAAAAGGGACGCCCTACAAGTGGAGGTCGCCTGACATGACTATTCCCACTGACGCCGAACTGCTGTCACTGCTTGATCGCTTAGATAGTGTGCCAGCTGATGCGCTTGAGTCTCAGTATTTGGACTTCAAGAGCTGGCGCGAAGCGAAGCAGGAACTGCGTGTTGCTTGCGAATACGCAGCTTGTTTCGCCAACGCCGACGGCGGGGTTATCGTGTTTGGAGTGGACGACAAGACAATTGGTCGTGCTGCAGCCATCCACGGTGCTGGGGGTTTTGATCTCGACACGTTCCAGCGTGGCATCTACCAGGGCACTCGTCCATCGCTCAGCGTCCAAGTGTCGGTTCTTAACGTGCCAGAAGGCACCGGCCAGCTACTAGTGGTGCGTGTACCCGCACAGATGGGCGAAGGACCCTACGGCACGGCAGCGGGCCTCTTCAAGCAACGCGAAGGCAAAAATTGCATGCCATTAAACCCTCATGCGTTTGCTGCGCGCCGAATTCAAACAGGTATAGTGGATTGGAGTGGCGCTCTGGTCGAAGGCCTGAGCGTGGACGATCTAGACCGCGTGCAAATAGAACGTGCGCGTAATGTGCTACGCGCAAGAGCCCCGTCATCAGACTTACTCACATTGTCAGACCAAGACCTTCTGGCTGGGTTAGAAGCGATACGAGATGGACGTGTAACGCATACTGGCCTGCTATTGTTCGCTCGCCGCGATACGCTGTCGCAACTGTGCCCTCAAGCACAGTTTCATTATGTATTACTACACGATGAGACATCGGTCGCGCGCAACGACATCGACCGCCTACCCTTGCTCGAAGTGATAGAGAAGATCGACAACATTTTTCAGGGGCCATTAAACCCAGAAGAAGAAATCGAGCTCGGATTGTTCAAACTACGGGTGCCACAATTCCCGATCGAAGCTGTGCGAGAAGGAGTGCTCAATGCACTCACTCATCGCGATTATGGAGAGCCGGGGGAGGTGTTAGTACGTCATTCTCCAGAGGAACTCGCGATCACCAGCCCTGGCGGCTTTATTGCAGGCATTACCCCACAAAACATTCTTCGGCATGAACCTCGAGCGCGAAATCGCACATTGGCCAATGCGTTCGTCAAACTTCGGCTGGTGGAGTCATCGGGAGTGGGACGCCGGCGTATTTATCGATCGGCGCTGGAGTTCGGGAAACGACGCCCGGAGTACACCGCCACCTCACACTCAGTGACTCTTCGCATTTTCAATCGCGGCGCCAATCCTCGGCTGGCTCGCATGGTATCGGAACTAAGTGCGTTGGGTGCACCAGTGTCACTGGATCACCTGTTGGTGCTGGATACGCTGCTACAGTCCGATCACGTTGACGCAGTGAGTGCGGCGCAAGCACTGCAGTTATCACGGGACGAGGCGCGCGCCGTGCTGGATGCTATGGCCGCCCCCCCCCTAAGTCTGCTGGAGCGCCGCGGCCATACAGGAACAGCGACGTATCATCTTGCTAAAGGTGTCGCAACTGCGCTGAAGGGCAAGGCTGCATATACCCGTACACGAGGACTCAATCCTGTGCGGTATGCCGAACTCGTCCGGGAGTTTCTACGTGACCATAGGCATATCACTAACAAGGAGCTACGAGAGCTGCTTGGTCTGGGTTCATCGGCATCTGCCTCAGTCGAGGCCTCTCGGTTGCTTGCGCGGTGGAGCGGGCCAGACGGGTTCCTTGACAAATGCCCACCTGACAATCGCCCGCGCTATCGACTAAGAAAAACTGCTAAGCCAGACGTTTAGCAATTGCTAAGCAGAGCCAAAAAAAAATCATAAAAATCAATTACTTGCTGTATAACACTTACTGTTTGCTGCTAAACAGAACGATAGTCGCATTTCTCCGGAAGCACCGACTGCACTATCCCCACCCCCCAATCGACACATTGCCGGCTGGCGAGTGGCTTGCCCTTCTCCAGCGTACAAGATCCATTACGCATCGATTTGACTTTGCGTTAGCCCCATAACAAGTTCGTTCAGCGAAATGGGCTCTCTAGCCTTAACTCGTCAGGAGGCTCATTCGCTCGCATCATTTACTCCAAGCGGGCGATCAACAACCTATTCCGCAACAGCCTCTGCGCCCGTTTCCTCGGCATCGTCCACCTTGCGATAGACCGCGCGACTGAGCAGGTTGCCGTTCCAGGTCAGCGCCACCGTCATCGTGTTTCCTTCGCGTGAGAGTTCACGCACGGTCTTGCCGACCTCCTTGCCGCCATGGGTGAACACGGCTTCGGCACGTCCTGGACCCGCCACATGCAGCGTCACGTGTTCGGCACCTTGTGCGCCGTAGACCGGATGTTCGGCGCCATCGGGCCGGGCGGTGTAGGTCACTTCATGGCGCACACCCTGGCGATCGATGGTGACGATGTGCACTTTCACGCCTCGTTCATGCCGCTTGTAGACGCGTGTTTCCGCAAGCGGTGCTTCGCGATTGATGAACACCGAAGCACCGGGATCGAGTGCCCAGGTGCCCAACACGGGATCGGCTGCACTGCCTGGCTGTGCCGGAGCCGAGGGATGGATGAAGGCGCAGGAAAGCGCCAGGGCAAAGACTCGAGGTTTCATGGCAAGTCCTCCAGGCATCGTCGAAGGGCCTGTTCATCAGGCCTCTTTCGCTGGCGCGAAGCGGGGGCTCATGCTTTTCGAAGAACTCGCAACGTGGCCATTCGCCCGCGCGTCGAGGTCAGCCTATGCCTCAGCACACCCGAGATTCAGCGGCGCAGGTCACATAAAGCGGGCAAGTGCCGAAGAGCTGGAGCAAAAAAAAGCCTGCAAAAGCAGGCCTTTTTCTTGATGTGTTGGAACATCAGCGACTCACTGCGGCTCGGGACCGACCCACCGCTCCGTGCCGGCCACTTCGTCGACGCGGCGGAACAGCGCATCGAGTCCGGGAGGGCCACCTAAGTAATTGGTCACCGTTTTCTCATAGTCGCCGATGCGCACGCGCAGTATCCGGGAGGGCAGATCGGTGATGCCTGCCCCGTCCAGGATGACTTCACCATCCTTCACGACGAGGACTGGCTGCGAACGATAGCTGTCGCGCAGATCGAAGAAGTAGTTGCGATAGAGCTCCTGGAGCAAGGCAACGACCTGCTCCTGTTCGACATTGCCTTCCTGCTCTCCTTCGACGACCACGAATCGTTCGCCCTTGTAGACGACACGACCATCGCCATCGATGGTGACTTCATAGACGGGGCAAGTACCGAAGCACCCCGTGCGCCGGAGTGAAATCTCGACTTCACTCAGCGGATAGGCGGAGGGCGGTTCTGCCTTGGTACCGGGTGCCGCTGCATCTGCTGCGAATGCATGCAGCGACGCACAGCTCATCAGCACCAACGCCATCCCTGCCTTCAGCACACCGTTCATACGCCGTGCCTGCATTTCTCCTCCTTCCTGCTGTGTGCTTTCTTACGGTTCCAACGCATAAGCCTCTTCGAGCGCCGACGGATCGATGAAGCGTGCGAGTTCTTCGCGACTACGTGGTGCACGATTCTGCAGTTGCGCCACCCAGTCTT
>CALEJT010000037.1 GCA_937898685.1 uncultured Gammaproteobacteria bacterium | reverse complement strand
GGCTCCTTTTTTTGTGATTCTTCGACCGTTCTCCACGGGCTGTCTTTCCAGCCAATCCCCCTGAAAAGCAGACGCATTCTCATCTTTTGGCCACTCATCTGTTACGTGCAATGTGCGAGCGACGTAACAGTTTTTAACACTTCCTTAGAGTTTTCATACAAAACTGCAGGGTTTGTAAAACTCCTTAACTACCATTAAGCGCGTCCAGCCGGGCTCACTACGCGTGGGTCCGGTATGACAGGACGCCCTATGTCACGGAGTACGACATGCAGTAGGACTCATCTCATCATCCTCTTAGGGAGAGAAATCTAATGATCGCTAAAAGCAAGCTGGCCCAAGCCATAGGGACCATGGCCGGCATCATGGCGTTGGGAGGGGTTACGACTCCTAGCTATGCCCAAAATGACAGTCTCGAAGAAGTCGTCATCACCGGATCACGAATCCGGCGCCCTGATCTCGAATCTGCCAGTCCTGTAACCGTAATCGACCGCAGTGTCATCATCGATGCCGGTCTTACCGACGTCGGTAACCTCGTTCAACGCATGCCCTCCATGTCGGGTTCACCGATCGGCACCACCACCAACAACGGTGGTAACGGTGCGGTACAGATCGACCTGCGTGGTCTCGGCGTAGACCGCACCCTGACCCTGGTCAATGGTCAGCGTACGGTGGACGGCGGTGACTACCAGACCATCCCCGCCGTCATGATCGAACGCGTCGAAGTACTGAAAGACGGCGCTTCGGCCGTGTACGGTGCCGATGCCGTCGCTGGTGTGGTCAACATCATCACCCGCAACAACTTCGAAGGCTTCGAATTCAACATCCAGCAGAACGATTGGGATGAGACCAAGGGAGCCGAGCAGCGCGCCATCGACTTCATCGTGGGCAAGTCCTTCGACCGCGGCAATTTCATGTTCGGCGCCGAGTACGTGGACCAGGAAGAGGCCTATCAGAGCGATGCCCCCTGGGCGTTCTTCCAGGATTCCTACTACATCTATCCTGAAGGCTGTGAAGCACACCCCACCCTGCCCTATGACGGTACGCCCTCCGGCGGTTGTTACCCCCTGGGTTCGTCCTTCATTCCGGAATCCCGCCTGACCCTCGCCAACGGCGACCTCTACATGGCGCCCGATGGCAATGGCATCCAGGAATACGACGGCCGCACCTACAACTACGCCCCGGCCAACCTGATCCAGACCCCGTACGAGCGTCTGAACATCTTCGCCGGCGGCAACTTCGAGCTGACCGACCGCATCTCGTTCAACGCCCAGATCCGCGGCAACTTCCGTGACTCCGCCCAGGAGCTCGCACCGCAGCCCTACGGCTCCCTGAACGATCCGGGCTACCGCGGCACTTGGAACGGTGAGTCCTACAACGGCATTTCGCCCGACAACTACTACCTGCGTCAGGCCTTTGCCGCTGCCGGTATCGAACCGCAGCCGGTCATCGACGCGCGTCGCCGCATGGTGGAAACGCCGCGCCGCTTCGAACAGGAAGTCACCCAGTACCAGGGCATCTTCGGTGTGAAAGGCCTGCTCGAAAACGACATCGAGTGGGACATCACCTACAACACGGGCTACCGTAGCCGCGTCGACACCGACTTCGGCCAGTTCTTCGGTCCCTACCTCACCAATGCCATGGGTCCTTCCGCCGACCTCGACGGCGACGGTGTGCCCGAGTGTTACGGCAACATCAACGACCCCAGCACGCTGATCAGCGGCTGCGTACCGTTCAACTTCTTCGGTGGCCCGGGCTCCGTTACGCCGGAGATGCTGGACTACGTGGGTGTGGAATTGGTCGACAGCTACCACGAGCGTCAGGACACCCTGAACATCAGCCTGAACGGCTCCGCCTTCGAACTGCCCGGCGGCCCGCTCGGTTGGGCAGTGGGTGCCGGTTGGTGGGATCAGCAGTACGAGTACACCCCGGACTCCAGCAAGGCCAAGGGCCAGGTGACCGGTAACAAAGGCGCCGGCACCGACGGTGCTCTGGAATCGGTCAACGCCTACGTCGAGTTGTTCGCCCCTGTCTACGACAACGGCACTCAGGCGCTGAACCTCAAAACCGGTCTGCGTTACGACGACTTCGATGCCTTCGGCAGCGACGAAACCTGGCAGATCGGCCTGGAATTCCAGGCCTATGAGAACCTGAAGCTGCGCGCCACCCGCGGTACCGTGTTCCGCGCCCCGAACATCGATGACCTCTACGGCGGCCTCGTCGACTCGTTCACCACCTACACCGATCCCTGCGTACCCGCCGGCAACGAATCGCTGCCCCCGGCCTGTGCCCAGGTTGGCGTACAGACCGACTCGCAGGTGCTGTCGCGCATCGGTGGTAACCCCAACCTCGAGCCTGAAACCGGTGACACCTGGACCGCAGGTCTGGTCTGGACCCCGGATGTCGAGAACGGCAACCTGTCCGTCACGCTCGACTACTGGGACATCAAGGTCAAGAACGGCATCAGCTCGCTGGGCGTGCAGTTCATCCTCGAAGACTGCTATCTGCGTGGTAACGATGCATCCTGCGGCCTGATCACCCGCCGCAGCGACTACAGCATCGCGCAGATCCTCGACACCCAGCTGAACGTCGCCGACCAGGGCGCCAAGGGTGTGGACTTCGAAGTGCGCTATGCCTGGGAAACCAGCATCGGTGACTTCGACGCCTCGCTGCTGTGGGCACACCTGATCGAACGCACGAAAGTGCCGTACGCCGGTGCAACCAAGGTGGATCTGTCGGGCCGTTACACCGACCCGACCGCAGAAGACGGCGGCGCCTATGCCGAGAACAAGATCAACGTTTCTCTGCAGTGGGCCAACGGTCCGGTTTCGGTGACCTACCTGAACCAGTTCATCAGCTCGCTGGATGCCGACACCTTCTGTAACTGTGGCCCGGTGGCCCCGTACATCCAGAAGATCGACTCCTTCATGTACCACGACATGATGGCCCGTTATGAGTTCCCGACCAAAACGGCCATCAGCTTCGGCGTAACCAACATCACCAACGAAGAACCGCCGTTCATCGAAGTTGGTTTCAACGCCACCACCGACCCGTCTACCTACCGTATGCTCGGCCGCGGCTACTGGCTGCGTCTGGAACAGTCGTTCTAAGCACGACGTTGGGCAAGACAGAAGAGGGCCGCAATCGCGGCCCTCTTTTTATGAAGGCGCGCTACAATCGCCGCCTATCGACAAGACTTACCCATGCAGAATTCAGTTGCGCAATTGAGCAATGTCGCCCGCCGGGCGGCGCAGGCCAAGGACTGGCACACGGTGGCGGCCTGTGCCCTGCGCGTCATCGCCGAAGCTCCCAACCATCCCGAAGGCTATTTTCTGCGCGGACTCGCGCACAAGGCCTCCAATCAACCCCTGAAGGCCGCCGCTGATTTCGAACGGGCGCTGAAGCTCGATCCCGAGCGCTACGATGCCGCCATCGAACTCGCCAACCAGTATTCGGTGGCGCGCCGCAATGCCGACGCCGCGGCACTGCTCGAGCGCTACCGGGAGCGTTTGGGCAACAGCCCACGCTATCTCGACATGGCGGGCACCATCTACACCGAGATCGGGATGCCGGAAGCGGCGCTGCCGCTCTATCGGCAGGCCAATGCGCTGCAGCCCGACATCGATCTGTTCCAGGCCAATCTCGCGGCCTGCAGTGTCTATGCTGGAGAGATCGACGAAGCCATCGAGCTCTATGGCGAACTGCTGCGCCGCAATCCGCAGCATCAGCGCAATCACTACTATCTCTCGCGCCTGCGCAAGGCGCGCGACGATGCCCACGTCACCGAGATGAAACGCGTGCTTGCCACGACGCAGTTGCCGCCCGAGCGCAACGTCTTTCTCTACTACGCCATCGCCAAGGAACTCGAGGACCTGCAACGTTGGGACGAAGCCTTCGACTACTACAAACGCGGCGGTGATGCCGTCGCTTCGGTAGCGAAGCACGATTTGGCCAAGGACATCACCCTCGTCGACGCAGCAATCGCTGCCTGTAATGCCGAGTGGCTGCAGGACGCCCCCGCACCACGGACCGACGACGCGCATACGCCGATCTTCGTCGTCGGGCTACCGCGCACCGGCACCACGCTCACCGAGCGCATCATCGCCAGTCATTCACAAGTGAGCAGTCTCGACGAAACGTTGTTCCTGCCCATGGTGATCCGCATGCTGAGCGGCATTCCCACGCAGGAAAAGCTGTTGCCTGAAATGTTCGCTGCGGTGGCCAGGATCGATGCCGCGCAGATCGCGGAGCAGTACATGAAGGGCGTAGCCTATCGACTCGGCGCCACGCCCTATTTCATCGACAAATTACCCTTCAACTATCTCTTCCTCGGTTTCATCGCCAAGGCCTGGCCCGATGCGCGCATCGTGTTGTTGAACCGCGATCCGGTCGATGCCTGCTTCTCGATGTACAAACAGGTCTTCACCTGGGCCTACAAGTTTTCCTACACGCTCGAAGATCTCGGGCACTACTACGTGGCCTACGATCGCCTGTTGCGTCACTGGCGCGAGCTGCTCGGTTCACGATTGATCGAAGTCCGATACGAAGCGCTCGTCAGCGATCAGGAAGCACAAACTCGCGCTCTGCTCGCCAAACTCGGCCTCGACTTCGAACCGGCTTGTCTGGAGTTCGATCGCAATACAAAGACCTCCACCACTGCCAGCTCGGTGCAGGTGCGCGAGAAGATCCACACGCGCTCGGTCGGACGCTGGCGTCGCTTCGAGCGCCAACTGGAACCCTTGCTGCGCATCCTGCGCGAGGCAGGAATCATCGCCACGGAAGACTCATGACATGCAACATCAGGAACTGATTGCCCTGCACTCACGTGACGCACGCCAGGCGGCACAACGCGGCGATTGGCCCACGGTGGCACGCCTTGCCGCCACGCTGATGCAATTGGATCCGCGACATCCCGAAGGTCATTTTCTGCAGGGTCTGCACGCCAAGGCGCAGCGCCGCCCGCAGGTTGCACTCGAATCCTTCACCCAGGTGCTGCGTCTCGATCAACAGCGCTATGACGCTGCGGTCGAACTGGCCTCGCTGTTGCCGCTGATCGGTCAGCATGGCAAGGCACTGGAACTGCTCGAACACTATCGTCCGCACCTCGAGCGCAGCCCGCGTTATCTGGAAGCCGCCGCTTCCACCTTGCTGCGGCTGGGACTGCCCGATCGGGCCTGGCCGCTCATCTGCAAGGCCTACGAGCTACAGCCTGAAATCGAACGCTTCGCCGCCAACAAGGCCGAGTGCGCCGTATACGTCGGTGAACTCGAGACGGCCGAAGCGCTCTATCGCGAGCTGCTCGAGCGCTTTCCCTTGCATCAGCGTTACCACTATCAGTACTCACGCCTCAAACGCGCGACGGACGATACACACGTGCGCGCCATGCAGGAGGTGTTGGCGCAACGCGAACTGCCCGATGCGCGCAACATCTTTCTCTACTACGCGCTCGGCAAGGAATTGGAAGACCTGGGTCGATGGCGTGAGGCCTTCGCCTACTACGAGCGTGCCGGCAACGCCGCTGCCGCAGCGGCGGATTACCGGGTGGAGCAGGATCTCGACTTGATCGACGCCCTCATCAAAGGATGCACCAAGCAATGGTTGGCTCGGTCCACGGCCGCGGCAGGTGAAGGCGCCCAACCCATTTTCGTCACCGGCCTACCACGCACGGGGACGACGCTGGTGGAGCGCATTCTGTCGAATCACAGCACGGTGGAAAGTGCGGGTGAAAGTTTCTTCCTGCAATTGGCTTTGATGCAGGCCAGTGGCCGCCAAGGCTTGAATGCGGAACTCATCTCTGCCGCACTCGATGTGAAGCCGGAGGCGATCGCACAACGATATCGCCACACGATCGCCTATCGCCTGCATGGCAAACCCTGGTTCATCGACAAGCTGCCCGAGAACTTCTTTTTCCTGGGTCACATCGCGCGCGCCTTCCCCAAGGGCAAGATAGTGCACCTGCGCCGCCATCCGCTCGACGCTTGTTTCGCGCTCTTCAAGCAATCCTATTTCCGCTATGCCTATCGTCTCGACGATCTGGCCCGCTTCTACGTTGCCTACCATCGTCTGATGGAACATTGGCGTGCACTGCTCGGTGAGCGTCTGATCGAAGTGGAATACGAAAGTTTGGTGAGTGATCCCACAGCCACCATCACCAAACTACTCGACACACTCGGTCTTGCGGTGGAACCCGCCTGCTTCGACTTTCACAACAACGTCACCGCCACCAACACCGCCAGCGCCATCCAGGTGCGCGAACCGATGCATCAGCGTTCGGTCGGAAAATGGCAACACTTTGCCCGCGAGCTCGAACCACTGTCCCAAGCCCTCAGGGATGCGAGCATTCCGCTTTGAGGTTTGCGTGTGATTTGGTGGGCAGTGCGTGACGCTAGGCAAATTCGTGCATGCCTTGCGTGGCCATCCAACCTGGCAACTCCTGCGGCGCGATGGGTTGCGCCAACCAATACCCTTGCACCACCGGATAACCCTGGGCCTGCAGAATGTCTTTTTGCGCAGCCGTCTCCACGCCCTCCGCCACCACGGTCAATCCAAGGCTGGTGCCGATACCCAGGATCGCAGCGCTGAGCGCACGCGCCTGTGGCGAGTGTTCGAGATCGGCGACAAAGCTGCGATCCAACTTGAGCTCGGTGATGGGCAGACGCCGCAGATAGCTCAAGCTGCAATAGCCCGTTCCAAAATCATCCATGGACAGACGCACACCCAAGGCATGCAGTCGCTCGATCGTCTGCAAGGTCGAGTCGAGGCTGTCGAGCAGGACGCTTTCGGTAAGCTCCAACATCAGATCCGATGGATGCAGGCGATGGCGCTCCAGCGTCTGCGCCACGATGGAAGGCAATTCCAGATTGTGGAAGTTGGAGGCGGACAGATTGACCGACACCGAGGGCACCGCCAGCCCCTCGTGGCGCCACTGCGCCAGTTGACGACAAGCCTCGTCGAGAGCCCAGCGGCCCAGCGCTCCCATCAAGCCACACTCTTCGGCCAGAGGAATGAAGCGGGCTGGTGCAATGGCTCCCATGCGCGGATGCTGCCAACGCGCGAGTGCTTCGACGCCATGCAAACGCCCCGTCTTCAGCGCCATCTGCGGCTGGTAGTGCAACTGCAAGCCGCCGCTTTGCAGAGCTTCCCGCAGCGCCTTTTCCAGCGCGAGACGTTCTTCGGCAGCACGGCTCAGTGCCAGACTGAAAAAACCAACGCGCCCCGTTCCACTGCCCTTGGCCTGGTGCAGCGCCATCTTGGCACGGTGCAGCAAGCTCGCCATCGTCGTGCCATCCTGCGGATAGATCGCCACTCCCATGCTGACACTCAGATCCACCTGGACATGGGCCAGGTGCAATGGCCGCATCAACTGAGCTTGCCAGCGTTCGATCAAGGCATTGACCTCTTCCGCCGTCTCCAGCGGCACGGCCACGATGAATTCATCCCCTGGCAGACGCCCCGCCACGCCGCCCTGGCGCACCAGCTCCCTGATGCGCGCGGCTACGTCTCGCAGCACTTCATCGCCAATGGCAGGACAAAAGGAATCATTGATGTGCTTGAAGCCGTCCATATCCACGGACAAGACGGCCACGCGCCGGCTCTGCTGCTGCGCAACCTCCAGCAATCGCGTTACCTGTTGTTCCAGCAGGCTGCGGTTGGGCAAGCCCGTGAGCGCATCGTAAAAGGCCAGTTGCCGGATACGTTGACGCGCCTGCTCCCGCTCCATCGCCAACGCACACAATGCCGTACACGCTTCCACGAGTTGCTGATGGAAGCTGGACGCCACGAAGGATCCGTTCTCGCGGTAATAAAAGGCGAAGGTTCCCAACACCTTGCCGTCTTTATCCAGAATGGGGGTGGACCAGCAGACGTTGTAGCCCAATGGCAGGATCAAGTCCTTGTATGGCGCCCACAAGGGATCGGTGGCGATGTCGGTGACCAATACGGCGCTCTTGCGCCAGGCGGCGGTGCCGCAGGAACCCACCTGCGGGCCAATCAATACACCATCGAGCAGCGCGGAATAACTGAACGGCAAACTGGGGCTGGCCAAGGGGTGCAATGCTCCCTCATCGTCCACCTGCAGGATCGAGGCGGCCACCTCCGGTGCCAGGCGTTCCACTTCCTCACACACCACCTCCAGCACGCGCATCAGGGGCAGGTCACTCGACATCGCCTGCAGTGCACGGTGATGCAGCACTTCATGAATCTTGGTCTTGGTGATGTCGAGCAGCACCGCCACCGTGTAGACCCACTGCCCCTGCGCATCGATGACGGGATTGCAGAGGATCTTGGCCCAATAGCGCCGCCCGCCCTTACCCGACACCACTTCTTCCAGCTCGACGGGATGCCCCTGACGCAGTGCGTTGTCGACACGCGCGATCTGCTCGGCAGAGGTTTGCGGTGCCACCAGTCCCAACAGTTCCTGGTCCTGCATCTCGCTTTGTGTCCAACCGAACATGCGCTGGAAGCCGGCGTTGCTGTAGACCACGCCGCGCGAGTGAGCGGCAGTTATCACGATCGCGGCATCGGTGGTATCGGCCACCAGCGACAAGCGCCACAGATGATCCTGTTGCGCCAGCTCCGTGCGCTTGCTCTGCGTGACGTCGGTGGCCACCATCATGATGTGCGTCACCTCGCCCTGCTTGTTGCGCACGGGTGCATACAACACCTCCAGCCAGCAATGACTGCCATCGCTGCGCACCCGCTCCACCACACCGGAAAACTCGTGGCCCGAACCCAGCGACTGCCACATGGTTTCATAGTCCGGGCTTTGCACCAGATCGGGCGGACATAGCTGTGCGTGTTGCAGCTTTCCCAAATGTGCGGGCGTCAGCTGCAGCAAGGTTTGGAACCTGGCGTTGGCGAAAATGAGCTGCCCATCGAGCCCGAATTCCGCCAGCGCCATGGCCTTGTCGAAGGCACTCCATTGATGTTCCAGCTGTGCTGTGGGGTCAATGTGGGTGAAGGGGGATGAGGACATTTGCGGCTCCTAACTGGAGACAAGCGAAAGACTCGACGACAAGAACCCTGACACATCCAATATCGGCACGAGGCCGTCGGAGTATAAGCCCTGAATTGCTCAGACCTATTACGTACATTCACGAGGGTGACCGTCACCCGCACCACTCCCCTCAGCTGTGGGCCGATGCATCGGAGCCAGTCAAAAATGGGTGGTTGGGCTCAGCGAAGCCGAACATGCGGCTGCGTGGCCAGCGATGAAAGATTCGCGCGTCTCGTCTCGGCTGAACCTGAAAGGCGGCGCCCACGCGGGATGCCGCAGCCGAGTTGCCACATCGAGCACCGCCTGTTGGGCTTCGCTACCTCAGCCCGACCCACGATGCTCAGGCTATGCGTAGAACTTACGTATCGTGGCAATTACCCGCGCGATGTCGTTGGTGCCGACATCGAGATGCGTCACGAGACGAATGGTAGTGCCGGGATCGACGAGGATGCCCTGCTCCTGCAGATAGGCACACAAGGCAGCGCTGCTGCCATCGTTGGGTGTGATGAAGACCATGTTGGTCTGCACGCGCGCGAGATCGATGTCGAGCTGCGGAATCTGCGCCAGCTCACGTGCGAGCAGTGCGGCGTTGGCGTGATCTTCGGCGAGTCGCTCGATGTGATGTTGGATCGCATAGATGCCAGCCGCGGCAATGATGCCGGCCTGGCGCATGCCGCCGCCCACCATCTTGCGCCAACGTCGTGCCTGATGGATGAAGTCCTTCGGTCCACACAGCACCGAACCCACGGGCGCGCCGAGACCTTTGGAAAGACAGATCGAAACCGTATCGAACGGCGCGGCCAGCGTCGCCGCGTCGATGCCCGATTTCACTGCGGCATTGAAAAGCCGCGCCCCATCGAGATGCTTGGCGAGACCGTGTTCATCCGCCAAGGCACAGGCGCGCACGACGTAGTCCTGCGGCACCACGCGACCACTGATCGTGTTTTCGAGACACAACAGGCGTGTGCGTGCAAAGTGAAAATCATCGGGTTTGATGGCACTGCGCAGATTCTCCAGCGCGATGGAGCCATCGGCTTCCACCGGCAGAGGTTGCGGTTGAATGCTGCCCAGTACGGCGGCGCCACCGCCTTCGTAACGATAGGTGTGTGCTTCCTGTCCGACGAGGTATTCGTCACCACGCTGACAATGCGTCATCAGCGCCACCAGGTTCGACTGCGTGCCACTCGCAACGAACAGTCCCGCTTCCTTACCTACCTTCGCCGCTACGAGAGCTTCGAGTTCTTTCACGGTGGGATCGTCGCCCCACACGTCGTCGCCCACGGCTGCAGTGGCCATGGCCTGACGCATGGGCTCGGTCGGTTTGGTGACGGTGTCGCTGCGAAGATCGATCATGATTGCCTGCCAGTGAAGCGAAGGCGCAAAGCCTAGCAAGGCCCTGCGTCCTCACCAAGAGGCAAGCGGTCAGGCGCAGACTACGAACGAGCTGCGCCGCGAAGAAAAAGACAGGAAGAAGTCAGCGCGCGGCTTACTGCTGCATGCTGTGCAGACGCGTGTTGATCATGCGCATCGTCGCCAGCACGGCGGCATAGACCTGGTTGGCATGCACGCCACGTGTACGCAGGTTGCGCGGGTGCGCGCCCCAAGTGATGGTGCACTCGGTCAGGGCACCGGGCTTGCCACCTTTGGGAATACGTACGCTGTAGTCGACGAGCTCCGGCAGTTCGAAGTCGATGGTCTTCATCACCTTGCGCAGCGCATCGATGAAGGCATCGAAGCCTCCGTTGCCCTCACCACGTTCGTTGTATTCCACACCCTGCAGTTCCACCTTCAGCTCAACGCTGGAAGAGCCGTTGAACTGACTGAAGATCTGACAGTCGATGAGACGGATGTGCTGATAGTCGCTGGCTTCCAATACGTCGGCGATGATGAAAGGCAGATCGTCGGCGGTGATGGTCTGCTTGGAATCACCCAGCGCCACCACACGCGCCAACACCTTCTTGAGATCCTCCGGCGACAAAGTCAGGCCCAGCTCTTCGATGTTCTTGAGTACCGACGCCTTGCCGCTCAGTTTGCCGAGCGCATAGGTGCGTTTGCGATCGAAGCGCTCCGGCGTCAGCTGCGTCACATAGAGACCACCCTTCACATCCCCATCGGCATGGATGCCGGCAGTCTGTGTGAATACGTCGGCCCCGACGATGGGCTGATTGGCCGCCACCCATTTGCCGGAGAAGCGTTCCACAACCTTGCTGACTGCGGCGAGATGCGTCTCGTCGATCGAGGTCTTCACGCCCATCTTGTCCTTGAGCACCACGGCGAGTTCGGCAAGCGACACATTGCCGGCACGCTCACCGAGACAGTTCATGGTGCAGTGCAAGGTATCGATGCCCGCCTCCACCGCCGCCATGCAATTGGCGGTAGCGAGGCCATAGTCGTTGTGCGGATGGAAGTCGAACTTCACACCGGGGAAACGCGTGCGCATGTCGCGCATCGCCACGAACACTTCCGCGGGACTCAACACGCCCAAGGTGTCGGGCAACATGAAATGTTCGATGCCGGTGTCGGCGAGGAGATTCATCAGACCGAACACGTAGTCCGGATTGTCGCGATAGCCGTTGGACCAATCTTCCAGATAGGCATTCACGCGCAGACCTTTCTCACGCGCATAGCGCACGACTTCACGCACGTCGGCCGCGTGCTGTTCCAGGGTCTTGCCGAGCTGATGCGTGCAGTGTTTTTCGCTGCCCTTGGTCAGCAGGTTCAACACCTTGCCGCCCGCCGCGACGATCCAATCGACACTGTGCGTGCCGTCGACGAAGCCGAGGACTTCGACGCGCTCGAGATAGCCGTGTTCGGCCGCCCATTGCGTGATGGCGCGCACGGCTTCCTGCTCACCGGCAGACACGCGCGCCGAAGCCACTTCGATGCGATCGACCTTGAGCGACTCGAGCAGCGCCTGCGCGATGTTGAGTTTTTCACCGGCGGTAAAGGACACACCCTGCGTCTGCTCGCCGTCGCGCAGAGTCGTATCCATCAGCGCTACGTAGGACGGCAGCAGGCTGGCGTCATGTTGGTAATTGATACCGGAATAAGCCACGTGTTTCTCCTGTCACCACAGCCGGCGGGCACAAAAAAACCCGCCAGTGGCGGGTTTTCCTGTCGTACAAATTAGATGCAAGGCAACCCACCGACTAGCGCGCGGTAATAATAATGCCTGCGATGATGGTGATGTTGGCGGTTGCTTTCATGATGGGCGCGAAGTCTTGGGGAAAACGCTCGCAAAGTCAAGATGCAGGCCCGAAATGCGCGGCAGGACCTACGAAATCAGCTAGAATTGCCGCCTCTTTCGAGGTAGGCCATGACCGACACTTCCACATCAGCAACCACTCCCGCCGCACCCAACATCGCCGCGCTCTGGCGCCGACTGGCCGCCATCATCTACGACAGCTTCCTCGTATTCGCGATCTGGATCGTGGTGGGCTTCTTCGTGATGTTCGCGCTCGGCGTCGATCAGGTGAAGGCCTCGGAAGGTCTCGAGCCTCTGCATCAATGGGTGCTGTTCTTCAGTCAGATCCTGAGCGCCGTACTCTTCTTCGGCTGGTTCTGGACCAACAGCGGCCAGACGCTCGGCATGCAGGCCTGGCGCATCAAGGTCGAGAATCTCGACGGCACCTCCATCTCCTGGAAACAGGTATTGCAACGCCTTGCGGTGGCGCCCTTCGCGCTCGCGCTCGGCGGCATCGGTTACTGGTGGAGTCTGTTCGACAAGAACAAGCGCAGCTGGCCCGACCTCGTCTCGCAGTCGCGCATCGTCAAGGTGAAGTAAGCGAAGCTACGGTGCGCGGCGGAACAAGAGTCCACCGAAGCCCAGACACAGGAGCACCGGCAACAGCACCGCCGGCAGCGGTGGCACCTGATAGACCAGGCTCACCGTCTCCAGCAATCGCTGCACAATGGTGAAGCCCAGCCCGAAGCAGATGGCGATGAAAAGACGAGAACCCATCGTCGCTTCGCGCAGTGGTCCAAAGATGAAGGAAATCGCGACGAACACGAGTGCGGCGGTGGTCAGCGGTTGCAACAACTTCTTCCAGAACGACAGGAAATAACTGTCAGCATTCTGTCCCTGCCGCTCGAAACGCTCGGCATAGCGATAGAGATCCGAGATTGCCATTTCATCCGGATCGATGATCAGCACCTGCAATAGTTCCGGCGTCAGATCCACGCGCCACGGCAGACTCGCAAACTCACTGTGCTCTGCGCGCACTTCTTCATCAGTGCGCGTGAAGCGACGCTCGCGGCCCGACTCCAATACCCAATTCGGCTCTGCGCTGAACACGGACTGATTGGGATCGCCGCGATAGACGGCACGCTCCGCTTCCACCGTGCGAACGAGCTGTCGGTCGTCGTCGAACTCGAACAGACTCACGCCATAGAGCACCCCCTCGGGCTCGATGGTGTTGAAGTGCATGAAGGTTGCGCCATCACGCTCCCAGTGTCCGTAACGCGAGAGCCCCAAGGCTTCGTTGTTCGCCGTGGAACGGAATACTTCGGCACGCACCTGCAGCCGTGGCACCACCCATTCGCCCAAGATCAGGCCGATCACCATCAATAGCAGCGCCGGCTTCATCACTGCCCACAGAATGCGCGTGTTGCGCACGCCTGCCGCCTGCATCACGACGAGTTCGTTGCTCGACGCCAACACACCAAGACCACTGAGCGCACCGATCAGTGCCGCCATCGGCAAGAGCTCGTACAGATGCGCCGGGAACTGCATCAACACGAACAGCAAGGCCTCTGCGGCGGAATAGTTTTCGTCGGTGTCGCCGAGTTCGTCGATCACGGTGAAGAGCAGATCGAGGCCGCTGAGCGTCAAGAGCACCAGTGCGATGGCGGCGAGCACACTCTTGGCGATGTAGAGATCGAGTTTAGTCATTGCCCTTGAGCCCCTGCACACCACCGATCAACCACAGGCCCAACCCCGCAAAGAGCGCGTGTACCCACCAGGGACCTATCCATGGCGACAACTTGCCATCGGCCACGAGATCACGGCAGGCGAGCAAGAGTCCGAAATAGGCCAGATAGAGCAGTATCGCTGGCACCAATTTGCCGAACTGGCCTTCACGCGGACTGACGCGGCTGAGCGGCACCGCCAACAGCACCAGTACCGGCACCAACAGAATCAACGAGACGCGCCATTGCAATTCAGCGATGTGGACGGGTTCGCCACCGCGCCAGAGTTCGCCGTTGCCCATGGCCTTCTCTTCCAACGTGAGATCGAAGTTGAGCTCACGCGGCGGCAGACGCACGCCCAGCTCATCGAACTCCGTCAGCGAATATTCCCCTGCCCCGCTCACGCCCTGCGTCAGCGAGCCATTGCGGAAGAGGATGAAACGACCGCCCTGCGCGTCTTCATAGGGAATCGCCGATTCCGCCAGGATGAGACGGTCGCTGCTGCTTTCATGCATGAAGACATGATCCATGCGATTTGGTGTCACGCTTTCGGCATAGGTGGTGCGCACGCCTCCGGAGATGTTCTGGAAAAGCCCCGGCACCATCACGTCGAATTCATTGAGATTGCGTTGGCTTTCGAGCAGTCGTTCCGTCTCTACCAAGGCGCGCGGCGTGAGATAGAGCGTGAGGAAGGCAACGAGCAGCATCGCCAGAGCCCCCGAGGCCGCCGTGAGCGCCAGGAGGCGCCGCGTGCTGAGACCGCAGGCGATGAGCACCGTCATTTCGCTTTCGGCATACATGCGCCCATAGGCGAAGAGAATGCCTAGCAACAAGGCAAGCGGCAGGATCAGTTGCAGAAAGTCCGGCAGGCGGTAGGTCATCAAGAGCAGCAGGACGCTCGGATCGAGCTGTCCCTGCGAGGCCTGCGCCAGATATTTGAGCAAGCGCCCGAGTACCGCCACCACCAGCAATATGAGACTGAGCGCCAGCACGGCTTGCAGGATCTGGCGGGTGAGGTAGCGGAAAATGATCATGGGCGGGCATTCTAGTGGGCTTCGGCTGTCACACAACCCCAAGGCGCGATCTGCGAGGGTTTGCGCGCACGGCGCTTCGGTGAGATCGCCTTCAACGAGATTGGATCAACGCATCCGCAACGCGCTATCCCTCGCCAAAAAGCCCACTCGCGGCGCGGCCCTCTCACATCCCGCAACAACGCAGATCGCGAAAGATCTCCGCTTCTTTGCTAATGCAGAACGTGCCGGAGTAGAATTTTCGGCACTTTTGACCAGCGCCAAGGGGATCCCATGCAATTCGCAGCCAAAGCCGTCAATCCCGCACGTTTGAATACTCCCTGTCTCGTCCTTCCCGTCTTCGAAGAAGGCAAGCTGCCGGAACCCACCGCCAGCCTGGACGCACAGACCCGCAAGACCTTCAGCAAGCTGCTCGCCGCCGGCGACCTGTCCGGCAAACTGGGCGACACCCTGCTTCTGCATAAAGTGGAAGGCCTCAACGCCCAACGCGTGCTGCTCGTCGG
Source organism: uncultured Gammaproteobacteria bacterium (assembly GCA_937898685.1). Taxonomy (GTDB): domain Bacteria; phylum Pseudomonadota; class Gammaproteobacteria; order Pseudomonadales; family Pseudohongiellaceae; genus CAILUG01. Next base: position 8,387 of record CALEJT010000037.1, on the reverse strand, counting down.
TGCCGGCAAGCAAAGCGAATTCAACGCCAAGAAATTCGTCAAGCTGGTGAGCGCTGCCGGCAAGGCCTTGGTGAAACACAACCAGCTCAACGCTGCCGCCTGTCTGACCGGCTTCGAGATCAAGGACGAAGACGCGCGCCATCTCGCCGAATTGCTCGCGCGCACCTTGGTCACACTGCAGTATCGCTACACCACCACCAAGAAGTTGCCGAAGGTGCCTGAACTGCAACAGCTGTCGCTCATCGTCGACAGCGCCGATCGCAGCGCGGTGCAGAGCGGCCTCGCCCTCGGCAAGGCCATCGGCAACGGCATGAATGCGGCACGTCAGCTCGGCAACCTGCCGGCCAACATCTGCACGCCCACCTATCTCGGTGAACAGGCACTGCAGCTGGCGGCGAAGAACCGCAAGGTGCTCAAGGCCAAGGTACTCACCGAAGCGCAGATGCGTCGCCTCGGCATGAATTCGCTCCTGTCCGTCGGCAATGGCAGTGAGCAGGACTCCGCCCTGATCGTGCTCGAATATCGTGGCGCCGCCGACTCGCAGAAACCGAACGTGATCCTCGGCAAGGGCATCACCTTCGACACCGGTGGCATCAGCCTCAAGCCCGGCCCCGGCATGGATGAAATGAAGTTCGACATGTGCGGCGCCGCCAGCGTGATCGGCGTGATGACCACGCTCTGCGAACTGCAACCGAAGATCAACGTGGTCGGTGTGATCGCCAGCGCCGAGAACATGCCGAGTGGTCGCGCCACCAAGCCCGGTGACGTCGTCACCACCATGAGCGGCCAGACCGTCGAAATCCTCAACACCGACGCCGAAGGCCGTCTCGTACTCTGCGACGCCCTCACCTACATCGATCGCTTCTTCAAACCGAAGTCCGTGGTCGACATCGCCACGCTCACCGGCGCCTGCATCACCGCACTCGGCACCGTGTGCAGCGGCATGATGAGCAACGACGACGCGCTCGCCGACGCGCTCTATCAGGCAGGCCAACGCGCCCTCGATCCCTGCTGGCGCCTGCCGATCTGGGACGAATATCAGGAACAACTCAACAGCAACTTCGCCGACATCGCCAACATCGGCGGTCCGAAGGCGGGCCCGATCACCGCGGCCTGCTTCCTCTCGCGCTTCGCCAAGAACTACAAGTGGGCGCACCTCGACATCGCAGGTACGGCCTGGGTTCAGGGCAATGAGAAAGGCGCCACCGGTCGTCCGGTGCCGCTTCTGATGCAGTACCTGCTCAACAACTGAGGAGCTGGAACGGCGCGTGGCTCGCATCAACTTCTATCTGTTGCGCCATGACGATGCGGACGCGCGCCTGCGTCTCGCCTGCCGCCTGAGCGACCAGCTCGTGCGGCAGGGACGCAAGGTCCAGGTGCTCGCTGCCGACGAAACGCAAGCGCGCGCCTTCGATCAATTGCTGTGGACTTTCATGCCGGAAAGCTTCGTGCCGCATGCGCTGCGACAAGAGGCTCCTGAAGACTGTCCGGTAGTGATCGACTGGGATGCTGCCGTGTTCGATGAAGGCACGCTGCTCAATCTCTCCACAGAATTACCACCGCACCATCAAAACCTCGACTCCATCGCCGAATTCGTGCTCAACAACGAAGAAGCGAAAGCCCTCAGCCGCCGCAAGTGGAACAGCTACAAACAGCAGGGCCACGAGCTGCAGCATCATCAGCTTTAGAGAAGTGACGTAGATCGGGCGAAGACGAGCTACGAAATGCATCGATCCTCAAGGCTCACGTTCCCATCAACAACTTGACGGACGCCAGCACCGCCAGCGCAAAGGTGATGTTTTCGAACGCGTGCTGATCGATGCGTGCGATCACCCAACGCCCCACCAAGGCGCCGATGGCGACGGGCGCGAGCAGCCAGAGATTGAGCGCAAGACTGTCGGGCGTGATCAAACCCAACTGCACCGCAAAGGGCACCTTCACCCAGTTGATGATGAGGAAGAACGCTGCGGCAACACCGAGAAATTCCAATTTCGAAAGACGCATCGCGAGCAGATAGAGCACCATCACCGGTCCTGCCGCATTCGCCACCATCGTGGTGAAACCGGCTACGAGTCCGATCATCGGCGCGAACCAGCTCGGCACCTTCGCCAACTCTTCCTCGCTCAAGGTACGACTGCGCCAATAGTGCAGCGCCAGCATCGCAATGATCAGCGCGCCGATCATGCGCCCCGCACCCGTGTCATCGACGCGGCCAAGCGCGAGCCAGCCGGCGACGATGCCGACGAGCGCCCAGGGCATCAAACGCCCCACACGGCGCCATTGCAGATTTCTACGGTAGACGAGACAAGCGAAGAGATCGGCAAAGATGAGCAGCGGCAGCACCACACCAGTGGCAACCTTCGCCGGCATCAGATTGGGAAGAACACTCACTGCCAGCAGCGAAGCGCCGGGCATGCCGGTCTTGGAAAAACCGAACGACAGTGCGGCGAGCACGAGCAGAATCCATTCCCATGCGGCGAATTCCATAAGGTGTTCCTATCGCTGAAGGCGCCGCAACGCGCAGGTAAGCGGCGCGGGCACCGCTCAGGTCGCGGCTTTCTTGTCCGTCTGACCGAAGGCTCCGAGCAGGACCTCGATGACTTTTTCCGCCTGCGCGGGCTCGATCAGTGAAGCGCAGAGATTCACGGCCTTGGGCTTGATCTCGCTCTTGCGGCGCAAGAGATCGAGTGCCGGCCCCTTGCCCGCCACGATGTCACCGACCACTGCCGGACTCAGCGCGCCGATTTCCGGCACCAGCGCGAAATCGCTCAGGGAATGCAGTGCGGTGAGCAGCTTGGGGCCCACCAACTGCGGCGCGATGTGAGTGGGATCGACGCGGCGCACGATCGAGGCCGTGGTGTGCAACAGAAAGGGCAACACCACACAGTTCTGACGGAAGGCACAGAAGGCGTTGTGCACGTTGCGATGTGCGACGTAGCCATCACCACTCGCCTGCACCCACACTTCCTGGCCGAAGGCACAACTGCCCTCGAACTGGATGCGCAGACTGGGATCGAACACCAAGACGTCGGCATCGAGCCACAACACCTGCTCGAAGCCCTCGCGCAGCGCTTCCTGGATCAGTACCAAACGTGCGTAATCGGTGGCCACCGGCAATTTCTTGCCGACCTTGCCGCGATACCAGTCGGGCACGCGCTCGAAGATCTCATCGCCGATGAAACGGTATTCGTAGCCCTGCTTCTGGGCCCACTCGTGCGCGGATTCCAGACAGCGGTGTACCCAGCTCCGCAACTGGCGCGGACTGGCGGATTGGATGAGGAGCGTGCGGGGTGTGTGCTTGGATGAAGTCATAGTATGCTGCCGGCCGCGCATATTACCTCAGGACGCCGCCAAATACCCCTCAGGATTACGCATGCCCGGACAACCGCTCTACCGCTCGCTGTATTTCCAGGTACTGGTCGCCATCATCATCGGCATCTTGCTGGGCCACTACCATCCCGATCTCGCAGTGCAACTCAAGCCGCTCGGCGACGGCTTCATCAAACTGATCAAGATGCTGATCGCACCGATCATCTTCTGCACGGTGGTCACCGGCATCGCGGGGATGGAGGACATGAAGCGCGTGGGGCGCACCGGTGGCTATGCCCTGCTCTACTTCGAAGTGGTGAGCACCATCGCCCTCATCATCGGCCTCGTGGTGATCAACGTGCTCAAGCCCGGCGTTGGCATGAACATCGATCCCAACGCGCTCGACACCTCTGCGATCGGCAACTACACACGCGCCGCGCAACAGAGCACCATCACCGACTTCTTCCTGCACATCATTCCCGACACCATGGTCTCTGCCTTCGCCGAAGGCGAGATCCTGCAAGTGCTCTTCATCTCCATCCTGTTCGGCTTTGCGCTGCACAGCCTCGGTGGGCGCGCCAACACCGTATACGAAACCATCGACCGCTTCAGCAATGTGCTGTTCGTGATCATCGGCTACCTGATGAAGGTCGCACCGCTCGGCGCCCTCGGTGCCATGGCCTTCACCATCGGCAACTACGGCATCGCCACACTCTATTCGCTCGGTGCGCTGATGCTGACGTTCTACACCACCTGTCTCGTCTTCATCTTCGTCGTACTCGGGCTCATCGCGCGTTCCTGCGGTTTTTCCATCCTGCGCTTCATTCGCTACATCCGCGAGGAGCTTCTGATCGTGCTCGGTACTTCGTCCTCGGAATCGGCGCTACCGCGCATGATGGACAAAATGGAACGTCTGGGTGTCAACAAGAGTGTGGTGGGGCTCGTGATTCCCACCGGCTATTCCTTCAACCTCGACGGTACCTCGATCTATCTCTCGATGGCCGCGATCTTCATCGCACAGGCCACCAACACCGACCTCAGCCTGTGGGAACAGATTGGTCTATTGGCCGTACTGCTCGTCACCTCCAAGGGAGCCGCCGGTGTCACTGGCAGTGGCTTCATCGTACTGGCGGCGACGCTCTCGGCAGTGGGCAATGTGCCGGTCGAAGGACTCGCCCTCATCCTCGGCATCGATCGCTTCATGAGTGAGGCGCGCGCGCTCACCAACCTCATCGGTAACGGCGTGGCCACGGTCGTGGTCGGCAAGTGGACCCGTGAGCTCGACGAAGCCACCATGCGGCGCACGCTGCGCAATGAAAATCCGTAATTACGTTCTTGCTAGTTCGCAGCCATCACCATTCGTAACAAGGAGCATTCCATGAAAATTAGGATTCTCAGCACCCTCGTCGCGCTCACGCTGAGCGCGGGCGCTCATGCCCAGGCAGGTTCCGGCGAATTCAAGGCCGGCGAGCCGCTCGGCACGATCAACGAAGCGGGTGTTCCCACGCCGATGTCTTCGAACGTGAAGGTCTACGGCAGCTTCCGCTTCTCCGAAAGCTGCACCTTCGATCCCTCGCGCAACCTGATCCTGGCGATGAACGCCGGTGTCGAAAACGTGGCCGATGGCTACGTGTCGCTGATCAATCCCGATGGCAGCGTGCATACCGCGAAGTGGATCGGCGCCACGCGTGATGGTCTGGAACTGAATCACCCGCGCGGCAGCGCCATCAGCAACGGCGTGCTCTACACCGTGGATGACGACTATCTGCGTTCCTTCGATCTCGCCACCGGCAAGCCGCTGAAATCGGTGCAGATCCCCGAAGGCACCTTCCTCAACGGCATCGGTGTCACCGCCGACGGCACCGCCTACATTTCCAACACGCGTGATCCCGAGCGCATCTACAAGGTCACCCCCGATGGTCAAACTTCCGTGTTCGTCGAAGGCGCTCCGCTCGCCCTGCCCAACGGCGTCGCCATCGACAACGACGGCAACATCGTGGTGGTGAACATCGGCGACAACGCCGTGCTCACTTTCAATCCGGCTGGTGAACTGATCCTCACCGAGCACGCAGTGGAAGGCGGCAATGACGGTCTCGTCATCACCGAAGACGGCACCAAGTACACCAGCAGCGTGCGCTTTGGCAGCGTGTCACGCATCCGTCCCGGCCAGCCTGCGGAGATCATCGCCTCTGGCATTCCGAGCGCCGCATCGATGTGCTACGACTCGATCCAGAAACAACTCATCGTTCCGATGAACCCGAACGACGCCCTCGCCTTCATTCCGCTGCAGTAAGCACCACAGGCGGACGGAACTCTCCGTCCGCCTCTCCTCTCCGTCGTGTATTCAGGCTGGCAGTGGTCCCACAGGACGAACCCAACACGGGATGCCGAACCAACAGCGAACGTCAAAGCTCGATCGTCGAGACTCACTACGCTCACACCAACCGTGGGCATGCCGCGGCGATCACCTACGTCGCGACACGCTGTATCGAAAGCGCCTTGCTTCACCACGACACGCTCGCAGCAATCAAAGCGCCCATCCGTTCAAATTCCCGCCGCAAGCAAGTTGTGCTCAAGCCGATTTGCACTTAAGTTCGCGCCAATACTCTCCGCCAAGGAATGCTGATGTCGGCGCATGCATCGCTCACCAATCGTCTCTTCCGCGCGGTCGATGCCCGCGATCACAGCCTCGGTGAACCCGACGCTCCCATCACCCTCGTCGAATATGGCAGTTATGCCTGTCCCCATTGCCGCGCAGCCAACGAGCGCATCAGCGAGATCCGCGAACAGTTTGGTGATCGCCTCCGCTACGTTTTCCGCCAACGTCCCCTGACCGGCAGCGACATCGCGCGCCGCGCTGCCGAACTGGTCGAGCGTATCGAAGATCCGGAGAAATTCTGGAGTGCACATGTGGCGCTGATGAGCCACTCCAAGACGCTCACCGAAGATGATCTGGCGCTGGTCGCCGCCGAAGTGGGTCTCGATCAGATGCCCCCTGCCGAAGCCGAGGCGCTCTGCGCACGCGCCAAAGCTCGTGTCGATCGCGACATCGAAGAGGCAAGGCTCAGCGGTGTGATGTTCACGCCCACCTTCTTCATCAACGGTGTGCGTTACGACGGGCCCTGGGATGAAAGCTCCTTCTCCGATGCCCTGCTCGGCTCACTCGGCCATCGCGTGCGCTCCGCGGCACTGACCTTCGCCTCATGGGCTCCCTCGACGGGTGTACTCCTGCTGCTCGCCACCGTGATGGCGATCGTGCTGACCAACTCGCCATTCGGCCCCTCGTTCCAAGCCTTCTGGGAACGGCCGATGGGACTCTTCTTCGGCGCGAGTGAATTCCGTCTCTCACTCCTGCATTGGGTCAACGATGCGCTGCTCACCGTGTTCTTCCTGGTGGTGGGTCTGGAGATCAAACGCGAATTCACGGTGGGCAGCCTCGCCAACGCCAAGGCCGCGGCATTGCCGATCGCTGCGGCGCTCGGCGGCATGGCGGTGCCCGCGCTGCTCTACTACCTGATCGCGCCGGCGCAGTGGACCCACGGCTGGGGCATTCCGATGGCCACGGATACCGCCTTTGCCATCGCACTCATTGCCGTGCTCGGCAGTCGGGTGCCGATCGAGCTGCGCGTGTTTCTCACCGCCGCGGCGATCGTCGATGACATCGGCGCCATCACCGTGGTCGCACTCTTCTACTCCGGCGATCTGCATCTCGCCTGGCTGGGCGGCGCCGCAGTGGTGATCGTGCTGCTGATGCTGCTCAACTATGCCTCGATCTACTACTACGTGCCTTACCTGATGCTGGGCATCGTGCTCTGGTACTGCGTCCACGAAGCAGGCTTGCACGCGACGCTTGCCGGTGTGGTGCTCGCAGCCTTCATCCCCACGCGCCAGCCGCCGAACTATCGTGCGCTGATGGCACAGGCCGATGGCTTGCTATCGGAAGAAGCGCGCCGTAGCGGCGAACAATATCGCCATGGGCCGTCCATTCCCGTGCTGCGCGCCCTCGATGCCATCCACGACCGCATGGAATCGCCCGCCGACCGCATGCTGCGCACCGTGGCGCCGCGCTCGAGTTATCTGGTGCTGCCGATATTCGCGCTGGCGAACGCAGGTGTGGAACTCGCGCTCGACTTCAGTCTCGATCACACGCTCCTGATGCTGGCCATCATGACGGGCCTCGTCATCGGCAAACCCCTTGGCTTCGTCGGCTGCGCCGCCTTGGCCGTGAAGCTGGGTCTGGCGCGTAAACCCACCGCCTACGACTGGTGGCAACTGAGCGGTGCCGGCGCGCTGGCCGGCATCGGTTTCACCATGTCGCTCTTCATCGCGGGACAGTCACTCACGGATCCCGGCGACTTCGCCGCCGGCAAGATCGCCGTGTTCTCCGCCTCGATCCTGGCGGCACTCATCGGCACGGTTCTTTTGCTCAAGCCCCCTGCCACGCGAACTGCCGACGGCAGTTAGTTTCTTTTCCGTCGCCTGTCGAAAAGTGGCGCGGCCGCGCGACTAAGAAGGGCAACGTCACATCAAAGGAGATTCGACATGGCATACGTAGATGGTTTCGTGCTCGCCGTACCCACGGCAAACAAGGAGAAATACCGCGAGCTTGCTCAGCTGGGAGCGACGATCTTCAAGGAATGCGGTGCTCTGCAGGTGGTCGAGGCCTGGGGTGACGAAGTTCCCGAGGGCAAGCTCACTTCCTTCCCGATGGCGGTGAAATGTCAGCCGGATGAGACCGTGGTGTTTTCCTGGGTAATGTGGCCATCGAAGGCCGTGCGTGACGAAGGCATGAAGAAATTCATGGAAGACCCGCGCCTGCCGCGGGAGCTGCCCCTGGACGGCCAACGCATGATCTTCGGTGGCTTCGAACCCATCGTGCAGGAGCCGTAAGGGGCAAATCGAGGGGTGCGGGCACCGCCAAGCAAATTTTGGCTTGCACTTTGGCGCGGAGACATATAAAAAGCGCCCCTCGACCGACGCTCACGGAGAGGTGCCGGAGCGGTTGAACGGGCCTGACTCGAAATCAGGTAGCCTCGCAAGGGGCTCTAGGGTTCAAATCCCTACCTCTCCGCCAGTTT
>CALEJT010000036.1 GCA_937898685.1 uncultured Gammaproteobacteria bacterium | reverse complement strand
TCAGCGTCAACAAAAAAGCCCGGAAATTTCCGGGCTTTTTCATTTGTGTGCGGATCGCTTTACTGCTGCGCCGCCATTTCCTCGGCACGCCGCGACAGCAACCAGTTCTTCAATGCCCTCGTATCTTCTTCCGTAAGCCATTCGCCGAGGTTCGGCATGCCGAGACCGGTGTACGCACCCTGACGCACGATGTTGTCGAAGATGTCGTAGGTGGCTTCGGTGGCATAGCGCAGATCCGCGATCGAGCCGCCGGATTCGGCATTGGCACCGTGGCAGACCATGCAATGTTTGCCATAGAGATCCTCGCCGCGGGCCAGCAGTTCTGGATCGTTCTCGAAGGGAATCTGCGTCAGCTCGTTCATCGGTTGGCCCTGCACGGGCACGATGTTCTTGTCGCTACCGAGTTTGAAGGTCCAAAGACGCCCTTCGCCCTTGTACGTGCCCGCGGCGCTCTTGCCGATCAGGCCCGAGGCACCGCCCCAGCCCACGAGTACGGACACATACTGCGTGCCATCCAGCGAATAGGTGACGGGCGGAGCCATGATGCCGACGCCGAGATTCACCATCCACAGTAGATCCCCTGTGTCGGCAGTAAAGGCGCGCAGATAGCCGTCGGCGCCACCTTGGAAGACGAGATTACCGGCGGTGGTCAGCGTGCCGCCGTTGATCGTGAACGGATAGTCCACAACCCAGCGTGGCTGGCGGGCGATCGGATCCCAGGCCACGAGCACACCGGGCGAGCTGTAGCTGGGTCCCGTGCCACCTTGATACTGCTCATCGTTGAGCTGCGGCAGGCCCTGCAAGGTGCCGAAGGTCACGCCCGTGTTCCAGGTGCCGGGCTTGTGCACGAAGCCGCGCTCCACCGAATACGGGAAGCTCGAACCCTGCATGGTGGGAATGTAGACGAGGCCGGTGTTCGGGTTGTACGACATCGGATGCCAGCTATGTGCGCCACCGGGGCCGGGCATGATGTTCGTTACCGCGTCGCCATAGCGCGCGTGCGGCGTTTCAATTGGGCGTCCGCTTTCGAGATCGATGCCGCTCGCCCAGGTGACTTCCGCGTAGGGATCGGCGGAGATCAGGTCTCCCGTTTCACGATCGAGCACGTAGAAGAAGCCATTCTTCGGCGCCTGCATGATCACCTTGCGCTGCACACCGTTGATGACGAGTTCGGTGAGCATCAAAGGCTGCACCACGGTGTAATCCCAGTTGTCGGCGGGATTCACCTGGTAGTACCAGACGATGCGTCCAGTATCGACGTTGAGTGCGACGATCGATGAGAGATAGAGGTTGTCGCCTTGCCCTTCGCTACGCAGTTCATGACTCCAGGGAGAACCGTTGCCGGTGCCGACGTAGACCAGACGCAATTCGGGGTCGTAGACGATGGTGTCCCACGGCGTGCCGCCACCACCGACTTCCCACCAGTTGCCGGCCCAGGTTGCGGCAGCGGCTTCCACGTCGGGGTTCTCGAAACCATCGGCGGGATTGCCTGGCACTACCCAGAAGCGCCACACCTCTTCACCCGTCTGCGCGTCGTAGGCAGTGAGATAACCGCGTGTGCCGAGTTCGGCGCCGCCGTTGCCGATCAACACCTTGCCGTCGGCGATGCGCGGCGCGCCGGTGATGGTGTAGGGACGTTCCTGATCTGCCGTCAGCGTTTCCCACACGACATCTCCCGTTTTCGCGTCGAGTGCTACCAGGCGACCATCGAGCACACCGACATAGATCTTGCCGTCATAGTAGGCAACACCGCGATTCACCACGTCACAGCAGGCTTTCCAGCCCATGGCCTTGTCGACCTTGGGATCGTAGTTCCATAACAACTCACCCGTGCGGGCATCGAGCGCGAACACGCTGCTCCATGGCCGCGTCGCGTACATCACGCCATCGACGATCAACGGCGTGGCTTCGTGACCACGTACTTCACCGGTGTCGAAATACCAGGCGAGACCGAGATCGGCGACGTTGCTGTCGTTGATCTGCGCGAGTGTGCTGTAGCGTGTTTCGCCGAAGTCGAGACCGTAGCTGGTCCACTCGGTATCGGGCAGCGCATTCGTTGTGGTGCTCGATGTGGCGGGAGTCGAAGCGGGGGCTTGGGTCGTGCTTTCGCCGGAACAGGCGACGAGCTGGAAGGTGCTGACGACACAGAGCGCCAATAACAACGCCCTGGGCTTGATCTCAGGCATGGTGTTCCCCTCTGTTCTTGTTGGTGTTATGGCGGGCAATACTAGCCCAAAGCATCAGAACGTCCATACTGATTCGCCGGGCGAGTTTGTCGTATGGCAAGCGGATATCACGTTTGATGTGAGGGGCATTCCATCCACGTCCCAACAATGGGCCTGTTGTGATACGTGGCAAGACGCGCTGGTGCAAGAGTTGTGGCGTAGTTACATCTGCTGTTCTTGATGGCTTTCCGACGCTACAACCAAACAACGGCCGGTTTCATAAGTTGCTTGTGTTGGGAGACGATTTTTGGATCGATGAGTATGGTTTGGTGGAAATAGAAATAGGAAGTGCTACAACTAGTGGTCAGTGACCGTACCAAGCTGGGGGCAAAAGATGAACGCCAGAATGCTGACCGCTTGCAGCGTGTGCCTTTGCGGTGCTGCCTGTTCCTTGGTCCTGTGCCAATTCCCTCGATGTTCGTTTGTGTGAACAGTCCGAGCTGGCGCTTCCTTTCATCTCCACCGGAAGATGCAGCAACGCTGTACGAGCAGATAGGGCGGCGAGCGGGGTTGAGTGACTATCCCGGCGAGAGTCGCGATCATTGGTTGCTGTCG
>CALEJT010000035.1 GCA_937898685.1 uncultured Gammaproteobacteria bacterium | reverse complement strand
GACAAGGAGACAAGGAGAGGCCAGATCGGCCCCGACCTGGGATGGAGGAGCAAGGAAGCTTGGTCAGACCCGCTCGTAGACGGTCTGTCCCTTGAGCTGGAAGCTGTCGCAGAGGCCGTTGAGATTCTCGGCATGGCCGGCGAACAGCAGCCCGCCGCGGCGCAGCACGGGGGCGAAGCGGCGCAGGACACGCTCCTGCGTGGCGCGATCGAAGTAGATCATCACGTTGCGGCAGAAGATGAGATCGAACTGCGGCAACGTGGGCCAATGCGAGGCCGCCAGGTTGAAGGGGGCGAAGCGCACCAGCGCCTGCACCTCGGGCCGGATCCGCGCCAGTCCTTCCTGGCGGCCGCGGCCGCGCAGAAAGTAGCGCCGCTGCTCCTCCGTCAACTTCATCACCTGCGACAAGGGATAGATGCCCCGCTCCGCCTGTGCCAGCGCGTGGGTGTCGATGTCGGTGGCAAAGATCTCCAACTGCGCTTGCATCCCCAAGGTCTGCAGTACCGTGATGGCGATGGAGTAGGCCTCTTCGCCGGTGGAAACCGCCGCACTCCAGATGCGCAGCGGCGTACGCCGTGCGGCACAGAACTGCGCCAGCACCTGGAAGTGGTGAGCCTCGCGGAAGAAGCCGGTGAGATTGGTGGTGAGCGCGTTGGTGAAGGCTTCCCAGGCCGGGCCTTCGGGCTGGGCTTCGAGAAAGTCGAGATAGGCCGCAAAGCTGTCGCACTGACAATCGCGCACGACACGACTCAGGCGCCCGCGCACCATCTCCCGCTTGGCGGGCGTCAATACGATGCCGGCGCGGCGGTAGATCAGGTTGCTGACGCGCGCGAGCTCTTCATCGCTCAACGCCAATGCAGGGAGCAGCGGCGTAGCGCTCGAGGGGGAATTCATCTATGGGCTCCGGCCACCGGCCGCAGACTTAGGAGGCGCTGGCGGCTTTGTCCACCAAGGCCAGCTCTTCGCTGGTCAGCAGTTTTTCGATGTCCACCAACACCAGCATGCCGCGCTCGGCGTTGCCGAGTCCGATCAGGTATTCGAGCGGCAATGCGGTGCTGAACTCCGGCGGTGGCGCGATCTCTTCCTGCGCCAGGCTCGTCACCCCCAACACGCTGTCGACCACGATGCCGACCTGGCGCGCGCCGATGTTCACGATGATCACCACCGTGTGCTCGGTGTAGGTCGCTTCGGATACGGCGAATTTGATGCGCAGATCGAGGATCGGCACGATGGCGCCGCGCAGATTGGTGACACCCTTGATGAAGTCGGGTGTGTTGGCGATGCGCGTCACCTGGCCATAGCCACGGATCTCCTGCACCTTGAGGATGTCGATGCCGTAGTCCTCGTTGCCGAGGGAAAACATCAGAAACTGGCGCACCTGCGTCGCCTGCTTGGTCATCTGCTTGGCTTGATTCATTCCACGAGCTCCTGCATCTGTTCTTGCTGCATCCGCTGGGCCTGACGCACGAGCGCCGAATTGCGCTGCTGCCGCCCGAGTTCACGACTGTGATATACGCGCCGCAATTCTTCGGCATCGAGGATCAGGGCCACGCGGCCGTCACCGAGTATCGTGGCCGCCGAGATGCCGGGCAGCTTGCGATAGTTGTTCTCGAGGCTCTTCACCACCACCTGCTGTTGTCCCACCGGCTCATCGATGAGCAGCACATAGCGTCGTCCATCGGCCTCGACCACGATGCCCACGCAGTCTTCGATGCGCTCGACCTGCGGCAATCCCATCAGATCGTGCAGCGGCAATACCGGCAGATAGTCGTCACGTACGCGCAGGAAGAGATCCTCTCCCGCCATGGTGAAAAGATCCTTCGCGGTAGGACGCAACAGTTCCTGCACGGCGACGAGCGGCAATACGAAGATCTCGTCGGCCACGCGCAGTGTCATCGCATCGAGAATCGCCAAGGTGAGCGGCAAAACGATGCGCACGGTGGTGCCGACATCTTCCTGCGACTCGATGTCGACGTGGCCACCCAGCGTCTGAATGTTGCGTTTCACCACGTCCATGCCCACGCCGCGGCCGGAAACGTCGCTCACCTGTTCGGCAGTGGAGAAGCCCGGTGCGAAGATCAGCTGCCAGACTTCCTGGTCACTCATGTCGTCGCTCACCGCGATGCCTTTCGAGCGCGCCTTGTCGAGCAGTTTCTGCCGGCGCAAACCACCGCCGTCGTCGCTCACCTCGATCACCACCTTGCCACTCTGCTGACGCGCGGAAAGGAAGAGATGTCCTTCACGTGATTTACCGAGCGAGAAACGTTTGTCCGGATGCTCGATGCCATGGTCGAGGCTGTTGCGTACGAGGTGCGTGAGCGGATCGATGATGCCCTCGATCAGACTCTTGTCGAGCTCGGTGGCACCACCTTCGGTGACGAGTTCCACTTCCTTGCCGAGCTTGCCGGCGAGATCACGCACCAGGCGCGGGAAGCGACTGAACACGTAGTCCATCTGCACCATGCGCACCGACATCACGGCTTCCTGCAGTTCACGTGAATTGCGGCGTAGAAGACTCAGCGCAGTGTTCAGCGCACTACCGTCGAAGCGATGCACGGCTTGCTCCAGCATGGATTGAACGATGACGAGTTCCCCCACCAGGTTGATGATGGAGTCGACCTTGCCGACGGGAACACGGATGGTGCCGTTGTCTCCACCGCCCTTGCCCGCAGCCGCCGTCTGTTTCGCGCCGGCCTTCGGCGTGGCCGCAGCGACGGGACGCGCAGGTGCTGCGTCGGGCAACGGTGCCGTATGCGCTTCGATCTGCACCTGTTCGGGTTCGATGATGAAACAGAGCACGGCACTGATGTCGTCGGGCTCGGTGTTGGTCTGCAGTACGACTTCGAAACGCTGGTCGTCACCACTGTGACTCAGCACCTTGCCCAGCAGCCCCAGCTCGTCGAGCAGCAACTTGCGATCCTGATCCGATACCTTGAGCAAGCTGACCTTGAGCAGCGGATCGCCACCGTTGTCCGCCATAGCGGCATTTGCGGCGCTCGGCGCTGGCTTATGTTCCGGCGCCGGCGCAGGACGCGCGCTGCCGCCGGTAGCTCCCATCTGCTCCAACTTCGCGCATAGCGCATTGGCGACTGCTTCATCGGGCGCAGCGCCGGCGCGATAGGCTTCGAGCTGATCCTGCAATACGTCGCGCGCTTCGAGCAGCACGTCGACGATGGCACTGGTCAAGGCCAGTGTGTGATGGCGCGCCTGATCGAGCAAGTTCTCGAGCACGTGCGTGGTGTGCTGCAACACCGTGAAGCCGAAGGCGCCGGCGCCGCCCTTGATGGAGTGCGCCGCGCGGAAGATGGCATTGAGTTCTTCCGCATCGGGTGCAGCCGGATCGAGCGCCAACAGGTAGCGCTCCATGTCCTGTAACAGTTCCTCGGCTTCTTCGAAAAAGCTGCTGCTGAAATCGTCTAGATTCATGGGCTCTCGGTTTGCGATCTGCGTTGTTCCGGCTTCCCCGCCGCGTCCACTGCCGGACCTGAAACAGTCAGAGGTCCTCACCCGCCGCCTGCGTTGCCGCAGAGGGAGCAGGTCTGCTCATCACGGCGGACCCAGAGGTCGAGCTCGGCGTCAGGCGCCAGCGTGGCAACTCTGGCAACAACGGGCCATTGCCATTCATGACCAATAGTTCAATTCTGCGGTTGCGCGGATCTTCCGGCTCGAGGCCAGGCAAGGGCACCTGGTCCGCCATGCCGCTCACGCGTTTCAGTTTCTCCTGCGCGAGTCCGCCGGCCATCAGCTCACGCCGCGACGCATTGGCGCGATCCGTGGAGAGCTCCCAGTTGCTGTAGCCGCGCTGCTGGCCGGGATACTGATAGCTGTCGGTGTGCCCGCTGATCATCAACGAGTTGGGCAGTTCGTTGAGCAGCGGCGCAATCGCCCGCAGCAGCTTGGCCATTTCGGCTTCGACTTCGTCGCTGCCGCGGCGGAACATCGGCTTCTGCTCGGTATCGAGCAGCTGGATCACCAGGCCTTCCGGCGTCATCGTGAAACGCAACTGATCGCGCAGCTGCTGCAGGTCTGCATCGCGCTGCACTACGTTTTCGATGCGCTCGCGCAGGCGCAGAAAATCCGGTGGCGCCTGCTGCGGCCGCAGCGTCATCGGGTAGTCGATGTGGGCGCGCTCGCCCTCGATATAGATCGAATCCGGACCACCGCCGGGAATCGCGCTGTTGCTCGCGGTGGGGCGATCACCACCGGCCATCGCCACGATCAGCGGCGTGCTGAAGTATTCGGAAATGTCCTTCAGCTCTTCCGGTGTGGAGGTCGAGAGCAGCCACAGCACGAGAAACAAGGCCATCAAGGCCGTCATGAAGTCGGCCAACGCCAACTTCCAGCTGCCATGCGGCTTGCTCGATTCATAGTGGCCACGGCGCCTGACGATGACGCGATGCACACTCTTGGTATGGTGAGCCGGACTCATCGCACTGCTGCCCTGCTACTGATGCCAGTTCATGTTCAGGCCGCTCCGAGGTTCTTCACGGAGCGCACGTGTTCTTCCAGCTCGGTGAAGCTGGGACGCTCGCTGGTGAAGAGCGTCTTGCGACCGAATTCGACAGCCAACTGCGGCGCATAGCCATTGAGAGCGGCAAGCAGCGTCACACGGATGCAATGCATCATCTTCACCGCTTCCTTCGCCTGCACTTCGATGCGACTCGCCAGCGGATTGACGAAACCATAGGCGAGCAACACGCCCAGGAAAGTGCCGACCAGTGCGTGCGCGATCATGATGCCCACTTCACCGGTGCCGGCACTGGATTGACTGAGCGCCTTCACCACCCCCATCACCGCGGCCACGATGCCGAAGGCCGGCAAGGCATCGCCAACGCGGCCCAGCGCTTCGGAGGGAATGTGCGACTCACGCTCGAAGGTTTCGATCTCGTGATTCATGAGCTCATCAAGCTGCAGCGGATCCATGTTGCCGCTCACCATCAGACGCAGGTAGTCGGTGAGGAAGGTCATGATGAAGGGATCGTTCAGGATGCGCGGATGCTCGGTGAAGATCGCGCTCTGCTCGGGATGTTCGATGTCCTGCTCCACGCCCAACATGCCGTCGCGGCGCATGCGCGAGAGCACCTTGTACTGCACCGACATGAGCTCCATGTAGAGCGCCTTGTCGTAGGCGGCCGAGCGCGAAAGTTTGGAGAAGGTGCGCACGGTGGCGCGGATCGCCTTGCCGTTGTTGCCCGCGACGAACGCGCCGATCGCGGCACCGGCGATCATCAGAATCTCCGCGGGTTGGTAGAGCGGACCCATGCTGCCGCCAGTCAACGCAAAACCGCCGAACACAGCCACGGTCACGAGCAGAAATCCGAGAAGTATCAACACAGGCAGGCCCTTCCAGCGAGCACGAAAGACAGAGGCTCTAACCTGCTATCGGCAGTGGCTGGGAGGACTTGAGGGCTTTGTTGTGTGGAAGCTTGGCCCAACAGCGGCCGTTGGCGGGAGAAGAAGGGGGAGACCACGAACCCGAGGAACCAGCCCTCCGATAGGTTCGAAGAGGGCTGGCAGGAAGCGGATGTGGATGTAGCTATAAAAAGAAGGAAGAAGTGTGAGTCAGCGTGCCAGCAGGATGGACGCGTGCGTCTGCGCCAGACCAGGTTCGCGCTCATCCTGGATGAGTTTCTGCAGCTGCGGCACGTCGAAGCTCAAGGTAAAGAGCATTTGATTGATGCGCGACAGTCGCGCGAGCTGGCGGGCATTGAGTGAGCTCAACAAATCTGCCATCTCTTCGCTCAACTTGAGCCGCAGCCGTGCCGTGGCACGGTCTTCCGCAAGCAGACGCTGCGCGAGCAGCAGATAGCTCATGTTCAACTCTTGGATTTCAGCGAGGAGTTCTGATGAGTTCATGTTTTGAGTCTCTTCCCAGCGGATCGTGCGGGCGAATTCTACTCAAGCTGAGAACAATTCCCACAATAATTTAACGTCTATTAAGTCATGCCGCGGAATCGTCGGCCACTTCTTCCAACCAAGTCAAAATTTCTGCAACCGCTCGATACAGTTCTGGCGGTATTTTTTGATCGAGGTCAATTTGTAACAGAAGCGACACGAGTTCGGGAGAGTCGTGCACGGGAATGTCGTGACTGCGTGCCGCGGCGATGATCTGCTCTGCCAACTCGCCATAGCCCTTTGCAAGCACGCGCGCATCGCCGTCGGCTGCATGCGCAACCGCCACTGCTTCGCGGCGCGGCACAGGCAAATCGGCGGCATCACTCATCGCTTTGCTTCTCTTTGAAAGTCAGTTGAATGGAAGGGCTGAAACCCGCTTCGCTCAAGCGCGTTTCGAGCGTATTACGCGCAGACTTCAGATACGTCAGCGTTTGCACGCTGTCGGCGCACACCACGATGTCGAGCTGCATGCCCTTCAGACGCAGCGCAGCTTCGATACGGCCGAGCGGCTGCAACTCCACCACCAAGGTCGAGCTCACCTCGCGCTGGCCGTTTGTTTCTTCGCGCTGCTCCGGTTCCGTGCTTGCGGGCCACTCGGTCAGTGGCTGCACCGGCACCTGAATCATCAATTGCAGCCAAAGCCCTGGCCAGGGCTGGCCTTCCCAACGCAGCTGTGGCGCGCTGAGAAGATCGAGCTGTTGCCGCACCAGCGTCTGTACCGCTTCCTCGTCGCGACCTTCCGCCTTCAACAGTTGCATCTGTGGTTGTTCTTCGAGCTGCTGGCGCGGCACTTCACCGCGAAACCAGCGCAGCAGACGTGCTTCGAAGAAAAGCCCACTCTTGTCGATGGCCTGCTGCAGCACCTGTGCCACACGCGCTGGTTCGGCGAAGAGCACGTTGCCCAACAGTGGCTGACCACCCGGCGTGGTGAGCGGCGTCGCACTGGGGAGCTTTGCCAACACTTCCGCGATGCGCTGGGCAGCCGGACTGAAGGTGGTGGCAACGCCGCCCGGCGGTTGCGGCGCTGCGCTCTGCAAGGTTGCGCTCGGCGCGGCTCCGGGAGCCATGCGGCGAGCGGCGGCAGCCAGGTTGCTCAATTCCGTTGTATTGGGCTGACGCGCATCGAGCCGCGAATCGCTGTGCGGGGAGCGCGCGGGGACGCTCACATGCGTGGCGTCCACCGGCTGATTCAAATCACGTGGTAACGGAAAGTTGCGCGGCTTGCCCAGAACCTCGTGCAGCAAGGTATCGAGGAGGGGCGTGATGACGCTCATGACTGCGCGGGCGTGGTGGGGCCTTCATCATTGGCGCCGGCACGCACTTCTGCGATCTGACGACGCAACTGCTCACGACGGGCAATCAAAAGACTGCGGGTTTCGAGATCCAGACTGAAAATACGTTCCAACAAATCGGCTTTGCGTTCGTAGTGTTCGGGCGCGAGTTCGGGCAGCTCCAGACGCGACAATCTTTCTGATTCGATGACGTACTGCGATTCCCTTTCGATGAGTTCCACCCATTTACCGCGCCGAGCGAGCACATTGATGTGTGTGGCCAAGGTCAAGAGATTCTCGTACCGGCCCAACAGCTGCTCCGGGCTCACCTCTTCAGGCGAAGCGCATTGCTTGATGGCCATCATGCTATTCCTCCATGTGGGCGTTGCCCAGCTCCCGCCAAGCAGCACCTATATCCTCCAGTAAGCTTGCTGCCTGATCCAATCGTTGGACATCGTTTTGCAGGTTCGCCAGCAGCAATTGACGAGCCGCGTAATCATAAATGGCGCCCAGGTTTTCTGCCACTTGCCCCCCCCGCTCGCGATCGAGCGCGGCCACCAATCCCTGGTTGATGATGTCGAGGGCGCGAGAGATGGCCTTGCCCTTTTCGGCGGTATTGCCTTCCACCATGTGCAAACGTGCTGCGCGCAGCGACTGCTGCAGGCCGTCGAACAGGAGAACGATCAGCTCATGCGGACTGGCCGCGAGTACACGACTTTCCACGCCGACCTTTGCATAGGCCTGCGCGCCGCGCCCATAGCCCCCCGTGGGTAAGAAACTCATTGGTCTTTCCTCATCTCAGTAGTCGTCCGGTAGAGCCGGTTCTCTCCCCTCACCCCCGCCACGCACTCGGGAGACTCAACTGCTTACTTACGCGACGCACTCAACTGCGCATTCATGATTTCGAACTGCTGCGCCAGGTAACTGCTCTGTGAATTCATGCTTGCCACGAGAGAGTCCAGCTGTGCGAACTGGGCACGATATCTTTCGATCAGCGTCTCGATGCTTTGCAGCATGCGGCTCTTGCGCTCTTCCACTCGTTCAATGCTGCTTTCGAGACCCTTGGTAGTGATGGCAATGGCACCTTTCTCACCAAGCAGTTGGGTGATCAGGTCATCGACGCTATCGGCGAGTCCGGCATCGGACTCACCGCCGGCAAAGAACTCGGCCAGGGCGTCGCGCTTGGTGCTCAACAACTGATTCAGTTTGTCCTCATCCAGCTTGAGCGTTCCATCGACCTGCAAGGTGATTCCAATCTCGCTCAATAGATGGAACTCACCTTCGGCCACACCGGCAGCGAGCGTCATGCGCAGGTTGTTCTGCACGCTGCGCGTGGCGGCATCACCAAGCAGTTCACCTCTGACTCCGGAAGCGGAATCGAATCTGGTCAAGCTGCTGATGCTGTTGCGCAGAGTGTTGTAAGCGCTGACGAAACCTTTGATGGCATCACGCACCGAGTCGATATCGGCTTCTACCTTCAGCGTTGCCTCACCAACGGCAGACAGATCGAGAGTAACGCCCTCGATGGCACCTTCCACCCGATTGGTCTGACTGCTGATGGCAATATTGTTGATGGTGAGTTCGGCATTGAGCGCGGCAAGTTCGGTACCCGCATCCAGCGACAACCCTACGGTACCGAAGTCGACGCTGGAGATGGCGGCTTCGGTGCCGGTTGCAGTCGAGGCGAGGACGAGACGATAAGGAGTACCACTGCCGTCATTGATGATGCTGGCCGTGACACCGGCATTCTTGGCATTGATCGCATCGCGCAGATCCTCGAGGGAGCTGGCACCTTCTTCCAGGGTGACATCCAGACTTTCGCCGTTCTGCAGCTCGATGGTGACGGTGCCGGCGCCGAGCTCGGCACCTTTGTCCGCTACACCGAAAGTGGCAATGCTGTAGGCGCGCGCGAGCTGCGTGACGGAAATGTGGTGCGTCGCAGGCTTGGCGTCGGCACGCGCAGCAGCTGCTACGCCGTTGCCACTGACACTGCTCTTCACACCGTTGAACAGCGCCGGATCATCGAGCTTGAGCGCAGCCACCTGAAACTGCGAAAGCGCTGCTTGCAGTTTACCGAAGGCAGAAATTTTGGACTGATAACTCAGCTTCTGTTGTTCGAGAGGCACCAATTTCTGGCGCTCTGCTGCCGCAAGCTGATCGAGCAGCCCGCTGAGGTCGAGACCAGAGCCGATACCCAACGAAGAAATAGTGGCCATTTTGTGCTCCTTTTCCGCGAATGCAGCGCTTGCTTCGCATACCGATTTTTAGTAGCTGCATCAGAGTCTTAGCGACCTTCAGCACTCACGCTACAGTCATCGGCCCAGAGTCTACTCCCTTTAGCCCTACCTTCGTTTTAGTAATTCCTTGCTAAAGCCCGTCCAAGAAGCGCCGATAGCCAGGGTGACGGTTCACTGCATCGCGCAAGCCGAACTGTTACCTCAACCATCTAGAAGGGACTAACGACCATGTCAGTCATCAATACGAACATTACTGCTTTGATCAGTCAGCAGAACCTGGTGAAGTCGCAGAACTCTCTGCAGACTTCGATGCAGCGCCTGTCCTCCGGCCTGCGCATCAACAGCGCCAAAGATGACGCTGCTGGCCAGGCGATCGCCAACCGCATGACTGCGCAGATCAAAGGCTTGACGCAGGCTCAGCGTAACGCCAACGACGGCATCTCGGTGGCCCAGACTGCCGAAGGCGCGCTGAACAAAGTCAACGACAACCTGCAGCGCATCCGCGAACTGACCGTTCAAGCTCAGAACGGCACGAACTCAGGCGCGGACCTGAAATCCATCCAGGAAGAAATCACGCTGCGTCTCGAAGAAGTGGATCGCATTTCGCGCGAAACCAGCTTCAACGGCGTGAAGGTACTCGCCAAAGACCAGAACCTGGATATCCAGGTAGGCGCGAATGACGGTGAGAAAATCACGCTCAACCTGAAAGAGATCACCGCCAGCACGCTGAATCTGAGCAG
>CALEJT010000034.1 GCA_937898685.1 uncultured Gammaproteobacteria bacterium | reverse complement strand
GGTGGTCAGCAGGTTGCCGGTGGTGGTGGAGCCTTCAACGGCGGCCGCTTCGGTCCGCGCACTGGCCCCTGGAATGGCAACGATGATTTCTTCAACGGTCCAATCAACCTGCCGGAGCAGTTCTTCGACAACATCGGCAACCTGACGCAGACCGCGCGTGATGCGCTGCAGCAGATGGATCTGAACAACGAAGAACTGGCGCGCATGTACGACCTGATCCGTCAGCTCGAGTTTCAACAGACCAACCGCAACACCGGCATCCTCGCGCAGGAATATGGTGAGATGTTGGCGCTGATCGAACAGCTCGAACTGGGTCTGCGCCTCGGGGCGCAGGGTGGCAAGAAGAACGTGCGCACCGCCACCACCGACCAGATCCCCGAGGAATATCGAGACTCGGTCGCCGAATACTTCCGCCGTCTCAGCCGCGATCCCGAGCGCGCCACTCAGCAGTAATCGTTACACGCCAAGCAGGAACTGCCTTTCGCCACTGCCGCCGACATCGACGCGGCAGTGGCGCAATTCGAAGTCTCCCCTACCCCACGTTCACTGGACGCACTGCGCCCATCTTGCAGTCGCGTTGCGCCGTGCATGAGGACCTTCCTTCGATGCAGCGCTCGCCCAGCTGCGCGCAGTGCGATGCACCCTACTCGGGCAAGCCAGCCGCGCGCAGAAGGTCGCGAAGCGAGTAGTAGTGGAAAGTACGATCCGTCGACATGGCGACGAACAAACCGCCTTCGAAGCCAGGAAGCGATTGCGTGACGAGTTCACTGCCGTCGCTCTCCTCGGTCGACAGCAACACCGATGCCAGGAGTTCATGGCGATGTGGATCACCTTTCGTGCCTTCACGTGCATAGATGTTGAAGCGATTGCTTTGCTGATCGGAAACGATGATGTAGCCCGTCCCATCGGGGCGTGCGTAGATCGAGATACCTTCGTGATCTTCCGCGAAATCGTCGTGACCGAATTCCGCCAGTTGTTCATCTGCATCCTCGGCCAGGGGATCGGCGTGGTACTTCCGCACACCATAGCCCTCGTCGCTGTAATAGACATACCCAAGCGCACCATCGACGGCGATGGCTTCGATTTCCTTGCGGCCACTCCAGGTGCCAAGCGCACGTGTGAACACCCCGCGCAATCGACCAGTGCCATCATCGACCAAGCGATATTGGTGCAGATAACCTTCCTGCGGCGCGAATGCTTCGGAGCGGCTGACGAAGGCAAAGAGTGCACCATCGGAGGGACGCGTGTAGAGCGCGATGCCCATCACGTCTCGTGCGCGCTCGCCTTCGAATACGGGAATGCCACCGCCATCGACGGGGGCCATGTCCGGCAAACGAAATATGCGCAGGCGATGTGCATAGCGCTCGCTCACCACCGCCACGTCCACGCGCTCGCCACCGAGCTGTACACCATAGGCGATGTCGACATTGTTGGGACGCAACAAGCCGCGCACGACCTTGTCGTGTTGAATGCGTCCCTGTAGATCGAAGACATACAACGCGCCGTCGGCATCCTTGTCGGTGCCCAGTACGAGACTTTGCGCAGGATCAGATGCACTTATCCAGATGGCGGGATCATCGGTATCGTAACGGACAGGTTCGGTGACGATACGTGGCTGCAGCGCTTCAGCTGCGTATACGAGATTTGCGGCCAGCAAACTCGATACATACCAACATTGCAGAGGTTTCATGATGCTCTTTCTCAATTGCTGCCCAAGGTGAACCGCACCATGAGCTGATAGAAGGGCCCTGCAACTTCCGATTCGAGTTCGTATTCATCGAAACGACGCGTACGTTGATCTTCGATGGTGTCGAACTTGTTGAAGACTTCGCGCTTGGCAGCGTCCAACAGGTTGGAACCGACGAGGCGTAAGGTGAGCCTTTCTCCGAAGCGTTTTTCGACGAACACTTCCAGATCCCCATCGTAGGAAGTCTTCACCTCTTCGCTGACGATGCGTCCGAAGGCATCGCCCTGCTTGCGATAGCTGGCGCCGAAGGCCGCGGCGAACCGTGGCAGATCCTGAATGAAGCCGAAGTTGTAGACCTGCTTCGACTGATCGTTGAAACGACGCTTGCCGAACATGTCCTCGATCTCGCTGTCGAGCCAGGAGTAGTTGAGGAAGATGCCGGTATTGTCGAGGCCGACGAAGCTGAGCGGCGTGGAGAGATCGAGCTCGATGCCGCGCACTTCACCATCTCCGGTATTGCGGGGCTGCAACACGAAGGTGCCCTCACCTTCCGAACCCTCGACGCCGGTATTCGCCAGTTCCACCAGGTCCTTCACCTTGCGTTCGAAGTAGTTGATGCCCACGATGCCGGTGGTCCCGAGGCTGTGTTCGAAGCCGATGTCGAAACCCACTGCCGTTTCCGGTTCGAGAAAGGGGTTGCCGAGCAGATCGTTGTCTCCGAGCTCTTCTTCGAGCAAGGCCGGCGAAATGTAGTTCCAATTGGGGCGACGCATGGTCTTCGCCACGGACAGCGTCACTCGGTCATAGTCGGTGAGTTCGTAACGCAGGTGCGCGGAAGGCAGGAGAAACTCGTAATCGTTCTCGATACGTGCGGACAACGTGAGATCGTCGATGTCGGTCGATGTGGTCTCGTAGCGCAGGCCCGCCTCCCAGGTGAGCCGCTCGCGCTGACCGCTCAAGGCCACGTAATAGTCGAGTCGGTCTTCCTCGATGGCGTTGACGCCTCCCGCGGCCGGCTCGAGTTCCGTCCAGGCTTCGCGAAACTCCTGCGGATTGCGGGTGAACTGGTGCCAATCCCGCGCCTGCACCTCGAACTCATGTTCCTGCAACAGAATGCGGGTGTCGCGCTCCTTCTGCAGCCAGAACACGCCGAAGGCGAGTTCGAGTCCCGAGCTCAACTGCATTTCGTGCTCGATTTCAAAAGTGCGTTCCTCATCCGCGATGTCGGTGGTGAGCAAGGCACCTGTGAACACCGGTTCGTCTTCATCGAAGTCGATTTCTTCCTCGGTTTCGTAACTGAAGGAATCGAAGCCTGCTGCGGTGAACTTCAGTTGCGTGGTGCCCAGGGACCACTCATGCGAGAAGGCCGTCAAAAAGGTGTAGTTGTCCTGATCGATGTCGTTGATGTTGGCGTTGTCGCTGAGGAGATTGCCGCCCGGCACGGGGCCGGTGAGCGCCAAGGGATCATCGTACTCGCGGGATCGTTCGCTCTCCGTGCGATCGGTCTTCACGTAGAAGGCCCCGAACTCGAGTGAGCTGGTCCCGAATTCGACCTCATAGTTGGCGTTGAAGGAGTAATCCTTGCCGTCGCGAATGTCCGACTGGTCCTCGCGATTGTCGAATTCGTTTCTGGCGTAATCGGGATCGTTCTCCGGTGAATTACCATAGCGCAGACTGTGCTTGCGCTTGGGATTGTAGCGGCCCTGCATGTTGCCACCGATGATCAAGCGGCCCGGACCCACCTGTCCGCCCCACACGCCGGCAGTGCTTTGTTTCCATTCGCCGTCGTCGAAACGCAGACCACCCAGCCGCAGATACCCACCATCCATGCTGAAGCCGTCACGCAGGACGATGTTGAGGGTGCCAGCCATCGCATCGCCCGAACGACGTGCGCTCGAGGAACGTACGACTTCCACCCGTTCTATCAACTCGGCAGGGATGCGATCCATGAAGAAGGATCTGTCGGCATTCACGCCGGGCACCTGTTCGCCGTTGATCAGAATCTTGGTGTAACCGGGATCGAGGCCACGCATGCGCACGCCGTCGGACTCGATCACGTCGGAAAGAAAGGTCACGCTGGGCATGCGTTTGAGCGCATCGCCCGCGGTGAGTGGTTCGAAACGCTGAAAATAGTCGAGACCGTACTCGAGCGTCTGCACGACATCGTTGCTGCGGTTGCGATAGCCGATGCCGCCCTGCACCACGATTTCCTCGACACCGCGTATCGTTGCGGGGTCGGGTTGCGCGGCCAAAGCGGACGTAGCCTGCAGCGTTGCGAGAGTGAGAGCAGAAAGACGCAGACGATTGAAAGCCACACTTACGATGCTAGCCGCCATAGAGTTCTCCGTGACCTGGATGAGAAGCAGCGGCAGCGTAATGAGTGAAGCCAGGATTCCTGATTAAAGGCAGATCAAGATGGTTGAAAGGACGATTAAGAAATGCGTGGCCGCTTTCCCACGATTTCGGGCTACACTTCGGTCCTGTCGTTCATGGCATGAACCGCACGACAGTCAAAAGGCGGAAGGGCTGGCAGTTTCCGCGCAATCATGACCTTGCTTGCTGCGAGCAGGCATCAACCGCAGTTAAGGAACTCCCATGCGCGTTCACTCTCTTCATCACGTATCTTTCGAAGGCCTCGGCAGCATCGAAGCCCATCTGGAACTACGCGGACACAGCTTGAGCAGTACCGCACTTTATCGCGACGAAAGGTTGCCGAGCGTGGACGAGTTCGATTGGCTGATCGTCATGGGTGGCCCCATGAGCGTGAACGACACTGATCGCCATCCATGGCTCGAACAGGAGCTCGAGCTCATCAAGGCGGCGATCGCTGCAGACAAGCTGGTACTCGGCATCTGTCTCGGCGCGCAGCTGATTGCGAAGGCGCTCGGTGCTTCCGTCACCCCCAATGAGCATCGCGAGATCGGGTGGTTTCCTGTGCAACGCGAAGTGGACAAGAACTTTTCGGCGATCGCCGCGCTATTTCCCGAGAGTTGCGATGTATTTCACTGGCATGGCGAAACCTTCACACTGCCGGAAGGTTGCACGTTGCTCTGCAGTAGCGAAGCATGTCGCAATCAGGCCTTCCAGTACGGCGAACGTGTACTGGCCTTGCAGTTCCATCTCGAGACCACTTTCGAAACGGCCCGCGCTTTGATAACCCACTGCAACGACGAACTGGATGGTTCGCGCTGGGTACAGAACGTTCCGCAGCTCCTCGGAGACCCCTCCCGCTTTGCCGCCATCAACAAATTGATGAGCAAGGTGTTGGACACCCTGGAACAGCACGCCTGAGGCATACCGAACCGATCGGTTCTGCCATTTGCGAATTCTGCTCTTTACTTCAAGCTGATTCCCAGCTGGTGGCAATCGTCAACTTGCTCATAGATATTGTTTAAGTCGGAACGCCTTTTTCGCCGTATCCGGCAATTCAGTACCAGACAGTTCGTTTCGGCGTAATTTTTATTTTCGTATACCGAAAATTTCTTCGGTCCTCGAAATATCGCTTCCCCACTCAATCACACCTGTACTATTCTCGCGCCGCCCTTGCCTTTTCCGGCTGCCGTAGGGTTCTCACCTAAAGCACCTACAACCAAAAAGAACACCCGAGAAAATGGGGGAAACAATAATGAGAAGTACTGCACTCAGCAGTTCCAGAAATAAGCTCTCCTGGGCAATAACTGCTGCTCTGACTACAGGGCTCGTAAGCTCCCTGGCTCAAGCCCAGGGCGAAGGCCTCGAGGAGATCCAGGTCACGGGTTCTCGAATCCTCAACCAAACCACCTTGGTCACGCCGACTCCCGTGACGGCGGTCACCACGGACGAACTGGTCAACATCAACCCAGGCACGACCATGGCCGAGCAGCTGGATAAGCTGCCGCAATTCTTCAGCACCCAGACCGCACAGCGTGGCGGCACCACCTTCACCACCGCCAGCGGTAGCTATCTCAACCTGCGCGGCATGGGCACTCAGCGCACCCTGGTTCTGCTCGACGGCTCTCGTGTAATTCCGGCCGACGCAGGTGGCGCCACCAACATCGACAACTTCCCCACCGCGCTCATGCGCCGTGTGGACGTGATCACCGGCGGTGCTTCTGCCGCTTACGGTGCCGACGCCTTGGCCGGTGTTGTCAACTTCGTGCTCGATCGTGAGTTCGAAGGTCTGAAGACCCGCGTCTCCACCGGTATCAACGAATACGGTGACGGCGAGAACTACTCCTTCAGCGTGGCCGGTGGTAAGGCCTTCATGGATGACAGGCTGCACTTGATCGGTTCCATCGAGGGTCGCTATGTCGATCAGATCGACGGCAAACTCGATCGTCACGACAACTTCAAGCACTGGGGCCTGGTGCAGAACCCGGACTGGTCACCGACTGCCGGTCCCGGCGTGCCGCGCCGTATCACCGTGCCCTGGGTATTCGACAACCGCGGCTCACCGACCGGTGTGATCACGACGCCGAACTTCAAGTACCGCAACTACACCTTCACCGATGATGGTCTGGGTGTGCGCCCGTACCAGTTCGGTCAGTACAGCAACTCCTTCACCAACAGCCAGAGCGGTGGTCCGGAGTTCCGCAACCACGAAGCGGCCTTCATGTTCGGCGCCAGCGGTAACGAAGTGGTACAGCGTTCGTTCTTCGGTGGCATCAAATATGACGTGAGCGATGCACTCAGCCTGCGTGCCCAGGTGATCGCCGGGCGTACCGAAGGTAACTCCTACGGTCGCCGCAGCCAGATGACGATCGCCGGTACCTCCTACGCCTACACTCTCTTCAGGGAGAACCCGTTCCTCCCCGCAGAAGTGGCGCAGGCAATGGATGAAGCAGGCCTCGACCGTATCACGATCGAGAAGCGTGGTCAGATCCGCGGCCCGGGCCTGACGAACGCCTACGATGATCGTGGCAACCGCGACATCAGCCAGATGGAGTCCTTCACTGCCGGTTTCGATTGGGACATCAACGACAACTGGCACATGACCGGTAACTACCAGGTCGGCCGCAGCAAGGTGCAGACCGGTGCTCTGAACATTCCGCGTGTGGACAAGTACTACCTGTCGATCGACGCGGTGCGCGACAACAACGGCAACATCGTTTGTAAGATCAGCACCGTCAACCCGACTGCTGAGCAGCTGAAGGAGTTCATGCAAGGCAGGCTCCTGCCCAGCCCGCTGACTCCGCTGGGTGTACCGGCTGATTCGCCGATCGGTCCGCTCGATCCTTCCACTTGCGTACCGCACAACATCCTCGGTAACGGCAACGTATCGCAGGCAGCGATCGACTGGTTCACCGACGAAGAGAAGAAATCGATTCGTGAGATGGATCAGGACTTCGCCGAGATCCTCGTGAGCGGTCAGCTCTTCGAAGGCTGGGGCGCAGGTCCGATCACCTCGGCCTTCGGTCTGACCTATCGTGATGAGTACGTGAATCAGTGGACCTTGCCGGCCTACGGTGAACGTGGTCTGTTGAACGCCGAGCACCTCGGTATCCGCGGTATTCCGATCGGCTTTGCCGGCCCCGGTAGCCGCACCATGCACGCCTTCACCGGTCCTGCAGTAGGTACCGGTGACAACGAAGTGAAGGAAGCCTACGGCGAGTTGAACATTCCAATCTGGAATTGGGACAGCGGCCAGAGCATCACCACCAACCTTGGCTTCCGTCGTTCGGACTACAAGAGCTCCGGCTCGATCGACAGCTGGAAGATCGGTCTGGACGTCACGCTGCACGAAGACCTGCGTTGGCGCTACACCAAGTCCCGCGACGTGCGTGAGCCGAACCTCAGCGAACGCTTCTTCACGGGTGCCGGTGGCGGTGTGATCAACGACCCGGCCTTCGGTGGCGCGGTGAACAACTCGCTGACCGTACTGCCTTCACCCAACCCCGGCCTGCAGACGGAACAGGGTGACACCGTCACCACCGGCTTCGTCTATCAGCCGAGCTTCGCCGAGTGGATCGATGGTCTGTCCATCGCCGTCGACTGGTACGAAATCGACCTCGCCAAGTCGATCGGACCCTACGGTGCGCAAGCCATCGTCGACGACTGTTACTTCCAGCAGTCGCCGCTGGCCTGTAGCCTCGTACGCCGCGACCCTGTCACCAACATCGTTCAGCAGATCCTGAACATCCAGACCAACTCTGGTGGTGCACAGACCCGCGGTGTGGACGTCGAGATCCAGTACAACATGGAACCGAACTTCTTCAGCAACTGGTCTGAACGCCTCAACTTCCGCGGCATGATCGGTTTCCTGGATGAACGTTCCACTACCTCTGCCGGCGGTATCTACATCGACTACGTGAAGCGTTTGAGCAACCCCGAATACACGGGCCTCTTCACGCTGAACTACGATGTCGAGAACTACGGCGTCATGCTGCAGACGATCTACATCGACAGCGTGCTGAGCAACGGTGGCAGCTCGACCACCACCACCAACTGGATCGAAGGCGTGGACATCGATGACAACTCCGTCGCTTCGCAGACCGTGTTCAACCTTGCGTTGAGCTACAACGGTGAACTGCAGAGCGGTGCCACCTGGCGCTTGGCACTCAACGTCAACAACCTGTTCGATCGCGACCCGCCGGTCATCGCGGGCGCCAGCGGCCAGGTCATCAACTATAGCTACGACGTCTGGGGTCGCCGCTATCAGCTGAGCTTGAACCTGAACTTCTGATCAAGCCGAGCTGAACGCAAAACGAAACGGGGAAGAGGCAACTCTTCCCCGTTTTCTTTTTCGCTTTTATTCGCGTCTTTGCGACAGCAAAGTGCTAGCACGATGACGTGCGTGTCCTCACCATGAACGAATGCTTTGCAAAATTGCTTCTTTGTTCGCATCTCGATTTTTCATAAAAAAAACGAACTACTTTTTATATAAGCATCTCTATCTCGACGCCGCGCGAAATTTATACTTCAGCATGAACTGCACGAACGCAAAGTTCCGCACAGTGAAATTGTTACTCCCTCGTTATTTACGCACTTTCCCCCTCCAAAGCTCGCTTTTCGGATAGCGAAGCCCAAATCGACTACCGAAAGATTATTTGCGCATCTCGATGCCTGTTCTATTCTAGAATGGCCGTGCTTTTTCGGCACAACAAGGGAGACGCGCACTACACACTACAACTACAACACCCAAACAACGGGGGAATAACAATGAGAAGTGCTGCATTCAGCAGTTCCAACAAGACCAAGTTGTACTTCGCAGTTGCCGCTTCGATCGCCACCGCTTTGGCCTCTTCTCCGGCCAAAGCGCAACAAGAACCCAATCAACCTCCAACCAATCTCGAAGAAATCCAGGTAACCGGTTCCAGGATTCGCGTAGTAGACGGAATGAGTGCACCGACGCCGGTAACGGCGATGACGCTCGGCGAGCTCACTGACTTCAACCCTGGCTCAACCGTAGCATCACAACTCGACGAGTTACCGCAGTTCTTCGACACACCCAACGCACAGCGTGGTGGTAATGCCATCAGTACCACTGCCGGCGGTTCCTACCTGAACCTACGGGGCATGGGTTTGAACCGCACACTGGTTCTTCTCAACGACACCCGCGTCGCACCTGCTGATGCGCAAGGCAGCGTCAACGTGGATCTCTTTCCCAGCGCCTTGATGCAACGCGTCGACGTCGTGACAGGCGGTGCATCGGCTGCATACGGCGCAGATGCGGTGGCTGGCGTGGTGAACTTCATTCTCGATCGAGAATTCGAAGGTCTGCGTGCTCGCGTTTCAGGCGGCATCACCGAGCGCATGGATGGCGAGAACTACAACTTCAGCGTAGCAGGCGGAACCTCGTTCATGGATGGACGACTGCACGTGATAGGTTCCGTCGAAGGGCGCCAGATCGATCAGGTTGGACCGGGCGAATCGCGGCGTCTCGACAATTGGAAGGACTGGGGTCTCGTGCGCAATCCCGAATGGGTATCCCAGACGGAAACACCCAACGTTCCGCAGCGCATCACCGTGCCTTACGTGTTCAGCGCGCAGCAATCACCACAAGGGCTGATCATCACCAACACCAATGGCTTCCGTTACTACAACTGGACCTTCACCGACGATGGCAAAGGTGTACGTCCCTACGCCTTTGGCGACTATGTCTCACTGACTGGTGCGGGAGCGCAGAACAACCACAGCGGCGGCCAGGAGTACAAGTACTACGACATGGCATCGCTGCGGGGACCACGTGGCAACGATGTGGCGCAACGTTCTGCGTTCGGCGGCATCAAGTTCGACGTCAACGAGCGATTGAGCCTGATCGCGCAAGTTGCCGCTGGCCGCAGCGAATCCAACTTTTATGGACAACGTTCCAATATGTCCATTGCCGGCTCGCTGTACTCTTGGAAGATCTTTCGCGACAACGCCTTCCTGCCTGAGGAAGTGCGTGCGGAGATGGAACGTACCGGACTCGACATGATTCGCGTTTCCACCGGCGGCATCATCGATGGTCCTGGTCTCGTCAACATCTACAACAATCGCGGTGACCGCAGCATCCAGCAGCAACAGATGTACACCTTCCAGTTCGACTTCGCGATCAACGACAACTGGAATCTGACGGGCACCTACCAGTACGGCGAATCACAAGTAGCCACCGGCATCCTCAACGTGCCGCGCATCGACCGCTTCTTCTTGGCACTCGATGCAGTTCGCCACCCGACTACCGGCGAGATCGTATGCAACATCGCGCTGCGCAATCCCAGTCCGGCCGAGCTCGCGGCGTTCATGGAAGGCAAACGCCTTCCCAGCCCGCTCGATCCTCTGGGTGTGCCTGGTGACTCGCCAATTGGACCGCTCGATCCACAAGAGTGCGTACCATTCAACCCCTTCGGCATCGGCAACGCCAACATCGCGGCGAGGAATTGGATTCTCGATCCGGAGAAGAAGCAGGAACGTACGCTGGAGCAGGACTTCGCGGAGTTGCTGCTCACCGGTGTGTTGTACGAAGGTTGGGGGGCGGGTCCGATCTCAGGCGCCTTCGGTCTGACCTGGCGTGACGAATCCTTCGATCAGGTCAACTACCCCTCCTTCGGCGAACGCGGCTTGCTCAATGCGCCGGAGCTCGGTATTCGCGCCATCCCCGACGGTTTTGCCGGCGACGGCAACCGTTCGCTGCATCCCTTCTCCGCCATCGGCGTCGGCGGTGGTAGCAAGGATGTTTGGGAGTGGTACACCGAGTTGAACATTCCGATTTGGGAGTGGGACAGCGGGCAACGCATCGGTTCCTCACTTGCCTATCGCAGTTCGGAATACTCGGGCGCCGGACGCCAGGAAAGCTGGAAGATCGGTTTGGATGTGCAGCTGCTCGATTCACTGCGTTGGCGCATCACGAAGTCGAGCGACATCCGTGAACCGAACTTTGCCGAAATCTTCCTCACCGGCACCGGTGGTGGCAGCGTGCAGGATCGCTTCCGCAACAACGAGCAGAACAATGCGCTGACGGTACTCGCCACCTCCAACCCCGCCCTGGGACCGGAGATCGGCGAAACCATCACCACCGGCTTCGTGTGGCAACCAAACTTTGCCAGTTGGGTCGACGGCCTGCAGATCTCGGTCGACTGGTATGAGATCAACCTCGAAGGCGCAGTGGCCCCATATGGCGCACAGCGCATCGTGGACGACTGCTTTGCCACGGGAGCACCGAGTGCCTGCAACTTGATCCAGCGTCTGCCTCCCACGGGCGATGGCAACCCGATCGGCCCGATCTCGCGCATTCTGAACCAGAACATCAATGCAGACCTGGCTCAGACGCGCGGCGTCGACCTCGAGATCGGTTATCGCTTCGAACCGAACTTCTTTCCCAATGAAAGCGAAACCTTCTCGTTGCGCGGTCTGATCGGCTTCCTCGACGAGAACTCCACCACCACCGCCGCCGGCACCACGCAGGACAATGCCGGTGGTCAGACCCGCCCGCAGTACACCAGTGTGCTCACCGCGAACTACGGTCTTGGTCCGTGGGGCTTCATGCTGCAGTCGAGCTACTACGACGATGTGAACCTGAACAACACCTGGATCGAAGGCCGCGATGTGGACGACAACGAAATCGCTTCGTTCACGCAGTTCAACGCTGCAGTGTCGTACCAGGGTGAAACCAGCAGCGGTTCGCAGTGGCGGCTGGCGTTCAACATCACCAACCTGTTCGACAGAGAACCTTCGATCGTGGCGAGCTCGGCCGGGCAGAGCATCATCGCCGGTCACGACAGCCTCGGCCGTCGTTATCAGCTCAGTCTGAACTACGACTTCTGAAGAAGCAGGTGCAACCAAAAAAGCGCCGGAGCTTTCCCCACTCCGGCGCTTTTTTCTTTCTGGTCAAGAGTACGAGCCCTTGCCTATACTCCCGGGCTCAGCGCCTGGTGCGCATCCAACCAGGCCCATGCAATTCATAGGGAGCTTGCCATGAAAATGAAAACAATGATTGCCGCCACCCTGTCCTCGCTGCTCCTCAGTGGCGCAGTATTCGCCCAGGAACCGGTGGTCGGTGTCGCAGACCCCGAAGCACTTTTCACCGATCCCGATCCGGTCAAGCACCGCAACAAGCAAGCCGCACTGCACATCATGCGAGAGCTGTTGCAATGCAACCACTGGTCCGATGCCGGCAACTGGCTGACCGAGCGTTATCTGCAGCACAACCCGAACGTGGCCTCCGGTCTGCAACCCGTGATCGACTTCTTCACCGCCACGCGTCAGCGCACGCCCACCTGCGACAAACTCACGACGCCGGTCGTGGCCGTACTGGCCGAAGGCGATCTCGTGACCGTTGCCATCGCACGCGAATACGACCACCCCACCAAGCCCGGTGAGAAATACACCACCACTTGGTTCGACATGTGGCGCTTCGTCGACGGTAAAGCCGACGAACATTGGGATCCTGCCACCATCGCTCCGCCCGCCCCGTAACGACGAGTCGTAACGTGACGACACCCGGCCAGCCCAAACCGCTGCGTGCGCTCGGCTGGCTGGGTCTGTTCGCAGTACTCACCTATTCGGCTGCCTTCGCGTACCAAAGCGCTTTTCTTTGGTACCTGAACCATAGCGAAGGACCTCTGACAAGAGAGGAAAGCCGTCAACGTCTGTTCGAATTCTTCACGAGTTCTCTCGGCCTCGGCAGTCTCTATCTGTTGCAGGTCGTCGTGATCCTGCCGGGCCTGTTGTGGGCCGCACATTTTCCGCAGCAGAGTTGGCGGCGCACCCTCGCCATCAATCCCGTACGTTTGGAAACGGTCGGCAAGTGGCTGGCACTGTGGCTGCTGACGATGACGATCGTGGGCTATGTGCTCTATCAGCTCGATGCCGGTAGAGAACTCTTCATGGATCAGTTCCTCTCCGAGCCGCATTGGCTGATGTTGCTGTCTGCCAGCGTATTGGCACCGGTGCTCGAGGAACTCTTGTTTCGTGGTTATCTGTTCCAGGCCTTTCGCCATACGCGACTTGGTTTCAGCGGCACCCTGCTGGTGACCAGTGTGTTGTTCGCGCTGATGCATGGGCTGCAATACAGCTGGTATGGCGTGGCGCAGATCTTCTGTCTGGCGCTGCTCCTGGGTTTCGCGCGTGAACGTACCGGTTCCGTGCTCACTCCGCTTGCCATCCACGTCACACAGAACTCTCTCGCCAGTCTCGTCGTCATGAGCCAGTAAGGCTCAGCTTGCGTCATCGCACCGGCGGCGAAACTTGTTTACTGCCGAGTCCGTGGTGCTACCATCCCGCACCAGCTGGTCACGCGAAACCAGTCTGAATAATACCCAGCAAGAGGGAATCACCATGCGCCACTTCGGCCTACGTACTCCACTTTCCATCGTCATTGCCACCTTGCTACTCGGTGCCTGCTCCGGCAATGAAGAAGCCGCCGCACCGGCATCCAGCTCCTCCGCGACGCAAGGCTCCAGCGCTGCTGCGCCCGCCCCTGCGCCCGGTTTCGCGCAAGTCACCCAGGAACGTTTGAATCGCGCGGCCGAGGAACCCGGGCAATGGATGATGGTGGGTGGCACCTATGAGGAACGTCACTACAGCCCGCTCGATGAGATTTCACGCGACAACATCGATCAGCTCGGCCTCGCCTGGTACGCCGATTACGATACCAACCTGTCGCAGCAAGGCACGCCGCTCTACATCGATGGTGTGATCTATGTTTCCACCGCGTGGAGCAAGGTCTACGCCTTCGACGCGCGCACCGGTGAGCAGCTTTGGCAATACGATCCGAAAACGCCGAAGGAAATCGCGGTGAAGGTTTGCTGCGGCATCGTCAACCGCGGCATCGCCGCCTTCGAGGGCAAGATCTACATCGGCACGCTCGATGGTTATCTGGTGGCACTCGATGCGGAAACCGGCGCCGAGGTATGGCGCAAACTCACGGTGAATCCCGATGAACAGTACACGGTCACCAGCGCACCGCGCATCGTCAAAGGTCAGGTATTGATCGGTAACTCCGGTAGCGAATTCGGTGTACGCGGTTATCTCGGTGCCTACGATGCGCGCACCGGTGAAGATCGTTGGCGCATGTATACGGTGCCCGGCAATCCTGAACTCGGTTTCGAAAACGAAGCGATGGAAATGGCCGCCAAGACCTGGGGCGGCGAATGGTGGAAGCTGGGCGGTGGCGGTACCGTGTGGGATGCCATCGTCTATGACGAGGTCAACAACCTCGTGATCTTCGGCACCGGCAATGGCACGCCCTGGGATCAGCGCGCACGCGATCCTTCCGGCGGCGACAACCTCTTCGTCGCGTCCATCCTGGCCGTGAATGCCGACACCGGCGAATACGTGTGGCACTACCAGACCACGCCGGGCGACACCTGGGACTACGACGCCATGAGCCCGATGATGCTGCTCGACCTCGAGTTCGACGGCGAGATGCGGCACGTCGTGGTCCAGGCCAACAAGAACGGCATGTTCTATGTGCTCGACGCGGCGACCGGAGAACTGCTCAAGGGTGATGCCTTCACCGCCGTGAACTGGAACCGCGGCATCGACATGGCCACCGGGCGTCCCATCGAAGTGCCCGAAGCCCGCTACGACCGCGACAACATCTTCAACCTCACGCCAGGCGTGCAGGGCGGTCACGGTTGGCATGCCAACGCCTGGAACCCCGAAACCGGCCTCGTCTACATCGCCGCGCAGCGTGCCTACTTCGTGATGCGCAGCGTGGAGAACTTCACGCCCAACCCGCGCGGTACCAACCTCGCCATCGACATGAGCGCGAGCCTCGTCTACTACCGCGACAACCCCGACGCCGAGCGCGAGTTCGTCGGCTACGTCTCCGCCTGGGATCCGGTAGCCGGCCGCGAAGTGTGGCGCAGCGAAGAGCACGAAGGTCCGACCGGCAGCCTGCTGTCGACCGGTGGCGGCCTCGTATTCAGCGGAGGTGGCAACAACACCAACGAGTTCCGCGCCTACGACACGCGCACGGGTGAAAAACTCTGGAGCTTCGACACGCAGACCGGCGTGGTCGCTGCACCGATCACCTATGAGTTGGATGGCAAGCAGTACATCGCCGTCAGCGTCGGCATCAACCAGGCCGCCAACTACTACGCTCCGAACTATTCGCGCCTGCTGGTGTTCACCCTGGGTGGCGACACCGTGCTGCCGGAACCCGTCAGCTTCACGCCACCGCCGCTCAACCCGCCGCCGGCCACGGCTTCGCCCGAGCAGGTAGCTGCGGGTCAGACTGCGTACAACAACACCTGCGCCATCTGTCACGGCAACGGTGGTGCTGCGCGTGGTGCCAACTTCCCCAACCTGATGGTGAGCCCGATGCTGCATTCGCAGGAAGGCTTCGACTCCATCGTGCTGGGTGGTGTGCGTCAGGAGCGCGGCATGGTGAGCTTCGCCGATCGTCTGACGGCGGAAGACACGGCGGCGATCCGTGCCTATCTGATCGCTCGCGCCAACGAACTCCTGGCAGAGCAGCAAGCGGCGCCGCAGATCGAGCAGATCGAGGCACCGGAACAGATGCACGAGGAAACGCAAACCACCAACTGACGATGCTCAGTAACGAAAAGCCCCGGCATTCCCGGGGCTTTTTTTTTGAGT
>CALEJT010000033.1 GCA_937898685.1 uncultured Gammaproteobacteria bacterium | reverse complement strand
ATACTGGGATGCCGCATCGACAGGCTGGCGCCCAGCTCCTATAGTCCGCCGCAGGCCGTCCGAGATGCGGCAGACAACATGAGGGGAATCACATGATCGAGCGACTACTTACCCGCGCCATGGCGGCGCTGCTTCTGTGCGGAGCTTTTTGCCAAGGCGCTACCGCGCAAACCATCGATACGAACTGGGGGCACCCGGCGGGTGAGTGGGATGGGTCCACCTCCTGGGTCGAGGCCGATGGCCAGGGCGACGTCATCGTCTTCGTGCGTTCGGCGCCCTACTTCCGGGTACACAACCGTGAAGGCGAACTTCTGCGTAGCTGGGGCGAAGACGGTTTGTTCCGAAACGCCCACAGCGTGACCTATGACTCGCGCGGCTTCCTCTGGGCCACCGACGCCGCGCGCCACGTCGTCTACAAGTACGACCTCGAGGGCAAGCTGCTGCAGACGCTCGGCAAACTCGACGAAGCCGGCGACAACGATTCGCAGGATCTGTTCAACCAACCCAACTACGTCACGGTGGCCGCGAACGGCGATCTCTACATTTCCGATGGCTACGTGAATTCCCGCATCGTGCATCTGCGCGCCGACGGCAGCTTCGTGCGCATCATCGGTAATGGTGAAGGAGAAGGCCCGGGGCAGCTGAAAGTACCGCATGGCGTGGCGGTGGATTCACGCGGCCGCATCATCGTCAACGACAGCGGCAATCAGCGCATTTCCGTCTTCGACAAAGACGGCGCCTTCGTCGAAAGCTGGCCCTTCCCGTCACGCGGCGGCATCGCCATCACCGACGACGACACGCTGTATGTGAGTGACGTCAACGCCGGAGCCATCAACATCATCCGCGATGGCCAGCTGATCGACAGCGTCAAGGTCGAAGGCCGTCCGCACGGCCTGAGCGTCGACAGCGACGGCACCATCTATGCCTCCGATGCCATGGGCAGGACGGTGATGCAGATCAAACGCTGATCCGCAAAGCACGTGACGCTCTTCCGATCGACGCTCACTTCATCGTCAGCGCCCAAGCGCTGGCGATGAAGCCGCAGGAATCGCAACTCTCCAGTCCCCGCCTGCAAGCCCGCCGCAACGCCCCTGCTCAACCGTAAGCGAATCGGCCTCTCGCCATTCCTTTTGACTAATCAGTATTTACTAATGATTGGCAAAGGCTGATCAGGCAACTTCTGTCGCCGCGCTGTTCCCTGTCGCGCTCCGACAAGAGCCCGAATCCTCGCAACGACACCGAAGCTCACCGAGCGCCTCTCGGATGTTCTGCTGAAGCATTTCCACTCCAGCCTCCCATCGAAGTGCGTTCGACGAACCACAGAAGGATCAAAATTGAATGTTCAGCACAAAAGACTACATGTTTGCCAAGGTCGCAAACTTCCAGGTCGACGTGGAAGCGCTGAGAAAACACTTCCATGAAACCGTCACCAAGTTCCCCTTCACCAATTACAAGGACAACCGCGTCGATTACGTGGGCTGGGCAGTGACGAGTCGCGATGGTTCGCTCAGCGATGGAGTAAGACGCATCTCGACGAAGCCGAAACCTGGCGAAGTGGCGAACAACAAACGCGGCGTAATGAGAACACCGATCTGCACTGGAGCACTCGCCGACGCCATGGATCAACTTCAGGCCTCCGGTTTCCGCCCCTATCGTGTGCGACTGATGGCACTGAAGAATGAGGGCGAAGCCATGGCCTTTCATACGGACGCGAAAGCGGAAACCTGGCGTCTGCACATCCCGCTCATCACCAATCCCCACTGCTTCTTCGAATGGCGCCGACCCGACGGCAAGATCGAAAGCGTGCATCTTCCCGCGGATGGTTCAGCGTGGTTGGTGCGCGTCGACATCGATCACCGCGCCGTGAACTTCTCCGGCCTGCCGAGCGAACGCGTACATCTCCTGATGGGCCTCAACGAGCTCCCCAAGCTCGAAAATCTGGGTGAACCCCACATCCTCGCGTGACGGCAGCGACAGAGTTAACGGGAGCTGAACGCGACTGTTGGAAAAATGTAATGCTTCAGCTCTCGCTCGAATTCTGTCGTTACAATGCGCTCCAATGAATTTATGGAGCAGTCTCATGAGTGACAACCACACCCACACGCATCGCAACCACACTCGCACCTGGGGAGCTTTCGTTCTCGGCATCCTGCTGTGCATCGGCCTCCTCGGGCTCGGAGCGGTGTTGGGCAACAGTGCGCTGCGCTATCGCGAGTTCGAGCGTACGGTGGTGGTGAAGGGTTTGTCGGAGCGTGAATATCCCGCGAACGTCGTGATCTGGCCCTTGGAGTTCACCGCCGCCGACAACGATCTCGCCGCGCTCTATGAACAACTCGAACGCAACACCGTGCTCGTGCGTACCTTCCTGATCAACTCGGGCTTGAGCGCCGACGAGATTTCCTACAACGCACCACTCGTCACCGATGGCTACGCCAATCAATACGGTGAAAACGAGCGCAGATTCCGCTACACCGGCAGCCGCGCGCTGACGGTCTACACGGACAAGGTGGAGCTGGTGCGCGAGGCGATGGCCAACCTGGGCCAGCTCGGCCGTGAAGGTCTGACGATGTCGCCCGACACCTGGCGTACGATGCCGCAGTATCTCTTCACTACGCTCAACGATGTGAAGCCGGAGATGATCGAGGAAGCCACTCGGAACGCGCGGGAAGTGGCCGAGAAATTCGCTGCCGACTCGCAGAGCCGCCTCGGTAAGATCAAGAACGCCAGCCAGGGCACTTTTACCATCACCGATCGCGACGCCAACAATCCACACATCAAGACCGTGCGGGTGGTTTCCACCATCGAGTACTACCTGGCGGATTGATCCCACTCAATTCCTTCTTTTATTACTCCGTTTTAGCGCAATGCCAGTACCGCGCCAG
This sequence comes from uncultured Gammaproteobacteria bacterium, assembly GCA_937898685.1. Classification (GTDB taxonomy): domain Bacteria; phylum Pseudomonadota; class Gammaproteobacteria; order Pseudomonadales; family Pseudohongiellaceae; genus CAILUG01. Next base: position 73,453 of record CALEJT010000033.1, on the reverse strand, counting down.
CATGGCGCCTTTGTTAGCGGCGTGATAACTAGTGAATTTCGTGACACTTGCGGCAAAATTTGCGGCATCCGTGAATTTTTTACAGGCTGATTCCAGCTCAAACGGTTAAAAACGGTACCCTTTTCGTTAACCGATTCGCTTTTTTTACGTTATAGGGGTGCACTGTCGTGACATTAGCGGCTATCGTGGCGCGCAACTGTCATGGAGTTCGCCTGGTATGGCAATTGCAGGGCCATGGCACGCTCCGGCAAGCATGAAGCACGCCGGAATGTTGCTGGGAAATCCGTTGTTACGACATACGGATTCCAGTTGTAGTACTGCTCGGGAGAGCAGCGATGTTAAGCGCAATCGGGCATGCGATTGCGATAGTCATTCATCTAGGGAGAAACACATGAAACCAACATCGCCTTCAACTTCACTTCGCCTCTGCGGGCTGATGGCGGCCTTCGCGCTGCTAAGCCCTCTGGCTCAGGCTCAAACGGATCAAGACAGCGGCTGGTACGTTGGTTTCGGATTGGGTGAGGCCCATGCCGACATCAACAACGACATCATCACCTACAAGCTGCAAAGAGAGGGCTTCACGCCCGGCGCCATCAACGGCGACGACAAGGACTTCGCCGGTAAGATCTACGCCGGTTATAGCTTCAACCCCTATTTCTCGCTCGAAGGCAGCTACTACAACTTCGGCCACTTCGGCTTCAGCACCACGATCGATCCGAACTACACCTTCGATGGCCGCGTGCGCATGGAAGGCGTCGCGTTGGATCTGGTGGGCCGTCTGCCCCTCTCTGAACGCTTCTCCTTGCTGGGTCGCGTCGGTGTACACGATGCCCGTTCGCACGAGCATGCACGCTTCGGTCCCGGCTACTCCGCCTTCACGGACCTCGGCAGCGACAATGACTTCGGTGGCAAGTTCGGTGTAGGCCTGCAGTACGCCTTCAACGACAACCTGTCGCTGCGTGCCGAAGCCGAGCGCTTCCGCATCGACGATTCGGAATTCATCGATCATGAAGTCGACCTCTTCACCGTAGGTCTGGTCTATCGCTTTGGTTCGCGTCCGGCACCCGCACCTGCTCCGGCCCCCGCACCGGCGCCGGCCCCCGCGCCGGCCCCTGCTCCGGCTCCGCCGCCGCAACCGCAGCGCGTCACCTTGTCGGCCGATGCTCTGTTCGACTTCGACAGCGCCGAACTGCGCACCGCCGGCCGTCAGTCGCTCGACGTGTTGATGGAAGATCTGCGTGGCTACACCTACGACATCCTCATCGTGACCGGTCACACCGACCGCATCGGCACCGAGCAGTACAACCAGGCTCTGTCGGAGCGTCGCGCCGAAACCGTACGCCAGTACCTGATCAGCAACGGCATCCCGGCCAACGACATCCGCGCCAGCGGCGTCGGCGAATCGCAGCCGGTGACTCGTCCCGATCAGTGCACGGGCCCGGTCAACGATGCACTCAAAGCCTGCTTGCAGCCCGACCGCCGCGTGGAAGTGGAAGTATCGGCCACGCGCAACCCGCAGCAGTAAGTCAGCCGCAAGCCAAGCAGTATCAGAACCCCCGCCGATGCGGGGGTTCTTTTTGGTAGCTCCTATTGCGCGGCTCCTAGTATGTTGGTTCCTTCGTAGCTTGGGCTGAGCCGCCATGCGGCGCTGCCCAACGTGTGATGTTCGAAGCCAAGGTGAAATTCAAGCATCGCGCGCTGGATTCACTTGGTTCAGTTCCAGCGAGGTTACAGCCGCCTGTCGCTCAGGCTGTGCCCGGTGCAATGCACCGTCCAGCGCTGCCCTCGCCCACCCTCGTGTATCCACATAAAGCCCACACTACAGGCTCATGCTATCCTTCGCGGCCAGTGAAGGATGAGGCCCGATGAATTCCAGAGACCTGCTTTCCATTCTGGTTCCTGTCTACAACGAAGCGGCCGTGTTGCCGCTGTTCTATGAGCGGGTTGCCGCGGCGCTGCAGACTCTTTCCGATCTCGACTACGAACTCATCTTCGTCGACGACGGCTCCACCGACAGCTCTCCCGCCATGCTCGAAACCCTGGCGCAACGCGACGCACGCGTGAAAGTGCTGTTGTTCTCGCGCAACTTCGGCAAGGAAGCGGCGATGTCGGCTGCGATCGAACACGCCTCCGGGGACGCCGCAATTCCCATCGATGCCGACTTGCAGGATCCACCCGAAGTGATCCCGGCTCTCGTCGCACGCTGGCGCGAAGGCTATGACGTCGTGCTCGCACGCCGCTCGAGCCGTGCGCAGGATGCGATGATGAAGCGCAGCAGCGCGATGCTGTTCTATCGTCTCTTCAATCTCGTCAGCGACATCAAGATTCCCGACGACGTCGGTGATTTCCGCCTGATGGATCGCAAGGTGCTCGACGTGCTCAAGCTCCTGCCGGAGAAGGATCGCTTCATGAAAGGCCTCTACTGCTGGCCTGGATTCAAGCAAGCCTCGGTCGAGTTCGAACGGCCTGAACGCGCCGGCGGCGCCACCAAGTTCAACTACTGGCGTCTGTGGAATTTCGCGCTGAGCGGACTCACGTCGTTCAGCACCTTGCCGATCCGCATCAGCGTGTATCTCGGTCTCGTCATTGCCACCCTCTCCTTTCTTTTCGGCTTCTACATCATCGTGAAGACCTTGCTCTACGGCGCCGACACGCCGGGCTATGCCTCACTGATGGTGGTGGTGCTGTTCCTCGGCGGCGTGCAGTTGTTTTTCCTTGGCTTGGTCGGTGAATACATCGGACGCATCTATCGCGAAGTGAAGAACCGTCCGCTCTACGTCGTGGCGCGGCGCGTGGGCTTCTCGGATGCCTGAACTTCCTGCTCTTCGCTGCAATCCCTTCTTACCGAAGGGCGGTGTTGCCCTGCTCGCACTCGGAGGCCTCTATCTCAGTCTGCGCCTCGTGTTGAGTCAGGCCTTTCTCGATCCCGATTCGAGTCATTCGCTCGTGTTGTGGCAAGGCCTGCGTGAACACGGTTTGAGTTGGTTGAGCTCGTGGCGCTTCACACAGGACAACTGGCTGCTGGCACTCTTTCCCCTGCATTTTCTCGGCTATGCCATCTTCGGCGCCGAGCCGGCGGTGCCGCTGCTCAGTGGTTGGTTGATCTTCGTCGGTGCCGCGATGATGAGCGGCGTACTTGCCTGGCAATGTGGCGCGCGTCATGCCGCACCCTTGCTCGCAGCGCTGCTCTTGTTTGCCGGTGTGGAAGCGCATCTGCGCGGCTTGCTCGCCTATTCCACCACCCACAACAGCAGCAATCTCTTCGGCCTCTTCGCACTCGCGCTGGTGCTGGCGTGGCTGCGCAATGGTGGGCTCGGCAAGCTGGTGGCCTCGTGCCTCCTGCTCAGTGCGGCGGCCTTGTCCGACCCCTGGCTCTTACCCGCCTACAACCTGCCGCTGCTGCTGTTGGCACTCAGCGCTTTCGCGTGGCCACGACTCGGTATCGAGCGCCGGCAAGCGACTGCGCTATTCGTCATCGCGCTGCTCAGCATCGTCGTGGCGCGCACCTATGGCTTTGGTCTGTTCGACCTGCCCAGCATGGAGTACGACGTGGGGGGTTGGGAGCAGTTCCCAGCGAAAATTGCACTGCTACTGCGCGAGGCAGGAGCCTTGTTGCAGTTCATTCCTTTCGTGATGGGCATGCTCGGCGCCTATCTTTCCTGCGCCGCCTTGGCACTGGTGTTGTTGCCCCTGTTGTATCAGTCAGTCGCAGGTGGACTCTTGCGGGATGCGGTGACTGCCGCGCTCGTCGTCTTCACCGTTTTCTCCACTGCGGGCATCTGCGGTGCCTTCCTGTTGAGCGAGACCCAAGGCTCATCGTTCGAACTCGGCGCGCGGCTTCTGATCAATGCCTTCTATCTGATCGCGGTGGTGTTGACGGTATTGGCGGAGCGTCATTGGCATGAGCTCCCGCTTGCCTTGCGTGCAGCCCTGCCGGTCATGGCCTTGGGCTTCGTGGTGAATGGAATTCTTTCCACGACACCGGCACGGCAGAGCGAAAGTTGGCACTTCGACCATCGCCACGTCGCCGCCACGCTCGCGTTCTTGCAGGAGAATGGTTTGAGCTACGGCTACGGCACCTATTGGGGGGCGGCAGCCAATGCCGTCACCGCGCTCAGCGATGGCGCAGTGATCGTGCGCCCCGTGAGTTTCGATGCAGGGAACGGCCGCGTTTCCGCCAGCTGGCGGCCGCAGAGTTCAAGCCGGTGGTATTCGCAAGCAGATCTGCCGGCAGGTCAGCGTGAAGTGTTCATCCTCCTCACTGCCACGCCGAACGACGAAGGCGAATGCCCCGCCCTGGATCTTTGCGAACGCGCATTGGAACAACAGTTCGGCTCGCCGATACGCACACTCACGATCGACGACACGCGCCGGGTGCTGGTTTGGGATCATTCCCTGCCAGAGCTCTGGTTGAACGACTGAGGTGCACCATCGGCGGCTGAAGAAACACACTCGAGGAATTCGATGTCACTCACTTGCACGCAACTGAAGCAGTACTGCGAACGCATCGGCTACGCCGGTCCACTCGACACCACTTTCGAGACACTGCAGGCGCTGCAGTTGCATCACGTGCTCAACGTGAGCTTCGAGAACCTCGACTCGTGGCAGGGACAGCCACCCGCCATCGATCCCGCCACCTTGTTCGACAAGTTGGTGCTGCGTCGCCGCGGTGGTTACTGCTTCGAACAGAACGGGCTCTTCATGCTGGTGCTGCAAACACTGGGCTTCAGCGTGCAGGGTTTGTCCGCACGCGTGTTGTGGAATCAGCCAGCCGATGCGCGCCCGCCTCGCACCCATCAGGCGCTGATGGTGGAACTCAAGGGCCAGGAATGGCTGGTGGACGTGGGCTTCGGCGGTCTGACCCCTCTGGCACCGCTTCGCCTCGAAACCGAGCTGCAACAAGCGACCCCACTCGAGACCTTGCGGCTGCGGCAAAGTGGCAGTGGTCTCCTGCTCGAAGTATTCCTGAACGACAGCGTACGCCCCGTCTATTGGTTTCAACCGGAAGCCTCCATGCCGGCGGACTTCGTGCAAAGCAATTGGTTCGTCGCCACGCATCCCGAGTCGCGCTTCGTGAAGCATCTCGTCGCAAGCTGTGTGCGACGCGAGGTCGACGGCTCACTCAGCCGCCATGCGCTGCTCGATCGCGACTACAGCGTCTACCGCGTGGATCAGGCGCCACGGAAGCGCACACTCGAGAGCGCGGCGGAACTCGAGTTGCTGTTGAAGGACACCTTCACCCTGCCCATCGCCTCGCTGCCCGCTCTGCAGGCAAAGCTCGCCGGCCTTTTCTAAAGGCAAAAAAAACGGCGGGATGGTTACCCATCCCGCCGCTTTCGACTCTGAACCGATGATCAGAAGCTGTAGGCGTAGATCATCGACAACGCACCCAGCACACTTGCCAGGAACACACTGTGCTTGAAGGTGAAGCGCAGCAGCTCGCCTTCCTGCGCGCGCGCCATGCCGGTTGCGGCCACAGCCACGGCCAGGCTCTGCAAGCTGATCATCTTGCCCATCACACCGCCGGCGGAGTTGGCGGCAGCCATCATGGCGGGGTCGAGACCCAGCTGGTTGGCGGTGATCACCTGCAGGTTGCCGAAGAGGGCGTTGGCGGAGGTGTCGCTACCGGTGAGGAACACGCCCAGCCAGCCCAGCAGCGCGCTGAAGAACGGGAACAGCACGCCGGTGGCGGAGAAGGCCATGCCCATGGTGACGATGGAGCCGGAGTAGTTCATCAGCAGCGCCAGTGCCAGTACGGAGGCGATGGTCAGCAGCGAGAAGGCCATCTGACGCAGCACCTTGCCCAGGGTGGCAACGTACTGACCGAAGGGCATCTTCAGTACGAAGGAAGCTACCAGGCTGGCCAGCGCGCACGCGGTACCAGCGGCGGAGAGCCAACCGAAGGAGTAGCGAGCCGCATACGGGGTCGGGGTGTTGACCACCGGCAGGCTCTGCTGCACCTGGTTGTGCAGACCCGGCCATTCGAAGACCACGGTGGCCTGATCCAGCACCGCTTTACCCCACGGGCTGCCCCAGACCAGTACGAAGATCACGAGCAGGATGTAGGGCGACCAGGCCAACAGGGTTTCGTTGGTCGGATGTTTGCGTACGGTCAGGGTGGCCTGATGGTCACCAGCCATCACGAACTGGTCGGCCGGCTGCCAGACCTTGAACAGGATGACCAGACCCAGGATGGCGGCCATGGCAGCCAGAATGTCGGTCAGCTGCGGGCCGATGTAGTTGGAAACGAGGTACTGGGTGGAAGCGAAGCACAGACCACACACGACGGCAGCCGGAATCACGCCCTTCAGACCCTTGCGACCGCCCATCACGAGAATCAGGTAGGCAGGGACGAAGATGGAGATCGGCGCACACAAACGGCCCACCCAGGCGCTCAGTTCGAGCTCCGGCAGACCGGTGATGCTGGCCAGGGTCACGATCGGGGTACCGATCGAGCCGAAGGCTACCGGCGCGGTGTTGGCCAACAGGCAGATGCCGGCAGCGAAGAAGGGCGAGAAGCCCAGACCGGTGAGCATTGCGGCGGCAACGGCTACCGGCGTACCGAAACCAGTGGCACCTTCGATGAAGGCACCGAAGGCGAAGGCGATCAACATCGCCTGCAGACGGCGGTCAGGCGTCAGACCACCGATGGAATCCTTGATGATCTCGAACTTTCCGGTGTCGAGCGTGATGCGATACAGCACGATGGCCCAGTACACCACCCAGCCGATCGGGAACAGACCCTGCGCGGCACCATAAGTGGCAGCGCCTACGGCGAGCTTCACCGGCATGCCGTAGACGGCGATGGCGATGATGAAGGCGGTCACGAGACCGGAGACGGCGGCAACCCAGGCAGGTTTGCGCATGATGCCGATGAGAGTTAGCAGTACGAAGATCGGAATGGCCGCTAGAAAGGCCGACAGGGCCAAGTTATCCGCGACCGGTAGGTAGTTTTGTTCCCACATCGTCTGGGGTCCCTTTAGTTCTTGGTTTCAGGTTGGGTTCTGTTGGTATCCAGGCCGACTACATAAGAGGGGCACGCCCGGACGAGCCGCGCATGATCCCCTATTTCCCCTGCGCCCGTAAAGAACTGAAAACCCAGACACGCCGCGGATTTTTGGGGTGTTGCGCGCATCGCGCCGAGAGTCGGAAGCGGCGACGCACCGAACTGTACGTTCCTCGACAATTCCCGGAATTCCGCTACCTTTTAGCCGTCTTTCTCAGCAACATCCCACATGGAGATCGGCGGGCAGGACGAAACCGATCCCGCGTGTGTTACCGCTCTACCAATAACAAAGTGTCAAGCCGCGCAATCTGACACGCGCTCGACCACTAGAAAAATGAAACAGAGGGGACCACATCCATGCATACCGCACGCAGTCGTCCGGCGCGGCGTCGTCTGGCGCTCGCCATCTCAACCCTAACCACCACCAGCCTCCTCACCGCGCTTTCCGCTCAGCATGCGGCTGCGCAGCAAGGCAATCAGCAGGTGGAAGAAGTCATGGTCACCGGCTCGCGTATCGCACGCGATGTGGGTTTCGAATCACCGGTACCGGTCACGGCCATGTCTCAGGAAGAGCTGATCATGTTCCAGCCGCAGAGCGGCATGGCGGAGCAGCTGCAGTCCCTGCCCCAATTCTTCAACAACGTCAGTTCCGACAACATCGCCAACCGTGTGACGGCCGACGTCGGTCAAAGCCAGCTCAACATGCGCGGCATGGGCGGCAACCGCACGCTGGTGCTGCTCGATGGTTCGCGTGTCGTGCCCTCCGACCGTCGCAGTTCGGTGAGCGTCGACTACCTGCCCAGCACCCTCATCCAACGTGTCGACGTGGTCACCGGTGGCGCTTCCGCTGCCTACGGTGCCGACGCGCTCGCAGGTGTCACCAACTTCATCCTCAACCGCCGCTTCGAAGGTCTGGACCTTGCCTACCGCACCGGCATCAACGAGGAAGGCGATGGTGAATTCAACCGCGGCTCGATCACCTGGGGCCGCGGGTTCCTCGACGGCAGCCTGCATACCTTCGGTGCGATGGAAGTGCGTGTGAACGATACCTATCGCCGCAACAACGCCGATTGGGACAAACGCCAGGGCTACGTGAAGAACCCCAATTGGATTTCCGCCACCGCCACACCGAACGAGCCGCTGCGCCTGACGCGCAACTACGTCTACAGCAGCAACTTCTCTCCAACGGGTTTGATCACCACCACCCCCGGCTCGGCCCTGCATCGTCAGCACTTCACGCGTGACGGCCAGGGCATCGTGCCCTACGTCGATGGTGATTTCGCCTCCTATGCCGGCAACGGCAACCAGAACACGATGGTGGGTGCGCCCGGGGATCCGCAGTACGAGCTCTTCGTCGCGGGGCATCCGCAGAGCTTCGAGCGCGTCGGTGTGAAACAGCAGACCTTCTTCGTGGGGGCCGACTGGGAAGCCCAGGAGGGCACGACGCTGTGGGGCCACTTCCTGTTCGGCCGCACCGCGAACACGCCGGAGCCGAGTTCCTCCGGTGCTTCGGGTACCGGTCTCGGTCATGCCAACCTGGCCTTCATGACGCTGTATCAGGACAACCCCTTCCTGCCGCAGTCGGTACGTGAACTGATGGCGGCAGAGAACCGCCAATCCATTCGCGTCGACCAGCACGGCATGCTCGACGTGCCGATCGGCAGAGTGGAAGCTCCGGAAATCGTCAACCGCATCGGTTCTCTGACCGTGGGCTTCGACCAGGATCTCTGGGGTGACTGGAACCTGCGCGGCCAGTGGCAGACGGGCAAGGCGCGCAAACACAACGAGAACAATCGCTGGGAACGTCTCGACCGCTTCTACATGGCCACCGACGTCGTCACCGATCCCGCCAACGGTCAGCCGATCTGCCGCATCAAACTCGTGCAGCGCCAGCTCCAGGAACAGGGCCGCAATCTCGAAGCCGAACTCGCCCAGTGGGCCCGGGACAACATCCGCGTCTTCCGCAGCGACTTCGGCGCCACCACCCCGGGCATGCCGGAACCCGTGGACTACCCCTTCGCGGTGGACAGCATCGACAACACCATCAGCGACTGCGTGCCGGTGAACATGCTGGGCAAGGGTTTGCAGTCGCAGGAGGCGATCGACTACATCCATTCCTCGCGCACGAAGACCGGCATCTCGGATCAGGAAATGATCTTCGCCGAGGCCGTGGCCAACGGCACCTTGTTCGAAGGCTGGGCCGGCCCGATCAGCGCTGCGCTCGGCGCCACCTACCGTACGTCCAACATCAAGCAGTACATCGTCGACGATGCGATCGACTCACTGGGTGCTCCCTGTAACGTCACGCTACCGGATGGCACCGTGGTGCTGCGCGGCGTGGCACCGTCGATCAACTGTGCCGCCACCGCCGACAGCCTGCACCGTTTCTCGGGGCAGCCCGAGTTCACCGGTGGCTATCACGTGTATGAAGTGTTCGGCGAAAGCATCATTCCGCTCTACGCCTCACAGCAGGGTGATCGCAACGTCGAACTCAACCTCGCCGCGCGCTGGTCCAACTATTCCCGCGCCGGTGAGTTCACCACGTGGAAGGCGGGGCTGAGCATCCAGGTGTATTCCGATCTGCGCCTGCGCGGCACCTTCTCGCACGACATTCGCGAAGGCTCGTTCGAGGAACTCTTCGTGCAGCAGGGCCGTGGTGCCAACGTCACCGACCGCTTCAACGGTGACATCACCTACACCACCTTCAACCTGACGGGCGGCAACCCGGACCTGAAGGCCGAGGAAGCCGATACGACGGTGTTGGGCTTCGTGTATCAGCCCTCGTTCATCGAAGGGCTGTCGCTGTCGGCTGACCACTACGAAGTCGATCTGACTTCGGCGATCGGCAACTTCACCGAGCAGCAGACCATCGATGCCTGCTTCCTCACCGGAGCGCTGTGCGATCAGATCACCTTCGGCAGTGACGGGCTGATCTCCTCGATCCGCGTGCAGTTCATCAACATCAACGCCGCCAAGGTACGGGGTTGGGACCTCGAAGCCAGCTATCGCATTGAGCCCAACTTCTTCTCCGACCAGACGGAAACCATGACCTTCCGCTTCATCGGTGGGCTGATGGACGAGAACTCCACCACGCCGCTGAACAGCCCCACGCTTGACCAGGCCGGCACTGCCACCATTCCCGACAAGACCTTCACCGCAATGGTGAACTACAACATCGGCAGTTTCGGCCTCAGTCTGCAGCACTACTGGCAGGGTGAGACCATCCGCAATGCGCAGTGGATCGAAGGCGTGGACGTGGACGACAACTCGGTGGGCGAAGTGAATCTCACCAACCTGGGTCTGTCGTACACCGGTGAAACCAATAGTGGCGCCACCTGGCGTGCGGGCCTGAACATCAGCAACCTGTTCGACAAGGATCCGGTGATCGCCGGCACCACGCGCGTGGGTGATGAACTCGGTCGCCGCTATGCAGTGAGCTTCGACTACCGTTTCTGATCACGATCCCGCAAAGAGGAGCGGCCTTCGGGCCGCTTTTTTTGTGCTTCGAAATTCCTGGGACAACCCACGAAGAGGACCTGCGCCACGGCCTTGCAGTACCATGCACGCCTCGTTGGAAGCGCACTTCGTTCGGCGCTTCATCATTGCGTCATGGTCAGCAAATTCATCCACCTCGACTGCGATTGTTTCTTCGCCGCCATCGAAATGCGTGACGATCCCGCGCTGCGTGGACTGCCCGTCGCCGTAGGCGGTGAGGCGTCGCGTCGCGGCGTGATCGCCACCTGCAACTACGAAGCGCGCCGTTACGGCGTGCGTAGCGCCATGGCCACGGCAACGGCACAACGACTGTGTCGTGACCTCATCGTCATTCCCGGCAACATGGAGAAGTATCGGCAGGCCTCGCGTCAGATCCTCGCGATCTACGCCGACTACACGGATCTGATCGAGCCCTTGTCACTCGACGAGGCCTATCTCGACGTCACGCAGAGCACGGCCTGTCGCGGTAGCGCCACCTTGATAGCGCAGGAGATCCGCGCGCGGGTGAAACGTGAGGTGGGCATCACGGTGTCGGCCGGAGTCGCTCCGAACAAGTTCCTCGCCAAGATCGCCAGCGATTGGCGCAAGCCCGATGGCCAGTTCGTGGTGACACCCGCCATGGTGCCCGACTTCGTACGCACGCTACCCGTGCGCAAGATTCACGGCGTGGGCGAAGTCACCGCGCGCAAGATGAACCTGATGGGAATCGAGACCTGCGAAGATTTGCAGAAGCTTTCGCTCAAGGAATTGATCGAACACTTCGGCAGTTTCGGTGAGCGACTCCATGCCCTGGCCCGCGGGCAGGACGATCGCCCCATCCGCACCGAGCAAACGCGCAAGTCGATCAGCGTGGAAGAAACCTATCCGCAGGATCTGATGACGCTCGAGCAATGCATTGCCGCCCTGCCCCCACTATTTGCCCAGCTGCGCCAGCGCATGGAAAAATCGCGCACGCCCATCAGCATCGCCAAGTTGTTCGTGAAGCTGAAGTTCTCCAACTTCGTTTCCACTACCGTCGAACAGGCCGCGTTCACTCTGGACCTCAACGGCTTCGAACAACTCTGCGCCACGGGCTATGCGCGTGGCGGCATGCCGGTGCGGCTGTTGGGCCTCGGCGTGCGCCTGCGCAGCACGCCCCGCTTCACTCAATTGGAATTCGTGTTCTGAGTCCCTCATAGCATGTCCCGTTATCGTCCACCGAGCGCGCCGATGGCGCCCTATATCACCCCCGCCGGCGAACAACGTCTGCGGGAAGAACTCGATTATCTGTGGCGTGTGGAACGTCCGCAGGTGTGCCAGTCCGTGAGCGAAGCCGCCGCGCTCGGCGACCGCTCGGAAAATGCCGAGTACACCTACGGCAAGAAACGTCTGCGCGAGATCGATCGTCGTGTGCGCTATCTGCGCAAGCGGCTCGAAGTGTTGCAAGTGGTGCGGGACGCACCGAGCAATCAGGACAAGGTCTACTTCGGCGCCTGGGTGGAGCTGATCGATGAGGAAGGAGCTTCGCATCACTATCGTCTGGTCGGCCCCGACGAAATCGATCCCGCTCTGCACTACATCAGCATAGACTCGGTGATGGCACGCGCACTGCTCGGCAAGGCACTCGACACCGAGGTGAGTGTGCAGACACCCTCTGGCCGCAAGAATTACGAGATCGCGGCCATCGCCTACGGCGACAAGCCGTCCTGGTTTCCTTGATGGGTAATTGAACCCGATGCAGCACGTCACGATCGTCGGCTATCGCAAAGCGCTGGGCACGAGCATCACCATTCCGATGGAGATGTTGAATGCCGCCGATCTCATCATGCGCATCGCGGCCTCGGGACGTCCGCGTCTGCAGATGCAGCTCGTGAGCACCGATGGCAGCAACATCGAACTCAATGCCGGCCTCGAACTCGTCTGCAAGCACACACTCGACGAAATCGAACGTACGGACCTGATCATCGTGCCCGCACTGTGGGGCAATCCACTCGGCATTTGCCGCCATTCACCGCAACTGCTCGATTGGTTACGTCATCACGCAGCGCAGGACACCCAGATCTGTGCCGTGGGTACGGGAAGTTTCTTCCTCGCGGAAGCAGGACTCCTGCGCAGCAAGGTGGCGACGACGCACTGGTATTACTTCGATCACTTTGCCAAGGCCTATCCCGACATCGTGCTGCAGCGTGATCGCTTCATCACACGCGCCGGCAACCTCTATTGCTGCGGCAGCGTGAACTCGGTGCGCGACGTGATGCTGCATTTCATCGAGGAGCACTTCAACGAGGACGTGGCGGGCCAGGTCTCCCGCCATTTCACACACGAGATCAAACGTTCCTATACCTCGACCTTCCTGCGCAACGCGCCGCAGAACTATCACGACGACGAAGCCATCATCGAAATCCAGGACTGGTTGCATTCCTGCTATCAGGAACAACTGACACTCGAGCGCATCGCGGAACGTTTCAAACTCAGCGTGCGCACCTTGAATCGGCGCTTTCGTCATGCCACGGGCAAGACGCCACTGCAGTACCTGCAACAGGTGCGTCTGGACAACGCGCGCGAGCTGCTACGTTCGAGCAATCTCAGCGTGGCGGAAATCGCCTTCAGTGTCGGTTATCCGGACGCCAGTTATTTCTCGGCACTCTTCCGCAAGACGATGAAGATGACACCGAAGGCCTATCGCGACCTGGTGCGGCGCAAGTTGTTCCAGGTGGAAAAATGACCGAAGGGTAAAAATCAGGATCTCTAAACGAATTCGGCGGGGCCTCTGCTTGTATGCCCCGCCGAATCTTTTGGTTCAGCACGTGCCGGTGTCAAAGCACCGCTGGTTTACACGCCACTGATACTCAGCACTGGTTCGTCGAGGCGCTTGCCTCCCTGACGACGTTGCTTTTCGTTTTTCTCATAGACCGCTTTCAGCCTGCGCTCGAGTGCATCGAACGCATCGCGCACGGCTACGTAGAGGTCTTCATGGGCGTGATTGTCATGCTGATCGCGCGTGATGACGAGTTCGTGATTGGGAATCGAGGCTTCGACACCGACGTGGTATACCTTGCCTTTGTGATGATTGTTGTGAGGAGCCTCCAGTATCACTCGCAAGCTTTGGATTTCATCACTGAATCTTTGCAGTTTTGCTACTCGCTTGTGGACGGCTTCTTCTACAGCCGGAGAGTGGTCGATATTGCGAAAGAGAACCTGGGTATCGCTTATCATGCATGCGCCTCCTGTACGCCGTTTAGCGGAGGCTGACGCCCCCGCGGGGTATCAAGCAGTCGTCCTTGTTCTTCGTGATCCTTGGTCCCGATACTACTCCCGCCCCTTACCTTGTCAAACGCTTTTCCAAGGCTTTCTTCAACGAAAAACAAAACACGTGCGCAAAGCGACGAAATCGCAACAAAGCGCGTTTCGAGTAGTGCAATCGCGCGCGCTTTGTACTATCAATTCGCGATCACGTCGTGCCGTTCATCGTCCCCGTGTGGTACCAGTGCCACGGTTCGTACATCACGCCGAAGGGATTGTTGCGAGGAAAGGACAATCTGAAACCGAAGCGTGTCGCGTGAGTCTGCAGCCAGGCGAACGCCGGACTCTGTTCGAACTCTTCTTCCAGATGCGCAAAGCCGGGCGTGCCGATGTCCACCGCGCGGCCACTGTGATGTTCGCTGTAACCCGGCGCTGCATTCACCGCGAGAATCCCTTCGATGGAATCCCCCCGCGCCAGCTTACGCTCGAAGAGACCTGCCTGATATTCGACACTGCGATAGGCTGAGACGAGTTGCAGCACCACCCCATCCGCTGCCGCCGCAGCGCACATGGCCTGCCAGGCCGCATAGGTGTTGCGTTCGAGATAGGGCTGTCGTCCGAAGACGTCGAGCTCGGTCGGCACGAGGTCGACGCACTCCTGCTGATAGGGGAGCCTGCAGCGGCTGAGATAGTCGGGTGGGATGCCGAGCTTGGCGTGGATGGCTTGGAGATCGAAAGGATTCATGCGTGGTTCCTGTTGGGCGAGGGGAGCATGCTCGTTTGCTCGTGAGAGCTCAAGGACACCCGCCATGGCGGAGTGACCATAAAACAATATATATTGGCTTTATTCTCATATTTCCCTCCTAAATGGCTGAATAAGATGCGGTTATTCGGCCCCGCTCAAAAACAAATCTATGAATCGCCTACCAGTCATCGTCAGTTTCGGCGGCATCAGCCCCGCCGGTCGCAGCGCCTTCCACTATGGCTACAAGCGTCTGGTCTTCGATCGCCTATCCCCCCGGCAGCAGTTGCTGACCCTGCAGAACCTCGCGGTTCTGATGGGCTTGATCAACTGGGATCGGCAGCAGTGGTTCAACAATGCCAACGTGCCGATCACGCTCGAGGCCTACCTCACCGCTCACGCCCAGGACATCCTCGATGGCACCTTGATCCGCAAACTCGAACGCAACCTGTTCGACCCGGACCACGTGCCCATGCACACCCCGCTCTCCCTGCAGGCGGTGAGCGAGGGTGAGCCGCTCGAATTCCGCATCCCCACCCGCAAGCTGCCGGCCAACCTGCCGGCGGGCTGGGTGGTGGTGGGCAGCGAAGGCAACCTCAGCCGTGTGCGTGTGGATGGCGCGCTGGAAGTACTCATCCGCGACAGTTTCCGCAGCCCGGTCAACACCGCCGGTCAGCTGCCCACCGGTTTCGCACCGGAAACGCTCTACCCCTCGCGCAGCCATCCGCGCGGCCTGCAGATCACGCTCTACGCTGCTTCCGATGCACTCAACGCACTGGGGCTGGATTGGGAGGTGATCCGCCAGAAGGTGGCGCCGGACCAGATCGCGGTCTACGCCGGCAGCAGCCTCAATCAGCTCGACTACGACGGCTACGGTGGCCTGCTCAAGGCACGCCTGCTCGGCAAGAAGATCACTTCCAAGCAGTTGCCGCTCGGCTTCGGTGAGATGCCGGCCGACTTCGTCAACGCCTACATGCTCGGTAACGTCGGCGCCACCGGTACCAACCTCGGTGCCTGCGCCTCGTTCCACTACAACCTCAACCAGGCGGTGAAGGACATCCGCAGCGGCCTCTGCCGCGTGGCGCTCGTTGGTGCCAGCGAAGCGCCGATCACGCCCGACGTGGTGGAAGCCTTCGCCAACATGGGTGCGCTGGCGGACGACGAAGGCCTCAAGGCCCTCGACGGCACCGACGTGCCCGACCACCGCCGCGCCTGCCGCCCCTTCGGCAACAACATCGGCTTCACACTGGCGGAATCGGCGCAGTTCGTCGTGCTGTTCGATGACGCCCTGGCACTCGAACTCGGCGCCACCGTGTACGGCGCGGTGAACGATGTCTTCGTCAACGCCGACGGCTACAAGAAATCCATCGCCAGCCCGGGCGTGGGCAACTACCTCACCGTGGCCAAGGCCGCCGCCAGCGCGCTGGCCGTGGTCGGCGAGAAGAGCCTGCGCGAACGCAGCTTCGTCCAGGCCCACGGCACGGGCACGCCGCAGAACCGCGTCACGGAGTCGGCGATCTTCAGTGAAGTCGCGCGTCACTTCGGCATTTCCAACTGGCCGGTGGCGGCGGTGAAGTCCTATCTCGGCCACTCCATCGCCTGCGCCGGCGCCGACCAGCTCGCGATGACGCTCGGCATCTGGCAGTACGGCATCATCCCGGGAATCCTCACCACGAAGGAGATTGCGGACGACGTCCATCGTGAGGGGCTCGACATCCTGCTCGATCACCGCGAAGTCGGCCCGGACGGCATCGACGTGGCACTGATCAATGCCAAAGGTTTCGGCGGCAACAACGCCACCGCATCCGTCCTGGCGCCGCACGTCACACGTCGCATGCTGGAGAAGCGCCACGGCAAGGCCGCGCTCGCGCAGTGGGAGAAAGCCAACGAAGCGGTGCAGGAAGCTGCCGAGCGCTATCACCTGCGCACCTGCGAGGAACAGATCGAGCCGATGTACCACTACGATCACGACGTGCGCGACGGCAAGGATCTGTCCTTCTCCGAAGGCTCGCTCAGCCTGCGTGGTTACGCGCCGATCAACCTCGCGCTCGACAATCCCTACGCCGACATGTGCGACTGAGCCTTCGGCTCGACCACTTCCAACGCAAAGAAAAAGCCCGCTGCCGGGGAAACAGCAGCGGGCTTTTGGTTGCCGGACTAGGCTCCGGCTGCGCGCGGAAACCGCTCAGGCAGCCAGTCCAAGCAGTTTCTGCGCATTCTTGTGATAGATCTTCGCGCGGTCTTCGTCGCTGATATCCAGCTCATCGATGACCTTGATGGTTTCGCGGATGTACATCGGCCCCTTCTCGGGATCGAATGGCGCGTCGCTGGCAAAGACCACGTGATCGGCGCCGAAGAACGACAAACTGCACAGCGTCGCCGCTTTCGAGCCAAACACCGCCGTGTCCGCATAGAACAGTTTGAAGTAATCGAGCGGGCGCTTCTTCAATTCCTTCAAGAGCACCGAGTAGTCGACGCTGCTGGTGCGCGCACCGAGCTGATCCCAACCCGGTCCCACGCGGCCTTCGAAGAAGGGAATCATGCCGCCGCCGTGGTGGGTGATGATCTTGATGTTGGGGTGCTTGTCGAAGAGCTTCGAGAACACCAGACGCGCCATCGCCGCCGAAGTGTCGTAGGGCCAGCCGAAGGTCCACCAGATTTCATAGAGCGAACGCTCTTCGGTCTGGTAGTCGGCAAAGGAGGCGCCGCGCGCAGGATGGATCCAGATCGGCTTGTCGATCGAGGCCATGTAGTCGAAGACGGGCACGAAGTCAGGATGGTCGAGCGGCTTGCCCTTCACGTTCGAGAACACCTGCACGCCGCTGGCGCCCAGCTGTTCCATCGCAAACTTGGTTTCTTCCAGCACGCGCTCCGGATTGCCCATGGGAATCGAGGCGATGTAGCCGGGGAAGCGCTCGGGATATTTCTGACAGAGTTCGGCCATGTCCTCGCTGCCGACGCGCGAGAGATAGACCTGTTGTTCGGGGTTGGCAACGATCTCCAGCGGCGGCGAGGCCAGCGACAGAATCTGGCTGTACTCGTCGAAGCGATCCATGATGCGAAAGCGCTCATCGAGATCGGTCATCATCGGCACCGCCTCCGAGCGGCGCGTGATGTCCGTCATGGTGCCGGTGACCTCGCGCAGCTTGCTGTAGAAGCGGGTCGGCCAGATGTGATTGAAGATGTCGATCTTTTTCATGCAAGGTCTCTTGGGTTGCTGATGGATTTCCGGCACAGAGGACTGGGATCAACATCCGCCATACTGCAGGACGGACGATACCAATCAAAAAGAACGATCATTCCCTTTGATCGCCACCACTTCGTACTGCAGTGGTCACCGCACTCGCGAGCCGTGGCTCGCCTATTCGAGGCTGTCGCGCGGAGCCCGGACTATAGCATTCTTTGCCGAGCTTTCGTCCACACAATGGCCGATTGTTTTTGTATTTTTTGTACGGATGCGCAGGACCAAGAAAAAGCGATTCAGCTCGTAAATTACCGAGTCCGCACGGTCTTCCACAAGAACGAACCGTTCCGTTCGATCAAGCCGAGCCGTACTGAATGGTTCGCTTTTTCGCACACAACAAAAAAGCGGCCGCAGCCGCTTTTCTGTGTCCGACGCTGGACGCTCAGGCGTTGGCGGGACGCAAGGTCGCCACACCCACTTCCTGTTCCTGCTCGAGCTCGCGACGTTTGCTCGGCGGAATCCAGTAGCGGGGTTTGATCGGCACCAGCAGCAGTGCGCCGAGGAAGGCGATGCCACCGTAGACCATGAAGCCGACCTGATAGGTGCCGAAGTAATCGGCGAACCAGCCCAGTACCGGCGGGCCTACGGCGAAGCCGAGGTTGATGAACACCGAGATCACACCGATGGTCATGCCCATGTTGTGGGGCCCGAGGTAGTGCTTGGTGATCACCGGCGCTTCCACGATCATGCCGCCGTGAGCGATGCCGCGCACGCTCAGGAACAGGAACAAGGTCGCCACACCGGCCACGGGCAGGCCGAGCAGTACCGAGATGCCGAGCAAGGCATAGGTGAAGCGGATGCCGGGAATGGAGAAGCGGTCGTAGAACCAACCGGAGCCCACCTTGGCCACCACCCCCATCACCGCCATGAAGCTGCCGGCCCAGGCGATGGTGCTCAGCACGATGCCCTTGTCGGTGCGCAGGAAGTTCACGTAGTTCTGCATCAGGGCCTGGTCCACGGCCGACACCAGGAAGATGCCGATCGCGATGCACCAGAAGCCGCGTTCCTTGCTGATTTCGAGGAAGTGCTGCCACATGCCGGGCTTACCGGCTTCCTTCACCGCGCTCGCCCGCACACGTGCCTGTACCGCGCCCGTGCGCGCCATGTAGATCAGCCAGAGAGGCGTGGCGATGAGGAAGGCGCCGAGACTCATGATGGCGGCGATGACGCGCCAGTTCATGCCGGAGGAAAGCAGCGGCTCCCATACGAGCGGCATCACCACACCGCCGAAGCTGGTACCGCTCAGCACCACGCCCATTGCGGCGCCCTGGTGGATGGTGAACAGACGCGAGACGACGACCTTCATCGCCGCCACGATCGATGAGGCGGACAGACCCAGCAGGCCACCTGCCAGGTAATAAACGGGCAGGTTGGTGGCGAACAGGAACATGGAGAGCGCGATGCCGCCGCTGACGGTGCCGATCAACACAGCCAGCTTGCCGCCGATCAGATCCACCAGGATCCCCATGCCGAGCGCAGCCACGGCGCCCACGATGAATTTGGCCGAGGACAACAGCTGCACCTCGGAGTTGCTCCAGCCGAACTCTTCCATCGCCGGCGTGTACATGTACGGCAACGAATAGGTCGGAATGCCGAAGGCGCAGAAGATCAACACGAACGCCATCAGCAAGATCGACCAGTTTTCCTTTATCTCCTTCTTGTCCCCAAACATAAGCCCCTCCGAATAACGGTGAATGTGAGCGTCTTTACTGCGCCTTACGTCCTGCACTCCCCTTCGTTCATGGAACGCACGCGCTCGTGCGTTCTTTCAACACTGCGCTTGTTTTCTTTCAGCGCTGCGTCCAGCAGACGAAGCCCTGCGCCGTGCCGGTCCCGGCCACGGTACGGTAGCAGGGCACGTAGCCGATGGTCTCACCGGAAAGCTCAGTATCAAAGAGCGCACCGGCCGCCGCTATCCAATTACGGATCTCGGACGTGCCCTGCATCAGCGTCGTTTGCGGTACGGAGGTCAAAAACTCCTTGTCGCGCGTCGCGAGCGCCTTGAGCAGCGCCTGATCGAAATCCTCGTCGATGGTGAAATGCGTCAGTCCACCTGAGCCGAACACGGCCACCTTCACGTCGCGATCCCATTCCTTGATCACGCGGCCGATGAATTCACCCATCTGGTAACAGCGCCGTGCCGTCGGCTGGTTGGGGGGAAAGAAGGTATTGGTGATGATCGGCAGGATCGGTACCGGATCATCCTCCATTACCCGGCGGATGATCCAGCTGAATGCGTGCGGCGTGCCCATGTGATGGTGATTGCCCATGTCGGGCCAGGCCTTCATCGCCGCGAAGTCGAAGCCCTCTTCCTGCGCGCGTTTCAGCACGAGCTGAGCCAGGTCCGGCAGGCCCGGCCACACCACCGGTTCTTCCGGACGATAGGCCCACTCCGTTTCGCGGATGCCGACGGGCAAACGTGAAGCTCGCTCCTCATCCAAGGGCTTCTGCCAGAAGTCGGCACCGTAGTAGACGGTGAACATCGGCTGCAGCGTTTCCAGGATCAGCTCGCGCTGATCGTTGCCCATGATCACCGCCACGTCGGGCTTGTGCTCTTTCCACAGTCGCGCCAGCTCGGCCACACCTTCCTGACACAGGGCATGACGCCGCGTGCGTTCCTCGAGCGTGATTGCCTCGGCGAAGTTCTCGTGCTTACGCAGCTCCACCAGTTCGTCGAAGGTGTATTCCTTGTTGCGGAACCAGTGCTTGACCTTGTGGTCGTGCGGCACGCGCAGCATCCATTGCTCGGGAGTGGTGTTGAGGATGGGACCATGCGTGGTCCACATGCCGAGCGTGATTCGTGCCATGGTCTACCTGTGCCTCAGTTCGCCGCCTTCTGCGGCAGATCGAGATTGAACACCTTGCGTGCGTTGCCTTCGAAGATCTTGTATTTGTCTTCGTCGCTGAGCCAGTCGATGCTTTCGATCAGCGGCACGGTCTTGTCGTAGGTTTCGCCGGTTTCCGGGTTGATGGAAGACCCCACACCGGGGCATTCCGAACCGTAGAGCACGTGATCCGGACCCACCACCTTGATCAGGAGCTCCAGCGCCTCCCTGGAGTAGAGCACCGTATCGAAATACATCTTGCGCATGCGGTCGATGAAAAGTCCCTTGCTGAACTCGCCCTGCGCACCGGTCTTCACCGAACCCGCATTGAAACGGCCGATCTGATACGGCATGGCACCGCCACCGTGCGACACCACGATCTTCAGCTCCGGCAGATCCTCGAACACCGTCGAGTTGACGAAGCCATAGACCGCCGTCGTTTCCTCGTTCACGAAGTAGAGGCTGTAGGGCTCGCGCTGCGGGTTGCGCGAACCCGCGGTATGGATGTGCAGCGGCACGTTGAGTTCGATGGCCTTTTCGTAGAGCGGATACCAGTAGCGATCACCCATCGGCGGTGCCTTGCGGCCATCGTTCTCGTAGGGATCGGGGTTGAGCAGGAAGCCCTTGAAACCATAGTTCTTCACGCAGTGCTCCATCTCTTCGAAGCACACGCTCACGGGCTCGCCGCACTGCTGCGGCAGACCACCGATGCCGATGAAGCGATCGGGGAAGAGCTTCACGCTGTGCGCGATGATCTTGTTGCATTCGTGGATGTACCACTCCACCAGATAGCCAGGCTTTTCGGAATGCATGGTCTTGAATGGACGCGGCGAGATCAGCTGCATGTCGATGCCGTTGTTCGACATGTGCTCGATGTGGCCGCAGGGTGCCATTTCCTTCTTGTGATAGGCGGCAACCAACTGCTCTTCGGTGTACTTCACCCCGCCGCGACCGTGCGAGCCGCGATGTGACAAAAGACCCGACTTGTAGACGTCGAGCTGCGGGGGAGCCGCCATGTGTGCGTGACAATCGATGATCACTTTCTTGTTCTCCGATCCGTGGGCCGCAGCACCGCGGCCTGCGTGGTAGTCATTTTTCCGGGGTTTGCAGCGAGTGATATTTCATCGCGGCGCGGGCCTCGGCAATCGTCTTGCCCTCGGCCAGCATGGCGCGGATCTTCGCTTCCGCTTCTTCGATCTGCTCCGCCACGGCCAATACTTCTTCTTCGCGCGAACGCGGGATGCACACGACACCGTCGGCATCGCCGCGAATCAGGTCACCCGGCAACACGCGCGCATCGCCGATGTTCACCGGTACCTGTTCGGCATCGACCTGCACGCGATCCTTGCCGGTGCGCATCGAATAGCTGCGCGAGTACACCGGATAGCCGAGACTCAAACAGAGATGCACGTCGCGACAGGCGCCGTCGATCACGGTACCTGCCAAACCTTTCTTGTGTGCGAGATAGGTGAGGATGTCGCCCCACACGGTGGCGTCTTCGCGACCGCCGTTGTCGATCACCACCACCGTGCCCGGACCGAGTTTGTCGATGAAGTCGCCGACGGTGCCGGGTTTTTCGGCGTCGAGCGGACCATAGAGGATGGTGTAGGCACGACCGGTGAGACGGAAGTCATGGCTGCGCGGCTTGATGCCCAGACACTGGCCGGCGATGCGGAGCTTGTCCATGGCATCGCTGAGCGTGGCGGTGTCGAGTTTGGAGGCCCGTTCTACGTTTCTGTCGTATTGCTGTTCACTCATGCGCTTACTTGTCCAACATGGTTTCGTAATTGGTTCCCATCACCTGCGACACCGGTTTGCCGGCGAGCACGTCCTTGGTCATCAGACGTTCCTTGGCAACGATGCGTTCGGCGACTTCCAGCACTTCCTCGATGCGCGCCGCGGGAATGAAGGCAACGCCGCTGCCGTCGGCGATCACGTAGTCACCCGGCTGCACGATGACGTCGCCGACCTGCACCGGCACGCCGAAGGCTTCTTCCCACACGCGGCCACGCGCGGTGCGCGGCGTGGTGGAACGGGAGAACACGGGGAAGTCGATCTCTTCGTATTCGTCGATGTCGCGGGCCGGGCCTTCCATGATGACGCCTCGCACACCCTTCACCTTGGCGGCATTGGCAAGCACTCCGCCCCACCCAGCGCAGTCGATGCCGGTACGCTGTTCCACGACGATCACGGTGAGATCGTCCGCGGCTTCGATGGCGGCAGTGCCGAGATGACGTTTGGAACCACCGACCGGTTCCATGGCGTGGAGTTTTACCGTCTGTACGGTTCCCGCGATGCGTTTACGGGTGGAGCGGCGTATGAGGCCGGATTGGGCACCCTTCAGTTTGCAACTGTCGAGCGCATCGGATACGGCACAAGCGTCGAGCGCTTGCAATCTGGCGATGAGTTCGGCGCGAGTGGCCAAGAGTCCCCCTCGAATTTGACTACGGCATGTTGTAATGAGCGCCGGATGATACTTGAAACCCCGACGCCATGTCAGAACCGCGCGGTTTGGGTACCATGCGGTTCGGTTTTACTCACGACGACAAGAACGCAGGAGCACCGAGGTGCGTCAGGCACTGATACTCGAAGACATCGAAGAAATGCAGGGCTGGCATGCAGCGATTCTGGAAGAGGTCTATCCGGGCATCGTCTGTCACAAAGCCAGTTCCGTTGCTGCGGCAAAGGAGCTGATCGACGTGGAACGTTTCGACATCGCTCTGTTCGATCTCGCCCTGCCCGATGGTTCGGGTTGCGAGGCCATCCGTCATCTGCGGATGCGACAGGAGCAGGCCCTGGGCGTCGTCATCACCATCTTCGACGACGACCAGCATCTGTTCCCGGCGCTACAGGCGGGTGCGCAGGGTTATCTGTTGAAGGATCAGACCCGTGACCAGTTCATCGCACGTCTGCGCAACATCACCGGTGGCGAGCCGCCGCTCTCCCCTTCGATCTCGCGGCGCCTGCTGGCGCATTTCGAACGACAGGCGCAGCCCGCCGCCGACACGGTGCTCACCAAGCGCGAGAAGGAAGTGCTGCAGTTGATCAGCAAGGGTTTCACCTTGCCGAAGGTGGCGGACATGCTCGCGATCAGCCGCAATACCGCAGCCGGTTATGTGAAGAGCATCTACCGTAAGTTGAACATCTCGACGCGCGCGGAAGCGGCGATGGAAGCGAGCCGTATCGGCTTAATTTCCTAGCGCTGTTTCCACCCGCACGACGGCACCGCGCTCGAGGTTGGCCACCAGGGCACGCCCACCGATAGCCGCCGCACGTTCACGGATGTTGCCCAGACCATTGCCATGGCGGCGCCCCGGTTGCAGACCGATGCCATCGTCCGCCACGGTGAGATGGAACTTGCCGGGTTCTTGCCAGGTGGAAACGTTCACGCGTCGCGCCTGCGCATGTTTGATCACGTTGCTGATGCACTCGCGCACGATCGAGCGGATGTTCTTGGCGAAGCGGTAATCCACGAGCAAGGTCGAATCATCGAGGTCCGACACCGGCCATTCCAGGTCGATCCCCGCTTCTTCCAAACGCGAACTCGTCTCGTAGCGCAGTTCGGAGATGAGCTCGGACAGCGGCGTCTGCGTTCCCACCAAACCACCGACCACTGCGCGCAGATCGCTGATGGTCTTGCGGATGCTGCTCTGCGCGGTGGAAAGGTCGTTGCTGTGCAGCGAACTCAAAAGCTGTGAGCCGATGTCGTCGTGCAGGTCCTGTGCAATGCGACGACGTTCCTGCAAGCGTCCTTCTTCATACGACACACGACTCTGCTCCGCCTGTTCCAGCACCCGCAGCAGTTGCCGCGCGAAGTTGAGATCGGCACTGCTGAAGAGTCTCTTGCCGCCCTGACAGTAGGCCAGAAACATCGGTCTGATGGCACCGCTGCCTGGCAAGTACAGACTCAAACCCTCCTCCCGCAACTCCGGCGAGCGCAGCTCTTCTGCGACTTCTTCGAGGTGCAGCGGCGCGAATACGGCCTGCAGCAGCTGCTTCCAGCGTTGCATCGCCTGCTGCGGACTACCGCTGAAGGGAATGGTCATGACGTCGGTGAACCATTCGTGTTCCTCACGCTGACGACGTCCCAAGGTGCGCCGCCACAGCCAGTCGCGCAGCGGCAGGTAACCGAAGCCGATCACGAGCAAGGACACACCGGTGGACAGCGCCGCGCTGAAATCGAGCTGCGCGATGATGAAGGCGTCGAGCAGAAAGAAACCGACCAACGCCGACAGATAGAACATGATCTGAAACGACCAAGTGCCGAGATCGAACAGGCGATAACGTCGCAGCCCCATGGCGATGCCTATGTAGATGAGCAGGAACACCACGAAGGCATGGGCCTGCGAGGTCGGCAGCGGCACGCCGAGTATCACCGGCATGTAGAACAGCACCATGAAGAAACCGGAGCAGATGATGATCGACAGTCCCAGCCAGCGCAGCACGGCTCGCGCTGCGGGATCGCCGCGCGTGGCGAACCACTGCAGCACCACGCACAGAATGATCGACGCCATCTCGAGCAGGATGATGCTCGGTGGCAGATAGAACTGCGGATCGAAGTGAGGTAGGAGGCCATAGCGCGTCGCCAGCTCGTAGAGCAGCATGCAGAGGAACACCGCCACTACCGCCAACACATGGCGCATGCGCAGCAAGACCTTGGGATAGAGCAGGAACAAGCCCACCATCGACATGCCGAAGAGCGCAGCACCAAAGAAGTTGATCGCCGACAGCGCCTTGAAGAATGCGCCATGCAGGGCCAACTCGCGGCTGCTGTAGATGGCGGCGCTGCCCGCCGATGTGAGAATGCCGACACCCGACCACAAGAAGAGCCGCGCTGCCCAATCGGTCTGCCGCAACGCGTAGATCCAGGCACCGATCAGGAACGAGGTCAGCGCCACCACGAGCTGCAACCAGAAGGGATAGGGAATGTCGCGCAAGCTGCGTTGCCGCGGCGCAAGTTCGCGCGTGACCGCCTGTCCATCGCTGCCCTGCGCGACCACGCCGAGCAGTGGAGCTTCCAACAGACTCGTCAGCTCTTCCTGCCGTGCGAAGAGACGCGCGATGGTGGCGTTGTCCGCCAATACATCCGGCTCTTCGACGAAGTCGGCCAGCTCGATGTCATAACGCTCGCCCTGCGGCGGGATCAGCGCCTCCAGCGCGTAGGGAGCCGCGGGCTCTGGCAATTGCAGGTCCGCGTAATTGCGCAGCAGCAGACGTCCGGTGTCATAGTCCGCTTCGAGCTCGATGCCCAGCACCGGCGTACGTAGCGCCAGGATCAGCATGGCCATGACGCAGGCCACGCACACGAGCACGGCGCAACGCAGAATGAAGGTGGGAGAACTCAATCGCATGGGAAGCGGAGCCTTGGTTTGGTGCAGTCTTTCACAGCGGTCAGCGACCACCCATCCCCTGTTGAGGGGAGGAGAAGAGCGCTAGGGCAAGCGCAACGCGACCAGTTCACTACCGCCCGGTCCACTCACCGTCAGTGCCACGTACTGGCGGCCCTGGTGCATGAAGGTCATGGGGGTGCCCGTCTGACTGCCCGGCAAGCGAATCTCCGCCAGTATCTCGCCGGTGGCCTTGTCGTGTGCGCGCAGCAGGTGCTTGCCGCCGGGGCCTTCGCCGGTGAACAGCAAGGTGCGCGTAAGCAGGATGCCACTGTGATTCTGATTACCGGTGCGCGGCAGCTCGACACCGGCGAGCGCCGGATGATTGCGGATTGCCTCCGGCGTATCCGCATTGGGAATCCACCACAGGTGTTCACCACTCACGAGATCGATGGCAGTGATGCGGCCATAGGGAGGCGTCATCAGCGGCAGTCCATCCAGATTGAGACCTTCACGCTGGCCCTGGATGTAGCGCACCGAAGAGTTCTCGCCACCGGGCACCAGACCCAGCACGGTGAGCGAGGTGCGCGAGGGCACATAGAGAATGCCGGTGTCGGGATCGTAGGCACCGCCCTGCCAGTTGGCACCACCGGTCGCGTGCGGCAGATGCAAGGTACCTTGCGTACCATCGGGTGCATCCGCCAATGAAGGCGGCGTGAACAACTCACTCATGCGATAGAGTTTGACGAGCTCACGCGCACGGCGATTGAGCTCGGGCGTGTAGTCGATCAGATCCGCTTCGCTGAAGCCCTGGCGATCATAGGGCGCGGGCTTGGTCGGGATCGGTTGCGTCGGAGAGCTGCGTTCACCCGGCACGTCCGATTGCGGCACCGGCGTTTCCACGATCGGCCAGAGCGGCTCACCCGTGGCGCGATCGAACACATAGGCCATGGCCTGCTTGGTGAGCTGTACCACCACTTTGCGACCATTGGGCAGGTCGGCCAGGATCGGCGCAGCAGGATTGTCCCAGTCCCAGATGTCGTGATGGATCAACTGAAAGTGCCAGCGACGTTCACCCGTGCGGTAGTCGAGCGCAACGAGCGAATTGCCGAACAGGTTGTCGCCGGGACGATCGGCACCGTAGTAGTCACCGGTCGGTGTTTCCACCGGCAGATAGACCAGTCCCAACGCGGGATCGGCCGACATCGGCGCCCACACGCCGGCATTGCCGGTGTAGGACGCGGAGTTCTCCAACCAGGTTTCGATGCCGTATTCGTTCGGTTCGGGAATGGTGTGGAAGGTCCAGAGCAGTTCACCGGTACGCGCGTCGTAACCGCGGATGTCGCCCTTCACGTTCGCGGCCGCCTTCGGTCTGATCGCGAGTGCGTGTGAGGCGCCGACGATCACGACGTCGTCGACCACGAGCGGCGGAAACGATAGGCCGATGTCGATATCGTCGCGCCCCGGTCCCAAACGCAGCCCCTGCTGCAGATCCACCCAGCCCGAAGCACCGAAGTTCTCCATGGGCAAACCGGTGCGCGCGTTGAGGGCCACGAGGTAGTAGCCGGGCGTAACGGTGAAAACCACTTCATCGCGCCCATCGCTCCAATAGGCGAGACCCTTGCCAGAACCCTTGCGGGGCGCGAGATCGAAGCGCTCGCCTTCCTGCGCGCGCCACATCCACAACAGTTGACCAGTGGCAGGATCCATCGCGATCACATCGCGCTGCACGCCGGCGGTGGCAAACATGCGGCCACCAGCGACCAAGGGCGTGGTGACGTTCTGCCCTTCCGGCACGGGCCCGAAATTCATCAGTGGCAGACGCCACACCACTTGCAACTCTGCGACATTGTCAGCGTCGATTTGATCGAGCTCGGAATAACGCGTGGCGGACAGAGCGCCGTTCATGGTGAGCCAGGCGACTTCACTTTCACTGTCCTGCGCCGCCTCGGAAAAGCGCAAAGTCAGTCCTGTGAAGTCCGCGATATTCAATACCGCATCGACATCCACCATGCCAGCCAGCGCCAGGACGTAAGCCGTGACATCGCCATATTGCTGCGGGCTGAGCGAACCCGGTCTTTCACCGGGCATGGTGGCCGTAAGACGTTGCAGCAACTCGGCCGCATCGTGCCCCTGCCAGTCCTGCCGCAGACGCGTGCTCATCTCGAGCGGCAGATGACAGCGCGTGCAGAAGTTCTGAAACACCTGCGCCCCACGTACCGGATCGACCTGCTGTGCATGCACCGCTGCGGCGGTGCCGAACATCACGGTGAGAAGCAGCGGCACTGCGAGCAAGCGGCGCGATGCGAACATGCATGAATTCCTTCTTTTTTGTTGGTGTTTTTTCTGTGCTGAGGCGAGGCAGCAGGCTGGTCCCCTGGCGCGCGATCTTAGCACGGCTTTGCAAAGACGAACCGAACGGGCTGGTTCTAAACGTGTTTCATCTCGGTAAATACCGAGCGAAATTGATCTGGATGGTTCTTGCAATGATTGCTTGCGAACTACTATCGTCCGCAACTTCAGAGGGGAGCGCTCATGCCGTGATCGTGCACTTGCGATCGCGGCATGAGTTTTTCTGCTCTGTCGCGACCAAAAATTCGGGCGTAGTTCCGCATTGCCCTCGACATTCCACAAGTAAAAGAGGGGAAAAACTATGAATCAGCGTCGCCTGTTTCATGGCAACAAATTGGCAGTCGCAATCGCACTATGCAGTACCGCCTACGGAGGTAGCGCACTTGCGGCGGATGCCATCGAAGAAGTCTTCGTCACAGGCTCGTTCATCGAGCGTCCCGTCGACCGGCCACAACCGGTCACCGTCATCAACAACGAAGATCTACGTCTCGAACAGCGCGGCTCCATCGCGGAGGTGTTTAAGAACCTGCCTCAGAGCATCGGCTCCACCTCCACCATCAACACCCAACAAGGCGGCATGAACGGCGGCAACACACCCACCGCCACCATCAACCTGCGTGGTCTCGGTCCACGCGCTACCCTGGTGCTGCTCAACGGTGGGCGCCAGACCAGTGACGGAGGCTACGGCTTCGTCGACATCAACAACCTCGCACCGTCGATCATGGTCGAGCGCGTGGAACTCGTCACCGACGGTTCTTCCGCTCTCTACGGCTCCGACGCTGTGGCTGGTGTGGCCAACTTCATCACGCGCAATGACTTCGAAGGCATCGAGATCCGCACCGAAGCACAGAAGATTCAGGACGTGCAGGGTTCGCGTCCCGACATGAACATCGGCATCATTCTCGGCGGCGGCAGCGATCGCACGCACGTCGTCGCAGGCCTCGACTACGCCACCACCGAAATCCTGCTGGTGGAGGATCGCTACGACGACGCGCGTCTACGTCTCGGTCTCACCTCCGGCTTCGGCAACCCCGCGACCTTCCAGATCCAGAACGTCAACGGCACCTTGCGCCCCGCCACGCAAACCGTGCCCGATCCGCTCTGCGGCAGCGACCAGATCGGTGGTGGTCTTGCCGCCGGCGAAGTCACGCCCGCCGGCAACCAATGTCTGATGTTCAACGCGCTGAACCGCGCGCTGCAGCCCGAGTCCGAACGCATCGTGGGTCTGTCGGTGCTGACGCACGAATTCAACAACACGCTGCGTGGCGAGTTCGAGTTCGGCTTCGCCCGTACGCGCTACGACATTCCCTTCGGTTACGTCACGCCTGCCGGTGTGACCAGCTTCGGCTTCGTACCGGTGGACAACCCCGGCGTGCTCGAAGCCGTGCGCATGAATCCGAACTTCCCCAACCCGGCCAACGATCCCAACATCGGTGGCTATCGTTTCCGCGGCCGCGTGATGAGTCCGGCTGGTGGTCCCTCCAACACGCACACCACCTCGCAGGACACCTATCGCTTCGCGGCGCGTCTGCGTGGCAGCTTCGGTGATTCCGGTTGGGATTGGCAGGCCTCATTCTCGAACTCGTGGAACGACACCTTCTTCAGCAGCACCGATACCATCGTCGATCGCTTGAACAAGGCGCTGAACGGTTTCGGCGGACCGAACTGCAACGCCAACGTGCCGGAAAATCGCGGCGTCGGTAACTGCAAATTCTGGAACCCATTCGCCAACAACTTCCTCGCCAATCCGAGTGATCCTCACTACAACGATCCCGAGCTCACGCGCTGGATGACCGGCGGTCGCACCACCAACGATTCGGGCGAACTGCGCACCTACGACTTCGTCGTCACCGGCGATCTGTGGGAAATGGCGGGCGGCACCACCGGCATCGCGCTCGGCATCCATCGCCGCGAGCAGAAGTTCAAGCAGGATTGGGATTCGCTGAGCGAACAGGCCGGCAACTGGGCCTTCAACGGCGCCACCGCCTATCTCGATTTCAGCGGCGAGCGCTCCACCGATGCGGTATTCAGCGAACTGGTGATGTATCCGAGCGACATGCTCGAAATACAGCTGGCTGCGCGCTACGAAGACACCGGCAGCATGGATTCGCTCGATCCCAAGGTCGGCATCCTGATCACGCCGCGCGAAGGCCTCTATCTGCGCGCCTCCGCCGGTACCTCGTTCCGTCAGCCCGGCGAAATCCAGATGTTCGGCATCGGCCCCGGTGGTGCCACCACCGATCCGATCGGCGGCGACACCATCAACGCCCGCGGCCTGCTCGTCGGCAACCGCAACCTCAAGGCCGAAACCTCCGACAACTGGACGGCCGGTTTCACCTGGGACCTCACCGACAACTTCTCGGTGGACATCAACTACTGGAGCGTGAAGTTCAAGGATCTGATCACGCAGGAGAACTCGCAGACCATCCTGCTGCTCGACCGCGCCGACGGCTTCATCACCGACCCGCGCATCCAGTTGCGTGATGGTGCACCGAACGAAGTGTGTGAAGTCACCGGACGCTGGTTCCCGCCGGCAACGCCCACCAACCCGCGTCCGCTCGACTGCATGTCGGGCTTCGACGTCCAGCTCTTCACCACCACCTACATCAACCAATCCTTCCAGAACACCTCCGGCGTGGACTTCAGCTTCACCTATGACTTCGAAGCGCTCGGCAGTGAGTGGCGGGCACGTTTGATCGGTTCGTGGACCGAGAAATACGAGATGGACGTGCAGGGTCGCGTGGTCGATGGCGTCGGCAGCTACAACATGTCGACCTTCGGGTCACCCAACCCCGAGTGGCGCGGCAACGTGCAGCTCGATTGGCGTCGTGATGCCCACATGGCACGCGCCACCTGGCGCTACGTGTCGAAGCTCGTCAACGACGCGCCCAACGCCAACAACAATCTCACCGAGGAAACCGACTTCCATACCCTCGACCTCACCTACGGTTACACCCTGCCCTTCGCCGATGCCGATCTCACCTTCACCGTCATCAACGTATTCGATGAAGAAGATCCGCTGCGTCACGGCGTGCAGACCACGACCACCAGCAACATCTACGAGGCCCGTGGTCGCGTGTTCCGTGTAGGGTTCAACTGGAGAATGGAGTCGCTGTAAACGTCAGCGCCTTCGCGCTCGTCGCCGCAGCCTCGATCACGCAAGTGATCGGGGCTTCGTCTTTCATAGCGAAGGTGCATCCGCGATTCTCTGTGGTGGCATCCTCTCCAGGAGCGGCATGAATACATCCCTGTAGTCTCGCGCTCGACCGTCCGTGGCATCGAGCGTCCTTACGAGGACACCACCACAGAGAATCGCTCGATCAGCAATCGCGCAAACCCAATCGCACTGGAGGAATGAGGAACCGAAGGTCAGGCTGAGACGCGCAGTACGCGCGAAGCTCAACATGGGCTATCGAACACAAGGTTGAACTGCAAGATCGCTTGTTGGGCTTCACTGCGTGAGGTCCAACACACGAAACATTTTCCACTGCACTCGACGAGTACCAATCTGCGATGCCGAACTCACAGCACCACCAGGCCACGCCTTACTGCTTGGCTGATGAGTAGAGGTAACCAGAGAAGCAACGAGATGAGCCCCAGGTCATGAGGCTCATCTCGCAGAGAAGGGAAAGTTATTTGACGTCCACGACCTGCACGGCTTCAGCGATGCGCTTGCGCCAGATCTCGGGACCGCTCTGGTGCACGGACTCACCGTTGACGTCGACCGCTACCGACACCGGCATGTCTTCCACTTCGAACTCGTGGATCGCCTCCATGCCGAGGTCTTCGAAGGCCACGACGCGGGCTTTGCGAATCGCTTTCGACACGAGATAGGCAGCACCACCGACCGCCATCAGATACACGGCCTTGTGCTTCTTGATCGCCTCGATCGCAGCAGGGCCACGCTCGGCTTTGCCGACCATGCCCAACAAACCCGTGCGTTCCAGAATCTCGTCGGTGAATTTGTCCATGCGCGTCGCCGTGGTCGGACCAGCAGGACCCACGACCTCATCACGCACGGGATCGACTGGACCCACGTAGTAGATGAACTTGCCCTTCAGATCCACCCCCTCCGGCAAGCCCTGCCCACTGCGATAGAGCTCGACCATGCGCTTGTGCGCGGCATCGCGGCCGGTGAGCATGCGACCGGACAGCAGCAGCGTTTCGCCGGGCTTCCAGGTGGCGATCTCTTCGCGAGTGACGGTGTCGAGATTCACGCGGCGCGCGGAAGGACCGACATCCCAGGTGATCTGCGGATAATCTTCCACCTTCGGCGGGTGCAGTTCGGCGGGGCCGGAACCATCGAGCACGAAGTGCGCGTGACGCGTCGCAGCGCAGTTCGGAATCATCGCCACCGGCAGGGAAGCGGCGTGCGTCGGATAATCCTTGATCTTCACGTCGAGCACGGTGGTCAAACCACCGAGCCCCTGCGCACCGATGCCGAGCGCATTCACCTTGTCCATGATCTCCAGACGCAGCTCTTCGATGCGATTCTGCGGACCACGTGCCCGCAGCTCGTCGATGTCGACGGGATCCATCAGAGCTTCCTTCGCCAACACCATCGCCTTCTCGGCGGTACCACCGATGCCGATGCCCAACATGCCGGGCGGACACCAGCCGGCCCCCATGGTCGGCACGGTCTTGACCACCCAGTCGACGATGCTGTCGCTCGGGTTGAGCATCACCAGCTTGGACTTGTTCTCGGAACCACCACCTTTGGCGGCCACCTGGAACTCCACCTTGTCGCCGGGCACGAAGCGCGTGTGGATCACGGCCGGCGTGTTGTCGCGCGTGTTCTTACGCGCACCGGCAGGATCGCGCAGGATCGACGCACGCAGCACGTTGTCCGGATGCAGATAGGCGCGACGCACGCCCTCGTTGATCATGCTTTCCAGATCCAGCGTGCCTTCGAAACGCACGTTCATGCCCACGTTGACGAACACGGTCACGATGCCGGTGTCCTGACAGATCGGGCGATGGCCTTCGGCGCACATGCGCGAGTTGATCAAGATCTGCGCCATTGCATCCTTGGCGGCCTGCGACTCTTCGCGTTGCCACGCGCGGTGCACGGCCTGGATGAAATCGAGCGGGTGATAGTACGAAATGAACTGCAGGGCATCGGCGACGCTTTGGATCACGTCGTCCTGGCGAATGATGGTCATGCGTGGAAGGTCCCTATCGGCTAAAATCGGCGGCGAATTCTAGCACGGTGTTCTGGGTCTTTACCGACAGAGCCCCGCCCCACGAAGGATCGAGCCCTCATGCGACGTCTTCTTTCCCTGTTTTGCATGGCTTTTGCGTTGGTTTGCATGCCGCTCCTGGCGCAACAGGACGAGCAGTTCACCATCCTCTTCCTCGGTGATTCCCTCACCGAAGGTTTGGGCCTCGATGAAGGCCAATCGTTTCCCAGCCTGATCGAATCCCGTTTCAAGGAACAAGGCCGCACCGACATCAAGGTGATCAATGGTGGTGTCAGCGGCTCCACCTCCGCCAGCGCGCTCAGTCGTCTGCGCTGGTTCGCACGCGCCAAACCCGACCTCATGTTGCTGGCACTCGGCGCCAATGACGGTCTGCGCGGACTCGACGTCAAGGAAATGGAAAAGAACCTGCGCGATGCCATCGAGTTTGCGCAGGCCAACGACATCCAGGTGGCTCTCGCCGGCATGTTGATTCCACCCAACATGGGCCCCGAATACACCGAAGCCTTCGCCGCGGTTTTCCCGCGTCTCGCCGAGGAATATCAGCTGCCTTTCCTGCCCTTCCTGCTCGAAGGCGTCGCTGCCGTGCCCGAACTGAATCAAGGCGACGGGATCCATCCCAACGCCGAAGGCACGCGCATCGTGGCCGACCTGGTGTGGGAGTTCCTGCAGCCGCTGATTCCCTCTTCCTGAGCTTTCAGGAACGATCAATTCAGAAATAAAACCCACCCTGCATCAACCAGCTCTGTGCTCCATCGCGCAATCGAGGATGGCGCATAGCTCCAAGCACGTTCTGCCAAAGTTGGCATAAGTTGTAGACAATTACTGTCCATCTGCGGCGCTGCGCGACCTTCCCCACTAGAATCGGCAGAGGCTATCGAAACCATAGCCTCAAACGATGTTACGCACGAAAAACGCGTTTCTATACTCCGTCCCGTACTTCCCATTCCCCCCTCGGAAAGACGACAAGGAGAACAGCAATGTTACGCACCACCAAGGCCATGTTTGCCGTATGCGCACTCAGTGCCGCCGTGCTCACGTCTGTTGCCCAGGCGCAACAGAAGCCCACCACCAATGACTATTGGTGGCCCAATCGCCTCGACCTCGGTCCACTGCGTGAAAACAATCCCACCTCCAGCCCGCTCGACCCTGACTTCGATTACCGCGCTGCTTACAAGAACCTCGACATCGAGGCCGTCAAAGCCGATCTCAAAACCTTGATGCACACCTCGCAGGATTGGTGGCCGGCCGACTACGGACACTATGGTCCCTTCTTCATCCGCATGTCCTGGCACGCTGCCGGCACCTATCGCGTGCTGGACGGTCGTGGTGGCGCCGATGGTGGCATGCAACGTTTCGCACCACTGAACAGCTGGCCGGACAACGGTAATCTGGATAAGGCGCGTCGCCTGTTGCAACCGATCAAACAGAAATACGGTAACAACCTGTCGTGGTCCGACCTGCTCGTGTTGGCCGGCACCGTGGCGATGGAAGACATGGGCTTCAAGACCATCGGTTTCGCCGGCGGCCGTGAAGACGCCTGGGAAGCCACCGAAACCAACTGGGGCCCGGAAGGCGAATGGCTCGGCGATCAGCGCTACAGCGGTGATCGCGAACTCGCCAAACCCCTCGCCGCCACACAGATGGGGCTGATCTACGTGAATCCCGAAGGCCCCAACGGCAATCCCGATCCCTTGCTCGCCGCGCGCGACATCCGCGAAACCTTCGGCCGCATGGGCATGAACGATGAAGAAACCGTCGCCCTCATCGCCGGTGGCCACACCTTCGGCAAGACGCACGGTGCCGCGCGCCCGCAGGATTGCGTGGGCCCCGAACCCGAAGCGGCCCCGCTCGAACAGCAGGGGCTCGGTTGGAAGAACAGCTGCGATGCCGGCACCATCACCAGTGGCCTCGAAGGCGCCTGGACCGTGAGCCCGACCCAGTGGACGCACAACTTCCTGCAGAACCTCTATGCCTGGGAATGGGTGCAGACGAAGAGCCCGGGCGGAGCCACGCAATGGATCCCGGCCGACGGTCAGGGCGCCAACCTGGTACCCGATGCGCGTGATCCGGACAAACGTCATGCGCCGGTGATGCTGACCACCGACCTCGCGCTGCGCGAAGACCCGGCCTATCGCGAAATAACGATGCGCTGGCTCAACAACCCGAGCGAGTTCGAGACGGCGTTCGCCAAGGCCTGGTTCAAACTGACGCATCGCGACATGGGTCCGAAGTCCCGCTACCTCGGCACGCTCGTGCCCGATGAAGACTTCCTCTGGCAGGATCCGGTTCCCGCGGTCGACCACGAGCTCGTCAACGCCGCCGACATCGAGACGCTGAAATCCAACCTGCTCAACTCGGGTCTGACGGTGTCCGAACTGGTACGCACGGCCTGGGCTTCGGCAGCCTCGTTCCGCGGCACCGACCTGCGCGGTGGCGCCAATGGTGCCCGCCTGCGTCTGGCGCCGCAGAAAGACTGGGCGGTCAACCAGCCTGCTGAACTGGCGCGCGTGCTGCCGGTACTGGAGAAAGTCCAGAACGACTTCAACGCCAAACAGCGCGGCAAAAAACGCGTTTCGCTGGCCGACGTGATCGTGTTGGGCGGTGCCGCCGCCATCGAGAAGGCTGCCGCCGATGCCGGCTATAAGGTGAAAGTGCCCTTCTCACCGGGCCGCACCGACGCCACGCAGGAAATGACGGACGTCACTTCGTTCTCCTATCTCGAACCGAAGGCAGACGGCTTCCGCAACTACTTCTCGACCGAAAACGAGCGCTCGCCCGCCGAAGCCTTGGTAGAGCGTGCAGCCTTCCTGAACCTGACGGTGCCGGAAATGACCGCTCTGGTAGGTGGTCTGCGTGTCCTCGGTGCCAATGCCGGTAACGACCATGGTGTCTTCACCGACAAGCCGCAGACGCTGACCAACGACTTCTTCGTGAACCTGGTCGACATGTCCACCGAATGGCGCAAGTCGAGCACCGAAGGCATCTACGAAGGCGTCGACCGCGCAACCGGTCAGGTGAAGTGGACCGCCACGCCGGTGGACCTGATCTTCGGCTCCAACAGTGAACTGCGCGCAGTGGCCGAGTTCTACGCCGCCAGCGACTCCGACGAGAAGTTCGTGAACGACTTCGTCAAAGCCTGGAACAAAGTGATGGAGCTCGATCGTTTCGACCTCCGTTGATCTGAACCCCCTCCTTGCCGCGGACGGCGCCCCTAGGCCCTCCGCGGTTTTTTTTGTCTGAGATTTTCAACCTGCACCGAGACCTCATGGGTTGGCGCTGAGAGCTCAGGGCGAAGCCCAACATCGGTTATCCGTACGCATCGTTGCACCCATTCAACACTCCAATCGTAGGTTGGAGCTGGTCCTCAGGACGAAGCCCAACATGGGATGTCTGATGTTTGCGTTGGGCAAACAACGTTTTGTGGAGTTCTTGGACTCGATTCACCGAGGGCTCTGAGATAGCCCGTTGGGCTTCGCTGCGCTCAGCACCAACCTGCCCCACATCCAAGCATCCGTTATCCCCCCGTCTCGCGCCGTTCACATACACAGCTTTGAGTCGCCTCTCTTGTTGGGACTCGAGCACTGCTTTATCTTCCCTGGCCTTTGGCAGTGGACGGCTGTTTCATGATTCTCGAAGTCACCGATCTCTGTAAGACCTTCCCCGGCGCCGGTCATGGCGAACCGGTGGAAGTATTGAAGTCACTCAATCTGCAGGTGGCGCAAGGCGAAAGCGTCGCCATCTTGGGGCAATCCGGCAGCGGCAAGTCGACGCTGCTCACCCTGTTGGCCGGGCTCGACACGCCCACTTCCGGTTCCATCGTGCTCAACGGTCAGAACCTGCACACGCTCAGCGAAGCCGAACTCGCGCAATTCCGCGCCCGCAACATCGGCATCATCTTCCAGCAATTCCATTTGATGTCGCACCTGACCGCGCTCGAGAACGTCTCTCTGCCGCTCGATCTCTTCCGCGATCCCGATGCCACTGCCAAGGCCGAAGTCGCGTTGGAACAGGTGGGCCTCGGCAAACGCAAGGAACACTTCCCGCATCAGATGAGTGGTGGTGAATGCCAGCGCGTGGCGATCGCGCGCGCCATGGTCGTGCGGCCCGCCATCCTTCTGGCCGACGAACCCACCGGCAACCTCGACAACAAGACCGGAGCCTATGTCTCCGACATGATCTTCGACCTGGTGAAGGAACATCGCATGACGATGCTGTTCGTGACGCACAACGAGGAACTCGCCAAGCGCTGCGCGCGCGAACAGCGTCTGCAGAATGGAAGATTTGTCTGAGTACCACGT
Organism: uncultured Gammaproteobacteria bacterium; assembly: GCA_937898685.1. Taxonomy (GTDB): domain Bacteria; phylum Pseudomonadota; class Gammaproteobacteria; order Pseudomonadales; family Pseudohongiellaceae; genus CAILUG01. The sequence continues at coordinate 35,741 of CALEJT010000033.1, read as the reverse complement.
TCCTCTTCCACCATGAGTAAGTAGTCGTAGGCTGGCGATGAGCGCAGCGCACCTCACCGTGGGATGCTGAAGATGGAACCCAGGCAAGGAGGTCGCTCGAAGGCAGAGGCGCTCGAGCAAGATGGTGTTGGGCCGGTTGATCTCACATAGCAGCCCCGCGGAAATAGCCAACGCATTGGTGTTTGAAGATCGCCCGTCGGGTTCGCCGCGTTCACCGCCAACCTACGAACGCTTCATTGAACGTGGCGCTGAATCGAATGAACAGCAAGTACATGGAATAAGACGACATGCTCTGGCTAAAACTGGCCTGGAAAGAAATCCACAACAACTTCAAGTTCAGCCTGTTCTTCGTGCTGAACCTGAGCATCGGCCTGATCGGCTTCATCGCGCTCGATTCCTTCAAGCAATCGATCGACGAGCATCTCGCCAACAACTCCAAGGCCATCCTCACCGCCGACGTCCAGATCTCCTCGCGCTTTCCGCTCACCGAACGCGAAACCGATCTGGCGGAAAGCCTGCTCGGCAGCGATTTCGAAAGCACCGACCAGATCTCCTTCCTCTCCATGGTCGCGGGCAACGGCAATTCCCGCATGAGTCAGATCATCGGCATCGAAGCAGGTTTCCCCCAATACGGTGACATCATTCTGCAGAACACCGGCTCGCTGAACGAAAATGGCGCCGCCGCACGCCAACGACTTCTCACTGACGACTACATCTGGGTCGCGCGCGACCTCATGGTGCTGCTCGATCTCGAGATCGGCGACAGTCTGAAAATCGGAGATGCCACTTTCATCATCGACGACGTCATCCTCGCCGATCCCTCCAGCACCATCAGCGTGATGACCAGCTTCCCCGCCATCTACATGAGTCTGCCTTCGGTGGAAGCCACGGGTCTGATTCAACTCGGCAGCCGCGTCACCTATTCGCGCTTCTACAAACTTCCCACCGGCTTCGACGTCAGCAATCTCGAAGACGACTTCCGCAAGCTCGAACAGGAAGTGCTGCGCGACACCCGCCGCGTCAGCCTCACCACGCATGAAGAAGAAAGCGAAGACCTCGGCGAGATCCTCGACTACATGAACGACTATCTCGGCCTCATCGCGCTCATCGCACTGTTCCTCGCCGGCGTCGGCGCCGCCTATCTCTTCCGCAGTTTCTTCACCAGCCGTTTCCGCGACATGGCGATCCTGATGTGTCTCGGCGGCACGCCGCGGCAGGCCTATGTGATGGCACTGGTGCAGATCAGCATCCTCGGCACCGTCAGCGCCCTGATCGCCAGCGCCGTGGCCTGGGCCACACTGCCGCTCCTGCCACAACTCTTCGACGGCTTCCTGCCACGTGGCTTCGAAAACCGCATGGATATCAATTCGCTGCTGCTCGCGCTCTTCCTCGGCACAATCGGTAGCCTCATCTGCTGCTTGCCGATCTTGTCGAAGATCTACGATCTCAATCCCATCGGCCTCTTCCACGAAACCGTGCAACCGAGTCCGGTGCATGGACACTGGAGCCGCCATCTCGCCAGCTACGCACCGATCCTCGTCGCCTTCTGGCTGCTTGCGATGTGGCAGGCGCGTTCGATCCTGATCGGCACCTTGTTCGTCGCCGGCTTCCTCGTCGCCATCGGTCTGCTCGGCCTCGTGGCCTGGAGCATTCTGCGCGCCTGCGGCCGATATTCGGGCGCAGCGCAGATCACGCGCAAACTCGCGCTGCGCAATCTCGATCGCAATCGCCTCGGGGCGCTTTCGTGCTTCCTTGCCATTGGGCTTGGTTCACTGCTGATCAACCTGATTCCGCAGATTCAGAAAGGTCTGGAAGGCGAACTGACACAGCCGACCAACTTCAAGGTGCCCGACTTCTTCATGTTCGACATTCAGGAAGAACAGCTCGGCACCTTGCAGAATCTGCTGGCCGATCAGGGCTATTCGCTCTCCTACCTCTCGCCGATGATCCGCGCGCGACTGGAAGCAGTGAATGGCGTGGTGATCGATGAAGTGGATGAGACGCCCGACGAACAACTCGTGCAGCGCCGCATGTACAACCTCACCTATCAGGATGCGCTGAAGGATTCCGAGAGCCTGGTGGATGGCGAAACCTGGGACGGCCCCTGGGATTTCGATTCACCGGAACTGCCCGGCATTTCGATCGAGGAAAACTTCGCCGAGCGCATGAACTTCAAGATCGGCGATGTGCTCGCCTTCGACGTACAAAGCGTGCCGATCGAAGGTCGCATCGTGAACACGCGCAAGGTGAACTGGAACAGTTTCCAACCCAACTTCTTCGTGTCCTTCCAACCCGGCGTGCTCGATCCGGCCCCGAAGACCTTCGTCGCTGCGATTGCGGACGTTGCCGAAGAAGATCGCCTCACCGTGCAGAACAGCATCGTCACGGAGCTCCCCAACGTCAGCGTCATCAACGTCACGCAGATCGTTGCGCGCCTGCTCGAGATCACCGACCAGATCAGCTGGGCCATTCGCGTGATGGCCTATCTCTCCATTTTCGCCGGCCTCGTGGTGCTGTTCTCCATCGCGCGCTACGAAGTCAAATCGCGCTTCTGGGAGATCAACCTGCTCAAGATCCTCGGCGCCAACTTCAGCGACGTCAAAGGCATGGTGCAGATCGAATTCGGCATCCTCGGCTTCTTCGCCGCCCTCTCCGGCGTGGTGCTCAGTCTCGCCATGAGCTGGACCATCTCCTGGGTGGTGTTCGACAACCTCTGGAGCTTCTCCGCCGGTCTCACCGGCTTCAGCATCCTTGCCATCAGCGCGCTCAGCGTCTTCACCGCCCTCGTCGCCACCCGCGGCGTGCTGCGGCAGAAACCGCTGGAGCTGCTCAAGGCGGTCTGACACCAAGTACCTGATAGCTGTGCTCTGCCTAGCTATCAGGTCCGTATGGCCGATGCAGCTGCCCGCCTGAGCATCGCGTACAATGCCGGCTTTTTCCGGACAGTCGCATGCAACAGGACAAGTACACGCAATTCCGCAACCGGCTCGTCAAGGTTCACCAGCATCGCCGCAAGAAGGCGGCACAGCAGGGTGTCAGCTGCTATCGCCTGTACGATCTCGATCTGCCGGAATTTCCCTTTGCGATCGACATCTACGAGGACCATCTCTACGTTGCCGAGTATCAGCGCAAACACACGCTCACCCCCGAGCAGCACGCGCAGTGGTTGAAGCTGAGCTGCGAGGTGATGTGCGACACCTTGGGCATCGCGCCCCAAAACCTGCACATCAAGCGCCGCGAAATCATCGTCGAACGTCAGCAGCAGTATCAGCGCACCGGCAATACCAACCGCCGCTTCATCGTGCAGGAGCATGGTTTGAAGTTCTGGGTGAACCTCGACGATTACCTCGACACCGGCCTCTTCCTCGACCACCGCCCCACGCGTCTCAAGGTGCGCGAACTCGCGCGCGGCAAGCGGGTATTGAATCTATTCGCCTACACCGGTTCGTTCTCCGTTTACGCCGCAGCAGGTGGTGCCACGGAAGTGACGACGGTGGATCTGTCCAACACCTACACCGAGTGGGCGCGCGACAATTTCACGCTCAACGACCTGCCGCTGCGCGATCATCGCTTCATCACCGCCGACGTGATGGCGTGGTTGCCGGAGCAGGATGGCAATCGTTACGACCTGATCGTGTGCGATCCGCCGACCTTCTCCAACAGCAAGAAGATGCGCGGCGTGTTCGACGTGCAGCGCGATCATCCGACCCTCATCAATCATTGTCTGCGTCTGCTGAAGCCCGAGGGTGTGCTGTTCTTCAGCACCAACAACCGTAAGTTCAAGCTTTACGACGAGCACATCCAGACGGATCAGATCAAAGACCTCACCCGCCAGACCACCGGCTTCGATTTCGAAGGGAAGCTCGATCGGCTTTGCTTCGAATTGAAGCCGCCAGCAGCGCGGCCCCACAACGTGTGGACGACGTCGCGGTAGTAAAGGGCTGGTGATTCGAGGACGGACCGAATCCGCAGGTGGATACTGATCCGCTTCCGGCGCTTGGTGCTGAGCGCAACGAGGTCCAACCAGCGTTCGTTGAGGATGGGCGTGGCCTTCTTTATGTCCTCCAGACTTCCGGAGGGCACTCGCCGTTGCCGCCCACTCGCCCCACTTCCACCCCGAACGTCGTCAGAGCGGCGCTGCGGAACTCGGCGCTACGCGCCTCAAACAGTCCTCGCTTGTTTCCGCTCTGCCGACGCCCGGGAAAGCGTTCCAACGTGGGGCAAGCAGACGGCAACGACGAGTGCTATCGAGTACAGCGGCGCCATCCGTGACTTGGTGTTGAGCGCGTCAACCTACGAATGACGCAGCCCAACGCAGCAATGGATTCGATCGAGCAAGTCCCGCTGCCTGATGGCTGACGGGACGCTCGAGGACAGGACGTCCGAGAGCGAGCCCCCAGGGATGGGTTCACGGCGGTCCCGGCAGGCATCAGGCAGCGGGGCTTGCGGATGCACTGAACACGAACTCACGCTCGGCATGAGAATGCGTGATTTGCGCACTACCCACGTATCACGATCTGCCCAGCTTTGAGGAGAGGAAAAAGAAACCCCGGCAAAGCCGGGGTCGAAGGGAGAGAATCAGAACTGCTTCACTTCAGGGTTTCAGGAAAGCGCTCCGGCGGGATCACCTTCAATATCTCGGGCATCTCCGCTTCGAACTTCGCGAAGGCCTGCTCGAGACGCCACTGATCGCGCGCTTTGGGACTACGCTCCAACAAGGCCTTGCACTCCGCAGAAGGACGATCGTTCGGCAAGCCTTTGCAGACATCGCGCAGCACCTTGCCGCTCTCATCCCACAAGCTCTCACCCTCGAGGAACGAATAGGTCAGGCTGTCACGCGAAATCTGGCGCAGGTCCGTGTACTTCAGGCCGTGTTCGAGCACCGCACGCATGTACTCGGTGGTGAGGTCACCACGCGATACACCCATGTCGTCGGTCGACAACGCCACCGGCACACCTGCGGCCAGATAGATCGCCAGCGGATGCTCCTTGCCTTTCACGCCCAGGATCACATCGTTGCTGGTGAGGTTGATCTCGACTGCGATCTTGTCACGCGCCATGCGCTGCAAAAGCTCGACCGCGCCGTCTTCATACGCAATGTCCACACCATGACCGATGCGCTTGGCACCCGCGATTTCCACCGCCTCGCGGATGTGGAAGCGCAGATCGCGCGGCGGCGTCAGACCCAAGGTCAACTCGCCGGCGTGCAGGCTCAACGGAATGTGCGGATACAACTGCTTGAAGAAGGCGAACATGCGCATGTGCAAGCTGTAATCACGCAACGAGATCGGACCATCTTCCGGCTGTGCGATGTTGATGCCCACATAACGCGGATCGGCATCGGCCGTCATGAAGTACAAGGCCATGCGACCAAAAGCCTCTTCTGGCGGCGACTCACGCAACACCGTCAACAGGAAACGTACGGTGACGTCACAGGCAGGCGCCGGCGTAGGCGTGTCGCAACCATGGATGGCACGCGCTTCGGCGATGAAGTCGTCCGTATCCTTGATGCCGAAGGCCACGGCTTCTTCCAAGTGAGGACGCAGACGCTCGAAGCGTCCCGCCATGTCGGCTTCATTCCAGGGCTCGGCGCGCAGGATCGGACTCAGATCGACGCCCGTTGCCGGGCCCGACATCAGCTCCAGATAGATGTTGTTGTCCTGCGCCGCGTGCTCCAGCGCAACGGCCAATACCTTGCCGCGCTCGTTGGAAGCGCCGAAACCGAAGCGGCCGAAGCTCGCAAAGAAGCGCTCGTGACCCGATACGGTGGGATCACCGAACGAAGGGTCATGACGACCCATCGACATGATGTCGATCGCATCGTTGTAGAGATCGGTATCACGCGTTTCGAGACCACGCACCGGCACGCTCGTCGGCCCTTCACAGGGACCCGGCGCCAACACCATCTCGTCGACCAGCAGACAACCATCCTTCTCGGCTGCCCAGGCCAACATGTCTTCGACGTAGACACCGCCGCTGCCATGGTTGTGAAGGTCGGCGCCCTTCGGCAATTTGCGCATCAAGAGACGCAGCATGGCCTCGGAGCGTCCGGCTTCGGCAAACATGGCATTGAGCCGGTCCTCCGCCTTGGTCTGGGCGGAGGCCGGGGCACCCAGCAGCAGGAACGCCGAGGCGATCGCTACTGCTGGAACCAACAGGCGTGGTGTCGACTTTGCCTTACACACGCTGTTCACTTTCATGACTTAGAACTCGTAGCTGGCGCCGAGACGCAGGCTCCACAGACCGATGCGGTTCTGAGTGATCAGAGTCGGCTGCTGGAAGGAGCTGTAGACGTACTGCGTGCAGTCGGAGCCACTGGTTGCACCACAACCCACGTTCACTACCTGGGTGAGAGGATCGTAGTAGCGGAACGAGCCGTAGTCATCATCGATCAGGTTGAGCAGGTTCTCGATGTCGGCGAACACACGGAAGCGACCGGTGCCGATGAACGGAGCCGGCAATTCCTGTTCGAGGTGCAGGTCCACCTTGAAGTAGTCGGGCGAGGTTTCGCTGTTCTTGCCGATCACACCACCCTGCGGCAGACCTTTGGCCAGTACGAAGTCGCGGAACTGTTCGTACACTTCCTGGCTGGCGTAAGTCACGGCCGGATCAGCGTCGAAGCTGCTCACGTCAGGTACGTACAGCAGGTAGCGGTTGGAGTTGCTGGTGGTGCCCCACAGCGAGCGGCTGCCCGGCGAGTTCATGGTCAGGCTGTAAGGCGTGCCCGAACGGTACTCGGCGAAGAGGCTGATGCGGGTGAAGTAATCACCGAAGAAGGCTTTCTTGTAGTCGATGTTGAACTTCCAGTTGTCACGGATCTCGTAGCTGGAACGACCGTAGGCAGCTTCGTTCGGATCGATCATCGGGGTGACACCGTAGGTGCCACTGGCAGTCGAACCACCGGACATCGCGGTACCCATGTCGCTCAGCGATTCGATGTCGGAGTAGGTGTAGCTCAGGCCGGCGCTCAGACCGAAATCCCACTCTTTGTCGACACGCAGTACGAACACTTCCGATTTACCCATGCCGGTGTTGTACATCAACAGGTCGTTGTTGGTGCCACCGGTGTAGGTGTCGGCGTAGATCGGACGACCATCGGGCGCAGTGCCTACCTGGGTCAGACGCAGATCCTTGTAGGCCGCTGCATTCTTGGTCCAGCCGTAGTAGATGTCGGCACCGAAGTTCCAGTCGTCACCGAATTTGCCGAGGTCGGCGGCGTAGTCGATGGTCAGGCTGGCCTTGGTGGTGGACGGCAGTTTGAAGTCTTCGGCCATGGCGTTGACGGGCGAAGCGGCCAGTGCGCCGGTGTTGGACTGCAGGAAGGCCACGAGTTCCGGAGCCATGCCCATGCCGGTCACGTTGTTGAGTGCGGCGTCGCACACGTCAGCCGGCAGTGCCGGAGAGTTGGCGGCCGTACCCAGTGCACAACCGGTCGGCGTACGCGTGATGTTGGACAGCGTGTTGCCGTACACACCAGCTACCGAGAAGCTGTTGCCCAGGAATACGTCGGGCGAACCACCGTTGAAGAGGCCCACACCGCCCTGGATGCTCAAACGATCCGTCGGCGTCCAGTTGAAGCTCACACGCGGCTGCGGCACGACGTTGCCGTCGATGTTTTCGTTGTTCACGAAGCCATAGCGGTCGACGAAGTTTTTGTTGAGCGGTGCTTTGTCGCTCATCTTGTAGATGTCCCAACGCACGCCGAGGGTCACGCTCAGATCATCCAACAGGCTCCACTCATCCTGGATGCCGAAGGTGTACTGCTCGTAACCGAAGCTGGCATCGAGATCCTGCAGGTTGCCGGTGATCGAGTGCTGCCAGCTCAGCTGGCTGGCCTGGCGATTCATCAGCGCTTCGACGGAGTCGAAGTAATAGATGCCCAGCGAGCTGTGTACGAAGAGGTTGCCGATTTCCAGGTTGTTGTAGGCGGCCTGCGCCTTGATCTGGTGATCACCGAGATCCAAGCGAGCGACCACTTCGGCGCCCCACTGTTCCTGCGTCACGACGTCGGCCTGCGAGTACTGTTCGGTACCGAAGAAGAGACGCGGCGTACCGTCCTGCGAACACTGGAAAATGGCGCCGACGCTCTCGTCATCCAGACACACCTGGAACTGACCGAAGCCGGCGCGGCCCAGCGAGGACGGCAACTTGGAGTAGTCGCGGTAGTTGATTCGCGTTTCGGTGGAGAACACGTTGTTCCAGTCGGAGTTCAACTGCACGACGTAGGAGTTCACTTCTTCCGGTTCATGCGTCGCGTAGGAAGCGAAGTTGAGCGACGGCGACACCGGCGAGTTGCTACCGGTGCTGGAAGACTGCATGTAGCCTTCCTGGTAGATGTTGGTGAACGACAGTCTGTGGCTGTCGTTGATGTTCCAGTCCAGCTTGATGGTGTACTTCTTGTCCGTTTCCGGCAGTACGGAACGCAGACCCATCGTGTCGTAGCCGTAGACCGACTGCGCGATGGCAGATACGAGATCGAGATCGGCCTGGCTCAGGTTGGGCACGACGTTCGGTGCGCCAGCGAGACCGTAGTCGGCCGGGTTGGTTTCTTCGAGTTCTTCATAGGACAGTGCGAAGAACAGCTTGTCTTCGATGATCGGACCGGACAGGAAGCCGCCGTAGGTCTTGCTGTCGAAGTCGAGATTCACCGGACGACCGCGGGAGTTGTCGCCCGTGAAGCTGTCATCGGTGTAGGTGTAGAAAGTCGAACCGGTGAACTCGTTGCCACCGGAACGCAGTACCACGTTGATCGAACCGCCCTGGAAGTCGCCTTCGGTGACGTCGTAGGGAGCGATCTTGACGGACATCTGCTCGATCGCGGCGAGCGGTACCGGACCACGCGAGGTGGGCAGACCACCCTGCTGCAGACCGAAGTTGTCGGAGAAGCGTACTCCGTCCACTGCGAAGCGGTTGGTACGGTTGTTCTGACCAGCGATCGAGATACCGCGCGTACTGGGGTTGAACGAAGCGAAGGCATCGCGGCGTGCGATGTCGCGGATGTCGCGGTTCACCGAAGCCACGCCTTCGACGGCGTCGCGACCGAACACCGAAGTCGGGCCGGTGGAACGGGTCAGAAGCGAGGCATTGCCGGTGATGAAGATTTCTTCGAGGCCGGAAGCACCGGCGCCGCTGGCATCGAGCACCACGGGCAGACTCAGCGGCTCACCGACGCTCAGGTATACGTCGGTCAAGGTTGCGCTCGGCATGCCGTCGGCAGAAATCGTGATGGTGTAGGGACCACCCGGACGCAAGCCCGAGGACGAGAACACACCACCGTTGCCGGTTTCGGCGGAGTACGTCGTACCGGAGGGCTCGTGCACGATCGTCACCTTGGCGCCGCTCAGCGGCATACCAGGTACGCTGCTGACGTTACCGCGAATCGACGAGGTGGTGGACTGTGCCATGGCAACCGGCGCTGCGGTGCAGGCCAGTGCCACGGCTAGCGCCATTGTTTTGATACCACTCGTTAGAACACTTCTTGAAACTCTCATTACTACTCTCCTATTGAACCGCTCTGCTGTTGCCCAGGCTCATGGCCGTGGACTAGGCCGGGCTTGCCTTCATGAAAAATTGCTGTGTTTGTGGATGGTCCGTCTCCGGGATCACAAGGCCGTCTTCACCGGATCGAAATGGGCGAGAACCAGCTCTTGGATTTCTGGGCGCTTCGCCTGCACCGCCAGATCGATTGGTGTTTCTCCTCTGGCGTTGGCTACGTCGGGACGCGCTCCCTTCGAAGCGAGGAGCTGCAGGCAAAGTTCGAGATCGGCGGGCACGGTGGCCTGGCGCAAGAATTGGTTGAGAGCCAGATGTAGCGGTGTGTTGCCACGAGCATCGGTGATGCTCACATCCGGCTCTGCGGCGAGCGCGACCTGCAGCGCGGCAAAGCTTCCGCTTGCGGCGGCGGCAAGTACGATGTTCATGCCCTCTTCGGTGCGAATGGCGGTGTCGGCGCCGGCGTCGATCAGGAGACTCATGATCTCGGCGTCACCGGCTTCGGCCGCCAGTTGCAAAGCGGTTTTCGGCGGTACGTAGTACTCGTCCGACTTGAAGTTGGGCTCGTAGCGCCATTCCACTTTTGATGGTCCGGTAGTCGCATCGAGCTCAGCGCCTTTTTTGATCAAAAGGTCTACTAGTTCGGGCTGGGCTGCCAAGACGGCAGCATGCAGCAACTGGTTGCCGTTGCGATCGAAGGCAGCAAGGTCCACACCACGCTCGATCATGCGCGCGGCGAAACCGTAGTCACCCTGATACATGGCGATCTGAACGACGGTGGTACCGTCGGCGGAAACGTGGTCGAGATTGGCGCCCGCTTCGGCAAGAGCGATCGGGGCGGCCGGAACACCGCTCTTGAGTGCGAAGAAGAGCGGCGAGAACCCTTTGTTGGTGACGGCGTTGACGTCGGCGCCGTATTCGACGAGCAGTTCGATGGTCTCGACGCGGCCGGCGGCAGCGGCATGCATCAGTGCGGTCTGACCGCGGCTGTCGGCACGATTCACATTGGCACCGCTCTCGAGGAGTGCGGCAACGCTGCTGGTGTCGGCATTGCCGGCACAAAGTGCGAGTGCGGCCTTGCCGTCACTGGTGGCGGCATTGGCATCGGCACCGGCGGCCAGCAGCATCTCGATGATTTCGCTGTTGCCGTACTGACAGGCAACGACGAGTGGCGAAGCGGCGAGATTGTCGAGTCCATTCACACGCGCGCCGGCGTCGAGCAGAAGGCGCACCAACTCGGGATTCTGACTTTCGACGGCCCACGACAAGGCGGTGGAACCATCGGGCAGCGGACGATTGGGATCGACGGCACCGCTGAGGAGCGCCGCAGCAGTGGCGGCATCACCGTAGCGAACGGCGCGCAGCAGCGGAGCATCGCTCGGTGCCGCTGCCATGCCGAAGCAAGGCAGTAGTGCCAAGAGGCCGCAGGCTAGTTTGCTGGGAGTACTGATGTTCATCTGGCGCCTCTTACGCATACAGGCCGGAGATCGTGCCCTTGCTGTCACCGAACTGATCGAGCGGCAGATCGAGCTTCTGCATCAGCGTCAGCAGCAGGTTGGCCATCGGGGTTTCCTTCGGCAGCTGCAGGTGCTGATTACCCTTCACACCACCACCGGCCACGATCGCAGGCAGGTCCATGAAGTCGTGTGAGTTGGGTTCACCGAAGCAGGCACCGGCCAGTACCACGGTGTTGTCGAGCAGGTTGCCTTCGCCATCGGGCGTGCTGCGCATGCGCTCGAGGTAGTAGGCGAACATCTGCATGTGGAATTGGTTGATGCGCGCGAGCTTGACCACCTTGGATTCGTCACCACCGTGGTGGCTCAGCATGTGGTGGGCGTCGGCCACACCGATTTCAGGATAGGCACGGTTGCTGAGTTCGCGGCCGAGCATGAAGGTGATCACGCGCGTCATGTCGGTCTGCAGTGCCAGCACCTGCAGATCGATCATCAGTTTGGCGTGTTCCTGGAAGTCGTCGGGAATACCAGCGGGACGCTCCACCGTGCTCAGGTCGAGATCGATGCTCTGCGTGCTGGCCTTCTGGATGCGACGTTCGACGTCGCGGATCGCTTCGAGATATTCGTCGAGCTTGCGACGATCGTTCATGCCGAGATTCTTGGACAGACGCGCAGCGTCGTTGCGCACGAAGTCGAGAATGCTTGCCTTGCGTTTGAGTTCGTGCAGACGGCTGGCCTCGTCGAGGGCGTCGCCGTCACCGAAGAGACGCGCGAACACTTCGCTCGGATTCACCGCCACTGGCAGCGCCGAGGTCGGCGTGCGCCAGGACAAGGTGTTGGTATAGGTGCAGCTGTAGCCGACGTCGCAGCTGCCGAGCAACGTAGGCGGATCGATGCCGAGTTCGAGCGAAGCGAGCTGCGTGTCTTCGGCAAACTTCATCGCCACGATCTGGTCCATCGAGATGCCGCATTCGAGGTCCGAACCTTCGGTGGGTTTCGGATGCACGGCAGTCAGATAGGCGCCACAGGCACGGCCATGTGCACCACCACCCTGACCAAAGGAGTTGGCGTTGTAGTGCGCCAGGCCCGTGAGTACGGCGAAGTCGTTGCGGAAATTGGCGAGCGGCTGCAGCGTCGGCGAAAGCTCGTAGTCGAAGCCGGCCTGCTTGGGCACGAAGTAGTCCATCATCATGCCGTTCGGGGTGTAGAACACCTGCAGGCGCTGCGGACGGGCGAGGTCGGCGGCACGTGCGCGCGTCGGCAGCATCGCTTCTATGAAGGGCAGCGCCAGAGAAGTACCCAAGCCACGCAGGACGGTACGGCGGTCGAGTGGTTTACGCATGGATCATTTCTCCGGGGTTTTACGCAGGTTGAAGGGCTCGCTCGTGAGGATGGCCATCACGAGGCTCTGGATCTTGTAGTCGTTTTCCGCGGCGGCTCGGGCGATGGCGCGCACCGTGGGCTGGTCGTGGGATTCGACGCCACGGCCGAGGGCGTAGGTGAGAAGGCGTTCGGCAAAGGCACGCACGAAGATGTCCTTCTGCTCCATCAGCACTTTCTTCACGCCCGTGAAGCCTTCGAAGCGCGAACCATCGGGCAGCACACCGGAAGCATCGATCGGCATGCCGACGTCTTCGCTGCGGTAGCGCCCGACCGGGTCGAAGTTCTCGAGCGCGAAGCCGAGCGGATCGATGCGCGAGTGGCACGAGGCGCACACGGGGTTGCTGCGATGCATTTCCATCTGCTCACGCATGGTGAGCTGACGACCGTTGGAGCTCGCCACGAGTGAGGGCACGTCCGGCGGAGGCGGCGGAGGCGGCGACGACAATAGGTTTTCGAGAATCCACTTGCCGCGACGTACGACGGAGGTGGAGTTGCCGTAGGAAGTCGTGGTCAGGATGCTGCCCTGCCCGAGCAGGCCACCACGGTTCGAGTCCGGATCGAGCTTGACCTTGCGGAAGGCCGCGCCTTTGACGCCTTCGATGCCGTAGTGTTCGGCCAGTGCCTCATTCAGGAACGTGTAGTCCGAATCGATGAAGTCGAGCACGCTGCCGTTGTCACGTACCAGCGAGGAGAAGAAAAGCTCGGACTCCTTGCGCATGGCCTCGCGCAGACGCGTACCGAATTCGGGGAAGAGATACACATCCGGCTTCGTGAACTCGAGGTTGCGCAGGTAGAGCCACTGGCCAGCGAAGTTCTGCGTGAGCGCATCGGCTTTGGGATCGGCCAGCATGCGCTGTACCTGCGCTTCGAGCACTTCGGGCTTGCGCAACTGACCGGCTTCGGCGAGCTGCAGCAGCTCTTCGTCGGGCAGGCTGCTCCAGAGGAAGAGCGCCAGACGCGAGGCGTATTCGAGATCGCTGATCGGATGCACCGAACCGGGTGCGGCATCGACCGGATCCTGCTCCACGAGGAAGAGGAAGCTGGGCGAGACCAGTACCGCCTGCAGTGCTGCTGCCACACCACGTTCGAAGCCATTGACCGAACGTTCTTCGGCATAGATCGCGAGCAGCGGTTCGATGTCTTCGTCGGTGACCGGACGGCGGTAGGCCTGACGCGTGAAGCGTTCGAGGATTTCCTGGGCGCAGGCTGCTTCGGCAGCTTCGACAGCCGCGGGCGTGCAGGTGAATACTTTGTTGCGGCCCGGCAGGTTGCTGGCGCCAGCGACGTCGAAGGGACCTTCGATGTCGATCTGCAGCACGTCGCGGCGCCAGTTCTGCTGCGAGTAGCGCGAACTCATGTAGTACGAGGGCACCATCTGCGTGCCGACGCGCGTGCCGTCGACGATGAAGTCGAGCGCGAGTTCCACCGGCGCCTCGGTGGGCATGTGGACGTAGTCGACGTTGTTGTGCAGGGTCTGCACGGTTTCGTCGAGGGCGAGATCCTTGCGGAAGGCCATGCCGATCGAGTGCGGACCCGCCGCGAGCGGCACGCTGTAGCTGTAGCGAAGTTCCGGCAGGCGGTCGACTTCGTTGTTGGTGTTGGCGTTGAGATAACCGCTGATGACGTAGGTGCCGTCGTAGGGGGCGTAGTAGTCGAAGGCGCCGCCGCCGCGGGAGTCGAAGGGCAGCGCATCATTGGAACGTTCGTTGTAGGACGGGATGCCCTGGTTCAGCACGGAGCCGTCCTTCGGCACGTTGTAGCTGGTCAGCGCCGGCAGTTCGGAAGAGAGTCCCAGCGCCAGGTTGACGACCTTGGACGCGGCCGCGAGATAGCGGTCCATCAGGGCCGGGGAAACGGTCAGAACGTCGGCGATGTTGTCGAAGCCGTAGCCGGCATCGTCGGCGGGAAGTTCCTTGGCGATGTCGACGTTGATGGCAAGCAGTTCACGGACTGCGTTGGTGTATTCGGTGCGGTTGAGGCGGCGCAGCGTGGCGCGGCCGGGATTGGGATGTGCTGCGGCGTAGCTGTCGAGATTGCTTTCGAGCCACGTGGTGAACTTCGTGAGTTCTTCCTTCGTGGGGCGCGGCTCTCCAGCCGGCGGCATTTCGCCACCACCAGCCTTGCGCAGGATCTTTTCCCATTCCTCGTTGTTCAGACCCTGGCTCAGATCGTCGGCGGAAATGAAGCTGAGCGAGATGCCGCCAGCCCACTGCTCGTCGTTGTGGCAACCACTGCAGTACTTGTCCAGCAGTGCTTCGCCCTCCACGAGACTGCCGCCGTTGGCGAAGGTGAAATGACTCAGGGCAAGTCCGCATGCCGCGAAGAGCGCTCGCCTGACGCTCTCGGTGCAAAGGTTCCTGCGAAGTGGACGGCCCTGCCTGCTTTTGGTGAGAAGTGAAGTACGCATGTTCATGGCTGAGCCATAGCAACCACTATGCCAGCCGCGGTCAGGTTTTTTTCTCCATAAAAAACCGGGGCTTACGAATACCTGACTGGAAAGCCAGCCAAATCGCCACGCGCTAAAACAGTGCAATTGCTGCGCGCAGCGGCCCTTTGTTGATGCACTTCTGGATGGTTGGTCAGCTTTTTAGCGCGGATGGATGAGCGCGTTTCGCCCGGTAATTTCCGGGCTCTGCGCGATAAGGAATGGTTCGTGGAAAAAATTAGGTTACTTGGTCAGGTTTCCATCCAAGCCACTGCACCGACTTGAAACCCAGCCTGTGCCGCGCAGGGGCACCCAAAACTGGCCGGGCGGTTGGGATGTCGGGAGTACGCGATGCAGGGCCGTTCACGATGACTTCGTACGTTGGAGCCGAGCAAAGGGAAGCCCAACGTGGGATATCGAGCACGACGCTGAACTGCGGCGAGGAATGCCGGGGCTGCCCTCCTCCATCAACGCATCGAAGCCCACTGCCTGAGGGCTGAAGGGAACGCCGTAGCCCCATCCCTGTCTGCGAGCGTCCCGCCATCCCCCAGGCAGCGTGCTTGCTCGATCGACTACCTCGATACGTTGGGTTTCGTCTTCGTGGATTGGGCTGCTCGCGCAACACGCGCGAAGCCCGACATGGCTGTTGCATACAAGGTTGAATTCGAGCGCGCTTGTCGGGCCACGTCGAAAGGCTTTCCCAAACGTTGGCACAGAAGAAATGAGCGAGGACTGTCCGAGGCGTGCAGCGCCGCTCTGAGGACGTTTGGGGCGAGTGTGTCGAGCAGGCGGCAACGGCGGGCGCAAGAGCCACCCCTCCCCAAAACGAGGAAGGCCAGCTTACGCCGGCCACCCCAAGGAGAAACGGTAGGATGCGGCGCCTAGGCGCCGCTTTCGGATCGATTCAATGTCTGGCTTTCTGCGCGAACCAGGTGACGAGCTGCTGGCGCTCCTCGTCGCTGAGCTGCTTGAGATTGCCGAGCGGCATGTATTTCGCGGCAAGCGCTTCACGTGCTTTGTCGGCGTGTTGCGTGATGCTCGCCAGCGAATCGAACACCACGCCGAGCGGCGGCGCCGTCATGCCGGGGAAGGTCGGTGATTGCGAATGACACTGGCCGCAATGCGTGTCGATCAACGCGAGTGCTGCACCCTCTTCCAACACCGGACCGGAGACCTGCCCTTCCTGCTGCTTCTGGCGATCCCACGCAATGGCACCCATCAGTGCAATGAACAGGATCGCTGCGACGACGAGGATCTGCGGTTTGATGATGCCCTTGTGGCGCAAGTTGAAGAACTGCCGTGCGCCCGCCACGATCAGCATGATCAGGATCAGGATCAGCCAGTTGTAGCGATGCCCATACAGGAAGGGATAGTGGTTGCTGATCATCGCGAACAGCACGGGCAGCGTGAAGTAGTTGTTGTGCGTCGAACGCAGCTTGGCCATGCGCAGCCCTTCGGCCGGCAATTCCCGGCCCGACTCGATCGCCCGCACGAATTCACGCTGCGGCGGAATGATGCCGAAGAATACGTTCGCCACCATGATGGTGCCGATCACGATGCCCATGTGGATGTAGGCGGCGCGTTCGCTGAAAAGCTGTACGGAAAGCCAACTGAGGAACGTGAGGAAAAGCACCATCAGCACCACGAACACCGGCACGCGATCGGCGAGACCGGCACGCAGCATCAGGTCGTAGACGATGTAGCCACTCGCGATGAAGGCGAGACTGGCGGCGATACCAAGTGCCGGCGTTGCGAAGGGACCATCGCTGCGCAACAGGAAGGCATTGGCCTGGAAGTAATAGACGAGCAGCAACAAACACATGCCCGTGATCCAGGTTGAGTACGCCTCCCAGTAGAACCAGTGCAGACGCTGGGGCATCTGCTGCGGGCCGAGCTGGTACTTCGCCACTTCGTAGATGCCGCCGCCGTGGAAGGACCAGAGATCACCCTTGATCCCCATCTTGCGTTTCCATTCGGGCGGTTCATCGAGACTGTTGTCCAGCCAGATGAAATAGAAGGATGCACCCACCCACGCGATGCCGGTGATGACATGCAGCCAACGCGCGACCAGCGCCAGGACCTCAACTACAAAGCCGTCCATCGAATTGCCTCACTACTACTGCTACTGCCTATTACTGCGGTCTCGCGGCGCAATAACGCTGCTGCCCGGCCACCCAGGTTTCACTCACGACGTTGCTGCCGCCCAGCGTCATGTACACGAACCATTCGTCGCTGATGTTCTGCGACGCCGCCACGCGACGTGCGATCAGGGGATCGGCATCGGGATCGAGAATCACGAAGTCCGCATCGGTGCCGGGTGCGAGATTGCCGATGCGATCCTGCAGTTGCAGCGCGCGGGCATTGCCGAGCGTGATCGCATGGAAGGCTTCGAGTGGTTTGAGCACCTGCGCGCGCAACTGCGCGACTTTGTAGAGATCGCCGAGCGTGGCGAGCATCGAAGCGGAGGTGCCGGCGCCGACGTCGGTGCCCAGGCTCAATTTCAAGCCCGCTTCCTGCATGCGCTGCCATTCGAATAGGCCACTGCCGAGGAACATATTGGAAGACGGACAGCTCGAGATCACCGCCCCCGCTTCCCGCAGACGTTCCATCTCGCGCTCTTCCAGATGCACGCAGTGCGCGAACACCGCGCGCTCGGTGCAGAGCCCATAGCTGTCGTAGACGTCGAGATAGTCGCGGCAGTCGGGGAAGAGTTCCTTGACGAAGGCGATCTCGGCACGGTTCTCGGACAGATGCGTCTGCACGTAGAGATCGGGGAAACGCTGCACCAGGAGCCCTGCGACTGCCAGCTGTGCCGGTGTGGAAGTGATCGCGAAGCGCGGCGTCACCGCATAACGCAGACGGCCCTCGTTGTGCCAACGCTCGATCAACTGCAGCGATTCTCGCCAAGCGCGATCGGGATCGTCGAGCAAAGCTTCGGGTGCATTGCGATCCATCAAGGTCTTGCCGGTGATCATGCAAAGATCGAGTTCGGCTGCGCGCTGGAACAGCGCTTCGGTGGCCTGCTGATGCACGGTGGAAAAGACCAAGGCACTGGTAGTGCCGTTGGCAAGGAGTTGTTCGATGAAGAAATTGGCGGCCTCTGCCGCAAGCGCAGGATCGGCCATGCGCATTTCGGAAGGAAAGGTGTAGCGCTCGAGCCATTCGAGCAGCTGTTCGCCGTAGGAGCCGATCACGTCGAACTGATAGGCATGCACGTGCGTGTCGATGAAACCCGGCACTACCAACTTCCGGCCAAGCTCCCGGCATTGCTCGGGCTGCACGCCCTGCGCAAAGGCCTGATCGGCTGGCACGAGAGCGAGAATGCGACCGTTCTCGACGATCAATACGCCGTCTTCCAGATACTGCACGCTGTCGACTGCACTGCCGGGAAGATCCTCACAATGCAGCATGCGGCCTCGTAGATGTTCGCGCACGTCAACTGCCTCGATAGGTGCTGTAGCCATAGGGGCTCAGCAGCAAGGGAATGTGATAGTGAGCCTGATCACCGCTCACCGTGAAATTGATCTGCACCACGGGATAGAGCGTGGCCTGCTTCTGCGCGGCGAACCACTCACCCGTTTCGAAATCGAGGCGATAGTTGCCCGGCGCCAACTCTACCGCGGTGGACCAGTTGCGAATGCGACCATCGGCGTCGGTGACACCAACGGCCAAGGGCGAAAGCGAATCGAGCGAATGCAGCGTGACATGCATCTGTGCCACGGGCTTGCCGTGCTGCAGATCCAATACGTGGGAACTCAAACTAGCGAGCATCTCAGGCGGCTCCTTCATGAATGCGGACACGCGCCGGCGCAAACAGGGCGCGCAGCCGAATGGCGGTGATCTTCGCTTGTTCCTGCGCCGCGTTCTCCAGTTCCTGATCGCGGCTCAGCGGCAGACGCAATTGCAGGATGCGCAGCATCTCACTGGCGGATTTGCCGGTGGCACACACGATGAAGATGAAGCCGTGCTTCTTCTCGTATTCCTGATTGAGCTTGAAGAGCTGCTGCAGCACTTCTTCACTTGCGGCCAACACCTGCCCCTGTTCGGCATGTGCGCGCGAGAAACGATTGCGCAGTTTTTCGATGTCACCGATGCGCGCGTGCGCGCTGAAGGCTTCGAGATAGTCGGCCTCGCCCACGCGCGCCCAGCTGTCTTCCGCGGCCTGCAGCAAAGATTCGAGATCGGCATAGGGACGCCCGGCAACCATGCGCGCTGCCCAGCGAAAGCAGTGACAGCAGCCCAGCATCTGCGCCAAGGCCTCATCTTCCGGCAGTGAATTGAATACGCTCAGGTCCACTTCAAGCTCCTCGTGCCAAGCGCAGCTCGCGCATGCGCTGTTTCATTTCGCGCCAATCGGAACCGGCCGTCGTCGGCTGCGCGTTGGCCTGCAGATGCTGCATGAGTCCGGCCGCCACCGACACCGCCACTTCCATCGGCAGCTTGCCTTTGAGTCCCGGCAGGCCGATCGGGCTCTGCATGCGGGCGATTTCTTCTTCGTTCAGGCCATCGTTGCGCAACCGCATGCGGAAACGGTGGGCCTTGGTTTCGGAACCGATCATGCCCAACAGACTCCAGCGCCAATCGTTCAAGAGGGTCTTCACGAGTTCGTAATCGAGCTGATGTTCGTGCGTCATGATCAGGATCAAACCGTTGTCCGGCAGGCTCTCGCACACGGCGAGCGGATCGGGCGCCAACACCGGACTGAGTTTGTCGGCCTTCGGCAAGGCATCGAGCAGCTCGGCGCGCGAATCGACCACCGTGGTGCGCATCGGCAAACGCGTGGTGATGGTCAGCAAGGCCTGTGCCACATGACCGGCACCGAAGATCACGAGCTGCGGTTCCTGCGCGGCGTAGCATTCGAGCAGCACCGTCATGCTACCGCCACAGCACTGCTGCGCTGCGGCACCGAGCGCAAATTGTTTCAGTTCCTGACAATCCTGGCCGCTCGCGAGCAGTTCACGGGCGCGGGCGATGACGAGGTGTTCGAGACCACCGCCACCGATCGAGGCCACGCTGGTCGATGCGGTCACCAGCATCTTGCTGCCGGCGGCGCGTGGCGTGGAACCACTGGTGGCGATCACGGTCGCCAGCGCGTGTGCTTCCCCACGCTGCCGGCAACTTACCAGCGCCTTGGCCCAATCGTCGGACACTGCAACCATGGCTAGGCCTCCCGTGCGGCGAATTCGCGCGCGCGGCATACGGCCCAATACACCTGCTCCGGTGTGGCGGGCGCACGCAGCGGCGGACTGAAACGGTAATCGGCAAAGCTGGCGGCGGCATCACGCAGCGCACACCAGACGGAGATGGCGAGCATCAAGGGCGGCTCGCCCACGGCCTTGGAGCGGTAGACGCTGGCTTCACCCGGCGCACGCTCGAACAAGGCCACGTTGAATTCACGCGGCAGATCCGCGGCCGTTGGAATCTTGTAGTTGGCAGGGCTGTTGGAGATCAGCTCGCCCTTGTCGTTCCACAGCAATTCTTCACTGGTCAGCCAACCCATGCCCTGGATGAAACCACCTTCGATCTGACCGATGTCGATCGCGGGATTGAGCGACTTACCGACGTCGTGCAGTACGTCGACACGATCGACACGATATTCACCGGTGAGCGCACTGACGGTGACTTCGGCGCAAGCTGCGCCATGCGCGAAGTAAAGGAAGGGGCGACCACGACCCTGGGCGCGGTCGTACCAGATCTTCGGCGTGCGATAGAAGCCACTCGAAAACAGCGGCACGCGGTTGAGATAGGCAAGCTTGATGAAGTCGGTGAAGCCCAGAATCTTCTTGCCAGCTCTTACCTGTTCATCGGCAAAGATCACTTCTTCGGGCTGGCACTGGAATTCGCGGCAGGCGAACTCGATCAGACCCGCCTTGATCTTTTCGCAGGCATCGAGTGCGGCCATGCCGTTGAGGTCGGCGCCGGAGGATGCAGCGGTGGGCGAGGCATTCGGCACCTTGTCGGTACGCGTCGCGCTCATCATCACGCGGGAAATGTCGACTCCAAACGCGGTCGCCACCACCTGCGCCACCTTGATGAAGAGGCCCTGTCCCATCTCGGTACCACCGTGGTTGAGATGGATGCTGCCGTCGGTGTAGATGCTGACGAGTGCGCCAGCCTGGTTGAGATGCGTGGTGGTGAAGGAAATACCGAACTTCACCGGCGTCAGCGCGAGCCCCTTGCGAATGTGGGGCGAGTTCTTGTTGAACTCGGTGATCGCGGCGCGACGGGCGCGATAGTCGCTGCGCCGTTCGAGCTCGAACATCAGTTCCGGCAACACATGATCCTCGATGCGCTGATCGTAGGGAGTCAGCTCACGCCCCGGGCGATAGAGATTGAGCAGACGCACGTCGAGTGGATCCTTGCCCACCGCACGGGCGATGTCGTCGAGCATGGCTTCGATCGTGAGCATGCCCTGCGGGCCACCGAAGCCGCGGAAGGCCGTATGCGAAACGGTGTCGGTGCGGCACGGCAAGCCCTTGATGCTGGCGCTCGACAGGTAGTAAGCATTGTCGACGTGCATCACGGCACGATCGACGATGCCCATCGACAGATCGGCGCTATAACCGCAGTCACCGGCGAGTACGAATTTCGCTGCACTCACCAGGCCCTCGTCGTCGAAGGCAGCTTCATAGGCGCAATGGAAGGGATGACGTTTGCCCGTCAGCTTCATGTCGTCCTTGCGCGGCAAGCGGCAGCGTACGGGACGTTTGGTGCGATGGGCGAAGAGTGCTGCCATGCAGGCCGGCATCGCTGCCTGACTTTCCTTGCCACCGAAGCCCCCACCCATGCGGCGCACTTCGACGATCACGAGATGCATCGGCAAACCCAACACCTGCGCGGCGAGCTTCTGCAGTTCACCGGGATGCTGACTGGAGCTGTAGATGATGACGCCACCTTCTTCGGTCGGCACCGCATCTGCGATCTGCCCTTCGAGATAGAAATGTTCCTGGCCACCGATGTCGATGCTGCCGCTCAGGCGATGCACCGCTCGTTCCAGCGCACCGTCGACGTCGCCACGCTGCACCAGATGCGGCGGCGCCACCAGATCTTCGGCGGCGATGGAGGCCGCGAGCGTGCGGCGTTGCTGTGATTCTTCGATTTCCACCTGTGCCAGGGCTACTGCACGCTGTGCCTCGACGAAGCTCTCGGCCGCCACCGCGAACATGGCCTGACCAGCGAAGAGAAGTTCGGCCCCTGCGAGCAAGGGATCACCGGTGAAGACCGGAGCGATGTCGACCTTGCCGGGAATGTCGGCCTGCACCACGGCATCGACCACGCCGGGCGCGCTGCGCACTGCGGAAAGATCGATGTGTTTGATGGTGCCGCGTGCGACGGGCGAAAGACCGATCGCCACATGCAGATGTCCTTCGCGCAGCGGCATGTCGTCGACATAGAGCGCAGTGCCGCAGACATGACGTTCGGCGGAATCGTGTTTCAGATGAGCGCCTGCCTGGCGCACAGAGCCGCTCAGCGCGGCGGGGGTATCAATCAGCTTGCGCATACAAGGCCGCCTCGTTGCCGGATGAGTAGTGATGCACGTCCAGATCCACGCCATCGCGCAGTTCCACCAGCGCACGGCGCAAGAGGTTGCAGGCGCCGGCGCTGCGATAGTCCTTGCTGGCGCGCACGTCGCTGATCGGCGTGAGTTCCTCGGCGAGCACCTTGCATGCCGCGGCTATGCTGGCTTCGCTCAGATCCTGGCCCAGCAATGTTGCTTCGGTGCGCAAGGCACGTACGGGAGTGGCTGCAACGCCACCGAAGGCCAGACGCACTTCGGTGACCTTGCCTTCACTCAGGTCGAGCGTGAACGCGCCGAGCACGGTGGAGATGTCGTCCTCGAAACGTTTGCTCAACTTGAAGAAGCGTTGCGCGCGCGCAAAGGCGGCACGCGGAATGCGGAAACGGCTCAGATACTGGCCGGGTTGCAGAATGGTCTTGCGATAGCCGAGGTAGAAGTCGCTCAGCGCATGCCAGGTGCGAGTACCTGTGCTGTCGGTGATTTCCACCTCGCCATCGAGTGCCAACAGGATCGGCGGCGTATCGGCAATGGGTGAGCCGTTGGCGACGTTGCCGCCGAAGGTGCCCTGGTTGCGGATCTGGCGCGAACCGAGACGATGCAGCAGATGCAGCCACTGCGTGGAATGTGCCGCGATGAAGTGTTCGAAGTCGGTATAGGGCAGCGCGGCACCGATCTCGAGCCACTCATCCTGCCAACCGACGTACTTCAGTTCGCCGATGGCATTGAGGCCGATGATCACCGCGTACTGGCGGAAGCGTTGCGTCAGCTCGAGGCCGAGGTCCGTGCCACCGGCGACGAGCACGGCATCTGGCCATTTGGCCAGGAGTGCCTGCAGTTCGGCTTCCGTGGTGGGCTGGAAATACTTGTGCTCACCATCGTCGAGCACGGCGTCCAAGCCACTCGCAATAGCATTGGTGAACTCGACAGCCTTGACCACCGGCGTGGTCGCGGCGGGCAAGGACGACATCGCCAGTCCCGCTGCGATGATCGGACGATAGCCGGTGCAGCGGCAGAGGTTGCCCGAGATCGCATCGGTCACCGCGTCGCGTTCGATCGCCACACCGCTCTTCTGGCTATTGTGATAAAGCGCAGTGAGTGCCATCACGATGCCCGGCGTACAGAAGCCACACTGCGAGCCATGATGCTCGACCATCGCTCGTTGTGCGGGATGCAGCGCACCGCTTTCACTCAACGCTTCGACGGTGAACACATGGGCGTTGTTGAGATTGCCCAGTGGCGTGATACAGGAATTGATGGCGCGCAGCGGCGCATCCGCGCTGGTGGCCACGAGTACGGTGCACGCACCGCAGTCGCCACTGGCACATCCTTCTTTGGTTCCTTTGAGCTTGGCATCGTTACGTATGTAATCGAGCAAGGTGAGGTTGCCGTCGCAGGCTGTCGGCGTATGCAGCCGACCATTGAGCATGAATTTCACGTTTACTACTGAATTTCTTGCGAGTGATTAACGATGCTCGAGGAAATGCAATAAGTAGACCACTCGGACAGCTTTTTGATGAAACAGCCACCAGCAAGCTTAAAATCATCAATATCTAATTGATTTTACTCGCCATTTTCGGACGACATTTTTCTGACCAGGGCAAAATGCAAAACTGTCCAAACGACCAGTAAACACACATCCCCTATTTGGCGCGCTGAAATTGCCCACACTGCACCGTGTTGGTTCACCGAAAATTACGTAGTTTGAAGCAAGTTTTCCGCTTGCTGACTATACGTTCTCTTTTGCATACTCCTTGGCCATCTGAAAACAAGAAACGCCGGGATGCCGTGTTTTCCCGGACAAGCTCAAGGACACTCGGAGATAGCGTTGAATACACAAGCGACTTTACGAGCCCCCCTCAGCGAAGCTGACCAAGCCCCCAAGAAAAAGGTCGGCGCGATTCGCGATCACAACTACCAGCTCATCCTGAGCGCTGCAGAGAAGGAATTCGCCCAGTTCGGTTACGCCGGCGCCAGCATTCAGAAGATTGCCGACCGCGCCGCGCTTCCCAAGGCCAACATCCACTACTACTTCGAGAGCAAGGAAAAGCTCTATCTGGCTCTGCTCGACAACATCACGCGTCTTTGGAATACCTACTTCGATGAAGTGCGAGTGGAAGACGATCCCGCCGTAGTGCTCGATCGTTTCATCCGCAAGAAAGTCGAGCTCTCATACACGCACCCTCTGCTGTCCAAACTCTTCGCCATGGAAGTGATCCAGGGCGCACCGCATCTGAAGCCCTATCTGAAGACCGACATGCGTACCTGGGTGCGCAACAAGGCGGCAGTGATCGAGCAATGGGTGCGCAATGGCCAGATGAAGCCGCTCGACCCCGTCTATCTGATCTTCCTGATCTGGTCCGCCACGCAGCACTATGCCGACTTCGAAACGCAGGTGCTGACGATTCTGAACCGAGCGGAATACGAACGCGAAATGATCGACGAGATCGCCGACTTCCTCAGCGAATTCATCCTCACGGGCTGCGGCCTGAAAGTGCCGCCGCGCGACGCTTCAAACCAATAACCAAACAAAGAAAGGACCCGGAGCCTGTGCAACCAGGTCCGGGTCAAAGCGCCACACTACCTTCATCAAAACCTAAAGCGCTGCGGTACCTCCGCGCCGTTCCTCGAAACCTTTGCGCAGGTTCTGCAGCGTGCGACAGAACGTTTCCAGCGCCACCGCCACATCGTCCTGCGTGATAGCTTCGGCCGGGTTGTGACTGATGCCACCCTCGCAGCGCACGAACAACATGCCGATGTCGCAGATGCCCTTGAAACTCATGGCGTCGTGACCGGCGCCACTGAGCAGCGACAATCGTTCGTAACCGAGTTCGGCGATGGCCTCACCAAAGAGATCCTGAATCCACGGCGCGCAATCGACCGCATTGGCGCTGTGGGTTTCCGTCCAACGTGTGCTGAAGCCTGCGGTGTGCAGGATGGCCGTTTCGGTCTGGATTTCGTTGAGCGCGCGATCGCGCAGCGCATCGTCGCCGGAGCGGATGTCGAGTGAGAGCCGGCAATGACCGGGGACGACGTTCGGTGCGCCCGGTGCGCAATGGATCTGCCCCACCGTTGCCACCACCCCATGCTTACGTGCCACGACTTCCACCAGCTGAATCACGTGTGCGGCGGCAACAAGGGCATCTTTGCGCAGACACATCGGCACGGTGCCGGCATGGCCAGCCTGACCTTCGATCTCGAGCACGAAGCGACGCGCACCGGCGATTGCCGTCACCACACCAACGGGCACTGCGGCGGATTCGAGCACCGGACCTTGTTCGATGTGTACTTCGAGATAGGCGAGCAAGTCATCGTCGGCGCGACTGCAACTCGCCATGCCATTGGGATCGCAGCCGAATTCGACTAGGGCCTGACGCAAACTCACCCCGTTTTCATCACGTAGTTCGAACCAAGCATCGTTCCAGGTGCCGGCCACTGCGCGACTGCCGAGCAAGGTCGTACCGAAGCGACTGCCTTCTTCATCGGCAAAGCCGATCAGGTCGATGTTGAAGGGAAAGCGTTCACCCTTTTGCTGCAGGATGCGCAACGCCGCGAGGGGCAACAGCACACCGAGGATGCCGTCGTATTTACCGGCATCGGGCACGCTGTCGAGATGCGAGCCGATCAGGAGCGTCGGTGCATTCGGCTCTTCGCTTGGCAAGCTGCCGCAGAGATTGCCGGCTTCGTCCTGCCAGGTACGTAGACCACCCGCTTCGAACCATTCCGCCACCTGTCGATTGCAGCGCGCGTGCTCCGGTGTCAGATAGCGGCGATCGATCTTGCCCGGCGTGGCCGAGAAGGTGGCAAGCTTGTCGCACTGCTGCATGATGGTCGCAGCTTCGCGCTCGTAGCGAGCGCCGTCCTTGCTCACATTAAGCTTCATAGACTGCCATCGCCGCGGTGCATGCCGCACCGGCGCTCAGTTTGTGCCCTGCCCGCAGCAAGCACTGTTCCAGGCAAGCCAAGGTGGTGAGTACTGCATCCTTACGCGCGTTGTAGCCCATGCAGCCGATGCGCCAGATGCGACCGTGGAGCGGTCCGAACGACGTACCGATTTCGATGCCGAAATCACGCAGCAGCGCACCGCGAATGGCATCGCCCTGCACACCTTCGGGAATGTAGACACCCACGACGTTGTGCATGCGATGGCGCTGATCGCCGTAGAGCTTCAGGTTCATCGCTTCGAGTCCGGCGGCAAGCGCCGCGCCATTCACACGATGACGTTCGTGCGCCTGCTCCAAACCTTCCTGCAACAGAATGCGCGCGCATTCACGCGCGGCAAACAACATGGAGGCAGCTTCCGTGTGATGGTTGAGTCGCTCCTTGCCCCAGTAGTCCATGATCATGCCGAGGTCGAAGTAATTCGACGCGATGCGCTGACCACTGCCTGCACTGTGCTCGGCGGTGCGGATGCCGGCTTCGACGTGACGGCGTTGCCGGATCACGGCCACCGCATCTTCGTTCAAGGTGATGGGCGCGCTGCCGGGCGGACCGGACAGACACTTCTGCAAGCCAACAGAGACTGCACTGAGATGCCAGTCATCGGCGCGCAGATCATTGCCACCGATCGAGGCGGTGGCATCGCAGTAGAGCAACACCCCCTTTTCCTTGCAGATGCGGCCGATCTCATCGAGCGGCTGACACATGGTGGTGGACGTATCGCCCTGCACGATGGCGACCAGTTTCGGATTCACTTTGACGATCGCCGCTTCGATCAAGGCGGGATCACACACTTCGCCCCATTCGATGTCGATGGTGTGCACGTCGGCGCCGCAGCGCTCGGCGATTTCCACCAGCAGATGCCCGAAGCGGCCGAACACGGGCACCACCACCTTGTCGCCAGGTGCGAGCAGAGAGACCAGGCAGGCCTCGATGCCGGCGCGTGAAGTACCGTCGATCAACATGGTCCACTCGTTGCGCGTGCGAAACACTTCGCGATAGAGCGCCATGGTGTCGTTCATGGCCTGCGTCATCGAAGGGTCGAATTGACCGATCAGTTGATATGACATCGCGCGCAGCACGCGCGGATCGCAGTTGATCGGGCCCGGGCCCATCAAGAGGCGCGGCGGTGGAACGAAGGTGTGTCGAAGATGACTTGCCAGGGTGTCGAAGCTCATTGAAGCGATCACTTTAGTCGATGACTAGCCAAGGCTCTGCCACAGCATGCGCAGGCCTACCAAAACCAAGAAACACGCGAATACCTGTTTCAGCCGCACCGGATCGAGACGCGCACCGATCTTCACGCCATAGGGTGCGAGCAGAATCGTGGTCGGCAGTACCACGGCAAAACCGGGAAGATTGACGAGGCCGTAAGTGCCGGGCGGTGCGTCGGATGGCGTCACCCCCGTGGTCAGCAGAATCACGGAAGCCGGCAAGGCGATGAACAAGCCGAAGAGCGACGCGGTTCCGACCGCGCGATGCGGTGGCACGTTGCAGCTCGTCATCATCGGCACACCGAGCGTGCCGGCACCGACACCCATCAATACAGAGAAGAAGCCAACGGTACTCGCCATCACGGACTGACCGGCAAAACCCGGCAAGGCAGGACGCAGCGGTGGTGCCTTCGCGCGCAGCAACATATTGAGCGCCACCAGTACAGCCAAGGTACCGAACACGATGCTGAGCAGCGTGCCGCGCGTGCTCACGGCAACGAGACTGCCAGCGACCACACCCACCAGCAGCGGCACCGCCCACGTACGCACGAGTACGGGATCGACGTTGCCACGCCGCTGATGCGCACGCGCCGAGGAAATACTGGTCGGCACGATGGTGAGCAATGACGTAGCAGTGGCAATCGACATCGCCGTGGCCGGACTGATGCCGATCGACGTGAACACGGTGTAGAGCACCGGCACGATGACGATGCCGCCGCCGACACCGAGCAAGCCCGCGAGAATTCCCGCCAGCGCACCGGCAGCGACGAGCGCCAGAGCGATGGGCAAATACTCCATCATCACTTGCGCTCCTGCTTGGCATTGCGTGCATAGGCACGGCCATCGCTGCGCGGATCGGTCGCGGCTTCCACCGCACCATCGGCATCGAGCGCGATGGCGCCAGCGTGGCCCATCATTTCATTGCACGCGGGTACGACACGAAAGTTGTGGCCGAGCGCACGCAAACCTTCGCCCGCCACTTCGGCCAGATCCGCTTCGAGTTTGAGATCGTGACTGCTGTCACCCCAGGTGCGACCGAGCAACCAACGGCCACGCGCGATCGCTTCCTGCAGACTGAGGTTCTGATAGGCATAGCGCGAGAACACAGCCGACTGGGTCTGTGGCTGTCCCTCACCACCCATGGTGCCGTACGAGAGACGACGCCCATCGTCGAAGATCGCAAACGCGGGGTTGAGCGTGTGAAAGGGTTTGCAACCGGGACGCAAGGTATTCACGTGCCCGGGATCGAGCGAGAAGCTCAAACCACGGTTGTTCCAGGTCAGACCGTAGTCTTCGTTCACCAACCCCGAACCGAATTCCCAATACACACTCTGGATGAAGCTCACCATCAAGCCACTGCCATCGACGGCGCCCATCCACACGGTGTCGCCAGGTTTGGCCACACGCGGCCAGGGACTCGCCTGTTTGGGATCGACGGCAGCGGCCAGTGCGGCAACACCCTCTTCCGTCAGGTGGCTGTCCCAACCTGCAGCGAGATGTGCGGGATCGCAGATGGTCTTGTCGCGCACGACGAAGGCCTGCTTGATCGCTTCCACCAGCAGATGCAGATGTTCGGCTTCGCTTCGCGGCTGGTACTTTTCTTCGAGGCGATCGTAGATGCCGAGGATCAACAGTGACGCCAAGCCCTGCGTGGGCGGCGGCAGGTTGTAGATGGTTGCTGCCCGCACACGCACCGAGAGGGGATCAACGATACGTGCGCGATAGGCAGCGAAATCACCGGCGCGCAGCGGACTGCCGTTGGCGTGCAACCAACGCGCAAGTTCCACTGCGAGATCGCCGCGATAAAACTCGTCGGTGCCACGTTCACTCAGAACGCGCAGAAGTTGTGCGAGTCCCGGGTTACGCAGTGTGTCACCTTCCTGCAGCGTGCGTCCCGCAGGGCAGAACACGCGCTGATAGGCACCCAGTTGCGCCAGATCGGCGGCAACCTTTTCACTCGCCATCTGCAGGGATTTGGTGACGACGATGCCTTCTTCCGCCATGCGCAGCGCGGGCGCAAGCAGTTCCGCAAGCGGACGACTCGCGATGCCGCGTTGACTCTGCCATTCCTGTGCACAGCGCCAACCATCGAGCGTGCCCGCCATCGTGAGCGCAGCAGGACCACCGCGCGTGGGAATGCTGCTGTGGCCGGCGTAGAAGTTTTGATCGGCCAGCGCCGCAGCATTGCCGCAGGCATCGATGGCGATCGGCTTTTCGCCCGGCGCGTGGATCAACCAGAAACCGTCACCACCGAGACTGTTCATGTGCGGATAGGCGACGGTGATCGCCGCTGCTGCGGCAATCATGGCGTCGATGGCACTCGCACCCTGCTCGAGCAGCGCGAAGCCGGCAGCGCTCGCAAGATGATGCGGCGCCGTGAAGGCAATGGAACCCTGGGACTTCATGCGAGGCCTTACTTCAGATCAGCAGTGGTGGGCAGACGTTCGGAGTAGACATCCCAGCCAGCGATCAGGGCGTCGACCACTTTCGAACCTACGAGATAGGCGGCTTCGACGGATGCTTCGAGGCCGGCGTAGCCGTCGTTTTCCTTCAATAGGTTTTCGGCGGCAGTCAGACCGGGCGGCTGCATGGTGTAGTTGCTGGCGGTACGCAGTACGAGCACGCGCTCTGGATCGGCGCGACCGATGTTGCCGAGGAAGGTGAGCGACTGCATGGTGCCGGTTTCTTCCATGGCGGAGGTGACGAACTCTCCCTTGCCTTCGGTCCAGTAATCCACCCACTGGTTGGCCCAGTCGTTGAGCATGGCGCCGTGCCAGAAAGTCAGTGCGGCGAGATGGTCACCTTTCAACACGAAGGGCGGCAGCTGCGCTTTGGGATGCTCGGTATAGAGTTCGCGCGTTTCCTTCAGACCCGGCAGATCGGGGATCTCCGTGTCCTTGGTCAATTGATAGGCCCACTCGGTGAGCTCGGCGTTGAGCGCAAACATCTCACCCGTCGGCTCCGGCTTGTTCGGATCGAAGGGCTTGGAGGTGTAGCGCGCGAAGTAACCGAAGGGCCAATCTTCCGGAATTTCGCGGGCGTCGATTTCGTGACTGAGGTCGCCATCGACCAAGTAGGTGGCCCAGGCGGCGGAACCGATGGAACCATCTTCCGGATCGATGCCGGCGATGCCTGCCACCAGCCAGTAGGCCTTGGACACATCGAAGCGCGGATCCATGCCGAGCATCATCACCGACGCTGCCGACTTGGCGGTGCCGATGCCGGTGACCATCACCAGGAGTTGGTCTTCGCGGTCGTAGTAGAGGTCGTGGTAGCCACCGAAGGGGAAGACTTCGGTGAGATTGCGGCGCTCTTTCCAGAGCTGGAATTCGCCGGCGATGTTGTCGTCGTCGGTGCCGATTTCGAACATGGTCACCACCACGACTTTCACCGGCAGGGGTTCTTCCTGAGCATAGACACTCAAACTGCTGAAGAGGCCCAGCAAGGCGGCCATCAAGTACTTCATGTGCACTCCTCTTGAAGGTTTGCCCTACCTCAAGCAAGAGCCGCACCAATAACTGTCCACTTGATCAATTTTTTCTGTGAGCCGTTCCCGACTGAGGCCGGCGCGCGCATGAAAATCGCACGCCGCACCGGAATTTCTGCGTGATTTTTCTTGGTTTGGCTGCCGACTTTGGAGTTCGAACGAAGGTGGGTGTCCCCTGTTTGCGGTGGCCACCAAGAACCTGACCATTGAGACAGGAGCGCTTTTTCTTGGTGCGCTGCACACATCAAGCGCCCTATTTGGGAGCGCGTCGCACCGTTTTCCGGCGCTCTCGATCGGCAAAAACCCAAGCCGCGCCTGAGCTGGCCACTTGGTCGGACATTGGTACGGCTTTTGCCCAGTAGCCTGCGAAACACATCCTGCAGGTGAACCATGTATTACGAACTTCCCTACCCCCGCGACATGATCGGCTACGGCAGGAATCCTCCCGTGGTCGCGCTTCCCGGCAATGCGCGCATCGCGCTGCAATTCGTCCTCAACTACGAGGAAGGCGGCGAAAACTGCGTGCTGCACGGCGACGAAGCATCGGAAACCTTTCTCTCGGAAATCATCGGTGCGCGCGCCTATCCCGCGCGCCACATGAGCATGGAAACGCTGTACGAATACGGTTCGCGCGCCGGCTTCTGGCGCGTGCAGCGCTTGTTCGAGGAACGCGGTCTGCCGTTGACGATCTTTGGCGTTGGTGCAGCACTCGCGTTGAATCCCGAGGCGGTCGCGGCAATGAAGGAAGCCGACTGGGAAATCGCCTGTCACGGCCTGCGCTGGATCGATCATCAGTTCATGCCGGAAGAGGAAGAACGCCGGCAAATCCAGCTAGCTTTCGCACTGCACGAACGTCTCACCGGCGCGCCGCCGCTCGGCTGGTACACGGGACGCGACAGCCCGAACACACGTCGTCTCGTGCTCGAACAGGGCGGCGTGCTTTATGACTCGGACTCCTATGCCGATGACCTTCCCTATTGGGTGGAAGGTCCGCAGGGGCCGCATCTCGTGATCCCCTACACCCTCGACACCAACGACATGCGCTTCGCCACGGCGCAGGGCTTCCACAACGCCGAGCAATTCTTCACCTATCTGCGCGATGCCTTCGACGTGCTGTATGAAGAAGGCGAGTCGACACCGAAGCTGTTGAACGTGGGCCTGCACTGCCGCCTGGTAGGACGTCCGGCGCGATTCCGCGCGCTGCAGCGCTTCCTCGACTACGTGCAGTCGCACGACAAGGTGTGGATCTGCCGTCGCGTCGACATCGCACGTCACTGGCATGCCAACGCCAAACCCTGACCACTTGGACAGGAATGGGCACGGAACTTGCTGGGCTCTGCCCGGCACATGCCGAAGTAATGAGCAGGACCGGCCGTAGCCGGAACGATGGAGCAGTACATGAGTGATTTGCACAGCGTCCTGTTGGCAGATGGCGACAAGGGCGCGCTGATAGAAAGTTTGGCGAAAGCGGCAGGTATCGAAATCCCCGCCCAGTATCTGGCCGAGGTGGGCACTCACCTCATCATCGCAGCGCGCATGGCACAGAGCGTGTTCGCAGCGCCGGTCGATCCCGCAGCACAACACGCGGCAGTGTACGTTCCCGCACTGATCCCGACCCAAGGCCGCGTCCGATGAGCAAGGCAGTACCCATGCTGTCGGCCGTCAGCATTGCCACGGCCGCGCGGCGCGGCGAGTTGAGCGTGGTGGAGCACACGCAGGCTTGCCTCGAGCGCATCGCCCAATCGAACCCAGGCCTGAATTGCTTCACCCACGTGGTGAGTGAGCGCGCACTCGAGCGAGCCCACGAGCTCGACGCCCGCCTCGCCCGCGGCGAAGACCCGGGGACACTCACCGGTGTGCCCTTCGCGGTGAAGAACCTGTTCGACATCGAAGGACTCAGCACGCTGGCCGGCAGCTTCATCAACTCCAGCCATCCACCGGCGACACGCGACGCTGTCCTGATCCAGCGCCTCGAAGCGCAAGGCGCGATTCTCGTCGGTGCCCTCGGCATGGGCGAATACGCCTACGACTTCACCGGCGAGAACGCCCACTACGGCGCCTGTCGCAATCCCTGGGATCGCGAGCGCATGAGTGGTGGTTCGTCGTCGGGCTCCGGCACGGCGGTTGGCGCGGCACTGGTGCCGCTGACGCTCGGCTCGGACACCAACGGCTCCATTCGTGTGCCGTCTTCCCTGTGCGGTGTGTTCGGACTCAAGCCCACCTACGGCCGTCTGCCGCGCACCGGCACCTTTCCCTTTTCGGAAAGTCTCGACCACGTCGGGCCACTGGCACGTAGCGTCGAAGATCTCGCGCTCGCCTTCGATCACCTGCAGGGTCACGACGCCGGCGACCTCGCGTGCGTGTCCCAGCCCTGGTTGGACACGAGCTCTGCGCTTTCGCAAGGAAGTGAGGGCTTACGCATCGCACGCGCCGGCGGCTTCTTCGATTGCAGCAACTTCCCCGAAGCCGACGCCGCCGTGAGCAAGGTCTGCGACGCCCTCGGCGTGGGACACTCACTTTCCCTCGACGGCGCCGCCGAAGGCCGCTCCGCCGCTTACCTGATCACCAATGCCGAAGGCGCCGCGCTGCATCGCGAGCGCTTACTCACCCGACTCGAGGATTTCGATCCCGACACGCGCGACCGCTTCCTCGCCGGCAGCCTCTTCCCCGCTACCTGGTACATCCGCGCGCAGCAAGTGCGCCGCCGCTGGCTGGAACAGATGTTGAAGGTGTTCGAAGACGTCGACGTGATCATCGCGCCCTGCACGCCTTGCAGCGCACCGCTGCTCGGCAGCAAGACCCTGGTTCTCGACGGCGTCGAACATCCGCTGCGCCCCAACCTCGGCGTGTTCACGCAGCCCTTCTCCGCCATCGGACTGCCCGTGTGCAGCGTGCCGCTCTTCCTGCCTGGCGCGAAGCTGCCGATCGGCGTGCAGATCGTGGCGGCACCGTGGCGCGAAGACCTCTGCCTACGCGTCGCCTGGCAGCTCGAACACCAAGGCATCGCCGAGTGCCGCTTACCACCGGACTGTGCCTGAGGCTCACGAAGCCGCAATGACCCTTATTCGCTAACCAACGGATCCACCAACATGAATGCCTATCTCGATCGCAAATTCGGCATCGCCGCAGCCAACTCCACCGTGCGGCGCGAAATCCTGGGCGGTATCACCACCTTCCTCGCCATGGCGTACATCACGGTGGTGAACCCCTCCATCCTGTCCGAAACCGGCATGGACTTCGGCGCGGTGTTCGTTGCCACCTGTATCGCCGGTGCGCTCGGCACGTTCCTGATGGGAGTGGTGGCCAACTATCCGGTGGCGCAGGCGCCGGGCATGGGACAGAACGCCTTCTTCGCCTACACCGCGGTGCTCGCAATGGGCTACGGCTGGCAGCAGGTGTTGGGGGCGGTGTTCATCGCCGGCGCGATCTTCGTGGCGCTGAGTGTGTTGCCCGTGCGCGAGTGGCTGTTCAACTCGATTCCGAAGTCTCTCAAGCTCGGCATTTCCGCCGGCATCGGTTTTTTCCTTGCTATCATCGCCTTGAGTGGTTCGGGCATCGTGGTGGCGAACCCGGCAACGCTGGTGGACCTCGGTGACCTCACCAGCCTGCCAGCTGCCTTGTTGCTGCTCGGTTTCATTCTGATCGCGGCGCTGACTGCGCGTGGTGTGACGGGCGCGGTGGTGATCGGCATTCTCGGCATCACCGCCATCGGTTGGATCGTGGGTATTACCGAATTCAACGGCCTGCTGTCGCTGCCGCCCTCGATGGCACCGGTGTTCATGAAGCTCGAGATCGGCAATCTCTTCGACATGTCGATGGTGACGATCATCCTCACCATTCTGCTGGTGGACATCTTCGACACTGCCGGCACCCTGGTGGGCGTGGCCTCGCAGGCAGGCATGCTCGACGAAAAAGGCCATCTGCCGCGTCTGCGTCGCGCACTGCTCGCCGACTCCGTCACCACAACACTCGGCGCAGTGCTCGGTACTTCTTCCACCACCAGCTACATCGAAAGCGCATCCGGCGTGCAGGCTGGCGGCCGCACGGGACTCACCTCCGTCGTCACCGCCGTGCTGTTTCTGCTGTGTCTCTTCCTGGCACCGCTCGCTTCGAGCATTCCCAGCTACGCCACCGGCGCGGCGCTGTTGTTCGTGGCCTGCCTGATGGCGCGCTCGCTGCGTGAGCTCGACTGGAACGACATCACCGAGATCACCCCCGCCATTCTCACCGCGCTCGCGATGCCACTCGGCTACTCCATTTCCGACGGCATCGGCGTGGGCTTCATCAGCTATCTCGGCATCAAGCTCATCGGTGGCCGCCACAAGGAAATTCCGGCCACGGTGTACGTGATCGCCGTGATCTTCGCTTTGAAGTTTGCCTTTCTCGATTGAACGCGCTGAGAAAAGGACGGAAAAGGCTTGAATTCAGCGGGCTTCAAAGCCCGAAGACACATGGATGAGGCAGCCCCATCCATGCCTAAGAAGAATCAAATTTGGGGCTGCATTTTTTGAAATGGGCGCTATAATGCGCCTCCACTGCTGGGGTGTCGCCAAGCGGTAAGGCAACGGATTCTGATTCCGTCATTCGTTGGTTCAAATCCAGCCACCCCAGCCACTTCTTTTTCTTCTCTCAAACGATCTCTAGTCGCAGCCCTTCTTGCATTTAGCGAAGCATCCTTCGCTTACGAACACGTTGGCGCCCCCATTCCCTCAACCGCACAGAGATGTTCCCTGTCTCTGCTATCGCTCACTCTCTTACAGCATTCTTCCGCTGTCATAGAAGCACCATCACACCTGATACTTCTCCTCTCCAGCAGTACTACCGTCAACCC
>CALEJT010000032.1 GCA_937898685.1 uncultured Gammaproteobacteria bacterium | reverse complement strand
AAATCGAAGGCTGCTGAATCCACTTCTGCAGGTTGATCACGTGCTCGTCGATGTGCTCATCGATGTACGCGAAGATCTGCGCCAGCTCGGGGTTGTGCACCTTGCTCATGTCGATCTCGAGCTCGGTATCACCCTGCGGGCGTACACCCAAGGGCTTGTTCACTTCGGTGGAAGCGGCGGAGGCAGTGGCAACCGGTGACATGGAACTCGCAGAACTGCCGCTGCTCTGCACAACCTCCTCGGTGCAGGCGCTGAGCATGACGACGCTGCTGGCCAAGAGCGGCAGCCAAGGACGCGGTTTAGCGGATCTGAACATGACGACTTCCCTCCAGAGGCAATACGTGGACGTTGGTGTTGTTTTCGAACTGCGTACTGAGGCGCGATCCTGCCGCCTGATGGAGGGAACCAAGCAGAAAGCGTACCAAGCTGAGCGGCACGCTCCGCAATTACTGACCATTCAGATAAAAAATTGACAAAAGCGAAGAGCTTTCATGCAGTTAGCACAAAAACACGCAATGGGACGCGCAGCGTGGAAATCACGCATGCATGAACTTGGGTCGCTGCTGGCGAACTTGGTGCGCACCGTAGCGTGCGATCGTGCTCCTTCTGCGCGCACTAGGAGGCGACAAGCAGCGC
This sequence comes from uncultured Gammaproteobacteria bacterium, assembly GCA_937898685.1. Taxonomy (GTDB): domain Bacteria; phylum Pseudomonadota; class Gammaproteobacteria; order Pseudomonadales; family Pseudohongiellaceae; genus CAILUG01. Next base: position 23,637 of record CALEJT010000032.1, on the reverse strand, counting down.
TTCATACTGGGGAGCGCAGCGCCAAAGTGGCGCAAATCAGCGACTTCGTTTGATGACGCGGCGGTACCACACGATGAGGCCGCTGATGTAGAGAATGGCGGGAATGAGGCCGAGGAAGATCCAGAGGATGTTGGCCCAGAGCAGGCCACGGAAACGTCCGAAGTGCAGATCGATCAGTAAACGCAGCCAACCATCGGGACGATCGAAGTCGTTGAGATCGGAGTCGAACCTGTCGATCACCCAATCGAAGGGAGCGGGCCAAGCAAAGTAGATCGCCGTGAGTCCCCAGGCCACCATCAGGAGCAAGGCCCAGAAGCCGAGGAAGTTGTGCAGTTGCCACATGAAGCTGCGTGGGGTATCGCGCCTTATCACCAGTCCTTCACGCCAACGGCGTGCACCCTGCCACCACAGCACGAGCCCCGAAAGCACCATCACCATGAACAGCACACCGCCCCATCCGTTGAGGCGGCGCCCCTTGCGATCCATCAGGAGATCGTCGTGCAGACGCGTGAGCCATTCCACCGCCTGCACCGGCCAGGGATAACTGCTGCCGAGATCCTTGCCCCGGTATTGATCGAAGAAGCGTGTGTATTCCGTGCCCTCGCGTTCGAGCACCACGTACACCGCCCGCCCTTCACGCGTGGGCGGCATGATGCGTTTCACTGCGTAATCGGAATACACCTCCCCGACCCGCATCTCGAGTGCGGCGCCCGTGAGCTCGGGCAAGTCGGTGATGGAGACTTCGCTCGGAATGAGCCAACGCGCGATCTGCGGCCGCAGCACGATGGCACTGCCGGTGACGCTGATCATCAGCACATAGAGGCCGAGCCCAATGCCAAGCCACAGATGTACCTGAAACAGAAAACGGCGGAATCCCAACGTGGCCGGCGCTTTCAACCAGCGTTCCCACGCACCCATGCTCAGCTCCAGACAGTCAAACGGTATCTCATTCGAACTCGGGCTCCTCGATGAGGTAGTACCGATCGACGTCGATGAGCTCGGGTGCGAGCGTGCCCGCCAGCAAACCACTGATGTCGTCTTCGAGGCGCTGCAGAAACGGCAACAGATCGTTCACCCACAACGCTTCGGCCAAGGCCGTGCGCCACACGGAGACCATGCGCGTATCGATGCGTCGCACGGAATTGTCCTTGGCCCATTCGCGACTGATGCGCACGCCGAGGCCCGCAAGCAAGGGCGCCGCCTCCGCCGCCGTGGCGGGGTCGATGCGGGAAGCCACTTCCACACTCATCTCGCGCCAGCCGGGCGTGCCGGCAAAGCCTTCGAAGAAGCGGCGCACCCACAGCAGATATTCTTCTTCACTCTGCAGTCGCTGATTGGCCGCATCCTGTTCCCACGCACGCTCGAACAACTCGCGTCCGGGCAGATAGGGTGGCCACTCTTCGCTTTCGGCCGAGTTGCGCACGGCGATGGCACAGGACTGCAGCAGACACAGCAGCAGGAAGCAAAGGCTCCAGTGAGGCCGACGCATGCGAGAGACGGTGACGGACTCCAGCATGGCGGCCCTGACTCAGTAGACCAGGAAGCCGCGCCGCCAGGAGCGCAGCAGGATGAAGACGAGCGGCCATAGCAAGGCGCTGCTCAGGGCGGGAGTGATGAAGCTGAGATCGGTCGCCGTGTTCTGCCCGGTGGCAGTGAGTACCCAGAAGGTCAGAAGTTGCTGCACGCCCACCAACATCAGCACCGTCATGCTCTGCTGCAGCGGCGTGAACATGCGCATGCGTTGGTAGAGGCTGAGCGAGCCGTAGGCGACGAGCGTCAACGTGAAAGCATTGAGTCCCAGCAGCGTGCCTTCCAGTACGTCGGTGAAGATGCCGATGCACCACGCCGAGAAGAGACCGACGCGATGCGGCAGCGCGATCACCCAGTAGATCACCACCAAGGTCATCCATTTCGGGCGCCACACTTCCAGCCAAGGCGGCAGCGGAACGAAGGCGAGCAGTGCGGCCAGCATGACCGACACCGCGATCACCCAGGTGCCTCTGGTACGATCATTCGCCATTGCTGGTCTCTCCCACTGGTTGTGCTTCCTCCCTTTCGGCTTCGGCCACCTGCAGTGGCGCGGCGCTGCTGGCAGGCGTCGTGCTCTCTGGTGCTTGGGCCGCGGCCGCCGCCTCCACTGCGCTCATTTCGACCGCGGCATCGGCCGGCAGTTCGCTCGGCGTCGTGGTTTGCGGCACAGACTCCTGGTGCTGTTCGGCCTGAGGCTCGCCATGCTCTCCGCCTTCGACCGGTTCTCCATGCGTATCGACAGCAGCGGCACCGTCCTGCGCGAAGACCACCAGCAGGTTGCGGCTGCGATTGATCTGCGCAGTGGGTGTGACCACCACATCGGCGAAGGGTTTGGCCGGGTCCTGCGTCACCGAGCTCACCACGCCCACCGGATAACCGGGCGGGAAGCGACCACCGATGCCGGAGGTGACGAGGATGTCTCCCACCTTCACGTCTTCGGTGTTGGGAATGTTGTTGAGCGTGAGTTGATGCAGCGTGTCGCGCGTGCCGGAAGCGATGGCGCGCACACCGTTGCGGTTGATCTGCACCGGCGTCGAATGTTGCGGATCGGTGATCAGGAGCACCCAACTGCTGAGCGCGGAGACTTCCACCACCTGCCCCATCAGACCCGAGGCATCGAGCACCGGCTGACCGATCATGACGCCGTCGCGTTCGCCCTTGTTGATGAGGATGCGCTTGACGTAGGGATCGGGCGATTCGCCGATGAGCTGCGCGCGCATCACTTCTTCATCGACCACGGCAGAGGACTTCAGCAATTCGTTCAGACGCTGGTTCTCCGCCATCAGATGTTCGAGCTTCTGCAGTTGGTACTGCTGCATCAGGAGCTGTTCGCGCAGCTCGGCATTCTCTTCTTCGAGCTCGGTGCGGGTGCGGACCATGTCCGTGATGGCGCTCGTGGCGCGCGAAGGCCAATTGGCCATCAGCTGCAGGGGCGTGACGGCCGTGGCCATGTAGTAACGCACATGGGAGAGGTAGTCGAAGCGACTGTCGACGAACATCGAGGCGAGCGACAGCAGGGCCAGTCCAAGCAGTTTGTAGCCCTGGGCCGTGTTCTGGGTGAAGAGAGATTTGATGGTCGTTTCCCTTTAGGCTGTCAACGCTTACACATCTGCTCTTTCACTGGCGCGGACCGCTGTGACGCAACGGTCCGCTTGTTCTCAATCTACGGTCAGAAGATCGAGTGCGTGCGCATCCATCTGTTCCATGGCCTTGCCACCGCCACGGGCCACGCAGGTCAACGGATCGTCCGCCACGATCACCGGCAGGCCGGTTTCTTCGCTCAGCAGCTTGTCGATGTCGCGCAGCAAAGCACCACCACCAGTCAGTACCAGACCGCTTTCGGCGATGTCGGATGCCAACTCGGGCGGGGACTGCTCCAGCGCGCTCTTCACTGCCTGCACGATCGCCGAGAGCGGCTCCTGCAGCGCTTCGAGAATCTCGTCGCTGTTGAGCGTGAAGCTGCGCGGCACACCTTCGGCCAGGTTGCGGCCACGCACGTCGATTTCGCGGATTTCCTTGCTGGCGTAGGCACAGCCGATTTCCTTCTTGATGCGCTCTGCGGTGGCGTCGCCGATCAGGCTGCCGTAGTTGCGGCGCACGTGAGTGATGATGGCCTCGTCGAGACGATCACCGCCCACGCGCACGGATTCTGAATACACCACGCCGTTCAGCGAGATCAAGGCGATCTCGGTGGTGCCACCACCGATGTCGACCACCATCGAGCCGCTGGCCTGATCCACCGGCAGACCGGCGCCGATGGCGGCGGCCATCGGTTCTTCGATCAGACGTACTTCGCGCGCACCGGCACCCAACACCGATTCGCGGATGGCGCGGCGTTCCACTTGGGTGGATTTGCAGGGTACACAGACGAGGACTCGGGGGCTGGGACGGATGAAGCTGTTTTCATGCACCTTGTGGATGAAGTGCTGCAGCATCTTCTCGGTGACTTGGAAGTCGGCGATGACGCCGTCCTTGAGGGGACGGATGGCGGTGATGTTGCCGGGGGTTCGTCCCAACATGCGCTTGGCGTCGGCGCCTACTGCGGTTACGGTCTTCTGACCATTGTGCATGCGGATCGAGACTACCGAAGGCTCGTTGAGCACGATGCCCTTATCGCGCACATAGATAAGCGTATTGGCCGTCCCCAGGTCGATCGAAAGATCGTTGGAGAACATGCCCCTGAGATTCTTGAACATTGACTTTGTGGTACCTCTACCAAGCGTCTAGGTAACGGATCGATCAAGTGATCGCCCACGAATTTGTTTCACGGCCGGTGGCAGTCGTGGCAGCGGGAGAAGGAGAGAGGAGGTGCTTTGCGACTTGTTCTTTGCCAGCCCGTCCGCCACGACAATTCGAGGCGCCAAAACCGACAAAGTTCCAGTATAATTCCGGCTTTTTTACGTGCGCCAACTCTAACAATCACGCCCGGGTCGGAGCAAGCGTTAAATCTAATCACGCTGTGCACGGAACCCCGCAAATATGGGGGTCGAGAACCTCATGAGCATCGCTGCCAAAGACATCGAAATCATCGCCCATCTGGCACGTTTGAACCTGTCGGAAGCCGAGCGCGAGGAAGCGCTCAACAGCATCACCAGCATCCTGGGTCTGATCGACCAGATGCAGGCGGTCGACACCAGCAACGTGGAGCCTCTGGCCCACCCCTTCGAGGCCTCGCAGCGTCTGCGCGAGGACGTCGTCACCGAACAGGATCAGCGCGATGAGCTCTTGGCGCTCGCCCCCAGCGCCGATCGTGGTCTGTTCCTGGTGCCCAAGGTCATCGAGTGAGGTCGCAGTACATGAACCTGAAGCAAGGCATCGCCGACATCTCCCGCGCACTCGCCAAGGGCGAGTATTCCAGCGTCGAGCTCACCCGCGCCTACCTGGCGCAGATCGAAGCCCAGAACGCCGCGCTCAACGCCTACATCACCGTCACGCCCGAGCGTGCCCTGGCCCAGGCCGAAGCCGCCGATGCCCGCCGCGCCAAGGGCGAAACCGCCCCGCTGCTCGGCGTGCCGCTGGCGCACAAAGACATCTTCTGCACCCGCGGCGTCCGTACCTCCTGCGCCTCGCGCATGCTGGACAACTTCATCGCACCCTATGACGCCACTGTGGTCGAGAAGCTCGATCAGGCCGGCATGGTGACCCTCGGCAAGACCAACATGGACGAGTTCGCCATGGGTTCATCCAACGAATCCAGCTGGTATGGCCCCGTCCGCAACCCCTGGAACCACGACATGGTGCCAGGTGGTTCCTCCGGCGGTTCCGCTGCCGCCGTCGCGGCCTCGCTCTGCCCCGCCGCCACCGCCACCGACACCGGCGGTTCGATCCGTCAGCCCGCCGCCTTCTGCGGCCTCACCGGCATCAAGCCCACTTACGGCCGCATCTCGCGCTGGGGCATGATCGCCTACGCCTCCAGTCTGGATCAGGCCGGGGTGCTGACCCGCAGCGCCGAAGATGCCGCCCTGCTGCTGCAGGCCATGGCCGGCTTCGATCCCAAGGATTCCACCAGCGCCGACCTGCCGGTGCCCGACTACGTCGCCGCGCTGGCGCAGCCGCTCAAGGGCCTGCGCATCGGCCTGCCGAAGGAACACTTCGCCACGGGCCTCGATGCGGAAGTCGAACAGCAGATCCGCGCCGCACTCGCCGTGTTTGAAAGCCTCGGCGCCACCTTGGTCGAAGTGAGCCTGCCCAACAGCCATCTCTCGATCTCCGCCTACTACGTGATCGCTCCGGCCGAAGCTTCGGCCAACCTGTCGCGCTACGACGGCGTGCGCTACGGCTACCGCTGCGACAAACCGCAGGATCTGGAAGACCTCTACAAGCGCAGCCGCAGCGAAGGCTTCGGTGCCGAGGTCAAGCGCCGCATCATGGTGGGCACCTACGCGCTGTCCGCCGGTTACTACGATGCCTACTACATCAAGGCGCAGAAGGTGCGCCGCCTCGTCAAAGAAGATTTCACCCGCGCCTTCGAGCAGGTCGACGTCATCATGGGCCCGACCACGCCCAGCACGGCCTTCCCGCTCGGCAGCAAGAGCAAGGACCCGGTGACCATGTACCTCGAAGACATCTACACCATCGCCGTCAACCTCGCCGGCCTGCCCGGCATGTCGATCCCGGCCGGCTTCGTCAAAGGTCTGCCGGTGGGTCTGCAGATCGTGGGACGCGATTTCGATGAGGCGCGACTGTTGAACGTCGCCCACCAGTTCCAACTGGCCACCGACTGGCATACCCGCACGCCGGGTACGCAGGCCTGAGGGAGGACGCACACATGGCATGGGAAACCGTCATCGGGCTGGAAGTACACGTACAGCTCTCCACCAAATCGAAACTGTTCTCGGGCTCCAGCACGCGCTTCGGCGCCGAGCCCAACACGCAGGCCAACATCTACGACCTCGCCCTGCCCGGCACGCTGCCCGTGTTGAATGCGGAAGCCGTGCGCATGGCCGTGCGCTTCGGTCTCGCCATCGGTGCGGAGATCGGCAAGAAGTCCGTGTTCGACCGCAAGAACTACTTCTATCCCGACCTGCCGAAGGGATATCAGACCAGTCAGTTGAGTTTCCCCACCGTGGGCAAAGGCTCCCTGACGATCACGCTCGACGATGGCACCACCAAGACCATCGGTGTCACGCGCGCGCACATCGAAGAAGACGCCGGTAAGTCGCTGCACGAAGAATTCCCCGATGCCACCGGCATCGACCTCAACCGTGCCGGCACGCCACTGCTCGAGATCGTGTCCGAACCCGAGATTCGCAGTGCGAAGGAAGCCGTGGCCTACCTCAAGAAACTGCACTCGCTGATCACCTATCTCGGCATTTCCGACGGCGACATGTCGCAGGGTTCGATGCGCTGCGACGCCAACGTGTCCGTGCGCAAGGTAGGCGATCCCAACTTCGGCACGCGCACCGAGATCAAGAACATCAACTCCTTCCGCTTCGTGGAAAAAGCGATCCTGGTCGAAGCGCAGCGTCAGATCGATCTGATCGAAGACGGCGGCAAGGTGATTCAGGAAACGCGTCTGTACGACGCCGACAAGAACGAAACGCGCTCGATGCGCACCAAGGAAGTGGCGAACGACTATCGCTACTTCCCCGAACCGGACCTGTTGCCCGTGATCATCGACGACGCCTTCATCGAAGAAGTGCGCTCGACCTTGCCCGAGCTGCCCGATGTGAAGGCCCAGCGCTTCCAGAGCCAATATGGCCTGTCGGCCTACGACGCCAACGTGCTGGCGGCCGAGCGCGCCACCGCCGATTACTTCGAAGAGGTGGTCAAGGGTTCCGGCGATGCCAAACTCTCGGCCAACTGGGTGATGGTGGATCTGCAGGCCGTGCTCAACAAGAACGAGCTCACGATCGAACAGAGCCCGGTGAGTGCCGCCGCACTGGCCGGCCTGATCCGTCGCATCAAGGACAACACCATTTCCTCCAAGATCGCCAAGACCGTCTTCGAAGCCATGGTGGCCGGTGAAGGCGATGCCGACGCCATCATCGAAGCCAAAGGTCTCAAGCAAGTGACCGACGTCGGTGCGATCGAGAAGATCATCGACACCGTGCTTGCCAACAATCCTGCGCAAGTCGAGCAGTACCGTGCCGGTCAGGAAAAAGTGTTCACCTTCTTCGTCGGTCAGGTGATGAAGGAATCGAAGGGCAAGGCCAACCCTGCCCAGGTGAACGAAATACTGAAGTCGAAACTGGCCGGTAACTGACCGGCCACGCAATACGAGGATTCGCCATGAAAACTGAAAAGAAGAGCGGTGCCGAGCGCACGCAGCGTGCCGTCGTCGACGAATGGTGGAGCGATGAACGCGTTCGCAGCTTCCTGGCGATGGAAACGACCGAAGGCGAGCATCCCGACTATCACGTGTTGCTCAAGGCCTATCGCGGCATGGTGCCGGATGCCTTCAGTCGCTTCATAAACTTCTTCATCGAAGAAGGCCGCAACATCAATCAGCCCGGTCCCGATGGCCGCACCTTGTTACAGCTGATCTCGACGCATCGTCACGGTACGGAATACGCCGAGATTCTGCGAGAAGCCGGCGCGCAGTAATGCGCGCCTCTGGCTCGCGCTCTTACTCGTCAACATCCACTTCCAAAAAAATTTAAACGGCGCTTTTACGGGTGGCATCGCTCCGATAGACTGCGGCGACCATCGTAAGAAGTACCGTATATGCATCATGAAATCTCGCTGATCTCAGCGCTCGCCTATGGTTTTGGCTTCGCGCTAGTTTTTGGTTTCCTTGCCTCTCGTCTGCGACTACCAGCCCTGATCGGATATTTGCTAGCAGGCATCCTGATCGGCCCCAGTACTCCCGGCATAGTCGCAGACGCAGAGATCACCGCACAGCTCACCGAAATCGGTGTGATGCTCCTCATGTTCGGCGTCGGCCTGCACTTCTCGCTCGACGACCTCCTCTCGGTAAAACGTATCGCTCTTCCCGGTGCCGTCGTGCAGATGGGTTTTGCTACGGCCCTCGGTGCCGGCCTCGCGCACTGGTGGGGTTGGAATCTCGCCTCCAGCATCGTCTTCGGACTATCGCTCTCATGCGCGAGTACGGTGGTGCTTCTGAAAGCACTCGAAATGCACGGCTCGCTCGATTCGATCGATGGTCGCATCGCCGTCGGCTGGCTCGTGGTGGAAGACCTCGCCATGGTGCTGGTTCTGGTCTTGCTGCCTCCTCTCGGAGAAATCACCGGAAGTTCTGTAGGTGAAAGCGGCACTGCAGGCCAGCCGCTGTGGCAGGCAATTGGAATGACGGTTCTCACGGTGAGCCTGTTCGTGGCACTGATGCTGCTCGTCGGTCGCAAGCTCCTGCCGCGCATCCTCTGGCTCGTCGCTCACACCGGATCGCGCGAGCTCTTCACTCTTACCGTGATCACCATCGCCATCAGCATCGCCTATCTGGCGTCGGAGCTCTTCGGTGTGTCCTTCGCGCTGGGCGCTTTCTTCTCCGGCATGGTGATGCGCGAGTCGGAATTCGCGCACCGTGCGGCGGAAGAATCCCTGCCGTTGCGTGACGCCTTCTCGGTGCTGTTCTTCGTATCGGTCGGCACCATGTTCGATCCCTACACACTGCTCGAGAACACTGGGAAGATCGTGGCCGTGATGGCCATCATCATCCTCGGCAAATCCTTTGCCGCCACCGTGCTCACGCTTCTCTTCCGTTATCCGGTGAAGACGGCCTTCACCATCGCTGCCGCCCTGGCGCAGATCGGTGAGTTCTCATTCATCCTTGCCGCCCTCGGCATGGGGCTGGGACTGCTCGAGCCCGAAGGCTACAGCCTGATCCTGGCGGGCGCCCTGTTGTCGATTGCGATCAATCCCTTCCTGTTCAAGCTGATCAAGCCGTTCGAGCGTTGGACCTTGAATCGCTACGGCTGGGCCCGCCGTCTCGAGATCGACACCTCGCCGCTCGCCACGCTCCCACCCGAGACCGAAGAACGTTATCTGCAGGGCCACGTCGTGGTGGTGGGCTATGGTCGCGTCGGCAAACGCGTGTGCCAGGCACTGGAAAATCAGGACATTCCCTGCGTCGTGGTCGAGCACAAGCGTGAGCTGGCCGAGGATCTGCGCCGCAACAAGTTCGCCGTGGTCGCCGGTAATGCCTCCGATCCGCAGGCGCTGATTCAGGCCCACATCGCCCACGCCGGCATGCTGGTCGTAGCAGCACCCGATACCGCGGACGTGCATCGCATCGTGGAAACCGCCAAGACCTTGAATCCGGACATCCGCATCGCACTGCGTACGCACAATCCGGAAGAAGCGCAACTCTGGCGCTCCGAAGGCATCGGCCAGGTGTTCTACGACGGCGAGGAACTCGCCAAGGGCATGATCTCGCACGTACTGCAGCAGTTCAGGCCGCAGCCCAAGGACCAGCACACGGCCGCCGGCGCCGCACCGCTGCACGCCAGTCACTGATTTCCGGCAAAGAAAAAGCCGCTGACTCTTTTGGAGCACAGCGGCTTTTTGCCTCTCTCAACTTTCCGTTCCGATCAGTCGGTGGCGCTCAACCCATTCTGATCAACGCCGGCGATTGCGATCGCGTCCACCGCGACGACGGCGTTTATCGCCACCACCGTTTCCACCTTCACCGTCTTCCGCCTTGAACTTGGACGGACGACTGAAGGGTGGCGGCTCCTTGAGCAGTTCTTCCGGCGGATATTCGCACGGAAGCTTCATGCCGATCTTGGCTTCGATGCCCGGCAACAGGAAGGAATCTTCTTCACAGGCAAAGCTGATCGAAGTGCCGGTGGCACCGGCACGACCGGTGCGGCCGATGCGGTGCACGTAGTCTTCCGGCTCTTCCGGCAAGGTGAAGTTCACGACGTGCGTGATGTCATCGATGTGCAGACCACGACCGGCGACATCGGTGGCCACCAGCACCTGGATGTCCGCATTGCGGAATTCTTCCAGCGTCTTGAGACGACGCGGCTGCGAGATCTCCCCCGAAAGCAGACCGACGCTGATATCGTGTCGCCACAGATTGTCGGCGAGACGACGCGCCTGATCGCGACGGTTGGTGAACACGATGACGCGCTCGCCTTCGTCGCTCTGGATCAGGTTGTAGAGCAGGTCGTACTTCTGATCCGTCGTCACCAGATAGACCAGCTGTTTGACGTTGTCGGTGGTCTGACGCGGTGAGGCCACTTCGACGCGGATCGGATCCAGCGCCCAACGTTCGGCGAGTGTGAGGATGTCATCGGTGAAGGTGGCGCTGAACAACATGGTCTGGCGGCATTCCTTGCGCGGCGTCTGCGCAATGATCTGGCGCACCTGCGGAATGAAGCCCATGTCGAGCATGCGATCGGCTTCGTCGATCACGAGCAGCTCCACCAGCCCCAACCACAGATGACGGTTGCCGACGAAGTCGAGCAGGCGACCGGGCGTGGCGACCACGATGTCGACGATGTCGCGCTCGATCAACTGCAGTTGTTTCTGATAGTCGATGCCGCCCACCAGCGTCGCGATGCGCAGCGAGGTGTGTTTCGCCAGCGCCTGCGCGTCCTTCGCGATCTGCAGCACGAGCTCGCGGGTCGGCGCGATGATCAACGCACGTGGCTCACCGAGATAACGCTCCTCTTCCGGCGGATTGCGCAACAGATCGGCGATGATCGTGGTGAGGAAGGCGGCGGTCTTACCGGTGCCGGTCTGGGCCTTGCCGGTGATGTCGTGCCCCTTGAGCGTGATGCGCAGGCTTTGCGCCTGAATCGGGGTACAGAACTCGAAGCCAAGTTCATCGGTGGCTTTCAGGAGTTCCGGCGGAAGATCGAAGTCGTGGAAACGTACATTGGTACGCAGATGGGGGGCTGGCGCCTCTGGGGCGCCTTCCGCATCGCCGGCGTCGGCCGCGGCGGAACTGGGTCTCATCTCGTCCATCTATCCGACCTCAACGACGGCACTGGTAGATGGCGAAGGTCTGCTCGCCATTGACCACGCCCGTGGTCGGTACGATGGTGTCGCCGCGACTGGCGGCACGGTTGCGTGCCAGCGTGCGCAGCTCCTGCGCGACGGTCTGCGGATCGCGATTGACCACGACCTTGTTCACCACTGCCACGGTGACGGCACCGGCGGAGATGCAGTTGCCGACCTGGGAGGCGTCGAGAACGGCGACGTTGTCACCGGCAGGCGTGATCTTGACGAAGGAACAAGCGGTAAGCGCAAACAGCGCCAGGCTCGAAAGAATGATGCGCATAGGGTTCCGGATCTCAGTTGCGGTTGAATTTGACGTTGACTTCGATTTCCACCACATCGGCCGCCATGTTGCGGTACTGATCCATGCCGAAATCAAGGCGGTTGATGCTGCCCTTGCCGAGGATGCCCACCGTGCTGCCACCGAGTTCACCATCGGTGCCACCGAAGAAGGTCACGTGCAGGTCCCACGGCTGGGTCTTGCCCAGGAAGTTCAGTTCACCGTGGAAGATGACCTCGTCTTCATCCACCACCTCCGTGGAGGTGCTGGTGAACTTCGCTTCGGTGTAGACACTGGTGTTGAACCAGACGCTGCTGCTGACCAGCGTCTCGGCCACGTCTTTGTCGGCCATGTTGAGACTGCTCATGTCGACCGTCGCGGTGAGCGAGGAGTTGGCAAGATTTTCGGTGTCCAGATGCAAGGTGCCGGAGTAGTTGTCGAAACGACCGACGAGGTACAGGTACTCCTGCTGCATCACGCGGAACAGCACGCTGCCATATTGCTTGGTGAGCGTGTAGTCGCCGCCGACTTCGGCCGCCTGCGACGTGGCACTGGCACACAGGAGACTTGCGGCCAGCAAGGCACCGGCGCACTGGTGAACGGCAGTTCGTACTTTCGAGGCGAAACGCGGAGCAAAGGTCATTGAACTGTTCCAACTGGATCGAAAATCAGCCCGCAATTCTTCCAGTGCGGACTTCCTAGGTCAATCGCGGCACACGGGGCAAGATGGCGCCGGTTTCAGCTTCAATTCGCGAAATTGCAGCTGCAGAGCATCGAACAGCAAGAGCTTGCCCACGAGCGGAGTGCCCATGCCGCTCAGCAGCTTGATGCACTCGATCGCCTGCAAGGTGCCCAGCACACCGACGAGCGGTGCCAGCACGCCATTTTGCGCACAACTGAGATCGAGCTCGGCGTCTTCGTCATAAAGACAGCGATAGCACGGCGAATCTTCACGCCGCGGATCGAATACGCTCAGCTGCGCCTCCATGCGGATGGCGGCGGCGGAGACGAGCGGCACCTTGGCGGCGAAGGCGGCTGCGTTGAGCGCGAAGCGGGTGGCGAAGTTGTCGGTGCAGTCGAGCACCACGTCGACGCTCGCCACCAGCGAGCGGAGTCGTTCGCCTTCCAGTCTTTCGGGAACGATTTCCAACTGCACGTGCGGATTGAGCTCGCGCAGCGTGACCGCGGCCGACTCGGCCTTGTTCGCGCCGATGCGTGCCGTGGTGTGGGCGATCTGCCGCTGCAGGTTGCTGAGATCGACGGTATCGGCGTCGGCCAGTACCAGGGTGCCGACGCCAGCACCGGCGAGATAGATGGAAGCGGGACAGCCGAGACCACCGAGTCCGACGATCAGCACGCGCGCCTTGCGCAGCGCCTCCTGCCCTGCCACGTCGAACTGCGGCAGCATCACCTGCCGGCTGTAACGCAACAGTTCTTCGTCGCTCAGCAGTTCTTCTTCACTCATGCCCTGCCCCTGCCGGTTTTCTGCCAGCCGTCACGCGTTCGTGCCCGGCAGTATCACGGTAAGTGGCGATCTGCGCAAAACCATTGCGCTCCAGCAGTTCACGCACCGCTTCGCCCTGCTGCCACCCGTGTTCGAGTATCAACCAACCCTTCGGTGCGAGATGTTCTGGTGCGGTAGTGGCCAGTTCGCGCAGATCGGCCAGGCCATCGTCGTTTGCAACGAGTGCGCTCTGCGGTTCGTAACGCAGGTCTCCTTCATGTAGATGAGGATCCTGCGGCGCGAGATAGGGCGGATTGGAAACGATCAGTAGATAGTCGAGTTCATGCAGCGGCGCACACCACGAACCTTCGCGCAGTTCGAGATTGTTCAAGCCAGCCCTCGCGAAATTGCGCTGCGCCACGGCGCAGGCCTCGGCACTGCGTTCCACCGCAACGATGTGCCAGTGCGGACACTCGCTTGCCAGCGCCAACGCGATCGCACCCGAACCAGTGCCGAGATCAGCGACGCGGCCATTGTTCTTGCCACCCAAACGCAGCGCCACTTCCACCAACAATTCGGTTTCGGGACGCGGAATCAACACGCCCGGCGACACCTCGAGTTCGAGGCTCCAGAATTCGCGACGCCCGAGGATGTAGGCCATCGGTTCACCGGCAGCGCGGCGTGTGCACAACTCCTCGAAGCGCTGCTGCTGCTCGGTCGTCAGCTCCTGTTCGGGATGAGAGTAGAGACGACTGCGCGGCGCATCGAGCACGGCACACAACAACAGTTGCGCATCGATCAGCGCCGTGTCGCCGGCAAAACGTTGACTGGCTGTGCGCAGCGCTTCGCTCAGTGTCATCGCGTGCCGGCCAGTTCGGCCAACTGATCGGCCTGATATTCGGCCAAGAGCGGCTGGATCAGATCTTCCATGTCGCCATTGAGCACGTCGGCCAGTTTGTAGAGCGTGAGTTTGATGCGATGATCGGTGACGCGACCATCGGGGAAGTTGTAGGTGCGGATCTTTTCCGAACGATCACCGGAGCCGACCAGCATGCGTCGCGTTTCGGTTTCTTCCTGCATGCGTTCGGCATCCGCCGCCGACTGCAATTTCGCGAGTAAGAGACTCATCGCCCGCGCGCGGTTCTTGTGCTGCGAACGCTCGTCCTGACACTCGACCACGATGCCGGTCGGAATGTGGGTGATGCGGATGGCGGAGTCGGTCTTGTTCACGTGCTGACCACCGGCGCCGCTGGCGCGGAAGGTATCGATGCGCAGATCGTTCTTGTTGAGTTCGATCTCTGCGCTTTCCTCGGGTTCGGGCAAGACCGCGACGGTGCAGGCCGAAGTGTGCACACGCCCCTGCGCTTCGGTTTCGGGCACACGCTGCACGCGATGTGCCCCCGATTCGAACTTCAACTTGCCGTAGACGTTGTTACCTTCGACGCGACTGATCACTTCCTTGTAACCGCCGTGTTCGCCGCGACGTTCGCTGAGGATTTCCACACGCCAACCCTGCGACTCGGCGTAGCGGCAGTACATCTTGAAGAGATCACCGGAGAAGAGCGCGGCTTCATCGCCGCCAGTGCCGGCACGGATTTCGAGGAACACGTTGCAGCCGTCGCGCGGATCGCGCGGCAGCAATAACTTCTGCAATTCACTCTCGAGCTGTGCGAGGCGTTCTTCGCAACGTGTGATCTCTTCCTCCGCCATCGCGCGCAGGTCGGGATCGGAATCACGGCGCAGCGCTTCGGCATCGGCCAGGGCCTGCTTCACTTCCTGCAGTTCGCGGAAGCTGCGCACCACCGGTTCGAGTTCGGCATATTCCTTGGAATAGGCGCGGAACTTGTCCTGGTTCGCGATGACGTCGGCCTCGCTCAAGAGGCGCTCGAGTTCCTCATAGCGTTCCAGCAACGATTCCAGTTTGGCGTTGAGCGAAGGATTCATACAGAGGACGTTCAGGACTGCAACTTCGACTGCGGCGCGGGCGTTTCCTGCGGCGCGGCAGCGTCACTGCGGGGGGCTTCGTTGCTCGCTTCCAGCTCGAACAATTGCTCGGCGAGTTGAATCAATTCGACGTGACCATCGGCACTCGCCTTCTTCATCTGCACGCTGGGGGCGTGGATCAATTTGTTGGTCAGCAGACGCGCCAGCTCCTTCACCACCGTGGCAGGATCCTGCCCGCGCTCCAAGGCCTTGAGTGCTTTCTCCACTTCGGCGTCGCGGATCTGTTCCGCCTTTTCACGGAAGCTGCGCAGCGTGGAGACGATGCTCAAACCGCGCTGCTTGCGCATGAAGCTTTCGACACCGTTGTCGATGATCACTTCCGCTTCGCGCGCCGCTTCCTGGCGATTGCGCAGGTTGCTGTCGATCACTTCGCGCAGATCGTCGACGGTATAGAGGTAGACGTCGTCGAGCTCGGCCACCTCGGGCTCGATGTCGCGCGGGACGGCGAGATCCACCATGAAGATCGGGCGATGCCGACGCGCCTTCAACGCCCGTTCCACTGCGCCCTTGCCGAGGATGGGCAACTGGCTTGCGGTGGAGGAAACGACGATGTCGGTGTTTTCGAGTTCTTTCGGAATGTCGGCCAGCAGGACTTCGCGCACGCCGTACTTCGCCTTCAGCTCCTGCGCGTTGGTGAGCGTGCGGTTGGCCACCACGATGTCGTGCAGACCGCTCTGCTTGAGATGCTGCACCACGAGTTCGATGGTGCGGCCGGCGCCGATCATGAGGGCGCGGGCCTTGTGGATGTCGCTGAAGATCTGCTGCGCCAGGGTCACTGCGGCGAAGGCCACGGACACGGGGTTCTCACCGATGGCGGTCTCGGTGCGCACCTGCTTGGCGACCGCGAACACTTCCTCGAACACACGATGCAGATGACTGCCCACGGTGGCGGCCTGCTGCGCCACGGCGTAGGCGGACTTCATCTGGCCGAGGATCTGCGGTTCGCCGAGCACCATGGAATCGAGACCGCTGGCCACGCGCATCAGATGACGCACGGCCTCGGCGTCACGATGGGTGTAGAGGACTCGTTCGAGTTCCTGCTCCGGCAGGTTGTGATAGCGGCACAGCCAGGCGAGCAAGCGCCGCTGCACCTCTTCGAGGGGCAGCTCGGCACTTTGCGGTTGGCAATAAAGCTCGGTTCGATTGCAGGTGGATAGGATCGCCGCTTCGGCCATGCCAGCCTCGCTGCAAATGGCCTGCAATGCTTCCTGCATCAGCTCCGGTGCGAACGCCACCTTCTCCCGCACTTCGACCGGCGCCGTGTTGTGATTGATGCCAAGCACCAGCATGGAGGAAAGTTCCGCTCAAAAAGGGCGCCATTTTACTGGCATTGGCCCGGTAAGCGCCACGTTGGGGGTGTGATTGAGCTGGCGCTGATCAAATGGCTATACTGCCGCAACTTATGTCGTCTGCGAGCGCATGTCTCATGTCACGCTTCCCGTCTCGCCCTCGCCGCGCACTTTCCGCACTGATGCTCGCCTGGGCCGGCACCTGGCTGAGTCAGCCGCTTTGGGCCCAGGAGCCGCTGGCTGCCGAGGATCAGGCGCAGACCAGCGCCCCCGAATACGGCCAGATTCCCGAAGACGTGCTCGCCCGCACCATCGAGGCGGAATTGGCGGCGCAAAGCGGCCAGTTCCAGCGTGCCCTGCGCATCTACAGCACTCTCGCGGCAGAAACCAACAATCTCAGCATCATCCAACGCGCCATGCGCATCGCCGGCGGGCTGCGCGACGTGAATACGGCGCTCGACATGGGTCGCCGCTGGCTGGCGCTGGAGCCCGATGCGGTCGAACCGCGTCAGAGCATGGCCCTGCAGCTGGTGCTGAGCTCGCGCTATGGCGAGGCCTTCGACTTCCTCGCCAGCCTGCTTGAAGACGGTCTGGACGTGGACTTCCGCCTCATTTCCTCCGCCGTCGCCCGCGATCCCAACGCCTCTCTCTATCTCGATGCGCTGATCAACGAATTCGCCGCACTTAGCCAGCAATTCCCCAATCAGCAATCGCTGCAACTGTCGCTGGCACACCTCTATCAGCTCAACGATCAGACACGTGAGGCACTGGCGCTGGTCGAGAAGCTGGCGGATGAGCTCGACGACACGCCGGAAGTGGTGATGTTGGAAGCCGAACTCCTGGAGCGTCTGGGGGAAACCAATCGCGCCCAGCGCCGTCTGGCGCAGAGCCTGCGCGACCATCCCGATCACAAGGAATTGCGCCTGCGCTATGCGCGCAAGCTGCTCGAAGCC
Source organism: uncultured Gammaproteobacteria bacterium (assembly GCA_937898685.1). Classification (GTDB taxonomy): domain Bacteria; phylum Pseudomonadota; class Gammaproteobacteria; order Pseudomonadales; family Pseudohongiellaceae; genus CAILUG01. Next base: position 6,231 of record CALEJT010000032.1, on the reverse strand, counting down.
CGCAATTTCAAGGAAGCCAAGAAGCAGTTCGCCGAACTTGCCGCTCAGAACCCGCGCGATTACGACATTTTGTATTCGTTGGCGCTGCTGAGCCTGGAAGAAAACCTGCTCTCCGACGCCAAGAACTACCTGCAGCGCCTGGTGCAGAGCGGCCAGCGACTCGATGACGCCTACTACTATCTGGGCTACATCGCGGCGCAGGAGAACGACATCGAAGCTGCGATCGAGCACTATCGCCGCGTGCGTAGCGGCGCCAACTTCCTGCCGGCGCTGCGCAACTTCACCGAGCTGATGGTGCGCACCAATCGCTATTCGGAAGCCAAGGGCCACCTGCAGAACCTGCGTTTCCGCAATCCGGACCTGAACCTGCCGTTGCTGACGATGGAAGCCAACGTGCTGATCGATCAGAAGCAGTACATCGACGCCGGGACTCTGCTCAACAGTGCCGTCGGGGCCTTTCCCGACAACGTGCAGTTGCTCTTCCTGCGCTCGGTACTGAGCCAGGAAACCAACGACCTCGAGCTGATGGAAAAGGATCTGCGCCGCATCATCGAGCTCAATCCTGACAACCCCGTGGCCTACAACAGCCTGGGTTACATCCTGGCGGATCGCACCCAGCGCTATCAGGAGGCCTACGAGCTGATCAAGAAAGCGGTCGAACTTGCCCCGGACGATCCGGCCATCATCGACAGCCTGGGCTGGGTGCAGTACCGCCTCGGCATGCTCGACGAAGCCCGCATCAATCTCAACCGCGCCTATCAGCTCTATCCCGACCATGAAGTGGCCGCGCATCTGGGCGAAGTAATGTGGATGCAGGGCGATCGCAGCGCCGCCACCCGCCTCTGGCGCCGCGCGTTGGAAGAGCAACCGGACAGCGAATACATCCGCCAGACCATGCAACGCCTGGGCGCCTCGCCTTGAGGCCCCAGCCCGTCCGACTCCCGTAATGAAGCAACCTTCCACCATCCTGCGTTTCTGCGCAGCCTGTCTCGTGCTCGCGCTCGGTGCCTGCGCCACACCGCCGCAGGACTTTCTGCGCGAAGCGCCGCCCGCCTGGCCAACGCATCAGGCCAGCGTGAGCGCGATCGAGGACTGGCAACTGCGCGGCCGTCTCAACGTGCGGCAGGACCGCGCCAACGACACCGTGAACCTCGTGTGGGAACAGCGCGGAAACGCCAGCTTCGACATTCGCTTCAGCGGCACGCTCGGCCTCGGCGCCACCGCCGTGCGTGGCGATGCTTCAGGCGTGGTGGTGGAGAAATCCGGTGAAGAGCCGCTCCATCTGGCCAACCTCGAGGAACTGAGCCGCGTCTATCTCGACTTCGACTTCCCGGCCGCCAACCTGCTCTATTGGGTACGCGGCCTGCCGGTGCCGAACCTGCCGGCCGAGGCGTCGTGGACCGAGGATGCCAAGCTCGCCACGCTCGAACAGAGCGATCGCCAAGGCCGGCGCTGGCGCCTGAGCTTCGATCGCTATGACGACAGCGCCGGCCTCGCGCTGCCCGGCCGCATCCGCCTCGAACAGGATGATCTGCGCCTGACCTTTCTCATCAACGACTGGCAAATCGTACTTCCAGCCGACTCATGACCCTTACCCTGCCCGCACCGGCCAAACTGAATCTTTTTCTGCACGTCACCGGACGCCGGCCGGATGGCTATCACACGCTCGAAACCCTGTTTCAGCTGCTCGACTTCGGTGACGAGCTCGAATTCAGCTGGCAGCCCGGCACCGGTTTCCACCTCCACTGTGAGGAGCCGCAGCTGCAGGGCGAGAACAACCTGATCGCGCGCGCCGCCGCCCTGCTCGCACCGCTGCGCCGGCGCGAACTGCGGGTGGAAGTGAAACTCAATAAAAGGTTGCCCCTGGGTGGCGGCGTCGGCGGCGGCAGTTCCGATGCGGCCACGGCCTTGCTGGCGCTCAATCGCTTGTGGGATTGCGGCCTTTCCATCGCCGAACTGGCGCAGTTGGGGCTCAAGCTCGGCGCCGACGTGCCGGTATTCGTGCATGGCAACAGTGCGTGGGCGACTGGTGTCGGAGAAGACCTCGAACCGACCGACCTACCGGAGCAGTGGTACGTGGTGCTGACCCCCGACTGTCATGCCGATACGGGGGCGATCTTCCGTCACCCCGAATTGACAAGGGACAGTGCCCCCCTCAAAATACGCGGCTTTCCGTTTTCAGGCTCCCGCAACGACTGTCAGGCGATAGCGACGCGGCTGTATCCGGCCATCGCCGAAGCCTTGACCTGGCTCGATCGTCACGCGCCTGCGCGCATGACCGGCACCGGCGCCAGCGTGTTTGCCGCCTTTGCCAGTGAGCGCGAAGCCCTGGCAGTTCACGCCGCCATCGAAGCGCCCTGGCGCGGTTTCGTGGCCCGGGGGGTCAACCGCTCGCCGGTGCACGTGCAACTCGAGGCGCTTGTTCCAGCACAGCTTGAGCACGGAACGTAGACACGAACATTGGGGTGTCGCCAAGCGGTAAGGCACCAGGTTTTGATCCTGGCATACGTTGGTTCGAATCCAGCCACCCCAGCCAGCTTTACTTGCAACGATTGCAACGCTTTTCTGACTACTGACTGACGCGTCAACGTCCTCCCCCGCCGACAGGAATCCCCATGCCAAACAATCTGATGGTTTTCAGCGGCAACGCCAATCCCGAACTGGCCCAGAAAGTCGCCAAGTGGCTCGGCATTCCCCTCGGACGGGCCGACGTCAAGAAATTCAGTGACGGCGAGGTCTACGTCGAGCTGAACGAAAACGTGCGCGGCCAGGATGTGTTCATCATCCAGCCCACCTGCTCGCCCACCAACGACAACCTGATGGAACTGTTGTTGATGGCCGATGCGCTGCACCGCTCCTCCGCCAACCGCATCACCGCGGTCGTGCCCTACTTCGGTTACGCCCGTCAGGACCGTCGTGTACGCAGCGCCCGCGTGCCGATCAGCGCCAAGGTGGTGGCCGACATGATGGTGGCCGCCGGCATCGACCGCGTACTGACCATCGACCTGCACGCCGAACAGATCCAGGGCTTCTTCAGCATTCCGGTGGACAACGTCTACGGCTCGCTGGTGCTGGTGGAAGACGTGCGCAATCAGCACTACGAGAATCTGATCACCGTATCGCCCGACATCGGCGGTGTGATTCGCGCCCGCGCCTTCGCCAAGCAGCTCGGCACCGACCTGGCCATCATCGACAAACGCCGCCCGCGCGCCAACGAATCCGAAGTGATGCACCTGATCGGTGAAGTGAAGGACCGCACCTGTCTGATCGTCGACGACATGGTCGACACCGCCGGCACGCTCTGCAAAGCCGCCGAGGCACTCAAGGATCAGGGCGCCCTCAAGGTCGTGGCCTACGCCACCCACCCGGTACTGTCCGGCAACGCCATCCAGAACATCACCAATTCGCAGCTCGACAGCCTGGTCGTCACCGACACCATTCCGCTGTCGCCCGAAGGCAAGGCCTGCAGCAAGATCCGTCAGCTCCCGCTCGCCCGCTTCCTCGGTGAAGCGATCCGCCGCGTGAGCAATGAAGAATCCGTCAGTGCAATGTTCGAGATCAATTGATTTCGCGCTGCGCTGCGTGGCACAGGATGTGCCGAGACGCCGGTATCTGTAGTTCATCACCGGCAGCACTGCCCACGTTCAGGACGAAGGTGCGGCGGGCAACGAGTCCACCCGTTGGTCGCAAACGAGTGGGTCACAACAACCCAGAGACATTGATGTCTCACCAGAGGTAACAACCATGTCCAAGCATGAATTCGTGCTCGAAGCCGTGTCTCGAGCCAACGTGGGGAAAGGTGCGAGCCGCCGCCTGCGTCGTAAAGAAGATCTGATTCCCGGCATCGTATACGGCGGCGACAAAGCCCCGCAGAACATCGCAGTGCCGCACGGCAAGCTGCTGCAGGCCGTCGAACATGAAACCTTCTTCTCCTCCATCGTCACGCTGAAGATCGACGGCAATGCCGAGAGCGTGGTGATCAAGGACCTGCAGCGTCACCCGGCCAAACCGCACCTGATCCACGTCGACTTCCAGCGAGTACAGGCCGACCACGCCCTGCACGTGAAAGTACCGCTGCACTTCGTCAACGAAGCCACCGCCATCGGCGTCAAACAGGGTGGCGGCATCGTGTCCCACATCCTGACCGAACTCGAAATCACCTGTCTGCCGAAAGACCTGCCGGAGTTCATCGAAGTCGATGTCGCCAACCTGAACGTTGGTCAGTCGCTGCACATCGCCGACCTCAAACTGCCGCAGGGCGTCAGCTCGGTTTCGCTGCAGCACGGTGAAGAAGGCAACCTGGCTGTCGTCACCATCATCCCGCCGAAGAAGGCTGACGACGAAGCTCCCGCTGCCGACGCCGACAAGAAATAAGGTCGACGTCTTCACGTCATGAGTGAGCCGCTCGCTCTGATCGCTGGCCTGGGCAACCCAGGCCAGCAATATCAGTACAACCGTCACAATGCCGGCGCGATGTTCCTCGAGGCCTTGTGCAAGCACGTCGGCGCCACTCTGAAACCTGAAAACAAATTCTTTGGACTCGTCGGCCGCTGCACCATCGCCGGTCACGAGATCCGCCTGCTCTTCCCCACCACCTACATGAACAAAAGCGGCCAGGCGTTGGCTGCCTTGGCGCAGTACTACAAGATCAAGCCTGCGCAGATCCTGGTGGCCTACGACGAGCTCGATCTGCCGCTCGGCACCACGCGACTGAAAACCGGTGGTGGCCACGGCGGTCACAACGGAATTCGCGACATCCTCGCCGCCCTTGGTTCGCCCGATTTCCATCGGCTGCGCATCGGCATCGGCCATCCCGGCGATTCCTCCAAGGTGCTCGGCCACGTACTCGGCGATTTCACGCGCGACGAAGAAGCCGTGATCGCCGCTGAAATAGACAAAGTCCTCAAGCTGATGCCGCTGCTCGCGGAAGGCAAGATCCAAGCCGCCATGCATCAGCTTCACACCAAGCAATAGGGAGTTCTCATGGGCATCAAATGCGGCATCGTGGGCCTGCCCAATGTCGGCAAATCCACGCTTTTCAACGCACTGACGCAAGCGGGCATCGCAGCGGAGAACTTCCCCTTCTGCACCATCGAGCCCAACTCGGGCATCGTGCCGGTGCCGGACCCTCGCCTCGATGCACTCGCCGCCATCGTCAAACCCGAGCGCGTCGTGCCCACCAGCGTCGAATTCGTCGACATCGCTGGCCTGGTTGCCGGCGCCTCGAAAGGTGAAGGCCTGGGCAATAAATTCCTCGCCAACATCCGCGAAACCGACGCCATCGCCCACGTGGTGCGCTGCTTCGTCGACGACAACGTCATCCACGTCGCCAACGCCATCAACCCGCGCAACGACATCGACGTGATCAACACCGAATTGGCACTGGCCGACCTCGAGACCGTGGAAAAGGCGCTCGATCGCGCCACCAAGATGTCCAAGAGCGGTGACAAGGATCAGCTGCGTCTGAAAGACCTGCTCACCAAAGTCCGCGCGCATCTCGATGAGGGCAAGCCCGTACGCAGCCTGCGTCTGCCGCAGGAAGAACTCGCCCTGTTGCAGCCGCTGCATCTTCTGACGGTGAAACCGACGATGTACATCGCCAACGTCGCGGAAGACGGCTTCAGCGACAATCCCTACCTCGACACCGTACGCGCCATTGCCGAAGAAGAAGGCGCCATCGTGGTGCCGGTGTGCAACAAACTCGAAGCCGAGATCGCCGAACTCGAACCCGAAGAAAAGACCGTGTTCCTGCAGGATCTCGGCATGGAAGAGCCGGGCCTCGACCGCGTGATCCGTGCCGGTTATCAACTGCTTGGTCTACAAACCTATTTCACCGCCGGTGTGAAGGAAGTCCGTGCCTGGACCATCAAGATCGGCGACACTGCACCGAAAGCTGCCGGCGTCATCCACACCGACTTCGAGAAAGGTTTCATCCGCGCCGAAGTGATCGCCTACGACGACTTCATCCAGTACAAGGGTGAACAGGGCGCGAAGGACGCCGGCAAATGGCGTCTGGAAGGTAAGGAATACGTGGTGCAGGACGGCGACGTGATGCACTTCCGCTTCAACGTCTGATCCCTCGCCTGTCATCGCATCAGGGCCTGACGACTGCCAATCGTCAGGCCCTTTTTGCATCTCCTCTCCGCACGGACTGCGGCGTCCGCCGCCAGCGCCGTGCCTTTGCTCCGGCTCAGTGTTGACCCTCACGCAACGTGAGGCTGTACAGTGCAC
>CALEJT010000031.1 GCA_937898685.1 uncultured Gammaproteobacteria bacterium | reverse complement strand
TCAGGTAGCCTCGCAAGGGGCTCTAGGGTTCAAATCCCTACCTCTCCGCCAGTTTCCCCATTCTTCATTCGTCGCGATCCTCGCGCGAACTCACGCCCTTCTCGACCTGAGCAGTACTCGCGCCAAACACCCGCGTGTCGAGTACTCATGACGCCACTCTCTTCCAGACCTCCAGCCGCGCCATGAGCTGCGTTGGTTCGATCAGGCTTTGCGGGAAATAAAGGCCTGGCTTCGGCGCTGCGCCACCATTCAAACCCAATACTCGCTCGATCACGACACTGATGCCCTTCGCACTTAGTGCGGCATGGCCTTCGTAGTCGATCAACTCATAGCGACGTCGTTCATCCTTTCCGTCCCGCGTCCTTCCGCTGATCTCTATCACGATCTCGTGCGAGGGAAGCTGCGAGAGCCCCTTGCGGCGTGTGCCTCCTTGCGCCGCATCCACTCGCAGTGAACCATGCGGCGCGATGGACGCCAGGCTGAGCACGTCGAGCAAGCCCACCGCTTCTGCGCGATGCCGGGAACCATCCACTCCGGAAATGATGCGACCGGATTCGTCAGCTGCTCCCCACCGCCAAAGGCCCCGCTGCAGCACGAGTGGCGGCGGTCCATCCTTGGCAATGTGTTCCATGTCGATTGCCGACATGGGGCCGAAGGGATCGTCGGGATCGAAGATCAAGCCGACGTCGATGGCATCGACGGTTGCGAAGTCCCGCGCGTAATACATTGCCGCCAACGTTGGCACGCCGCCGATGGCGTGCCCGAGCAACACCACTGCATTGCGTCGAGCGTGATGCGCATGGAGCGCCACTATAGCTCCCAGTTCGAATGGCGCATCGGACAAGGCGAGATAGGGAATCCCCGCTGCCTGCGCGTAACGCAGCGAATTGAGCGATCTGTCACGCACTGCCATTACGACGGCGCTGAAGCGATCTCCTCCGGCCAAGCCCAGATCGGCACGTTTGAGATCGACTGCAACGACCTCGGCATTGCCGAGCGCCGATGCCAACGCCTGTGCCTTCTCACGACTCCGCCCCGCGATCGCCAAAGGCAGTTGCGGATGCAACTGCCGCAAGGTACGTGCGATGCGGCTGCCGAGACTGCCGTAACCACCCAATAACAACACGGGTCGAACGAGTGCCGCGTTCATGGCGCCATTACCCCGCGATTTCGGATTGCGTGAACGCGGCACCGAACTCTTCCATGCGGCGCACGTAATACGCAGGATCGATGAGTAGCTCAGGCATGTAGAGGCCGGGTTCGACGAGGTCCGGTCCGGCCAAGCCGAGCAAGCGTTCCACCGCCAACGCCACGCCGAGCCCTGTCAGTGGTGCCTGCCCTACGGGATGCACGAGTTGCAGCACCTTGCGTGCCCGCCTACCCGATTCCAGCTCGCCGTCGATCGTGATCTGAATTTCGGTGGAAAAAGGCTCCCCCCTCCGCCGCGACGCCGACTCCCCCACGACGAGGTCGAGTCGAATGTTGCGTGCGTTCGTCGCTGCGCCGAGGCTCAGGATGTCGAAAGGTGCATAGGCATTCGCTTCCTGCGCCACACCATCCACGCTCACCACCGTGGCCTTCGCCTGATCACCGCTGATCCAGGTGAACTCCCCATCCTTCAACACCAAGGTGGACGGTGCATTGCCGATGATGCGTTCGTAGTCGATGTGCGCTGCGGGCCCACCGAGGTCGAGTTCATCCACGAGCACCGCCAGATGGATGGCATCGATATGCTGATAGTCCTGCGCCAGCAACAAGGCCGGCATCAAGGAGGCACCTGCCAACCAATGACTCGCGAGATAAATCGGCGCACTGCGCGGCGCGTGAACGAACTGCGCCACTTCCAACCCGATCTCGAACGTGCTGCTGGAAAGGCAGATGAACGGCAGCCCATGCTGTTGCGCATAGCGCATCGCATTGAGTCTGTCGTCCTTCAGAAAAATCGCGACTGCGCTGTAGCGTGCCGCCTTCGGCAACCCCAGATCTGCACGCGTCAGATCGATGGAAACGAAACCCGCCTTGCCAACTTCGGCAGCCAAGGCGTCCGCACGAGTCTGATTGCGTCCACCGATGGCCAAGGGCAAGTGGGGATGCAGCTGGCGCAGGATGCGTACAGCATGAGAGCCGACCATCCCGGCACCGCCGATGAGCAGGACGGGAGAAACTTCGTGTGCCATGAGGGATTCCTCCTCAGGAAGAGACGGGATCAACGCAACCTACTTTTGGTAGGTTACTGATAGTAGGTTATTGTTTCATCCAGCGGACTGTCAACCCGTTTCGCAACCAATCGGTCATCGGAGAAAGTGCGGCAATGAAGAAGAAGCTCCCCAAGGGCAGGATGTCCAAGGATGAGCGCCATGCGCAGCTATTGGAAACTGCGCTGGAGATCGTGCGTGACAGCGGCACCGACGCCCTGACCTTGGGCACGTTGGCGGAACACGCAGGTGTGAGCAAGCCCGTCGTATACGAACACTTCGGCACCCGCTCTGGACTCTTGATCGCGCTCTACAAGCGGATCGATGCGCGCCAGGTGCAGATGTTGTTGGAAGCGCTCGCCAAAACACCGAAACGTTTGAAGGACGTCGCGCATGTCGTCGCCGAGGCCTACATGAACTGCTACCTCACCGTAGGTCCGGAATGGCATGCGATTTCGGCGGCGTTGAAAGGCGATGAACAAATGGAGTCGACGCAACAGGAGTTGGTCGATGGCTACGTGGCGATCTACCGCGACGCACTTGCGCCCTTCTCCAATCTTTCCGGTGAGGAACTCTGGCTACGCTGTGTCGGCATCTTCGGCGCGGGAGAAGCGATCTCCAGGGACATGCTCAAGGGGCGCACATCTCTGCAAGCGGCAGTGACGAGTCTCACGGCCTTCATCGTCGGCGCGGTGAAGTAGAGAGGTTCAGAATCTCCATCGCGTAACACCCGGCTCGAAATGCAGGCGTTCTCTGAATGGCCAGGGCGCGACAGTCACCTTCAAGGGTAGCGGAGCGAACCATGGGTACCCGCAGT
>CALEJT010000030.1 GCA_937898685.1 uncultured Gammaproteobacteria bacterium | reverse complement strand
TAGCTAGCTAGCGATGTGGCGTGCTGGGCTCGACGAGTACTTCAATGCGCCACCTCCACCCCATCCAACCTCACCGCCTCCGACAACGTGAGACTGATACGCATCTCTCGCGCTTCTTCTCCTGGCGTACGACCAAACATGCGTTTGAACTCGCGGTTGAACTGCGAGGGGCTTTCGTAGCCGACGCGCGCGGCGGCGGTGGCGGCTGGGATGGCGTCGCGAATCATCATCAGGCGCGCTTGATGCAAGCGCAGCGACTTGAGGTATTGGATCGGTGAGGTGGCGGTCACTGCCTTGAAGCGTTCGTGGAAGGCGGGAACGCTCAAGCCGGCTTCGCTGGCGAGTGCGCTTACGTTCAAGGGTTGGGCGTAGTCGCGATGCATGCGGCGCAGGATGCGCGCGATGCGGCCGAAGTTGCCGTAGTTCGCCAGCGCTGCGCGGATGGCGCCGCCTTGGCTGCCCATCAGCACGCGATAACACAGTTCCCTTTCTATGCTCGGCCCGAGCACCTTCGCGTCCAGCGGTGAACACAGTGCTCGGAGCAGTCGCACCGTGGTATCGGCCAGGGTGTCGTCGAGTGGCGTGGATACGATGCCTGCAGGCGCGGCGCTGGGTGTGGATGTGTCTTCACCCACGTCGAGCACCAACTCTGCCACCGTCGTCATGTCCAATCGCACCTGCACCGCCAACATAGGTTCTTCGGGGCTGGCATCGGTTTCGCTCGAAAAGGGCAGCGGTACCGACAGCACCAGGTAATGCTGCGCATCGTAGTGATACACCTTGTCCGCCAGATAGCCGCGCTTCTTCCCCTGACACACGATGACGATGCAGGGTTCGTACAACACCGGCGTACGTCCCAGCGGGCGATTCGAGCGCATCAGCCACACGTTGCCGAGCAGCGAACGCGTATAGCCTTCCTGCGGCGCGAGCCGCTTGATCAAGGTGGCCATTTCCTGTTGTCGCGACATGGGTGTATGCGCTTCCTGGGCGAGTGCCTGGGGTCGCCTGATGGTAGTGCGCCTCGCCTGTAGGTGTAAGCCCCGGCAATAGGATTGGGCAATACTGCACGCAGAATCGGGCAGGGTGGGGTGATACTGCTTTGCCATTCCATAATTTCCATCGAGAAATGCCCGTGCAGAACGTGTGAGTCTTCTCCATCTCGCATCCCACGACGCCGTGTCGCGCACCCACCAAGAGAATCAGGCAATCATCCAAGAAGCTTTGCGCCTAGTGGCTATGTAGGCGCAAACCTATGCTGCGCCCTCGTTCATCCACGCACCAACGCGTGGCAAAGGAGGAAGCAGATGGAAACGAGCAACAGCAAGGTCATCGTTCTCACGGGTGCCAGCAGCGGCATTGGTCTCGCCACGGCGCGGCATCTGGCACTGCAAGGGCATCGCTTGGTCATTGGCGCGCGGCGTCTCGATCGTCTCGTTGCCTTGCAGCAGGAACTGCGCAATCAAGGTGGGGATGTGGAAGTGCAGCAGCTGGACGTTACGCGCCTCACAGAAGTGCAGCGCATCGTGGAGCTGGCGAAGGAAAAGCACGGCACCGTCGACGTGCTCATCAACAACGCGGGCGTAATGCCGCTCTCGACGCTCGACGCCTTGAAGGTGGACGAATGGAATCAAACCATCGACGTGAACATCCGCGGTGTGCTGCACGGCATCGCGGCGGTGTTGCCTGTGATGCAAAGCCAAAAGCGTGGACACATCATCAACGTGGCGTCCATCGGTGCGCATACTTCCTTCCCGGGCGCGGCAGTCTATTGCGCCAGCAAGTTCGCGGTGTGGGCGATATCCGATGCGCTGCGGCAGGAAACGCAGGAGATCCGTGTAACCGTGGTGAGCCCGGGCGTGGTGGAGTCGGAGCTGGCCGATCACATCACCGATGCAGTTGCGCGTGAGGCAATGCGGGAGTTCCGCAAGGTGGCATTGCCGGCAGAAGCCATTGCGCATGCGATCGCCTATGCCATCGCGCAGCCGGACGACGTGGACGTGAGCGAGTTGATCGTGCGTCCTACGGCAAGCCCGAACTGAATCGAAGTCGGTCTTACCCCGGTGTCGCGGAGGATGTGATGAAGTGATGTCACATTCCTCCGCGCTCTCTTGTCATGCCTTCGTCATGCAAGCCGATGGAGGTAATGATGAAGGGGATGAACTTTGCCGATGCCGATGGCGCGATGAGGCTTGGGTTCGCGCCGGCCGTTCGTGTGGCAGTGGTCTATCACTCGGGCTACGGTCATACGGCCAGGCAGGCGCAGGCGGTGAAGGAGGGCGCGGCGCGAGTGCAGGGGGTGGCTGCGCTGTTGCTGCCGGTGGAGGAAGCCGAAAAGCGTTGGGATGATTTGGCGCAAGCGCAGGCACTCGTCTTCGGTGCGCCCACGTACATGGGTGGACCCTCGGCGCGCTTCAAGGCCTTTCAGGATGCGACCTCGCATGCGGTGATGAGCAAGGGCTATCTCTGGCGCGACAAGCTCGCTGCCGGTTTCACCAATTCCGGTGCGCGTGCGGGTGACAAGCTCGCCACCTTGATGCAGCTTGCGCTGTTTGCGGCGCAACACGGCATGCATTGGGTGAATCTGGATCTGCCGCCGGCCAATAATTCCAGCGCGGGTTCGGATGCTGATTTGAATCGGCTCGGCTTTTGGCTGGGTGCCGCGGCACAGTCGAATGTGGACGAAGGGCCGGATGCGGCGCCGCCTGCTTCCGATCTCGCCACCGCGCGCCATCTCGGCGAACGCGTCGCACGCGTGGCCTTGCAGTTGGCGCGTGGCAGGGAAGTGTTGGCCTTGGCAAGTCGTGAGGTCCCGACCATCGATGCATGAAGCGCAATTGGAGCAAACGTTCAGCACCTTGCAGCCGCGGCTCGTGCGGCTGGCCTATCGCATGCTGGGTTCGTTGGCCGATGCCAAGGACGTGGTGCAGGAAGCCTGGCTGCGCTGGTTGGCGGCGGATCGCAACAGTGTGCGCGAGCCGGCGGCCTTCCTGCACACCATCGTCGCCAATCTTTGTCTCAACGAACTCAAGTCGGCCAGGCGTCGTCGCGAAACCTATGTCGGGCCATGGTTGCCCGATCCGCTCATCGAGGAGGAAGGGCAGGAGCTGTTCGATGACATGAGCTTGCCCTTGATGATCGCGTTGGAGCGCTTGTCGCCACCCGAGCGCGCCGCCTTTCTGCTCCACGACATTTTCGGGATGAGCTTCGATGACGTGGCGCTCGCCATCGGCCGCAATGCAGCGGCGTGTCGCAAGTTGGCGAGTCGTGCCCGCGAACACGTGCGCCGCGAGTGTCCGCGTTTTCCCGTACCGCAGGAGCATGGGCGGGAGATTGCCGAAGCGTTCTACGCTGCTTCTCGCACTGGCGATTTGACGCGCCTACGTACGCTGCTTGCCGATGACGTCGTTGCGCAGAGCGATGGCGGCGGCAAGGTCTCTGCCTCACCGCATCCGCTGGTGGGCATCCAGGCAGTGATGAAGCGTCACGCGCAGCTTGCCGAGGAATTCAAGGCGATGCCGTCGCGATTGATACGGCATGTGGTGATCGATGGCTTGCCGGGCTTCATCACGCTCGAAGCCGGTGAGGTATTGCAGACCACGGCCCTGCAGATCGAGCACGGCAAGATCAAAGCCATCTACATCATCCGCAACCCCGACAAGCTCCGGCATGTGCAGGGCGCCGTATGACGTTCGTTGGTTGGGTTCGCAATGCGAAGGTTGGGTTGAACCCGGCGGTGAAACTCAACGTGGGATGTTTCGAGATTCAACGAAAAGCAGAATTTGCACGTCGAGCTTCACTTCGTTCAGCCCGATCCACGCACGCAGCCCAACGACATTGGAGCTGCATTCGACAGCGTTCGTTGCGGGGCGTTGCACGCACCTCAACCTACGCGCGTATCAACTTCATCCGCTGCAACTCACTACCAAGCGCTTCGAACTTCGGCACCAGAAAATTCACCAAGGCGCGCACGCGGGCGGGGACGAAGCGTCCGCTCGGCAGGATCACGTGGAGTGGATAGCTTTCGATGTGCCACTCGGGCAACAAGTGGACCAGACGGCCTTCGGACATTTCCTTCAATTGCTCCAGCGGCGCCTTGATCAAGATGCCCGCACCGGAGAGCGCCCACTGACGTGCGATGGAGGCATCGTCGACGCTGCGATCGCCATTCACGTGCACTTCCACCGTTCTGCCTTCGCGTTCGAAGCGCCAGGTGCGATGGGGTTTGCCGCCGCGGTCGTAGGCCAGACAGTTGTGCTGCGTGAGATCAAGGGGACTCTGCGGCGCCGGATGTTTCGCCAGGTAACTCGGCGCCGCGACCACGATGGGCGCCGTTTGCACCAGGCGCCGCGCCACCAAACGTGAGTCGACCAACTGCCCATAGCGCAGCGCGAGATCGACCTGATCGCGCACGATGTCGAGTGTGCGGTCGCCGATGGAAAGCGCCAGCTCCACACCCGGATGACTCGCCAGGAATTCATCCAACAAGGGCAACAGCACGCTGCGCGTGAGGTCGGACGGCGCGGCGATACGGATCACTCCCACCAACCCCGCACTTTCCGATGTGGCCTGGGCCTCACCTTCGGCCACGAGATCGAGCGCACGTTGCGCGTAGTCGAGCAGGGTCTGCCCCGGCAGTGTGAGCCGCATGGCGCGGGTGGAGCGCTCGAATAGCCGCACGCCCAGTTGGCTTTCCAGGCGCTTCAAGGTGGCGCTGGCCGCGGCAGGTGTGATGCCCAACGTCGTGGCGGCGCCGCTCAGACTCCCCGTGCGGGCGGTTTGCACCAGGACGCGGAGGTCGCTGATATTTTCAATTTTCATTTGGAAATGAATTAAACCGGTTGGTCTTATCAATTTTTGATTGAATTTTATAGTGACACCCACTGATCGACACAACAACAAGGAGGACTTGTCATGAAAGCAGTGGGATACCGCCGCAGCCTACCGATCACCGACCCCGCAGCCCTGGAAGATTTGGAGCTGCCCACCCCCGAACCTGGCCCGCGTGATTTGCTGGTGCGTGTCAGCGCCGTGTCGGTGAACCCGGTGGACACCAAGATCCGCCGCTCCCGCCAGCCCGCCGAAGGGAAGGTCGAAGTACTGGGCTGGGACGCCGTGGGCGTGGTCGAAGCGGTGGGCGAGAAGGTGTCGCTTTTCAACGTGGGGGATCGTGTCTACTACGCCGGGGCCATCAATCGCCCGGGCACCAACAGCGAACTGCACGTGGTGGATGAGCGCATCGTCGCGCGTGCGCCCGAGTCGCTCGACGATACCGCGGCCGCCGCCTTGCCGCTGACTGCCATCACCGCCTACGAACTCCTGTTCGATCGTTTGCGTCTCGCCAAGGGGAAGGGCGCAGGTCAGAGCCTCTTGGTGGTGGGTGGCGCCGGCGGCGTGGGATCCATCCTGATTCAGTTGGCGCGACAGCTCACCCACGTCACCGTCATCGCCACCGCATCGCGGCCGGAAACGCGGCAATGGTGCTTGGAAATGGGCGCGCATGCAGTGATCGATCATCGTGAGCCCTTGGCATCGGCGCTGCAGATTGCCGGTGTGGGACAGGTGGACTACGTGGCGTCGCTGACCCAGACCGAACAGCATTACGAGCAGATCATCGAGAGTCTCAAACCGCAGGGCGCATTGGCGCTGATCGACGATCCGGACCATCTCGATGTCATGAAGCTCAAGCTCAAATCCATCTCACTGCACTGGGAATTGATGTTCACGCGTCCGTTGTTCGAAACGCCGGACATGGAAGAGCAGGGTCGTTTGCTCAGCGCCGTGGCCTGGTTGGTGGACGCCGGCAGGATCCGCAGCACGGTCAACCACAAACTCGGCACCATCAACGCCGAAAACCTCCGCAGTGCCCACGCTTTGATCGAAAGCGGCAAGGCGCAGGGCAAGGTGGTGTTGGCAGGGTTCTGAGTTGACTCGAACGCGAGGGGGCTTCCCCTCCCGGTGAAGCATCGGTAAGCGTGGTACATCCCGTAGATTGGGCTGAGCCCGGGACTTCGTAGGATGGGCGAAAGCAAGCGTTGGCGGGGCAGTGTTCCGCGACGGCCTGAGCGGCACGAGGCCTGCCGCGTGGCTGGATGAGTGCGGAAAAGGAGTGAGCCTGCGTTGGGCTTGCCCCGCGAACGACACGGGCGAAGGCGAGCGCCACGCGCTTGGCCCGGCTCAGTTCAGTAAGCGGCTCGAACTGAACGCAGTGACGCCCAGCGAGTGAAGTCCAACAACCCCCTCAGGTTGGGCTTCCCCCTACGGGGCTCAGCCCAACCTACGGGGTGTACGACGCAACGATGCAACATCGGAACCATGGCGATCGCTGTTGGGTTCGCTGCGCTCACCGCCAATCCACGACTACGGGACATATACCTCGATCTACGAGACGAGGGGCCTGTTGGCTCGAGTCGACACGCGATGTTTGGGTCGTCATCGTTGGTTGGATTTCTCGTGGGTTGGTGGTGAGCGGAGCGAACCCCAACGTGGGATGTGCAATACGACAGCGCATGTTGGGCTTGCCGTTCGAGGCACCAACAGGGGACACTCACCTTCAACTCACCGCCTGGGTTCGTTGGACTCACCAAACCCAAGAGCGCCCAACCTCATTGCCGAACTACAGCGAGACAAACTCCCGCCAGAGTTTGCCTGGCAACAAACCCAGGACTCCAACTTGACATTTTGTATGGCGCCTAACATTATCGTTAGATGCCTAACAAAAAACGTACGTCGAACTACAGTGAAGTCGCGGCCTGGACCAAGCGGTGTTACCAGGCTGGCCGCGCCGCGATGGAAGCCATGCTCCGGCCTTACGACCTTGGAGCGACACAGTGGTATGTCCTGTACCGACTCTCCCAGGACGGCCCCACGATGCAGCGAGAGCTGGTGAACGCACTCCAGGTCGAGCGCGCAACCTTGAGTGCAGTGATAAGCGTGTTGGTCCGCAAGGGGCTGGTGGAACAAGTGCCCGACAGCGTCGACCAGCGGCAGAAGCTGCTGCGGATGACGGCAGCAGGCAACAGACTGTGGAAAAAACTGCCCGACCTGAGGTCCATTCACGACATCGCATTCCAGGGCCTCGATGACGCAGCTGTCGCCACGGCGATCGAGGTGCTTCAGACAGCCACGGAACGTCTCGAAGCTTTCATCGCGAGGAACTGACACATGACGGTTTTGATCACAGGTGTATCCGGGTTGGTCGGTGCGCGGCTTCTTCCTCGTCTCGTCGAAGCCGGCGTGAACTGCCGCGCCCTGGTGCGAAGTAAAAAAGATCTCCCCGTAGGAGTAATGCCGGTAGAGGGCGATCTTTTCGATCCGTCGACGTTGGCGCATGCGGTCGATGGAATCTCGGACCTCATCCATCTTGCCGCGGTTTTTCGTAGCCAGGACACGGACCTGATCTGGAAGAGCAATCTGGAGGGGACGCAGAATCTCATCGCGGCAGTGAAGGCCAAGGCGCCGAACGCGCGCTTCATCTTCGCGAGTACCAGCAACGTCTACGATATGAGCAGCCCGCACCCTGGGCGCGAGGACGATGTGGTCGCGCCGCAGCACGCCTATCCGGCCAGCAAGGTCGCGGCGGAACGGGCGTTGCAGGCAAGTGGACTCAACTGGGCAGTGCTGCGTTTTCCCTTCGTTTATGGCGACGGGGATGGCCATCTCGAGGAGCTGCCCAAACACGCCATCGCCGGAAAGTGGCACCCTGCGAAGCGCATCAGCACGATTCACCACCGCGACATTGCCACGGCTCTCGAGCTTGCTTTGAGCGGTGTTTTCGACGAACGCATCGTCAACATCGCCGATGAAGCTCCGTCCTCGCTCTACGAGCTGGCCAGGTTGGTAGGGGTAACGCTCGACTCATCGTCGGAGCCGTTGGAAAACCCGTGGCATCTCCACGTCGATGCCTCGCTCGCGCGCAGCCTCGGTTTTCAGCCAACGGTGCGAACCGTCTATCAGGCCGTTCAAGAAGGTTTGATGTAATTGTTTTGCGTCGGTTGGCGCTGAGCGCAGCGAACGCCAACGCGGGATATGCGATTCGACGCCTTGTATTGGGCTTGCAGTTCGAAGGTCAGGGTGAAACCCAACGTTGGATGTTTCGCGCTGCAACGCAAAAGCGGACATCGCTTGGTGGGCTTCACTGCGTGTTCCGCCCAAACGACGAGGACACGCCCAACAGGGGACACTCACTCCCACCAACAGGGGACACTCACCTACAAAAGGGACAGCCGCCTTGACGTAACTATTTGATTTCAAAGTTGACAAATATTTTTGTCAATTCAAAATGCGCCCCATGGTCGAAGTCGAAGTCATCACAAACCCGGCCGCGGCGGCGAGCGTGCTGGATCCCATCCGGAGTCAGCTGTTGGCTGAACTGGCCGCGCCTGCCTCTGCTGCCACCTTGGCGGCGCGTCTCGGTTTGCCGCGGCAGAAGGTGAACTACCACCTGCGCGCGCTCGAGGAACACGGTTTGGTCGAGGTGGCGGAGGAGCGTCTGTGGGGCGGTTTGACCGAGCGTTTGCTGGTGGCGAGCGCGGCGTCCTATGTCGTGTCACCGAGTGCCTTGGGACGGGCAGCAGCCGATCCGGGACGCACCAACGATCGCCTGTCTGCGAGCTATCTCATCGCGCTTGCGGCACGGGTGGTGCGGGAGGTCGGTGAGCTCTGGCTCCGCGCGCGCCAGAGCAAGAAGCGTCTGGCCACCTTGTCGATCGACACCACCATTTCCTTTCGTTCGCCCGAGGAACGGGCGGCCTTCACACGCGAGCTGAGTGAAGCGGTAACGACGCTCGTGGCTCGTTATCACGACGACACCACGGTGAGTGCTCGTCCCCATCGTTTGGTCGTGGCTGCCTATCCGCAGCCGGCGACCGACACGCACACAGGAGAAACGCCATGCCAGTGAAAAAAGATGGAACCGGAAAACGCTGGGTCGAAATGGAATTGGTGGTGCCCGGCACGCCCGAGCAAGTGTGGCAGGCCATCGCCACCGGTCCCGGTTACTCGGCCTGGTTTGCTTCGACCAAGCTCGAGGAACGCGTGGGTGGTGAGTTGGTTTTCGACATGGGCGCGTATGGCGTATTCAAAGGCGAGGTGACGCACTGGGAACCACCGACGCGCTTCGAATACGTCGAACGCGAATGGGGTGAAGAAGCGCCGCCGCTCGCCACGGAAATCACCGTCACCGCACGCTCGGGCGGCACCTGCCTCGTACGCATGGTGCATTCGCTCTTCGCGTCGATCGACGATTGGGACGATCAACTCGAAGGTTTCGAAAAAGGCTGGCCCACATTCTTCCAGGTGCTGCGCCGCTATCTCGAGCACTATGCGGGTATGAAGGCCGCGATCACTTCCGTGATGGTTCAGCTGCAACAGCCGCAGCTAAAGGCGTGGAAGACTCTCGTCGAGAGTCTCGGTCTCACTGGCTTGGATGTGGGCGAAGAAATCATGACGCCGGTCCCCGAATATCTCGCCGGCACCATCGAGCGCATCGAGCAGGATCAGCATCAGCGCTATGTCTTGCTACGGTTGCACCAGCCCTCACCAGGCCTCGTTCTGGTGGGCACCTACGCTGTCGGTGACAGCACCAACGTCACTGCGACCGTGTATTTCTACGGGGAAGATGCGGCGGAACGCGCCGCTGCGAGTCAGCCGGTTTGGCGCAGTTGGTGTGAAGCAACGTTCCAGCATGAGGGGTAGGTTGGTGGTGAGCAGCGCGAACCCCAACAAGCGTGTCCAACCTGCCATCGAATCCACTGGGTTCGCTGCGCTTACGGCCGATAAGCACCAACAGGCGATACTCAGCTTCACGACAGCAGCGCTACGCTGATGGCGCAGGAGAGGGGGATGTAGTAAAACGCCGCGCGCGCGGCGTGGGCTCCGCGCAATATCGATTACGCAGGAGGGAATCCCATGGGCGTTCGCAGTGCCGCGTGCGGTGCACTGATTCTTTCGTCTCTCATGGCCATTGCCGCGGAACCTTCCGCAAGGTCCGCCGCTGCAAGCGCAGGCGTGGAACTCTGTGTGGCGGGGCAGGCGGTGGAAGTGCTCAATGTCGGGGTCTGGTTCCCGGCCATGGTGCTGGAAGGGCCCGATGCGCTGGACACCTGCCTGGTTTCCTACGACGGCTTCGACTCCAGCTGGGACGAATGGGTGAGTGTCGCGCGTCTGCGGCTGGCGCCCACGGCCAACGCGGGGACGGCCACGCCGGCGGCAGGGAACGAGAGCGCAACGGCGGTGAGTGGTCCCGTGCCACCCGGTAAATATGGCTGCTACACCTTCGACGCCGGTCAGACCAACTACACCTTCACCGACGTCGAGATCCTCGATGACAGCCGTTATGCCGTGGGCAAGGAGCGCGGCACCTATGTGCTCGCTCAGGATGGAACGCTCAGTTTCACCGGCACCCTCAGCAACGCCACCGGCAGGTTCTCCATCAAGAGCGGCGGCACGCCTCAGATCGATCTGATCTTCTTCGGCGATGCGCGTGCCTCGATGGGCTGCCCGAAAGCACGGTAGACGCGCAGGCTGGGTGAGCGCCGAAGCTCCAAACATCTACGAAAGGCCAACCACCTCGTACGATCAACCTGCTCGTGAAACACCTTGGGTCATTCAAGATGCTGCAGGATGTTCAACAACCTTCCGAGCGGATCACGCACATAGAATCTGCGCACCCCCCACGGTTCGGTGGCAGGACCGTACTCGATGGCAACTCCGGCTGCGTCGACTCTGCGCAGTGCCTCTTCGAGATCATCCACTTCGATGGACAAATCCGGCACCGGCGTGCCTGAACCTCCCTCGCTCGCAAAGCTGAGTTGCGTGTTCATCTTCACGCCCGAGGCGTAGGTGCGGAGCCAGCCATGATCCATCACCAGCTCGAGGCCCAGCAGCTCGCGATAGAACTTGTCGACTGCATCGAATTGGTCCGTGGCGATATTGAGAACGATCCTTCGAACTTTCATGCAGACACCTGTCTTCAAGGGCAAGGGCACGAGAATGGGCCCAATGGCAACGCAAAGTTGCGCTAGGATCAAGGTGTCCGCGCCGACGAGGCGGAACTCCCATTGCCGTGAACTTGGCGCGGGTGGCGGGCTTGATGCAATATGGCGCCTTTTTCGCCGCCAGATCGATGACTTCCAATCCGCTTCTCAGCCGCCTGCCGCCCTCGCACGACTGCTCGTCGGCCGAGTTGCTGGGGCGTTTTCTCGACTACGTGGCCGAGCGCGGCATCGAACTCTATCCGGCGCAGGAAGAAGCGATCCTCGAATTGTTCGAGGACAACAACCTCATCCTCAACACGCCCACCGGCTCGGGCAAGTCGCTGGTGGCGACGGCACTGCACTTCAAATCGATGGCCGAGGGGCAGCGCAGCGTGTACACCTGTCCCATCAAGGCGCTGGTGAATGAAAAGTTTCTCGCGCTGTGCAACGACTTCGGCCCCGAGAACGTCGGCATCGCCACCGGTGATGCCACCGTGAATCGCGATGCGCCGATTCTGTGTTGCACCGCAGAAATCCTCGCCAACGTTGCGCTCTCCGAAGGCGAGGACGCGCCGTTCCGCCACGTGATCATGGATGAATTCCATTATTACTCCGATCGCTCGCGCGGCGTGGCCTGGCAGGTGCCGCTTCTGACGATGCGCAATTCGCGGTTTCTGCTGATGTCGGCCACGCTCGGTGCCACCGAGTTCTTCGAGCGCGAAATCACGCGTTTGACCGGTGCGCCGACCAAGGTCGTGTCTTCCGCCACGCGCCCGGTGCCGCTGCACTTCAGCTACGAAGACAAGACCCCACTCGAAGCCACCGTGATGAACCTGGTGGAGGCGAAGCAGACGCCGGTGTACGTGGTGCACTTCACGCAGAACGATGCGGCGCAGACCACGCAGAATCTGATGAGCCAGAACTACTGCACGGCCGAGGAAAAGGCCGCGATCGCCGCCGCCTTGGAAGGGGTGAAGTTCAACAGCCCCTACGGCAAGGATCTGAAACGTTTTCTGAAACACGGCATCGGTCTGCATCACGCCGGCATGCTGCCGAAGTACCGCATCCTCGTAGAGAAGCTGGCGCAGAAGGGCTTGCTCAAAATCATCTGCGGCACCGACACGCTCGGGGTTGGCGTGAACGTGCCGATTCGCACCGTGCTGCTCACACAACTGAGCAAGTACACGGGGTCGAAAAAGGCCTTGCTCACGGCGCGTGACTTTCACCAGATCACGGGGCGCGCGGGGCGCAAGGGTTTCGATGACATCGGCTACGTGGTGGCGATGGCACCGGAGCATGTGATCGAGAACTATCGCATCGAAGCCAAGATCGCGGGCGATCCGAAGAAGTACAAGAAGCTGCAGAAGCGCAAACCGCCGGAAGGTTTCGTCATGTGGACGGAAGAAACCTTCAACAAGCTGCGCGCAGCACCGCCGGAGCCGCTCGTGTCGCGTTTCCATGTCACGCACGGCATGTTGCTGCAGGTGCTCAGTCGCAAGGGCGATGGTTGCCGCGCCATGCAGCGGCTGATTGCGGATTGTCACGAACCACCGCAGCAGAAGAAGTTGCATCGCAAGCGCGCCTGGCAGCTCTTTCGATCGCTGCTCGAACGCAAGATCATCGAAATCGTACCGCCTGACGAGCGCAGTGATGGCCGCAAGCTGCGCTTGAACATCGATCTGCAGGAAGATTTCTCGCTCAATCACGCGCTGTCGCTGTATCTGCTCGATACCTTGCAGCTGCTCGAGCGCGAGAGCCCGACCTATCCGCTCGACGTGCTCACCCTGATCGAAGCGATCCTGGAGAATCCCGACCTCATTCTGCGGCGCCAGCTCGACGTGCTGAAAACCCAGAAGATGGCGGAGATGAAGCAGCAGGGCATCGAGTACGAAGAGCGCATCGCCAAGCTCGAGGAGCTGGAATATCCGAAACCGCTGCGCGACTTCATCTACGGCACCTTCGACGCTTTCGCGCAGACGCATCCGTGGGTGGGGCACGAGAACATCCGCCCCAAGAGCATCGTGCGCGAGATGGTGGAAAACTATTTGGACTTCGCCGGCTACATCAAACAGTACGACCTCGAACGGGCCGAAGGTTTGTTGCTGCGTCACGTTGCGAGTGTTCACAAGGTATTGGCGCAGACCGTGCCACCGGCTTTCAAGAACGAGGATCTGCAGGAGATCGAGGATTGGTTGACGGGTCTGTTGCGCGGCACCGACAGCAGCCTGCTCGACGAATGGGAACGTCTCAAGAATCCCAACTGGCAGCCGCAGGAGGAAGACGAGGCGAAAGCGCTCGAGCAGGTGGACATCACGAAGAACAAGCGCGAATTCACCGCGCTGATTCGCGCCGAGATTTTCCAGTTCCTGCGTGCCTTCGCTGCTGGTCGCTACGATGCTGCCGCCGCACTCGTCCCACCCTGGACTCCGGACGAACTGGCGCAACTGCGCGAGGCCTATTACGCGGAGCACGAGCGCATCCTGCTCGATCCCGAAGCCCGCAGCCACAAGCACACTTATGTCACTGTCGATGACGAGAGTGGTCTTTGGCACATCGCGCAGGTACTCGTCGATCCCGATGGTCTCAACGACTGGCAGGCACGCTTCACCGTCGACAAGCAGCGCGCAAGGGAAGAGGGCAAACCGACCTTGAGCCTGCTCGGCATCGAGCCGATTTGAGTACGCCTCTTGTCGAGGTTGGTTTCACTCACCCCAACATGCGAGTAAGCCCGGCATCGGTTCTTCGCAGATTCAACCAGCTCCCTGCATCCCGCGTTGGGCCACGACGTGCAGGGCATTGCGGGTAGAATGTCCCGCGATACTTCAGGACAAAGACAAGACTCTGCCGTGACGCAACAGAATCTCTTCGAACAACCCGCCCCACCCAAGCCTCCGCGACGAAAGGCACAGCCCTCCGACGGCCCACAACGTGTGCGCGCCCAACACAATTGGTTCTTCGCATTGCGTCCCTCTGTGGAAGATGCCGCGCGCATCCATGCGCAGACGCAAGGGTTGCTCGATGGTGCCGGCATTCGCGCCAAGCGCATTGCACCGGAGCGCTTGCACATCACGCTCGAATTCATTGGGGATGAAGTCGACGACGAGATACTCGAACGCGCCTATCGCGCCGCAGATATGATTCGTTTCCCGCCGATCGATGCGCAGTTCGATGCGGCACTGACTTTCTCGCGCTCCAGCGGGCCTTTGGTTCTCGTGGGTGGGGCAGGGCTCGACGCAGTGCGCAAGCTACGCAGTGAGCTCGCCTGTGCTCTGGCGGATCATGGCTTCAAGTTGCCGCGCAACTACGAACCCCACATGACCTTGTGCTACGACTCGCGCCATCGGCTGCGTCGTACCACGATCGAACCCATCAGCTTCCACACCGCCGAGTTTGCGCTCGTGAAAAGCCACATCGGCTTCTCGCGCCATGAGGTGCTGCGCACCTGGCCGTTGCGCACGACGTGATCGTGCCGCGCTTTCGCAGGTTGGAGTGAGCATTGCTCCCGAACATGGGACGCCCAAGGTGTCACCGAGCGTTTGACATCGCTTTTGGGCTTCATTGATTGCAATCGAACCTACCAATGACCGCTCCACTTCTGCCGAATTTGACGTGAGGTGCACGACTTCACGGTCCTCTAGATGCGAAACTTCGCGTTCTTTCGAATGTAGGTGCCAGACCAAGAACCATGATCACGAATCGAACCTTCTCCATGTCCTTGCTGAGTACGGCGTTTCTCGCGCTGGTATTGCTCGCCTGCGGCGCGGTGCGCGCGGCGGAAAACGAAGTGCAGCAAACCTGGCAGATGCTCGACTACATCGCCGTGGACTATCCCGGCGCAGTCAGCGACGGCGAAGTGATCGAGCCTACCGAGTACGCCGAGCAGGTGGAGTTCGCTGCCACCGTGGCGCAGCGCATCGCGGACTTGCCGGCGCAACAGGGCAAGGAGGCGCTGCTGGCACAGGCAACGGCGCTGCAACGCGCCATCGATGACAAGGCGGCAGCGACTGAGGTTGCTTCCTTGGCGCAGGACCTGGCGGCTGCCTTGCTCGAGGTGTATCCGGTGCCACTCGCACCACGGGCTGCGCCCGATCTTTCACGTGCGGCTGAACTCTACGAAGTGCACTGTGCCGCTTGTCATGGTGGCGAAGGCAGGGGCGATGGTCCTGCCGGCGTAGCCCTGGATCCTCCGCCCATTGCCTTCACCGACCGCGAACGCGCGGCGCAGCGCAGTTTGTTCGCGCTGTACCAGGTGATCACGTTCGGTCTCGAAGACACCGCGATGGTGGGCTATCCGCAGCTCAGCGAAGAAGAGCGTTGGGCTTTGGCCTTCTTCATCGCGCAGTTCGCCACCACGCCGAGCGAAGTCGCAGACGGCGAACGCCTCTGGCAACAGAATCCGGCCTTCAAACAACTGCTTCCCGATCTGGCGGCACTCACCAGTATTTCCCCAGCCAATCTCGCAGCACGTGTGGGAGGCGATGAGGCCGCGGCCGTGCTTGCCTACCTGCGCAGCGAACCGCAGGCAGTGGTGCAGGACAGTGGCTCCTTGAATGTGGCGCGCACGCGTCTGCGCGAAAGTCTCGCCGCCGTGCAAAGTGGTGCGATGGATCAGGCCAGAACCTTGGCGCTCTCGGCCTATCTCGATGGCTTCGAACCGATCGAGCCGGCACTGCGCGCACACGACAGCGCCTTGTTGACGCGCATCGAAGGCCAGATGCTCGACTATCGTGCGGCGCTGCAGCGTGGGGAAAGTGCCGAGAATCTCGCGCAGAGAGTGCGTGCGCTCGAAACGAGTTTGAACGAGGCCGAGGCGGCCTTGTCCGCCGGTGAAGGCGCCTTTCTTTCCATCTTCCTCGGCGCCGCTGCCATCCTGTTGCGCGAAGGGTTGGAAGCACTCCTGATCGTCGTCGCCATGGTGGCGTTCTTGCGCAAGGCCGAACGTCCCGAGCTCATGCCGTACATCCATGGCGGGTGGATCGGTGCGCTCGTCGCCGGATTCTTCACCTGGATCGTGGCGACGTGGATGGTGAGCATCAGTGGTGCCAGCCGCGAACTCACCGAGGGTTTCGGCGCGCTCTGTGCTGCGGCGGTGCTGCTTTCCGTCGGCATCTGGATGCATGGCCGCGCGCAGGCGGGGCAATGGCAACGCTACATTCGCGAGAAGATGAGCAAGGCGCTCTCGGCGCGTTCGGCCTGGTTCCTCTGCGCCTTGGCCTTCATCGTGGTCTATCGCGAAGTGTTCGAAACCATCCTCTTCTACGCCGCACTCAGCGCGCAGGGCAATGGCATTGCGATGCTCGCCGGTGCGCTCACCGCCTGCGTCGCACTTGCCGGCATCGCCTGGGCCATGCTGCGCTACAGCCGCAAATTGCCGATCGGTAAGTTCTTCGCCTTCAGTTCGTGGTTGATGGCGATTCTCGCCGTGGTGTTGGCAGGCAAGGGCGTGGCGGCGCTGCAGGAAGCAGGGCTCATCGAGCTCACGCCCTTGGCCGGCGTTCCGCGCGTGGAATTGCTCGGACTCTTCCCCACGCTGCAAAGTGTTGCGGCGCAGCTTCTGATCATCGTCCTGCTGGCTGCAGGTTTCGCCTGGAACAAGCGCCAGGCAAGCGGGCGCCCCTTGTCATGAATGTGCCAGTTGCAGCGGCGCCTGCGCCTCGTGCGCAAACATGCCGATGATCGCTGCGGCGATTTCATGCGCATGCGTTTCCAGCGCGAAGTGGCCGGTGTCCAAAAGCCGCACCACGGCGCTGGGAATGTCGCGCTGATAGGCGGTGGCGCCGGCGGGCAGGAAGAAGGGATCATGCCTGCCCCAGATCGCCAGAAAGCGCGGCTGGTATTCACGGAAATACGCCTGAAACTTGGGGTAGAGCGCCACGTTGTTGGCGTAGTCGCGCATCAGGTCGAGCTGGATTTCGGCGACGCCTTCACGGGCGAAGTACCAGGCATCGAGGGCATGGCCATCGGGTGAAACCGCGCTTGGGTCCGGCACGCCGTGTTCGTATTGCCAACGAATGAAGTCGGGGGTCAGGAAAGCGCGCAGGGCCTCGCGATTCGCTTGAGTTGGTTCCGCCCAATAGCGTTGCAGTGGCGACCATTCCTTACTCAATCCTTCCTCATAGGCATTGCCGTTCTGCGAGATGATGCCTGTCACGCGGCGCGGCTGCGCCAGCGCGAGGCGGTAACCCACCGGCGCACCGTAGTCGAAGACGTACAGCGAGTAGGACCTAAGCCCAACGACTTCGGTGAAGCGCTCGATCACCTGGGCGAGATTGTCGAAGGTGTAGGTGAACTCGTTGCGTGCAGGATGCGCCGACAAACCAAAGCCGGGCAGATCGGGTGCGACCACGTGAAAGTGCTCGGCGACGAGCGGAATCAGGTCGCGGAACATATGGCTCGACGTGGGGAAACCGTGCAAAAGCAACAAGGTCGGCCGTTGACGATCGCCGGCTTCGCGATAGAAGAGTTCGAGTCCGTCGACAGCGACGGTGCGGTAGGCAATGTGTGTCATGAGGTGCTCCTTCGGCAGCTGAGTGGCTGGGAGAGGTACTCTGAGCCTTTTCGCAAAGCGTGATAATCCGGTATTTTTGGAAATCATCTTTCCAGAAAGTGGGAGGGCAGATGGACCGCCTCGAAGCGATGGCGATGTTGGTGCAGGTGGTGGAAAGCGGCAGTTTTTCGGCTGCGAGCCGGGCCTTGCACGTCCCCTTGGCCACGCTGAGCCGCAGAATTGCCGACCTCGAAGCGCGGTTGGGCACGCGCCTGCTGCATCGCACCACGCGCAAGCTCACCCTGACCGATGCCGGCATCGACTATGTGGCTGCGGCGCGGCGCATCCTCGAACAGGTGGAGGAAGCGGAACGCACTGCCGCCAGCGAATTCACCGAACCCAAGGGCGAACTGGTGCTGACTGCGCCACTCATGTTCGGGCGATTGCATGTATTGCCGATCGTCACCGCGTTTCTCTCCGCGCATCCGCAGATCACGGTCAAGCTCACCTTGGCCGATCGTCATGTCGATCTCGTTGCCGATCACGTCGACATGGCTGTGCGCATCGGCAAACTGCCGGACAGCTCCATGGTGGCGACGCAGGTGGGGACGATGCGGCTCGTGACCTGCGCCAGTCCCCATCTGCTGCGTGGCAAACGTCTTCCGCGCACGCCACAGGAATTGGCCAAGCTGCCTTGCATCGCCATCGATGCGCCCGCCCCGGCGCCGCAGTGGCGTTTCCATAAACCGGAAAACGGGCGTCCGTTCGATGTCGTGGTGACGCCGCGCCTGATCGTGAACACCCCCGAAGCGGCGATAGAAGCGGCAACGATGGGCGTGGGAGTGACGCGCCTGCTGCACTACCAGGCTGCGGCGGCCATCGAGCGCGGTGAGCTGCGTCTCATCCTCACCGATTACGAACCTGCGCCCGTGCCCATCCACGTTCTGCACACCTCGCGTGGGCAGATGCCGCTGAAGATGCGGCGTTTTCTGGATTTCGCGGTACCCAAGCTGCGCGCTACCTTGAAGTAGCCCCACCCCCGAGGCTTGCGCCCAGGGCTACAGAAAGCCTATGGTTCATATATGTTCCATATAGAGGGAGTATTGCCATGGGCATCGTGAACATCGACGACGAACTGCACGATCAGATCCGCAAGGCCAGCACGGTGTCGTGCCGTTCGATCAACGCGCAGGCCGCCTTCTGGATCAGGCTCGGCATGTTGTGCGAGATGAATCCCACCTCGAGCTTCAACCAGCTCATCGCGCGCGAATTCCGCAGCGCAGGTTTGAAACCCGACAAGGTGCGGTTGGCGGCAGGGCCGCTCAAGGTGCGACGCGCGTGATCAAGCGTCCCGACGAACTGGCCTACATGGCCGAATCCGGACGCCTGCTGGCGCGCGTCTTTGCCTATCTCGATACCTTGCCCTTGCTCGGCATGAACACGCTCGAAGTGAACGACCTGGTCGAGCGTTTCATCTGCGACGAGCTCAAGGCGCGTCCGGCGAGCAAGGGGCAGTACGGCTTTGCCTACGTGTTGAACTCGTCGCCGAACAATGTCGTGTGTCACGGTGTGCCTTCCGCCAGCGCAGTGATCAACGACGGCGACATCATCAACTTCGACATCACGCTCGAGAAGAATGGCTACATCGCCGATTCCAGCAAGACCTATCTCATCGGCAATGTCAGCGCACCGGCCAAACGCTTGGTGCGCGTGACCTATGAAGCGCTATGGAAGGGCATCGAGGCTGTGCAGCCGGGCGCGCGACTCGGTGACATCGGCTACGCCATCGAGCGTCACGCCAAGAAGCACGGTTATACGGTGGTGCGTGAATACTGTGGTCACGGCATCGGGCGGCAGATGCACGAAGATCCGCAGGTGCTGCATTTCGGCAAGCCGGGCACGGGGCTCTTGCTGCGCGAAGGCATGGTGTTCACGATCGAACCGATGATCAACGAAGGCCGCGCCGCGGTGTACACCGAAGACGATGGTTGGACCGTGCGCACCCTCGATCACAAGCTCTCTGCCCAGTTCGAACACACCGTGGCCGTGACGCGCACCGGCGTGCGGGTGTTGACACTGCGCGAGGAAGAGCGCAGTCCCTAATCCGAATCTGTCGCATCACTAGTTCCAGCCAACTGCTCCCGCAACCAACGATGCGCGGGATCGCGATGCACGCGTTCGGGCCAGAGCATGAGCATCTCGAAACCCGGTACGGCGAGAGGTGGTGCCACCACCTGCAGCGCTGGGTCATCACGCACGAGGCGTGAAGGCATCAGGGCCACCAGATCCGTGCTGGTGAGCACCGATCGCAGAAACAGAAAGTGCGGCACGGACAGCACCACCCGGCGACTCAAGCCGACTTCCGCCAGCGCCGCATCCGTCACGCCCTGAAAGCCACCGCCATGCGGGGAAACGATCACGTGCTCCAACTTGCAGAACTGCGCGAGCGTGGGTTTGCGCTGCAAGCGTGGATGTCCCTTGCGGCCCGCCAATACATAGTGCTCCGTGAACAGGCGGCGACGTCGCAGTTCCGGCGGCGCTTCGCTCTCGATGAGAAAGGCCAGGTCGATGTCGCCCTGTTCCGCCTTGCGCGCTACCAACGAAGGCACGCTTTGCACGACCGCCAACCGCGTGTTGGGTGCAGCTTCGCGCAGATGTTGCAGCCGCGGCAGCAACACTGCTTGTTCGGAGTAGTCGAAGGCGGCGATGCGCCAGGTATTGCTTGCTCGGGCGGGGTCGAAGGGAATGGTCGGTGCAATGGCTTGCGCCAAGGCAGCCAAGGCTTGCCGCAGCGGCTCACGCAACGCATCGGCGCGGGCCGTGGGACGCATGCCGCGTGGGCCGGGCAGGAGCAGGGGATCACCGAAGAAATCCCGCAGTCGCGTCAGCTGTGCACTCACCGTCGGTTGCGACAGATGCAGACGCTCGGCCGCGCGTGTCACGTTGTGCTCGATCAGGAGCGTGTCGAGCGTGAGCAGGAGATTGAGGTCCAGCTTGCGCAAGGCATCATGCATCGCAATACCTATGATTTTGGAAATTCATTTCTACTATAGCTGAGACGCGCCTACGGTGTCCTTTTCCAAGGAGGTACCGTATGAAAGTGCTACTCGTCTATGCCCAACCCGAACCGACCTCGCTGACCCGTCATCTCGTCGACGTTGCCGTCGCGGTATTGCAAGGCAGCGGACATGCAGTGATGCACTCGGATCTTTACGGCATGAAGTGGAAGGCGGTGTTCGATGCCGATGACTTCCCGCGGCGTTTGCATGCCGAACGTCTGTCGTTCATCGCAGAGTCGGGCCATGCCTATGCCAACGGCTGGCAAACGGCGGACGTCGTGCAAGAGCAGCGCAAGGTGCTGGCCGCCGATGCCGTGATTTTGCTGTTTCCGCTCTGGTGGTTCGGTCTGCCGGCGATCATGAAGGGCTGGATCGATCGCGTGTGGGCCTACGGCTTGGCTTACGGTCATCGTGGCGCCGGCAATACCCATCGTTATGGCGAAGGTGGCTTTGCCGGCAAGCGAGCCTTGTTGGCGGTATCGGTCGGTGGTCCGGAAGAGGACTATTCACCGCGCGGCATCAATGGGCCGCTCGAAGAACTGTTGTTCCCCGTGACGCACGGCTCGTTGTTCTACACGGGCATGCAGGTGCTGCCGACCTTTGCCGTGTACGGCAGTGGGCGTTTGGATGCGGAAGGATTGGCGGCTGCGGAAGAACGCTGGCGCAAGCGTCTGCAACATTTGTTCAGCGAAGAGCCGATTCCCTTTCGTGCGCAGAACGGTGGCGATTATCCGGATCGTCACGTGTTGGCCGATGTCGTGGCGCCAGGGCAGAGTGGCTTGCGTGCGCACGTGCGCGGCGTGTCGCTGGCCGACTCGAAATCATTCTCCACTGAGGTCGACATTGGCCACGAGGAAGTCCAACAACACGCGCACTCTTAGTGGCATGTGTCCACCGTGGCCAAGGTAGACGGCGTGGACTTCTTCGCGGTCGCCGGGATTGCAATCTTCCAACACCGGCACGAGACGTCCGGCAGCAAGATCCTCGCGCACTTGAAAGTAAGCGAGACGGGCGAGTCCCAGCCCGGCGAGTGCGAGATGACGCCTTGCCTCGCCGTCGCTGGCTTGGGCATTGCCGGTGACGGGGATGACGAGGTCCTCGCCTTCGAAACGCAGCGGCCAGCCCGGTTGAGCGCGTACGTAGTTGGCGCCGAGCAGATTGTGCTCGCGCAATTCTTCCGGTGTACGCGGCGTGCCGTGACGTTCGAGATAGTGTGGCGCGGCAACGATCATCATGCGTGTGGCACCCAGCTTGCGCGCAATCAATGATGAATCCTTCAAGGGCCCGGCACGCAGTGCCAGATCGGCACGTTCTTCCATGAGATCCACCACGGCATCGGTCAACACGATGTCGAGGCTCACCTCTGGGTACTGCGCGAGAAAACGCGGCACCAGTGGCAACAGCAGATGATGACCAAAGGGTACGTTGGCGTTGATGCGCACGCGGCCACGCGGTGCTGCCTGCGCACCGGCAGCGAGTTCGGCGTCGTCGAGATCGGCGAGGATGCGCGTGCCACGTTCGTAGAAGGCGCGGCCTTCGGGCGTGAGCTGCAGTTGGCGCGTGGAACGGTGGATCAGTCTCGCCCCCAGACGTTGTTCGAGCCGCGCCACCAACTTGCTCACTGCCGAAGGGCTCATCCCCAGGGCCCGCGCCGCGGCGGAAAAACCGCCGAGCTCGACGACGCGCACGAACACTTCCAGTTCGCCTGAGCGATTGACCTCCTTACGGCTCATGGCCCCTCCCTTGAATGCAGTTCACAAGTGCTGTTCCGCACGAGAGTCTAGTCGGGATCGGCGCTCGAATTCATGCTTTGTGCATCGTGCAACTTGGATGCCTGGTCATGAATGTCTTGTGTTCGATCCTTCTGCGTCGCGTATTGGTGATGGCCACGCTGGCGCTGATCCCATTTTTTGCTTGCCTCGCCGCTGCCGACTCGCACTGGGTGGCAAGCTGGCAGGCAAGTCCACAGAAGATATGGGGCGACGATTTTCTGTTTCCCACGCGAGTGCCGACGTTGCTGCATGAAGCCAGCATACGCCAGGTCGTGCGCTTGAGTGTCGGCGGTGAGCGCGCGCGACTCGTGCTTTCCAACACCTACGGCACCGAGCCCCTCGTGATCGGTGCGGCGAGTGTGGCGTTGCCGGATGCGGAGGAAGGCAGCGTGCGTGCCGACACCCTGCAGCCGCTCACCTTCGGTGGTGAAACGAGAGTGGTGATCGCACCCGGCGCGTCCATCGTCAGTGATGCCGTAACGCTTGCCACCGCCGATCTGGAGCAATTCGTCGTCACGCTGTATCTACCCGAACCAACGCGTGTATCCACCTTTCATTGGGATGGCCGGCAAACGGGATGGATCGTGGCGGGCAAGCAAACCGAAGCGGCGCGATTGGATCTGAATGAATCTTCATCGCTACGCGCAACCGCGCGCCTGATTGTCACTGGGGTTCATGTCGCACGAGCCAATCCAGCACGAGCCGTGGTAGTGCTCGGTGATTCGATCACAGACGGTGCCACTGCCACGGTGGACCGCGATGCGCGCTGGCCCGACTTTCTCGCGGCGCGTTTGGCGCCGCATGGCATTGCCGTGCTCAATGCCGGAATTTCAGGTGCCCGGCTGCTGTCCGACGGCATGGGGGTGAACGCGCTGGCGCGTTTCGAGCGTGATGTGTTGGCGCAACCAGGTGTCCGCGTTCTGTTCGTGCTGCTCGGCATCAACGACATCGCCTGGCCCGGCACTGCGTTCGCGCCGTCATCACCATCTCCCAGCTTGGCGGAGTTGACGGCAGGCTATCGACAGTTGATCGCGCGTGCGCACACCCATGCCATTCGCGTCGTCGGTGCCACCTTGACGCCCTTCGAAGGCGCCTTGCCCGGCACGCCACTCACCGACTACTACCACCCCGACAAGGAAGGCCTGCGACAGGAAGTGAATGCTTGGATCCGCACGAGCAGCGCCTTCGATGCGGTGGTCGATTTCGATGCGGCCTTGCGTGATCCCATCCATCCCATGCGGCTCGCCGCACCCTTCGATTCCGGCGATCACCTGCATCCCGGTGACGAGGGCAATCGCGCGCTGGCCGACGCCATCGATCTCAGGTCGTTGTTAGCGGACTTCAGTGAGTCCAAGGAGTAAGACTGATGTTGTTTTCTTCCTATCGCCTCGGTGATCTCGTCTTGCCCAATCGCATCGTGATGCCGCCCATGACGCGCTCGCGCGCTGCAAAGGGAAACGTGGCGACGCCACTGATGGCGCAGTACTACGCACAGCGCGCTTGCGCCGGGTTGATCGTCACTGAAGGCACGCAGATCAGCCAGCAGGGGCAGGGCTATGCGTGGACGCCCGGCATTCATAGCGAGGAACAAGTTGCCGGTTGGCGGTTGGTCACCGATGCCGTGCACGCGGCCGGTGGTCGCATCTTCGCGCAGCTGTGGCACGTGGGGCGCTTGTCCCACGTCTCGTTTCAACCCGGTGGGCGAGCGCCGGTGTCTTCTTCGGCGCTGGTTGCCGAAGGTGTGAAGGTGTTCATCGATCCGGAAGGCAAGGGCCCGCAAGGTGGCATGGGCGAGATGGTGCAGCACTCGACACCACGCGCGTTGACGGTGGAGGAGATCAGGGAAGTCGTGAAGGACTTCGCCACGGCGGCGGCCAATGCCCTGCGCGCCGGTTTCGATGGGGTGGAGCTGCATGGCGCCAATGGTTATCTGATCAATCAATTCATCGATTCGGGCACGAATGTGCGTAACGATGAATACGGCGGCTCGCTCGGCAATCGTCTGCGTTTCCTACGCGAAGTCACCGAGGCCGTGATGGGTGTCGTTGGCGCACAACGGGTCGGGGTGCGATTGGCACCGCTCACTACGTTGCAGGGGGCGGTGGATGCCACGCCACAAGCTACGTACCTTGCCGCGGCGAAATTACTGGATGACCTGGGTGTGGCCTACCTCCACATTGCCGAAGCCGATTGGGACGATGCGCCCGAGATGCCGCGTGCCTTCAAGGAAGCATTGCGCCTGATCTATGGCGGCACCTTCATCTACTCGGGCAAGTACACGAAGACGCGCGCCGAGTCGGTCCTGCAAGAGGGTTGGGCGGATCTGATCGGCTTCGGGCGTCCCTTCATTGCCAATCCGGATCTACCGCGAAGATTGCGCGAAGATTTGCCCTTGGCCGCGCCGGATCCGAGTCGCTACTTCGGCGGTGATGCGGCGGGTTATACGGATTATGCGCAGTGGGAGCCGTCGGCCTGTGAGTCGTTTGGAGAGTAGGTTGGCCCGAGCAGCTTCGATTGCGGTGCGGCGGTGGGCCCGTAGGTGGGCCTCACCCAATGGATTCAGCCCAGCCTACGAGCGGCGCCGTCAGTGATGCAGGAAGGTGAAGATGTCGCGCGCGATCAAGTCGGGATGTGTCGTGGCCATGCCGTGGGAAAGACCGGGATAGGTCTTGAGCATGCCATGCTTGAGTAGCTTGACGGCGCGTTTGCCGGTGGCGTCGAGCGGGACGATCTGATCGTCCTCACCGTGCATCACCAGCACTGGCACATCGATCTTCTTCAGATCTTCGGTGAAATCGGTTTCGGAGAAGGCCTTGATGCAGTCGTATTGTGCCTTGACACCGCCCATCATGCCCTGGCGCCACCAGTTGTCGATCAGACCTTGCGAAACTTCGGCACCGGCACGATTGAAACCATAGAAGGGGCCACTGGCGACGTCGCGATAGAACTGCGGACGATTGGCGGCAACCGAGGTGCGAAAGCCATCGAAGACTTCCTGCGGCACACCGTCGGGATTGTCGGAAGTCTTGAGCATCAGTGGTGTGACGGCGCCGATCAGTACCGCGCCACTCACGCGCCCGGCGCCGGCACGCGCGATGTAGTGCACCACCTCACCACCACCGGTGGAATGCCCGATGTGCACGGCCTGCTTGAGGTCGAGAGAGTCCATCAGTTCGGCAACATCGGCCGCGTAGGCATCCATGTCGTTGCCGGTGTCGGTTTGGGTGGAGCGGCCGTGGCCGCGACGGTCGTGGGCGATGACGCGATAACCTTGCCCCAGGAAGAACAACAATTGGCTGTCCCATTCGTCGCTGCTCAGTGGCCAGCCATGATGAAAGACGAGGGCCTGTGCGTTCTTGTCGCCGAGATCCTTGTAGAACAGTTCCACGCCAGCCTTGGTGGTGAATTTAGCCATCGTAACCTCCTTGGTCATTGAGTCCGTGATGTTCCTGCTCGAGCGAGGCCGTGATTCCCACGAGTGTCGACATTGTCTCGGCCACGTCCCCTATGCAGCACGCAAGCAGGTTTCTTTTCAAGTAGAATGCGCGCTTTTTTCCACTGTGGGGGCACCATGACGGATTTTGATCACGCGCTGCGCGACTTTCTCGTGGCAATCGAAAGCGAAAACCATCGATTCACTGCCACGCTCGAGTTCATAGAACGTTGGTTCCAGTTCGAGCCGACTGCCTTTCGCAATGGCAAAGTTCACAACAGTGAGTCACAGAATCAGGGCAGCTGTCGCGTGTTGGCCATGGCCTTGATGCTGGGGCTGAGCAAGGAACAGACACTCAAGTGCTTCGGTGAGCACTATCGCGAGGTGTTGGCAACGCCAGGTGTGGACAATCATCACAACCTGCGCAGGTTAGAGGCCGAAGGACTCGTCGACATCGAGTTCGAACGTCAGCCGCTGCGTCGTAAATAATTTGTAACGATTACGGGCGTGAGTGCGCCGCGGTCACGCCCGTTGCGTGAACGCGCTAGGAAGCCTTGGTGCTCTTGGGACGCTGTTCGCCCCAGGTGAGAAGTGCTTCCAGGACTGGAGACAGCGCTTCTCCCCATTCAGTCAATCGATATTCGACCTTGGGCGGTACCTGCGGGTAGAGCTTGCGGGAGATGAGACCGTCCGCTTCCAACTGTTTCAACTGCTGCGCCAGCATCTTCTGGGAAATGCCCGGAATCAAACGCGTGAAATCCGAATAGCGCAGCACCTTGTTGTAAAACAGATGAAAAAGAATGATCAGTTTCCATCGTCCCGCCAACAGCTTGGTGGCCTCTTCTACCACCAAGGCTGCTGTCTCGGCAGTGTGTCGGTTTCTCATGGGTGAGCTGCTTACTTTTTGGTGCGATGTTGAAATTTGTCAAAGCTGTGGGAATATCGCCGCTCCTCAAATTCCGGACGAGCCAGAGTCGATGAATTTGCAGTTGCCCAAAGCCATTGCCACCTTCTTCGAGGTCAGTAATGGAGACGATATTTCCCGCATCGCCGATTGCTTTACCCATGACGCCGTCGTGCGTGACAAGGACCTCGTGTACCAAGGTCATCACGGCATCGCGGCGTGGGTGCAGAACATCCTGAGTGTGATCAACTTTCGTATCGTGCCCGTGGATGCCTCCGCAGACGACAACCGTGTCATCGTGGTGACGAAAGTCGTAGGAGAGTTTCCGGGCAGTCCAGTCAAGATCGATCACATCTTCGAACTTGCCAGCGACAAGATCCTATCCTTGGAAGTGCGCTGAACCTTCCAGCGCGGCGCTGAAGTCCCCTCTGATCTTCAGTGCGTGACGAATGCTTGAACGCTCAGGTCCGTGATCGGCCATGCCAGCATTGTGCCAGCATCCTGCCAGTTGCTGGGGCTGAGCGCCACCCCTAATTGCTGCAATGGCGTGACAGGCCAAAGGCATGGCAGGAGCTGCGCGAAACAGGGCGTCACGTCGGCGTATCGGCGTTACCTTTACTGGCGTTAAATGCAGCAGGAATTGCTGCGTTTACGTTCGATGAGAGCACTGATACGCCCGATATCGGTGCATGCCCCAATACCGGACGCCGCTTATTGCACCGCTGCTGTGCTGCTTCTTCCCGATAGCGCGCCATTTCTATGAATGACATTGCTCTTACGCAACGCCCATCTGGGTGAAATCGAATCGCGAATCTTTTCATGGGCGCGATGGCCTGGGAAAACGGTGTTGCGAGTTTGTTACAAATTGTTCGAATGGTTCGATTCGCAATCGTAGTTCTTTGCTGGAAGGTTCATTCCGGTACCTTCTGGCCCACCGTGGTGGTGGCAGGGCCACGGCTTTGCCGTGGGGTAGGTTCCACCACCTCGTCTCCGGTGATGAGCGAGACCACATCCGCGGCCATCGACTCGAGTAGATCGCGTTCCTCGTCGTTGAGCGTGCGCGGTTCGCTGTCCAAGAGGCAGAGCGCGCCGAGCACGTGACCCTCGGCCGTGCGCAAGGGGGCGCCGGCGTAGAAGCGTGTCGACCATTGCTTGAGCGCCGGATGATCGGCGAAGCGCGGATCGCGCTGCGTGTCGTTCACCACCAGCATGGTGCCATTGCCCACCACGTGATCGCAGACGGCATCGTCGCGCGGCATCGTGATCATGTCGGTGTCCGGCGTGCGCTCACCGGGCAGGCTGCGGCTTTGTCCTATGATGAACTCCCGGTCCGTATCGATGGCGGAGATCACCGCCACGCGTACGTCGAAGACATCGGCGGCGCGCTTGGCCAGCTTGTCCAGATTCTCGCGTACGTGTCCGTCGAGCACGTGTGTGGCCAGGAGCGCTTCGACGCGTTCTTCATCGTTCTCCGGCGCATCGGCGATCTTTTCCAGTTCTGCCTCTTCTGGTGCGATCAGATGGCGAATGCGTCCCACGGCTTCATGAATCGACTTCACCGCTTCATCGGCGCCGAGTTCCTTCACCGTTTCGGGTTCCAGCAATTCATCGGGCGCGTTCCACAGCGCCAACACGATGCGCTTGTCGGGCCAGCGATGCCGCAGGCGGCGGCAGAAGGTCTTAATCGAAGCTTGGGGTCTTCGCGAGAAATAGCTGAGGCAGATCACATCGATGTCTTCCAATTCCAGCTTGCTCACATAACGCGCCGTGACCACACCTTCGCGACGCTCGGTGGCGGGAATGCCTTCGAGTTGCAGGGCATGGACCAGGAGCTCGGCCGCGGCGCTGTCGATTTCCCATTTGCCGCCGATGCAGGCAACACGGGGCGGCTGTTCCGGATCGAGCTCGGCCGGATATTCCTCGCGCAGATCGTCGAGCAAGGTATCCATGCCGTTGGCGATGCGCAGTTTGTGCTCGGCGCGCGCATGATTGAGGTAGTCATCATGCACCTTGCGCAGCACTTCGATGCATTCCTCGTCGAGGAAGTCGATGATGGACTCTTCTTCGTCGATGGCATCGCGTGCGATCTCGATCGCTTCATCCGGATCCTCGGCGAGGAGGCGTTGATAGATGCGGGTGGGCACGTCGAGCACGGGCGTGGTACCGAGTAGGGTGTCGAGGAACTGCAGCTGCGGATGATTGCGTCCGATGACGAGCAGACACACGGTGAGTGGCGTCGACAGGATCAAGCCGATGGGGCCCCACAGCGCGGTCCAGAAGGTTGCGGCGGCGATCAGCGACAGTGCCGAGAGCCCCGTGCTGGAACCGTAGAGCAACGGCTCAACCACGTTGTTGCTGATCACTTCGAGAAAGACGATCAAGGCGAGGGTCCACAGCACCATGTCCCAACCCGGATCGACCGCGAAGGCGAGAGTGAGCGGGAAGATGGCGGACAGCACGGGACCGGCGTAGGGCACGAAACGCATCAGGGCCGCGAGTGTGCCCCACAGGAGCCAGCCCGGCACGCCGATCAGCCAGAGCCCCAGCGCCATCGGAATGCCATAGGAAATGTTCACCACCAGCTGCATCAACAGGTACTTCGAGATGCGCTTGCCGGCGTCTTCCATCGCATCCGTCGAGCGATGCAGGTTGCCTCCCATCAAACGGATGAGCCGGTCACGCAGATCGCCGCGATCGAGCAGGGCGAGAAAGACGAAGATCAACACGATGCCGGTAGTGGCCAAGGGTTCGAGCGCGGGCACCAACAAGGTAAGCGCGGTTTCGAAAGGGCTGACCGGTGGCTCGACCACCAGTACACGCGTCGGTGGTGGTGTGCCTTCTTCTGCCGTTTGCTCGCTCGCCTGGTCGCGCACTTGCGTCTGCACCGATTCCACCGTCTGCAAGGCACCGTCGAGAATGCCGGGCCCGCGCATGCGTTCGCTGAGGTTGTCGATCTTTTCGCGGATGGTGCTCTGGTAGACGGGCAGCTCCGCACTCAAGGAGCGCACCTGCGAGGTGACGAGAATGCCGAGCGCCGACAGCAACATCACGATCGAGAGCATGACCACGATCACCGCCAGCACACGCGGCAGACCGCGACGTGCGAGCCAGGTGACGACGGGGCTGAGCGTGAAGCCGATGAGGAAGGCGACGGCGAGAGGAACCAGGATGGCGCGACCCACATAGAGGCCGACGATGATCACTGCCGCGGCGACCAACCATGCCGCCAGTCTGACGATGTCCGACTGTTTTTCGCCGACGCCAGGTTGGGGTTCGCCACTCGGACTTGCGCGCATGATCGTTCTCCGTGCAGAGGTGGCGCGAACAGCGGGGCACGCTGCAGTGCTGCGATTCTGCCAGCGCGCCACGCCCGAAATGGTGAGGCAATGAGCAAATCCTGCGTGGCGATCTGGAATGCAAAGTTGAGCTGGCGCTTGACTGAGCTCAGCAATGACGAGAGTTTCCCCTTTGAGTGAAACGGCTGTCGATTTGGGAGCGTTCGTTGCGACTAGTAGAGGAGTCTCGTGCGCGTTCGCCCAGGCAAGGGCGGTGAAACCCATGGCACGCGACCTCGACCATTACAGACCAAGAGGAGCATGGAGCATGGCAAAGAACAAGATTTGTGTGTGGTACGACAGTGAGGCAGAAGAAGCCGCGCGCTTCTACGCGAGTGTGTTTCCCAACAGCAGTGTCGGAGCGGTTCACCGCGCGCCCGACAACTATCCGGGCGGCAAAGCCGGCGCGCCGCTCATCGTGGAATTCACGGTGGCGGGCATTCCCTGCATCGGCCTCAACGGTGGCAACTATGCACAACACACCGAAGCTTTCTCGTTCATGATCGAAACCGAAGATCAGGCAGAGACGGATCGCTACTGGAATGCCATCCTCGCCAACGGCGGCAAGGAAAAGGCTTGTGGCTGGTGCAGCGACAAGTGGGGCGTGAACTGGCAGATCACCCCGCGGGTGCTCAACGAAGCGATGGCGCAAGGCGGTGAGGTGGCAAAGCGTGCCTTCGCCGCGATGATGCAGATGGTGAAGATCGACGTCGCCGCCATCGAGAAGGCCGTACGTGGTTGAGGCCGCGTTTCACTTCGAATGAGATGGCGCTTGCTGCACTCGCACCATGCGAATGCAGCAAGCAGCACCTGGTCAGACGATGGGGCCCGATGCGATCTGCAATGGTGCGACCGCATTGCGCTCAGCCAGAAAGCGGGGGCGCGGCTTGCGGGCCGCAAAGGGTGCTTCGAGCCGATTCGATACGGCGTTGAACACCAGGAACACGTTGGAACGGGCAAAGGGTGTGATGTTGCCGTTCGAACCGTGCATGGTGTTGCAGTCGAAGAAGATCAATGTGCCGGCCTTGCCGGTGGCGGTATGGATGCCACGTTCGGCCGCAAGACGGGTGAGTGCTGCGGGTGAAGGCACGCCCACTTCCTGCTTCTTCAGCGACGACAGATGATGTGCTTCCGGCGTCTCACCGGCGCAGGCGATGTAATGCCGATGCGAGCCGGGGATCAGCATCAGCGGACCATTTGACAGATCGTTGTCGTGCAACAGCAGCGAGGCGGACACCGCCCGCATGCGCGGCATGCCGTCTTCCGCGTGCCAGGTTTCGAAGTCCGAATGCCAGTAGAACTCCTTGCCGCGGAAACCGGGCTTGTAGTTCAGACGTGACTGATGGATGTACACCGCATCGCCGAGCAAGAAGCTGGCGATGCCCGCCAGGCGTTGGTCACGTGCCAGACGCTCGAACAGCGCGCTTTGTTCGGGCAATGCGAAGATGGTGCGGATCGCATCATCGGCATCGGGTTCGGTGATCACACTGCCTTCGAGCAACTCACGTTGGCCACTGCGCAGCGCGGCCGATTCCGCCTTGAGCGCCGCGATCTCCTGGCGACTGAAGCAGTTCTCGATCACGAGAAAGCCGTCGCGCTCGAACTGCGCAATCTGCTGTTCGCTCAGCGGTGCATCAGGCTGCCACTGGTTCCATACGATCCTGTCTTCACGCGGCAACCAGCGTTCTTCGGGAAGTCGAGTGGGATAGGGATCATGGCGCTCGGTACGCGCCTGAGACATTGCGGTCATGCGGCCTCCCTCCTAGTGATCTTCGTTCAAGCCTCGGCGACGAGCGCATAGGAGCCATCGGCTTGATGCACCTCACTGCCCGTCACCGGAGGATTGAAGACACAGGCCATGATCATCGGACCCTCGGGGTCGGCGCGCAGGATGTGCTTGTCGTGCTCGTTGAGCGCGTACATCACGCCGGGTTTGATGCGATGCACTTCACCCGTCGCAAGATCTTCGATCGAACCCGTGCCTTCGATGCAGTACACGTTCTCGAAGTGATGCTTGTAGTGCATGTGCAGTTCGGCGCCGGCATGGATGGTGGTGATGTGGAACGAAAAGCCCATGCCATCGGACTTCAGTAGCAGACGCACACTGTCCCATCCTTCGGAAAAGACATGACGTTCGGTGTTTCTGGCTTGGTTCAGGTCACGCACGATCATGCGGGTTCCTCCACTTTGGTTTCGTTGACGGTGTGAGTGCTGGCGATGACGGCGGCCTGGAGTATGTCCAGTCCGCGTGCGAAGAGGTCCTGTTCGATGGTGAGTGGCGCGAGTACCTTGACGACCTCGTCGTGAGGTCCGGAGGTCTCGATGATCAGGCCATCCTGGAAGCAGCGTTTGCAGATGGCGGCGGCGAGTTCACCCGAGCCGACGTCGATGCCCCTCATCATGCCGCGGCCCTTGAGCGTGGCATTCGGCAGGAACTCGGCGATCTCGGTGAGGCGGCGTTCCAGATAGGTGCTGCGCTCGGCGATCTGCTGTGCGAAGGCAGAGTCGGACCAGAATTTCTCGAGTGCCACACGCGCCGTGATGAAGGCGTGGGTGTTGCCGCGGAAGGTGCCGTTGTGTTCGGCCGGACCGAACACGTCGTATTCCGGCTTGATCAGCACCGTGGCGAGCGGCAGGCCGAAACCGGAGAGCGACTTGGCCATCGTGATCAGGTCGGGCTCGATGCCCAGGCCATCGAACGAGAAGAAACTACCGGTACGGCCACAGCCGGCCTGGATGTCGTCGACGATCAGCAGCGCGCCATGTTCGCGCGCGATGTGGGCGATGCGCTGCAGCCATGCGGGAGAAGCGGCGTTCAGACCACCTTCGCCCTGTACGGTTTCGAGCAGGATCGCCGCCGGTTTTTCGACGCCGCTCGACGGGTCGCTCAACATGCGATCGAGCAGAGCCGCGGTATCGGCATCACCCACGGCACCGGCGTAGGGCATGCGTGTGACATTGTTGAGAGGCACGCCGGCCCCGCTGCGGTGATATTCGTTGCCGGTGGCGGCGAGAGCACCGAGCGTGACGCCATGAAAGCCGTTGGTGAAGGCCACCACGTTCTGGCGTCCGGTGACCTTGCGCGCGATCTTGAGCGCGGCTTCCACCGCGTTGGTGCCGGTGGGGCCGGTGAACATCAGACGATGCTTCATGTTGCGCGGACGCAGGATCACGCGTTCGAAGCTTTGCAGGAAGGCGGCCTTCGCATCGGTATGCAGATCGAGGCCATGAGTAACACCGTTGCGTTCGATGTGCTCGAGCAGCGCGGCCTTCATGTCGGGATCGTTGTGACCGTAGTTCAGCGAGGAACAGCCGGTGAGAAAGTCGATGTAGCTGCGGCCATTCGCATCGGTGAGCGTGGCGCCTTCGGCCTGGACGAACACGGCGGGGAAACTGCGGCAATAGCTGCGCGCTTCCGATTCGCGCCGCGTGAATATCTGTGGATCGCAGGTGGTGCCGAAGGTCTTGTGCTTGCTGCGATCCTGCAATGATGACACGGCAGCTAGACGCGTCTTCATCTGTTTCGTGGTGTGGGCGGTGAGCGCAATCGTCACCAGATGCTCGGTGGCGTGAGCGCCATCGAAATGCGCATCCTCGAGAAAGTAGGGGCCGTGAGTGAGGGTGGCGCCTTGCGCGCGGGCCAATGCGGAAAAGAGGGCCCAACTGGCTTTGTTGCCGGAAGTGATGGTGGTTTTGAGAGTGCGTACGTTGGCGCAGGAACTTCGTTGCAGCAGGGTATCGAGCAGCTTCTTGCCGATGCCCAGGTTCTGCATGCCGGGATCGACCGCGATCTGCCAGATGAACAAGGTGTCGGGAGCGTTGGGGAGCAAGTAGCTGGATACCCAGCCGATCAGCGCACCGTCCTCCTTGCGTTCCGCCACCACGCAGGTATCGCTGAAGTGTTCACATTGCAGCAGGTTGCAGTAGCGTGAATTGGT
This sequence comes from uncultured Gammaproteobacteria bacterium, assembly GCA_937898685.1. Lineage (GTDB taxonomy): Bacteria > Pseudomonadota > Gammaproteobacteria > Pseudomonadales > Pseudohongiellaceae > CAILUG01. Next base: position 10,937 of record CALEJT010000030.1, on the reverse strand, counting down.
ATCGAGTGTTCCTGTGGCCTTGATCAGTTGCCAAACCTTGGGGCCATCTTCACTGCGGGGCGGGCGGTACTCGATCTGAATGGGTTGATGTGCGAGTTGTGTGTTGGAACGGAGCATGAGCCTCCTCTCTAGCCTTTGCGAGTGTTCGCGACGTGAATTCCTCCACTATGTCGGTGATGGAATTTCTTGTATTGAGCGCCGGGCAGCGCTAGCCCGGGCATGATTGAAACGCGTAACCAGTGGATTGGCGGTCGGCTACGCGGCAAATTTCGGCGCAAAGCCTAACATGAAAAAATGGCGAGTCTCAAACTTTTGGCGAAAATAACTTTTCGGTCCAGTAATGGAATCGAGAAATATGCCGGTATTTGCCGAGTTAAATGCGTTTCGTCTGGTTGGTGATGAGGCGAGGATTTTTAGGCGATATGCAGAAAGTGGCGCTGCGAGTGGTGCGATGAGGTCCTGCATCGCCGCGCATGCAACCGACTCGTTCACGTTTCTCAATGAAAATCGCGACTTTCCACGGCAAGGCTGCCCAAGAGCTCGCTGTAATCGAAGAGGCGGCCGGCGATGAGGTGGGTCACACCATCCTTGCGTTCGACGATGCCGTGCACGCCCATCAGGCGTGAGCCGAGCAGTTCACGGCGCTGACGTTCCACCAGGCTGCTCCACACCACCACGTTGATGTAGCCCGTTTCATCTTCCAGCGTGACGAATACGACGCCACTGGCCGTGCCGGGACGTTGCCGGCAGGTGACGATGCCGGCGGTGCGGATGGAGCGTTGATGCGGTGCCTGCGCCACCTCTGCGGCATCGGCGAGTTTCATCGCGCGCAAGCGTGGTCGTAACAACGCCAGGGGATGGCGTTCCAGAGTGAGGCCGATGCGGCGATAGTCGGCCACGATGTTTTCGCCTTCGCTCGGCGGCAGGAGTTCGATCTGTGTTTCCGGACTGCTGTTGAGCGCCAGCGGCAGATCGTTCGGCAACTGGCCGAGCGTGTACCACAGTGCCATGCGGCGATGGCCGACGAGATTGACGAGTGCATTGGCTTCCGAGAGGCAGTTGAGTTCTCGCTTGCTCAGCGCCGTGCGCGCGAAGAAGTCTTCGCGATCGCTGAACGGTCTTTGCTGCCGCAGGGCGACGATGCGCTGCGCCGCCGCCTCGCTCAGGCCCTTGATCATGTGCAGTCCCAAACGCAATGCAGGTTCACCGTTCGCGCCGCGTTCCAAGGTGCTGTGCCACTCGCTCACCAGGACGTCGACGGGGCGCACTTCCACGCCATGCCGCTTGGCGTCCTGCACCAGTTGCGAGGGCGAATAGAAACCGAGTGGTTGGCTATTGAGTAGGCCGGCGCAGAAAGCGGCAGGCTCATGACACTTGAGCCAGGCGGAGACATAGGCGAGCAGGGCAAAGCTGGCGGCGTGGCTTTCCGGAAAACCGTATTCACCGAAGCCCTGCGCCATGCGATAGATCTGTTCGGCGTACTCGTCCTTGTAGCCATTTTTGCGCATGCCTTCGAGCAGATGCTGGCGAAAGGGTTCGAGCCCGCCCTTGCGTTTCCACGCTGCCATCGCACGGCGCAGTTGATCGGCTTCGCCTGCTGTGAAGTCCGCCGCCACCATCGCGATCTGCATCACCTGTTCCTGGAAGATGGTGACACCCAAGGTACGTTCGAGCACCGACTTGATCGCGGGCGAGGGATAGTCCACTTCCTCTTGCTGCGCACGCCGACGTAGATAGGGATGGACCATGCCGCCTTGGATCGGACCTGGTCGCACGATGGCAACCTGGATGACGAGGTCGTAGAACTCCTTGGGTTTGAGGCGCGGCAGCATCGACATCTGTGCGCGCGATTCCACCTGGAACACCCCGATGCTGTCGGCCTTCTGCAGCATGGCGTAGACGGCGGAGTCTTCCTTCGGAATGTCCTGGATGCGCAGCGTGGAGCCGCGATAACGGTTGATGTGATCCAAGGTGCGACGAATGCAGGTGAGCATGCCGAGCGCGAGCACGTCCACCTTGAGCAGGCCCAGGGCTTCGAGATCGTCCTTGTCCCATTGGATGACGCAGCGATCCTTCATGGTGGCGTTCTCGATCGGCACCAGTCGCGAGAGCTTGCGGTTGTCGATGATGAAACCGCCCACGTGCTGCGACAGATGGCGCGGAAAGCCGATGAGCTGTTCCACCAGATATTGCAGTTGCTGCACGCTGCGGCTGGCAGGATCGAAGCCGAACTCCTGCAGACGTTCGGCGCTGATGCGATGACCATCCCACCACGCGAGCGAGCTCGTGAGCTTGTCCACCTGATCGAGCGAGAAACCGAGCGCCTTGCCGACGTCGCGAAAGGCACTGCGCGGACGATAGCTGATGACGGTGGCGGCGATGGCGGCGCGGTCGCGGCCGTAACGCTCGAAGATGTGCTGGATCACTTCCTCGCGGCGCTGATGTTCGAAGTCGACGTCGATGTCGGGCGGCTCCGCGCGTTCCTTCGAGATGAAGCGCTCGAACAGGGTTTGGATCAAGTCGGGATTCACCTCGGTGATGTGCAGGCAATAGCACACGGCGGAGTTGGCGGCCGAACCGCGGCCCTGACACAGAATGTTGCGCTCGCGCGCATAGCGCACGATTTCCTCGATGGTGAGAAAGTAGGATTCGTAGCCGAGCTCGGCGATCAACTTGAGTTCGTGCTCGATCAGTTTGCGTACTTTCTCCGGAATGCCATCCGGATAACGTTTGGCCGCGCCGGCATAGGTGAGGGCACGCAGATGCTCGGTGGGGCTGAGTCCTGCGGGCACCAGTTCTTCCGGATATTGGTAACGGATTTCGTTGAGCGAGAAGTGGCAGCGTGCGGCAACGTCGAGCGTGGCGGCGAGCAGGGGCGCCGGATAGATGTGCTGCAAACGTTCCAGCGCACGCAGATGCCGTTCGCCATTGGGAAAGAGCAGCGAGCCGGCCTGCGCAACCGGCACGTGATGACGAATCGCCGTGAGCACGTCCTGCAAGGGCTGACGTTCGCGGCGATGCATGTGCACGTCACCCGCTGCGACGAGCGGTAAACCCACTTCGGCACCGAGGCGGGTGAGTCTTCTGAGCTGCTGTGCATCGTCGGGCCCACGCAAGAGTTCCACCGCAATCCAACTGCGCTCGGCAAAATGCCGTGCAATCCAGCGTGCGTCGTCGGCCTTGGGTTCGGTGCCCGGAATCCAGAGCAACAAGCAATCGTCGCAACCTGCAATCAGGTCCTCACGCAGAAGCTGGTATTCCCCTTTGGGCGCACGACGACGGGCGAGGGTGATCAGTTCACACAGATTGCCGTAGCCATCGAGATTGGTGGCGAGCAGTACGAGGTGTAAGCCGTCTTGCAGACGAAATTCGCTGCCGATGAGCAGCTTGAGTCCGAGTTCCTTGGCCTGCATGTGCGCGCGTACGACGCCAGCGACGGAGCATTCATCGGTGAGTGCCAGCGCGGCATAGCCGAGTGCGTGGGCTTGGCGCACCAATTCTTCCGGATGCGAGGCGCCGCGCAGGAAGCTGAAGTTGCTGAGGCAATGCAGTTCGGCGTAGCTCACGCGAAGATCCCGTGCAGATACCAGGGCGCTTCGCGCCGATGTTCGCGATAGATCCACAGCGTTTCGCCGTGTGGATTGCGTGCCACGTAGTAATCGCGGCAGGCACCTTGCCCATCCCACCAACCGGCTTCGATGCGCTGTGGCCCGGCCAAAAGTGCGAGTGGACCACGGCACAGCGGCGCCCCGGCCCGGCTCGACAGTGCGCGCGGCGTGGGCAAGAGCCACAGCGGTAGCGGCGCGTTGAGTGTGGGCGTTGGTGGAATGTGATCGACAGTGGCGGCACAGCGTTGCCAGGCCTGTTCGGGGCGATGGTCATCGACGGCGCGCAATTTGTAGAGCTTGTCGCTGCCGAGACGGGCGACGAGTTTGTCGATCAATTGCGTCCAGCCAATGGCACGGCTGCGCGCGTCGGGCAGAAAACTCTGGTTGTTCTCGTCGTAGCTCACCACGCGTTCGGCGTTGATGCCGAGCCCCAACACCGGCGCGCTCAAGGTGGTACGTCCCAAGCGTTCGCGTGCCAGCGCCAGGAGCCGTTCCGCACTGCGTTCGGGCATGGCGGTGCCGATACTGAGAAAACTTTTCTGACGACTCATGTGGTCGAGCTGCAGTTGCAGATTCTGCACACCGGCGCCACGGCTGCGCAGAAAACCTTCGAGTTCGCGCAAGAGTCGCTTGAGCGGAAACAGCAGCATGTCGGTATTGGTGAGCTCGAAACCGAACTCGAGATGACTGCGGAAACTCTCGGGCGCAGTGAACCATTCGCGTGGATCGGGCAAGACACCGAGCGCGCGATCGAGCTCGCGTTGGCGCTCGCTGCCGAAGCGGCGCAGGAAACCATCACGCGGCAGGCTCAGGCATTGGCCGATACGATGAATGCCGAGCGTGTAGAAGGTCTGCAGCACTTCGTCGGGCCAGTTCAATAGATGCAGCGGCAGGGGGGCGAGTCGTTCCGGCAGTTGGTCGAGCAACTGACACATGCGCACCGGCAGGCCTTCCCGCCGTGCTCTTGCCAGGAGCCAGGCAGCCAGAGGAGTGGGTGCCACACCGACTGCAACCTGATAGCCCAGCTGACTCAGTTCCTTGCGCAGACGAGAGAGTAAAGAGAGCAGGCCACCATGCAGACGCAAGGTGGCGCCGACTTCCAGGGAGAGTCCCTCTGCTTCCAGGGCAACATTGGGCGTGAACTGCCCGGCCCAGCAGGCGAGGTTGTGCAGAGCCTGCGTCTCGGCAGTGGGATCGCGTTGTAGAACGTTCAGTTCTCCGGCAAGGGCGCGGGCAGCTCCCACTGCCATGCCGGTAGCAACGCCACGTTCGCGTGCCGCGGCATTGGCGCAGCACACGAGTGGCCGCTGTGAGGGACCTGCGGCGATCACGAGAGGCGTGGCGGCTTGCGGCGCACTGCGTTCTGCGAGCTGCAGAGGCAATTCGGGTAGGAACAGCGCGATCCAGAGCATGGACGCACCTCAGACCGAGCGGGAGCGGCGCAGCGGACGGTAGGTAGGAGTGCTGAGAGTTTCCAGTTGCGAGGCGAGCCGCGGCTGCGGCTGCCAGTGCGCGGGATAGGTGTCGAGTAAGAGGCTCTTGTTGCGCAGTGCGCCGCGGAACTTGAGGAAGTCGAGGTGCAGACGACCTTCCTGCGCGCGCAGTTTCACTCGCAGCGGTGCCGGGGAGGGCGATGCTTCCACCGCCGTGGCGCGATAGACGAAGCACAGCGCGTTGCCGGTGCTGGCGGCAAGATGCAGACGCTGCAGCGCGCGATGATCGAGCGCGCGTCCTGCGGCCTGCCCCCACAGCACGACGGCGCCGCATTCCCCCGAGCGCAGGATCTGTTCGGCGGACCACAAGAGATCACTGCTTGAGCTTTCCACCATCAACAATTTGTCGAGGGGCAGCCCCAGACTTTCCCAGGCGCGGGCATAGGGCAGCCAGGGTGGGGCCAAAAGGGCTGCGGCACGTCCCTGTGCGCAGACCTGCCGGAGTGTCGGCAGCAGCAAAGAGAGTTCACCGACACCGCTGGTATCGGCGAGGAGTTCGATGAGTGCGCCCACCGGCCAGCCGCCGTCGGGCAGGGCGAGGTCGAGCGAGGAGAAACCGGTGCCGAGCGTCCTGTCGGTCCGTTGCTCCTGTTCCTGCGCCAGTTCCCGCGCGCGCCAGACGGCGGGATTGCGCAATACCTCTTGCAAAGCCTGTGCGTCAGCCATGGTCAGCGTCGATAGGAACGGAAACTGCCCGTGACCACGCCGATGATCTCGAGCGGGTCGGGGCGCAGGATGGGGTAGTTGGCATTTTCGGGTTTGAGCACGAGCCGTTTGCCCTTGCCGTGCTGTTCCAGCATCAGGGTCTTGATGGTGAGCTCGCCATCGACCGCCGCCACCACGATGTCGCCGGGGCGGGCGTCCTGGCGGCGTTCGCATACGGCGGTGTCACCTTCGAGCAGGCCAGCCTCGCACATGGAGTCGCCCTTGATGGGGACGAAGAAGGTCTGCGAGGGCTTGTGCACCAGCAGACTGTCGATGGTCACCATGTCGGCCGAGGTGTCGAGTGCCAGCTCCGGCATGCCGGCGCGCACCGAAGCGACGGACATCGGACGCTCGAAGAAGCGCGGCGTGGGGGTGAGGCGGCGGTCCGGCGTACGACGCAGATAGCCCGCCGCTTCCAGTCGGCTCACCAGCGCAGCAGCGGCTGTCTTGGCGCTGAAACCCAACAGCGAACTGATGGTGGCGTAAGACGGAATGAGCCGATGCCGGGCGTAGTAGTCCTGCAGAACGGCGAGGTGTTTGTCATCGTGATTGGGGCGTGCCATGGCGCGGCATATTACTGCACGAAAGTACAGTAATCAATCTGGCGGTACCTTGTGTGGCCTTGCCGGCGGTGGGCACACGCAGCGGCGACAGTAGATTGGGGGAGCGTGAATCCCCAACGAGTGCCCCGCAATTCAGCGTCGCGGTCGTTATCCCTGTTGGGCTTCGCCACAGGGCGGCTCAATCCACCTACGGACGAGGGTGATGTCAGGAACGGAGTGAAGCCCAACTTGGGATGGCGGCCCAAGATGTTGGGGCCTTCCTGCGGTGGAGCGGATCTTGCTTCGTACCCATGAGGTTTCTGAAGGAGGTACGTCATGAACACCACCTGGATCGTCGTCGCCGATGGCACCAAGGCCTGCAGTTATGAGTATCAGGGGCCCTCTCGTCCCTTGAATCTCGTCGCAGGTTCGCAGCTGCAACATCTCAATGAACCCTCACGCAACCTGGTGAGCTCGGGACCGGGGCGGCGTTCGAATTTCGGGACGGGGCAGACCTCGTCCATGGACCCGTCCAGCGATCCGCAGCGCCACGAGAAGGCAGTGTTCGCGCGCAAGGTGGGGAGTTTCCTGGAGCAGCGCATCGAGGAGTTCGACGACCTGGTGCTGGTGGCACCGGCCAAGGTGCTGGGGGATCTGCGGCAGATGGCACCACCGCGTGTGCTGCAGAAAGTGTCGCGCGAGTTGAGCAAGGAGCTGACCAATCTGCCGGCGCAGGAGCTGCCGCGGCATCTCGAGTCGGTGTTGAACATCGATGGCAACGCGAATCCGCGTCGCACTTCCTGACGAGCAGGAATTACCAGGCTCCACCGGAAATTCTTGCCCAAACACGGCGGTGTGGTGAGTTCATTTCGTAAGTGGGACTGAGCCCATAGGGCGAAGTCCGATTCTGTGGGGTTCCCCAATTTTGGTCTTCGCGATCCAACGTCGAAGTCGAGCTCACCTGTTGGATCTCTGCTCGGTTCCAGCCATGCGGCTTCGCTGCGTGCCGCTCACCTGCGCGCGGCGCCGCAAGCGCCTGTCTTCGCCCAACCCTCTCTCCAAGCATGGCGGAAGCTCGTTCAGCCAACGATTGAACCTGTTCCCACTCTCGCATCACTTCCTTTTCGCTCCGCAGTCGAGTCTGTATCTTCCGCCCTAGCTGTACGGTGCCGGCAGGTGCCGTGATCGTGGAGAGGAAGTATGGACGCGCTGCTTTTATTTGAACTCGTGCTTGCGATGCTGCTGGCGGCAGTGGCGCTGCACTATCTGGCCAACCGTCTGAGCGTGCCGCCGGCCGCGGCCTTGATCCTCGGTGGCATGGCGCTCGCCTTCGTTCCCGGTCTACCCGCCATCACCTTCGAGCCGGAACTCGTGCTGGTGATGTTCCTGCCACCACTGTTGATGGACGGCGCCTGGTTCATTGCGCTACGGCATCTCAAGCGACATCTCATCGGCATCCTCGCGCTCGCCATCGGCGCCGTCGTCTTCACGACGCTGGTCGTTGCCGTAGTCGCCCACGCCTTGTTGCCGGGTTTGCCGTGGGCGGCCTGCGCGGCGCTCGGCGCCATCGTTTCACCACCCGATGCCATTTCCGCGCGCGCCGTGTTGTCGCGCGTGAAACTGCCGCAGCGTCTCGCGATCCTGCTCGAAGGCGAAAGTCTGCTGAACGATGCCACCGGACTCGTCCTGTTCCGCTTTGCCGTGGCGGCAGCGGTGACGGGCACTTTCAGCACCTGGGAAGCCTTGGGTGATTTCTTCTTCCTCGCGCTGGGCGGTGCCTTGGTGGGCGTCGTGGTAGGGGCGCTCTGGGTCTTCATCGTGAAGCGTCTGCGTGATGAATATCTGATCACCGCCACCACCGTGCTCACTTGCTGGGGCGCCTATCTCTTGTCGGAAAAACTGCAGGTGTCGGGCGTCATCGGCACGGTGGTGACGGGCCTCGTCTGCGGCTGGTATCAGCACCGCGTTTTTTCGGCGCTGGTGCGCATTCGTACCAATGCTTTCTGGAAGGTCATGATCTTCCTGCTCGAAGCCAGTGTGTTCATCCTCATCGGCTTCTCGCTGCGCGACATCATCGAAAGAGCCGGTGGTCTGCAGGTGATCCTGGATCGGATGGCGGAACCGATCCTGTGGATTCTGTTGGCGCTGACCTTGGCTCGCGTGGTGTGGATCTTCCTCTGCGATGGCTTCATCTGGCTCCGTCGTCGCCTCGGCCACCTGCGTTTCGAATGCATGGGGTGGCGCGCTTCGCTGGTATTGAGTTGGGCAGGGATGCGAGGTGTGGTCACGCTGGCCATCGCACTCAGTGTGCCCGCCGACATGCCGGGCCGCGACTTCATGCTCGTCACTGCCTTCGCCGTGATCCTGGTGACGGTGCTGGTGCAGGGCACGACCTTGGGGTTCGTCATCAACAAGCTGCGTCCGCCGGAAGCGGGTTCACGCCTCGCACCACTCACGATGGCGGAAGCGGAAGTGGCCATGGCCGCGGCGCAGGCGAAGCTGATCGAAGAGCGCGCCTATGGACCGGATGGCACCTTGCTCCATCCGCAGTTGCTCGAGCGCTATCGTCATCGCCTCAATGTGCTCCAGAGCTATGCCGCCGATCAGCATCAATATGCGCCGCAGTTGAACGCGCACTTCGATCTCGTGCTGGATGCGATCGCCGTGGCGCGGGCAGAATTGCTCAGGCTGCATCGCACGGGGCAGATCGACGATCGCGTCCTGCATGAGCTCGAACGCGATCTCGATCTGGAAGAGCTGGCGGCGATTTCCAGCAAGAACTGAAGACAACGCTCAAGCGCGGCGCACGACACGCAACTTGCCGCTGTTGCCACCGCCGCAGAAGAAGCGATCCTTGCCGTCCGATTCGAGACCGGAAATCCCAATATCGGGCGGCATCTCCAATTTCTCGAGCACGGCACCGGAGTTGGGATCGATGCGACGCAGATCGCTTTGCTCGCCTTCCCAGGTGCCATGCCAGAGTTCACCGTTGAGCCAGCTCACTCCCGTGACGAAACGATCCGATTCGAGCGTGCGCAGGATCTTGCCGGTGTGCGGATCGATCTTGTGGATCTGCTTTTCCGTGATCTGATAGAGATGTTTGCCGTCGAAGGCGGTGCCGGCACGAGCCTCGACGTCGATGCTGCGTTCGATGGCACCGCGTTCGGGATCGAGTGCCTGGATCTTGGAGCCGGTGGCGAACCACACGTGCCGGCCGTCGTAGGTGACACCATGCACGCCGTCTGTGTCGGGAAAAGGGCCGAATTCCCGAACGATCTGTGCCTTTGCGGTTTTCATGAGGAACTCCTCCATGTCGTGGTTGGAGTCTGCATCCTAGCTAGCCTGGCAGTGCCGCAAGGAGTAACAAGCTTGGCGTGAATCCCGGCACGGGGGCTGCCAACCAACGCCGGCTGCGCCCTTCACCGATTGCTTCCACCTTGCCGCCTGCATGCAAGACCTCGAGCGCACGTTGCACACTGCGTTGACTCGCACCGAGCGCGAGCGCCAACGCGGAACTCGACCAGGCTTCACCATCGGCAAGCAAGGCGAGGATCGCGGCATGAGGTTCTTCCACCGGCCGCAACAGCAATACCACCTCGCGCTCTGCACAGGCCTGCAAGCGATAGCCGCGCGCAGTGGCGTGGATCTCTCCAATCCGCGCAAGGTCTGGCGCAAGCGTCCCAGCTCCACGCGTAAGCGCGCACGGTGCGTTGCATCGGGGCGGCGTAAACGAAACACCTGTGCAATGAGTGTTTCGCGCGTGACTTCCCCTGGCCACGCTTCCGCCAAGGCGCGCAGCAAGGCAAACAGAATCGGACGACTTGCCAGCGATACCGTGGTGTTGACTGCGTGCACCAAGTGGCGACAGGCATCGATCACCAGAACGGATGAAGCGAAGAGACTTTCGATGTCATCGAGCAGTAGCGGGCACGAGTCTGTCTTACTGTTCTTACTGTGGAGTTGCGCGATGGGCGTGCTCAGGAACTCGTGTGTCTTGGCCACTTCCGCTTGCAGCGCGGCAATGCCGGAAGCAACTGCGGCTTCCGTGGCGGCAGCGAGCGCCTCTTGTGCGGCGCTGGCTTACAAACGCCGCAGCGCGATGCCTGCCAGGGCGAGTGCGTGAATGGCACGCAAGGTCGGTGGCAGGGAAGAGGGATCGAGTTGTTTCAGTTCACGTTCGGCTTCGGCGAGACGGCCGATCAACGAGAGCCGCCGAATTTCGAGCAGCTGTGCGTGACGTGCGTTGACGATGTCGCGGTGGGCTTCGAGTACGGCGCGCGCCGAGCTCAGGGCCTTGGCCGACCACTGCAGGTCGCGTGGCGAGTGCCACTTCCGCTTCCGCCACCACACAGCGTGCACGCGCCACAGCTTCACGTGGACCGAAGGCGCGGGCAGCGCGCCGCAACAACGTTTTCGCCAACACCAGATCACCCATCTGCGCGAGTGCGATGCCGCGCATGGCGAGTGTGGGTGCATCGTCGCGCAGGGCCTCGTGCTTGAGTGCGGTAAAGGCGTCTCCAGTTGCAAGCGCGTGTGCGGCGGCGGTGAGCAGGGCATCCATCAGGCTGACGTTCTGGCAGTACTCATCG
>CALEJT010000029.1 GCA_937898685.1 uncultured Gammaproteobacteria bacterium | reverse complement strand
AAGCTCCTGGTCCGCGATCTCGATTCCATTCTGGTAAAACTGACTGAAGAAGGTACGCCCATCGTCACCGCAGGAGGCGAACCCGTAACGATCGTGCCGATGCCGGGACTATCCGGCACCGCTCGCGCCATCATCGTGCGCGACCCCGATGGCTATCCGGTGGAACTGGTCGAACTCTCACCGGCACCGAGCAGCAATGCACCTGCGTCGAGCAACATTCTCGGCGCGCACATCTCGTTGGTGGTCAACGACCTCGATGCCGCGCTCGACTATTACCGTCATTTGGTCGGCCCCGATCTGCAAACCTGGGCAGCTCCGGACTTCACGCTCGATCAGGACTACAACCGCTTGCGCAATACGCCGAATGCCGAACGCCGCGTTGGCACCATGCTGATTCCGGGCTCCAACGTCGTGATGGAACTCATCCAATATCGCGGCATCGCGGCCATGCCCTTCAAGCCGGTGATTCAGGACATCGGCGTCGGCCACGTTGCCTTCATGGTGAAGGACATCGGCCTCACCATGCAGCGCCTGGGCGAGCTTGGCCGCAGCACGCTGGGTCGCAATGGCAGCTGGTACAACCTCAGCCCCACGACGCGCGCGCTCTATACCCAAGATCCGGATGGTTTCTTCCTGGAAGTCATGGAAAACAGTGCGGCACAGTAAGCAAGTCACCGGAAAGACATCGACACGAGAGAGGATTCCCATGCGCACCATGCCCTTCCTGAGCCAGGTCCTGACACTGACCCTGCTGCTCACTCCGATCGCATCCACGGCACAGAACGCGCTGCCGCCACTGGAACAGGTGGCACCCGCCGGCAACGTGCTGCGCCCCGGCCATCTCGGCCGTCAGACTGGTGATTTGGAACAAATCACTCATTTCTACTACGACTTGCTCGGCACCGGCATTCGCGGTGAACGCAACGAACCACGGCGCTTCTTCACCACGCCCGGCCTGCTCGAATTCGCCGCCACGCCCGACTATGCCGAGTTCCGCGCCGTGATCTTGCCGCTGCCAGGCACTGCCGCCGACGCTGGCTCCGGCCTCGAGATGACGGTGGAGGCCATCGAATTCCGTGGCATGGAACGTCACCAGTATGTGCAGAAGCTCACCGACATCGGCGGTTCGCACCTCGTGCTGATTCTGCGTGACCTCGATAGCGCCGTTGCCAAACTCAAGGAAGACGGTGCGCTCTTTCTCACGCCTGGCGCAGAGCCCGTCGAAGTGCCGTTGATGTACGGCACCAACCAGCGCAAGCGCGCCATCGTCGTGCGCGATCCCGATGGCTATCCGGTCGAACTCGTCGAACTCACGCCCGCTCCCGCCACCACTGCGCCCGCCGACAGCAACATCATCGGTGCGCGCATTTCGGTGACGGTCGAAGATCTCGCAGCGTCCAAGCAGCTCTACACCGACCTGGTCGGCCCCGAGCTTCAGTTCTGGACCAGTGAGCTCATCGAGGACGAGGCCTACAACAGGCTGCGCGACACGCCCAATGCCGCCTTTCGCTACGCCACGGCGCTCGTTCCCGGCTCACCCGTCTATTTCGAACTCGTCGAGTACGAGGGCATCGAACAGCGCAAGATCGACCCCATCCTGCAGGACATCGGCACTGGGCATGCGCTCTTCATGGTTTCCGACATCGACCTCGCCTTGCAGCGCATGCGTGCTGCAGGCTTCACCACGCTCGCCAAGACCGGCGAGCCCTCCTACCTCAGCCCCACGACGCGAGCATTGTTCTTCAAGGAGCACAACAATTTCTTCGTCGAGTTCATGGCCACGGTGCC
>CALEJT010000028.1 GCA_937898685.1 uncultured Gammaproteobacteria bacterium | reverse complement strand
TTTAGTTGCTACTTCTGCTTGCGCCAGTTTTGGTGGGTGTCCCCTGCCGCCCCTTCCCGCCGTTGCTCCGCCTCAGGTGGCTGTCCCCTCCGCCGGCCCCGTTTTGATGGGAGCCCCCCCCGCCACTTGGTGGGTGTCCCCTCCACCGCCGTACCGTTGAGCGCTTTGGCTGCCTTCTTCTCCTGACTTTTCTGCAGCTCCGCGGCCATCCTGTCGATGAAGCGCGAGCCCTTCGGTGGTGCTACCGCTCGTTCCTCGAACGACGCGCGATAGCACAGCAAGGCCGGCACTATCTCCTTCTCCTCGACGTGCAGATAGACGTTGCAAGGCTCACCCTGCGCCCTCAGCGACGCCATGAGGAAACTGCCCGCGGGAGCGGGAACTGCCTGCGGACGACGAATCAAGGTGCCGATCCCTGGTAAATACAGCCTTGCCCCACCCAGGCGACGCATGAGTTCCATCGCACTCATCAACGTGGTGAAGATCTTTTCACCGCGTTTGATCAGCCCGGTTTTCTGGGCACTCCTCATCTTCATCCGCGATTCCTGGTTAGGTTGGGGAAACATCACGCTCGCGCCGCAATGAGGGGCCGCGGGGCCAAGCCAACGGATGTTTGACCATTTTGGATCGGATGATCAATAGAGCAAATTACCCACCCCAAATAGGGGGCGCGGATGGAAGCGAACTGCGTTCGATCAAAGAGAAGCTGACCACTTGACCAGCAGTAGGAGGAGCGCGCGCGAACGATCTTACTCGTGTGAAGCGCCGGTCTGCACGAACCAGAGCGGCGCTACGCACGCAGCATGAGTACTTACTGCTCTTTCTGACTGAGCCAATTATCCACCCGCTTGTCGAGGATCGACAGCGGCAATGCACCGCCGCCGAGGATGACATCGTGGAATTCACGAATGTCGAAGGCCGCGCCGAGTCGATTGCGAGCACGCTCACGCAGTTCGAGGATCTTGAGCATGCCGGTCTTGTAGGAAGTCGCCTGCCCCGGCCACACGAGATAACGACGGATTTCGGAACGAATGGCTGCCAATGGTGTCGTGGCATTGGCAGCGAAGTAGTCGATGGCCTCCTGTTCACTCCAGTTCATCGCATGCATGCCGGTGTCGACCACGAGTCGTACCGCACGCCACATCTCGCTGGTGAGTTGCCCGTAACGCAGATAGGGATCTTCATACGCGCCCATCTCGGCGGCGAGTTGCTCGGCGTAGAGCGCCCAGCCTTCCACGTAGGCGCCGTAGAAGAATTGGCCGCGGAAACTCGGCAGGCTGGTATTTTCCTGCGCGATGGAGATCTGCATGTGATGGCCGGGAATGCCTTCGTGATAAGCGACGGCCTCCATTTCGGTCTTCGGCATCGAGCGTGTGTCGGATAGATGCACGTAATAGATGCCGGGCCTGCTGCCGTCGACACTGCCCTGCATGTAGTGCTGCGCCGCGCCATCCTGTTCACGGAAGGGTTCGACACGTTTCACCACGAGCGGTGCCTTGGGCAGGATGCCGAAGTACTGCGGCAACAACTCGCGAATGCGATCGATGTAGGCCGTGGCATCATCGAGATAGGCCTGACGTCCTTCGTCGGTATTGGGATAGAAGAAGCGATCGTCCGTGGTGAGGAATTCATTGAAGGCCTGCAGATCACCATCGAAGCCGAGGCTGTCCTTGAGCGCCTGCATCTCGGCTCGGATGCGCTCCACTTCGGCCAGACCCGTTGCATGCACTTCCTCTGGCGTCAGCGGCAAGGTGGTGGAGTCGCGCAGCGCCATCGCGTAGTACGCGACACCGTCCGGCAATTCCGCCGCGCCGATGGTATCGGTAGGAGCATTCTCTATGTCTTGCTCGAACCAGGTAATGAGCTCGCGATAGGCGGGTTCGAAATGATCGAGCAAGGCCCGTTCGACGGCGGCCAGCAATTCCGCCGCTTCCTCATCCGTGACCAGGCCTTGTTCCTGCAGGGCCGCGAGTTTGGCCTTGGCATCAGTGTAGAGTGGCGCGTCCACCTCCGCATCGGCATTGAAGGGACGCCCGCTGATCAACTTGCTCGATTCGTCGATTACCGCCTCGTAGGCGAAACGCGGTGCCCGTACGCCGAAAGCCGCGCTGTCCTGTACGCGCACCAAGGTCTGCCGTACGCCGCGTGCCGTGCCTTCGATACGACTGATGTAGGCACGCAGATCATCGACCGTGTCCACCACGTGCAGACTGATGAGCGCCGTCGGCAGGTCCGTATGCGCGCCGGACATCTGTGTCAGGTAATAGTTCTGCCGGCGGAAGCGCGAGCGGTCGCGCTCCATCTCGTAGGTGTAGATCCAGAGGTCGTAGGAGGTCTGCGCTTCGAAGTCGAGCGCGTCGTAATCGAACTCGCGTTGCAGTTCTTCGACGGTACCGGCGAACCACTCCAGATAGGCGTCCTCGCCGGCTTCGCTCAAATCGGGAATCTGGTCGTAGAGTTCCTTGCGCCCGAGCGAGGTCAGTTCGAGGGGATTGAAGCGCAGGCGCTCTTCGTTCTTCTCTTCGAACCACTGATTGATCCGCTGGGTTTCGGCTTGCGTATCGACTGTCGTCGTCGCCGCGGTAGGTGGCGCAGCGGAAGTGGAGACGTTTTCATTCGGTGCCGGCGTTTCGCCGCAGGCGGCAAGGCCAATGGCAGCCGCGAGCAGCAAGGTGCGAAAGAATGGGACCTGAGGCGTCATTGCAGTCCTCCCGGGAATTCCCGTGTGGTGAGCAGCATCTGTTGCCAGAGCGATGAATGGGGATTGTGGGGAGGGTGGGACGTCCTGTCCAGGGCGTCGCATTCATTCCGCTAGCGGAAAGCGTTCCAGCACGCAGTCGACGTTGTCGTCGCCCACACTGCAATAGAGATGGCCTTCGGACACCGTGAGCGCGAAGGACATGCGGCGATCGAGATGCGCGAGCAAGGTGTCGAGCAGATTGCGCGGCACGAGATAGGCGCGCAAGTCTTCGGCGCGATGAATCGTTGCGCCCTTGAGTCTGAGCCGCAATTGCTGTTCGTCCTTGTGGCAATAGAGCGCAACATCGGGTGCCGCCTTCATCGCTTGATGTAATCGCTCCGGTGCCGGCACGCCAATCTCCACCCAGAGCTGCAGTGCGCCGGTGAGATCGCGCGCGAACAGCGTCGGTTCGTCGCGATCAGAGACACCGCCCTTGGAAAAGGCGATGCCTTCACGATATTCGAGACAATAGGCGAGCACACGAGTGAGCAAGTAATCCGCCGCTTCGGACGGATGTTGTGCTGCGCGGATTTCCAGCGTTTCGAACACGCCGCGGTCGGTGTCGGCGAGTGCGACGCTGAATACGTACATGGTGGAGCCAAGCGCCACTGCTAATTCCTCTGAGACGCTCAGAAGCGGAAGGTGTATTTGAATTTTACGCTGAGATCGGCGTTGAGCGATTTGAACGTGTTGTCCTTGTCGAAATCCTGCAGACCGTAGTTGAGCACGATGAAGCCTTCCTGCCCTGCCTTCGGAATCCACTGCACACGCGTGTTGATGCCGAGGAGTTCGGAGACGTTGTCGTACTGCACCAGTGTCACCCAGAACCACTGACTGTTGAAGGCTACCTGCGAGTTCACACTGACCAGGCGCGTTTCGAATTCACCCTGCGGCAGGCTGATGTCGGTGAGGTTGTAGTTCATCGTCAGACGGAAGAAGCGCGACTGGTTCCAATTGACGCCCACCGAATAGCCCTTGCTGTCGCCGTCGTAGAACTCACCCTTCTTCACGTCACCGTTGATCGAGAACATGCGCTGATCACCGGTGCCGTAGAAGATGCGCCATTCATCGAAGCTGTAATCGCCGGGGCCGATGATCACGTCGCGCGAAGGTTCGGAATACACGCGGAAGGGATCGATCACCACTTCGCGGTTGCGCTGATAATCCATGCCGAGATAGTCGCGCGTGGTGGCGGAAATCTCGAAGAGATTCCATTCCACTTCCTGGCTCTGCAGATCACCGGTCGGTAGGTCGGTGACGCGCTGCCCGTTCACACCGAAGAAGATGCTTTGGAAAGGCCCACCATCGAAGAAGTGCGTGTAACCGATGTCACCCGAGTAATCGCGAATGTCGCTGCGATTGATGTAGCCCATCGCCGGGTTGAAGTTGCGCTGCACTTCCTTGAAGTTGATGCGGCCACGCAAGCCCGTGTTGCTCGGCACGCGAATGCCGAAACCGTATGCCGCGTCATCACCATCGAGGCCGGGCGTGTCGGATTGCTGGTACCAGGCATCGCCTTCGAGCTGCAGGCCGTTGCCGAGACGCGTATTCAGGTAGCGAAAGTCGACACCGAGCACTTGGTTGTCGCGGTTGCTGGCGGGGTCGCCGTTGGTGTAGACGAAGCCCACGTTGGACTCGGCCAATACGTTGGCGGAAACGCGCGTCACGAACAACGTGGTGGGATCGAGCGTACCGAGTTCCCCCTGGCGAATCGCCAGCGTGCCGATGTTCCAACGTCCCACACGACCACTGATGCGACCACCGTACTCGATGTCCACCGGTGCACCGGTGGCGCTCAAGCCGATCTTGCGTGAGAAGTAGGGACGGGCGTTCTGGTCGAGCGCCTGGTTGCCACCCGTGCCGTTGCCGATGCCACCGAACTGGAAAAGGTCCGAGTCGTTGAGGAAGAAGTCTCGTTTTTCCGGAAAGAACAGGTTGAAGCGCGTGAGGTTCACCTGCCGGTTGTCGACTTCGGTGGCAGAAAAGTCGGTGTTGATAGTGACTGCCGCGTTGAGCGAGGGCGTCAGGCGATAGAAGGCGTCGAGCGAAGGTTGTTCTTCGAAGGACTCGGTGCCGGTGACGTAGTCACGGCGCTGCGTGACGGAGAACGAAGGCACCACATCGAGACCCACGCCCTGGTTCATGCCGCGCATGCCGGTGAGTGTCCCCGCGATGCTGGGGTTGTAGCTGCGGTTGTAGGACACCCACGCCATTTCTTCGCCTTTACGACGAATACCACGACCGAAGTTGAAGCCCCAGGATTCGGTGCGCGGATCGAAGGGCAAGGACTTGAAGGGAATCTCGATCTCGGCGATCCAGCCGTTGTCGAAGCGCGTCGACTTGACGTCCCAGATGGTGCTCCAGTCCGCGGAGAAGGAGCTGATGTTCTGATAGAGCGCGTCGTGACGCACCGAGTTGAGGTTGGTCTCGAAGCGATAACCGGTGCGGCGCGTGTTGAAGGGATCGAGGATCAGCACCAAACGATCATCCGGCCCCAGCCCCTGACCATGCCGAATCGTGGGTGCCGCGATCAGATGCGGCTCGCGATCGTGCATGATGGCGCCGACGTAGAGTGCGTCCTCGGTATAGATGACGTAGACGATCGTGGGTTCGGAAGGCTCGGTGCCGTCACCGGGACGGGTCTGGTGGAAGTCGGTGATGGGTTCGGCCTGCTGCCAGACGGCTTCGTCGAGCACACCGTCGATCACTGGTGCGGTATCCACTCTTACCGCCCGCACCTCCTTGCTGCGCACCAGGGATGGCTCCTGGGCTTGGGCTCCTGCGGCCACGAGACCAACGGCCCACACAAGGCTACGAACACGAAACTTCATCGCAAACAACGCTCCCTCTGAATTGAACGACCTGCGGGAGCGTCGTGCGCCTCCGCTTGCTTTTAACGGGGTTCCGAATTCTACGTGTATCCCCAGCCAGGACACTAGAACCGGAAGGTGTAGTTATATTTCACCGTCAGGTCATTGTTGGTGGAGTGGAACTCGTTGTCCTTGTCGATGTCGAGCATGCCCCAGTTGAGCACGATGTAGGCCTCGCGGCCCGGTTCGGGAATCCAATACAGACGACTGTTGATGCCGATGACTTCGGAGACGTTGTCGTACTGGATGCGGTTGGACCAGGTGAGGTCCGGCGTGAAGTTGATGAGTGAACTGAACGAAGGCTGACGCACGGTGAAGTTGCCGTAGGGCAGCTCGATCTCGTTCTCGGTGTAGCTGAGCGTGAAGCTGTAGCCGGGTATCGGCTGCCAGGTGGCGCTGACGCGGCGCTCGAAGCTTTCGCCGTCGTAGTAGTCACCGATGCTGATGTTGATGCTGCCCGAGAGCACACGCTGACCACCGAAGGAAATGCCCGCAGTCTGCCGCGTGAACTCGTAGTCGCCGACCGGAATCACCACCTGTCGGCTGTTGTCCGGCGTGCGATAGATGACGAAGGGCCGTGTCAGCACTTCGCGCTGGCGCACCACCGAAGCCGAGACCGTATCGTTCGTATTGTTGTTGGCATTCATGCGCAGATCGACGATCTGCGAAATGAGCTCGCCGGTTTCGAGGTTGCTGTTGCGATAACCATCGAAGCCCGCATACACCGATCGCACCGTTCCGCCCGGCGCGAAGAAGTGACGATAGCCGCCGTCGAGCGCATGATCTTCGATGTTGCGCTGGTTGACGAAACCGAGCGCCGGGTTGAAGTTTTCCTCGATGCGCTTGTAGCTGTAGCCGCCACGCCAGCCGTTGGTGTTGGGTGCCGCCACACCGAAGCCCCAAGCCGCGTCGTCGCCTTTCAGGTTTTCGCTGTCCGACTGCTGGTACCACACTTCTCCTTCGACCACCCTGCCCTGCGCCAGACGCGAGTTGCGGTAGCGGAAGTCGGCGCCGACCAGGGTGTTGTCCAGACCCGCGCGCGGATCACCCGAGGTGGCGATCACGCCGACCTGCGATTCATCCAACACGTTGAGCGCCGCGCGACCGACGAACACGGTCTGCGCATCGAGATCGGTGCGTTCGTCTTCATCCTGATTCACCACCAGAGCACCGAGGTTCCAATCGCCGACGCGCCCGCTGAGTTTGGCGCCGACGTTGATGTCCACCGGCGCGCCCGTGCTGCTCAGACCGATGTTGCGCGAGAAGAACGGACGACCGTTCTGCAGCGCCGAGCTGGGGATGGCTTCGTTACCTTCCTGACCGAAGATCACACCGTTGCCGATGCGGCCGAACTGGAAGATGTCGGAGTCGCGCGTGAAGAAGTCACGCCGCTCGGGGAAGAACAGGTTGAAGCGTGTGAGGTTGACCACACGGTCATCGACTTCCGTTGCCGAGAAATCGGTGTTGAGCGTCAAGGCCGCGTTGAGCTGGGGCGTGATCTTGTAGAAGAGGTCGAGCTGCGGTTCGAGGCTGGTTTCTTCGGTGCTGGGATTGCCGAACACCTTTTCCCGCCGCGCAATGAAATACGGCACGACGTCCAGGCCCAGGCCCTGCTGCAGGCCGGTGAGTCCGGTGGCTGTCCCCGCGATGCTGGGGTTGATCAGGCGGTTGCGGCTGACCCAGCCGATCTCCTCGTTGTTGCGGCGAATGGCGCGACGGAAGTTGATGCCCCACTCGGTATTGTTCGGATCGAAGCTGAGGGTCTGGAAGGGGATACGGATCTCGGCGACCCAACCCTGCTCGTCGATGGTGGACTTGGCCTGCCAGATACCCGACCAGTTGCGGTCCACCTGCGACACGTTCTGATAGATGCCGTCGACACGCACGCCATTGGGGTTGATCTCGAAGAGATAGCCGCTACGGCGATCGAAGTAGGGATCGATCATCAGGTTGAAGGTGTCGTCGTTCTGCAGGCCCTGGTTCTGGCGCATGACGCGCGCTCGGATCAGGCTGGGATCGGTTTCATACATGCGCGCCGCGACGTAGAGCGCGTCGTCCGTGTAGAAGAGGCGCACCTCGGTACGCTGCGAGGGCTCGCCGTATTCCACCGGGTTCATCTGATGGAAGTCGGTGATCACCGCGGCCTGCTGCCACACGGCTTCGTCGAGTACCCCATCGATGCGCGGCTCGGCATCGAGGCGGCGCAGCTGCACCTGTTTGCCACCGGTGACACCATGAATGTTGGCCGCGTCGGCGGCAAATGTGGAAGTGAGCGGAGCCAGGCACAGGGTCAGTGCCAGAACGCGAGGTATGAAACGAAGGGTCATGAAAATACGGCGCTGGGTCGATAAAACGAGCGCCGAAGAATACTAGCGGTGGGTGGGGCGGTCATCCGCCCGTGACGGTGAGGGGACTGCGTGAAAGAAATTTTCTCTTTGTTTGCACAAAAGCACCTTACCGAACCGAACGGTTTGGCACTTACACGAGACCTTCCCAATGTCGCAGCCGCAAGCGCAGATGACGGTTCTCTTCGCGCAGCGTTTCGACTTCTCCGAGCAGCTCCAACACGAGCGGCAAGAGCGCTGGCTGCACCTCGAGATCGTGATGCAGGCGCCAGGCCTTCTGCAGCTGAAGTCGCGCGCGGTTGGTGAAGCGCCACTCCTCCACCGTGGTGCCAGCGACTTCCACCACGCCATGCTCGATGCAGGTGAGCACGAAGTTTTCGTCGAGATGCGCACGCCTACAGAGTTCGACCAGGCTGTAGAGGGCCTCGTCCAGGCTTTCCACGCTGAGTTCGTTCATGCGCGCTCCTCCCATTCGCTGCGCGGACCGGCGCCGCCGCTCGCGGCGAAGTTGGCCGCCAGCTGTCTATAGAGCTCTTCATCCTTGGCGGACACCTTGTCCGGCATCACCACCTTGAGCACCACATAGAAGTCACCCGGTGGCTGTCCCGGCAGTCCCTGCCCCGCCAGCCGCAGGCGGCGGCCGCTCTGGCTACCGGCGGGGACACTCACCCTCGTGCGCCCCTTCAAAGTGGGGACAGTCACCTTGGCGCCCAGTGCCGCTTCCCAGGGCAGGACCGGTACCACGAGCGAAAGGTCACGCCCATCGACGGTGAAGAGCGGATGCTCGGCCAGGCGTACCTTGACCAGCAGATCGCCGCTCTCTCCGCCACCGATGCCCGGCGCGCCCTGTCCGCGCATGCGCAACACCGTGCCGTCGGTGGTGCCGGGCGGGACCTTGATCTTGAGCTTGCGGGATTTGCGGCGGCGTCGACCGAACTCATCCGGTTCGGGGACGCGTACTTCTATTATCTGTTCCGTGCCGCTGTAAGCCTCTTCGAGCAGCAGCGCCAATTCGGCCTCGAGATCCTCGCCACGCACGGCGAAATCCGGCCGGCCGCCGAAACCGCGGGCAAAGCCACCACGGCCGAACAGGGTTTCGAAGAATTCGCTGAAGTCGGCCGCGTCGCCGCTGTGGAACTCGGTGGTGGATTCCCAGCCCGGCGGCGGACGGAACTCACCGCCAGCGCCACGCGCGCCGTACTTGCGCAGGTTGTCGTATTCGGCGCGCCGCTGCGGATCGCGCAGCACTTCGTAGGCTTCGCCGACTTCCTTGAACTTGCGCTCGGCGTCCTTCTCCTTGCTGACGTCGGGATGGTAGCGGCGCGCCAGCCGCTTGTAGGCCTTCTTGATGTCGTCGGGGCTGGCGTCGGGCGCCACACCGAGCGTTGCGTAATAGTCCTTGAATTCCATGCGTCGAGTGCACCTCGCCCCGTGGTTTCAGGATCGAACGGCCTTGCCCGGGCACAGGCAAGCCGCACCATGACTCTGCAAAGGTGGGGGTCGGACGCTGGGAATCAAGCGAGCCGCACTGATGCGCGGCTCGTGACACGGGCTTATTCGGCCTGGAGGAGATGGAACTGCTTCTTGCCGCGACGCAGCAGGAAGTAGCGGCCGTGCATGGCCTGAACCGGATCGATGACGGCGGCCGGATCGCTCACCTTCTCACCGTTGACGTTCACCGCACCGTTGCCGATGAACTCGCGCGCGGCGCGGTTGGAGCTGGCGAGGCCCGTGCTGACCAGGGCATCGACCAGCGAGAGACCCGCGATCGGCTTCTTGGTGGTGGGCAGGCCATCGAGTGCGAGCTGGGCGAAATCCGCTTCGGTCAGCTTGCTGAGATCACCACTGAAGAGCGCCTCGGTGATGCGCTCGGCCGCGGCCAGACCTTCGGCGCCATGGACGAGCTTGGTGACTTCACGCGCCAGGATGCCCTGGGCTTGTGGCTTGCCGGCGGCGCTCTTGTCACGTTCTTCGATGGCGTCGATCTCGGCCACGTCGAGGAAGGTGAAGTAACGCAGGAACTTGTAGACGTCGGCGTCGGCGGTGTTGATCCAGAACTGATAGAAGGCGTAGTGCGAGGTCAGGCTGGGATCGAGCCAGACCGTGCCGGTTTCGGTCTTGCCGAACTTGGTGCCATCCGCCTTGGTGACGAGCGGCATGGTCAGACCATAGACCTGCTGCTGATTCAGACGACGGGTGAGATCGATGCCACCCGTGATGTTGCCCCACTGATCGCTGCCGCCGATCTGCAACGTGCAGCCGTACTGACGGTTCAGCACGGCAAAGTCGTAGGACTGCAGGATCATGTAGGTGAATTCGGTGAAGGAGATGCCCTCGCCTTCGCGCTCGATGCGCTGCTTCACGCTCTCCTTCGCGATCATGGCATTGACGGAGAAGTGCTTGCCGATGTCACGCAGGAAGGTGAGCACGTCGAGCGACTGGGTCCAGTCGAGATTGTTGGCGACGATCGCGGAGTTCTCGCCGCAGTCGAAGTCGATGAAGCGCGAGACCTGCGCCTTGATGCGCTCGGTCCACTCGCCCACCACTTCCAGAGAATTGAGCTTGCGCTCCTTCGCCTTGAAGCTGGGGTCACCGATCATGCCGGTGGCACCGCCGGCCAGCGCGATGGGGCGATGACCTGCCAACTGCACACGGCGCAGGGCCAGGAGGGGAACGAGGGATCCGATGTGCAGACTCTGCGCCGTGGGATCGAAACCGCAATACACGGTGCGGCAGGCGCTGGTGAGGTGCTCGTCCAATTCCGCTTCGGCGGAGACCTGCACCACCAGTCCACGCTCACGCAGGATCTGAACGATGTTGGCGGGCTGCTTCGACATGGGCTTAGGGTTCCGGGGACCTAACTACAAAAGACCGCGCACTTTACTAAAAGCGGCCGCCCATTGCCACGCGCCGGGCACGAAGGTGGCTGTCCCCGCTCGATGGCGAACGCATTTCGCTCGGCAAATCACGGGGTTTGCGCGATCGTTACATGCCGTTTACACGCGTTAGGAAAAGTCTGCGGAGGCTAGTCAAATCACGTATGAATTGCAGGTAGTCAGACTGAAACTTTTTGTTACAATCCGGCCATTGCCCGAGTCTTGGGCCCCTCTTTTTTCGCACCTATTTCTTTTTCTTTTGCATGCGTTTGCTAAAACAAATAAAGAAGGAACACATTGATCGGCACCTGCCCCGATCCCATCAATGTCTCCTGGCGGGTCTTCTCCCTCTCGTAGTCGCACTGGCTTTCTTCCCCAAGGCGGAAAGTAATCAGAACCTGGCGCGTGATTTCGTGGCGCTCGGTCCTGCCGTGCCGGCCGACTATCTCGCGCCCGCGCCCGATCCGGTTGCCTCGTTGCTCGAAGAGGCGACGCCCGTGGTCGATCCGCGCCTGTGGCTGGAGGTGAAACCGGGTGACAGTCTTTCCGTGATCTTCCGCCGCGCCGGCCTCGGCCCGCAGCAGGTGGCGGACGTCACCGCCGGCAAGGAACACGCCCGCGTCCTCAGCAACCTTTATCCCGGCAACAACCTCGTCTTCGAACTCACGCCCGACAATCGTGTGCAGTCGTTGGAGTTGATCAAGACTCCGCTCGAAAGTTGGCTGGTCACGCGTCAGGAAGATGGCACCTACTCGCTCGATCACGTGGTGAAGACTCCGGAAGTGCGTCAGGTATGGCGCGAAGCCGTGATCACCGATTCGCTCTTCCTCGCCGCACAGCGCAATTCCGTGAGCGCCGCGATGGCGATGGACCTGTCCTCGATCTTCAACGGCGTGGTGGACTTCCTGCAGGACACCCAGCCCGGCGACAGCTTCGGCATCCTGTATGAAGAACTCTATCTGGGTGAGCAATACGTCGGTGTCGGCCGCATCCTCGCTGCCGAGTACACCAACCAGGGCCGCACGCACGTGGCCGTGCGCTACGAAAATGCCGAAGGTGACAGCGGCTTCTACAGCCCGAAAGGCGAAGCCATGCGCAAGGCCTTCCTGCTCAACCCGGTCGACTTCACCCGCATCAGCTCCGGCTTCAGCCTGGCGCGCAAACACCCGATTCTGAACACCATTCGCGCGCATCGCGGCACCGACTACGCGGCTCCCACCGGCACTCCCGTGGTGGCCACGGCCGATGGTCGTGTGACCTTCGCCAACAGCAACGGTTCGTTCGGCAAGCTGGTGGTGATCAAGCACGGTGATCGCTTCGAAACCAAGTATGCCCACCTCAACGGCTACGGCCCGGGCATCAAGGTCGGCACCCGTGTGAAGCAGGGTCAGGTGATCGGTTACGTCGGTTCCACCGGCAGCGCCACCGGTCCGCATCTGCACTACGAATTCCTGATGGATGGTGTGCACCGCGATTCGCGCCGCATCCTGCAGCAGGAAGAGATCAAACAGGTGCAGCTGGCGAAGGAAGAACTGCCGCGTTTCCTGGAACAGACGCGTCCGCTGCTCGCGATGATGAGCGAGCGCTCCGAAACCGTTCGCCTCGCCATGGCGCAGGCCGAAAAGAAAGAGGCTGAAAGCCGCATCGAATGAGCCAAGCGCTCTACATAGGCCTGATCTCGGGCACCAGCATGGACGGCATCGACTGTGCGCTGGTGGACATGGGGTCAGGCCTTTCCGTTATCGACTATCTCTGTCATCCGCTCGATCCCACTTTGCGCAGCACGCTGTTGCGACTGTGCGACAACGATGGGCTCGATCTTCCCACGCTCGGCAATGCCGACATCGCAGTGGCGGTGGGTTTTGCCGCTGCCGTGAACGCGATGCTGCAGCGCAGAGGACTCCAGGCGAGCGACATCGTCGCGATCGGTAGCCACGGCCAGACCATCTGGCACGAGCCGCCACAACGGGCGACGCAACATGCCTTCACGCTGCAGATCGGTGACCCCAGCACCATCGCCGCTCGCACCGGCATCACCACCGTGGCCGATTTCCGCCGCAAGGACATGGCGCTTGGCGGTCAAGGTGCACCCATCGTGCCGGCGCTGCATCAGGCGCTCTTCAGCGATGCCGAGCAACTGACGATCGTGCTCAACCTCGGTGGCATCGCCAACATCACGGTATTGCCGCCGCATGGTGGTCGTCCCTTCGGCCTCGACACGGGTCCGGCCAGCGTGTTGATGGATGGCTGGATTCAGCGTCATCAGGGTTTGCGCTACGACGATGGCGGTCAGTGGGCAAAGAGCGGCGAGGTCCAGAACAAGTTGCTCCAACAATTGCTGCAGGAGCCCTATCTCGACAAACCGCCGCCGAAGAGTACCGGACGCGAGCTCTTCAACCTGCCCTGGCTCGATCGACAGTTGGCAGCTTGCGGCGGCGAATTCGCTGCCGTCGACGTACAGGCGACCTTGCTCGAATACACGGCAAGAACGGTGAGCGATGCGGTGCTGCGCCACGCCATCCGCGGACGTTTGATCGCCTGCGGCGGCGGCGTGCACAACGAGGCCTTGCTCGAACGTCTGCGTGAACTACTGCCGGGCTTCGTGCTCAGCACCAGCACCGAACATGGTCTCGATGCCGATTGCGTCGAAGCCGCAGCCTTCGCCTGGTTCGCCAGCAAGACACTTAAAAGAGAAACGATAGACTTCAGCCCCTTCACCGGCGCCAGTGGGCCGGTAATTGCAGGGGGCATCTATTACGCGGAGTGAGAAGACGTCGCTTACGCGATCAGATGGTGAAGGACATGCCGCAGCCACACGTCGTGGTGGCCATCGGGTTCTGCACACGGAAGCGTGAACCCTGCAACCCTTCCTCGTAGTCCACCACGGCACCAGCCAGATACTGAATGCTGAGGGAGTCCACCAACATGTGGGCACCGTCGCGTTCGATCACGGTGTCGTCTTCATTGACGGTTTCATCGAACGAGAAACCATATTGAAAGCCGGAACAGCCGCCGCCGGTGACGTAGACCCGCAAGTTGAGATTGGGGTTGCCTTCCTCCTGCAGCAGCGCGTTCACCTTGCGGGCAGCGGCGTCGGTCATCGTCAGCACGCTCGCTTCTTGGGTTTGAACAACACTCATAGGAATACCTGCAACAGACAACGCCGCCGATTCTCTATTAACCAAGGAAAATAGTCAAGTATTACGAGCTGAGCGCCGCCATGGCTGAGTCGCTCACGGCCGCCTCCGCAGCTGCTTTCTGGGCCGTCACGGGCTGTGCTTCGGCCTTCGGCACGTGATGCAGCACACCGTTCACTTCCGCCCCCATCACCATCTCGATCAGCTCGTAGTAGACGTCGCCGACGACACGCGCCTTGGCTGCCAGCTCGAGATGGCCGGCCACGTGCACGTCGCCTTCCACCCTGCCGTTGATGATGACACGCGGCGCATGGATCTCGCCCTGCACGAGACCGGTTTCGCACACACGCACCTGGGCATTTTCACCATCGGCGTGGATGTTGCCGTGGATCGTGCCTTCGATTTCGAGCGAGCCGCTGAAGCGGATGTCACCCGTCAGCGTCGTGGCCCTGGAGATGAGAGTGATGCTACCGGTTGCCACGACACCGGCAACCGGGGACTTGCTCTTGAACAATGACATGGGGGCTCTCCTGTCAGTGGCTGGTCAATTGCGTACGCTCCAGCCGAAGCTCTTCTCCACTCGTTTGGCGTTCTTGCCTTCGACCACCGCCAGCACCTGCATGCGGAGCGGACTGAAACCTTCGGGCAGCTCGAGCTCGCCTTCTACGTTTTGGAAATAACGAAAACCAAGCGGAATGTTCTGTTCCTGCTCTCCCGTCGCAAGTTCATGCAGCGGCAGACTCACGCGTTCACCATCCTGATCACCGACCACGGTGACGTTGGCATAACCTTCGAGTTTGTCGGAGCCGCCCTGCTGACGGAATTCGATCTTGTAACGCACGCGTCCTGCTTGTCTGCCGGCGACGAGATCGAGACTGCCGATCACGAGACCCTGCTCCGCCGCGGCCGAATCGGGCGCCGCGATCTGACGATAGAACATCAGATCTTCCTGCAATTGCGCGATGGTATCGCGCTGCGACACGAGTTCGTCCTGCACGGCGGCGAGCGCTTCCTTGTCGATGGCGGCACTGCGCTCGAGACTCACCAGTTTTTGTTTGAGCTCGTTGTTCTCGCGCAGGATGGTGATCAGTTGGTCGGGACTGCGCGCGATTTCCTTGGCGCGCTGAAGCGTGAGTTCGCTTTCGGAGGTGGGAATCTGCAGCGCCGCATCGATGTCACGTTGTGCGGCGCTGCGACCGGCGGAATGTCCGAGCCAAACGGCAAGCGTGAGGGAACCGAGCAGCACGAGAGCAACCGCCCACAGCAGCGCAGGACGATACGCCACCACGATCATCTTGGGTTGCTTGCTGCCTTTGACCGCCGGCATCTTCACCTCGAGCTTGCCGCGGTCCGCCCCTCAGAGCAGCTTGCTCCGTCTCTTGCGGAGCCTCGTTCTCCTCTAGGGCAGAGCCGCCACGACGTTCAGGCCGGTGGTTTCCGGCAAACCGAACATCAGGTTCATGTTTTGCACCGCCTGACCCGCCGCGCCTTTGACCAGGTTGTCTTCGACCGCGAACACCACCACGGTGTCGCCGCCCTGCGGACGAGTGACGGCCAACTGGCAGTGGTTGCTGCCACGCACGCTGCGTGTCTCGGGACTCATGCCTGCCGGCAACACGTCGACGAAGGGCTCGTTGCGGTAGGTGTCTTCGAACAACTGCTGCAGATCCACGCTGGTGTCGGTCAGACGCGCGTAAAGCGAAGCCTGAATGCCGCGAATCATCGGTACCAGATGCGGCATGAAGGTCAGGTTCACCGGTGTCTTGCTGACGAGATCGAGCCCCTGCTTGATCTCCGGCTGATGACGGTGACCGTTGATCGAATAAGCCTTGAAGCTCTCACTGACTTCGCAGAGCAGAAGTCCCATCTCGGCCTTGCGGCCGGCACCACTCACACCCGATTTGCAGTCGGCAATGAGATACGAAGGATCGATCACACCAGCACGCAGCAGTGGCAGGAAGCCGAGCTGCACTGCAGTGGGATAACAACCCGGGTTCGCCACGAGACGCGCTTGCTTGATCGCTTCGCGGTTGATCTCGCAGAGACCGTACACTGCTTCTTCGAGCAGGTGCGGGCTCGCGTGCGTCATGCGATACCACTGCTCCCAAACTTTGACGTCCTTGATACGGAAATCGGCAGAAAGGTCGATCACCTTTACACCGGCGTCGAGCAGTTCCTGCGCCATCTTCATCGCGGTGCCATTGGGCGTTGCGAAGAACACGACGTCGCAGGTATTCAAGTTCTCTGCGCTGGGCTCGACGAACTTGAGATCCACGTATTTGCGCAGGTTGGGGAACAAGCTGGAAACAGGCAGGCCGGCTTCGGATCGCGAGGTGACGACGCTGATCTCGACCTCGGGATGCAAGCTCAAAAACCGCAACAGTTCCACGCCGGTATAACCCGTTGCTCCGACGATGCCTACCTTGATCACGCTCGTTACTCCGCAGTATTCGGCCCTGGCTGGGCCACTTCAGAAAAAAGCCCCGGCAAACACTGGCCAGGGCGCGCCAATATAATAAAATCGCCCAATAAAATGAATTACTTATGCAGCTTCGCGCTGCACAGCAGGAAGAAATCGCATGCTTTGGGTAAAAGCGTTCCATGTCATCGCCGTGATTTGCTGGTTTGCAGCGATGTTCTATTTACCGCGTCTATTCGTGTATCACGCCATGTGCGAGGACACACCAGGCAAGGAGCGTTTCAAGATCATGGAACGCAAGCTCTATCGCGGCATCATGACGCCATCGATGGTGCTGACCGTGGTATTGGGTATCTGGACTCTGAGCTACAACACGGCCTACTACATGAGCAGTGGCTGGATGCACGCCAAGTTGACCTGCGTGGTGCTGCTCCTGGTGTATCACTTCATGTGCGGTCACTATCTCAAAGCCTTCCGCGATGATCGCAACACCAAGTCACACAAGTTCTTCCGCATCTTCAACGAACTACCGGTGCTGCTGTTGATCGCCATCGTAGTTCTCGTGGTAGTCAAACCTTTCTGATTCAACGGTAGTCCTCATGTCGCAACGCATCCCCAATTCCATCGCTTTGTTTGAACGAGCAGTCCGCCACATCCCAGGTGGCGTCAACTCGCCAGTACGTGCCTTCCGCGGTGTGGGTGGCAACCCGGTATTCTTCAAGAGCGCAAACGGCTCGAAGTTGTTCGATGAAGACGGCAACAGCTATATCGACTACGTCGGCGCCTGGGGCCCGATGATTCTCGGCCACAACCATCCGAAGGTGATCGAAGCACTGCATGCCCAGCTCGATCGCGGCATCGCCTACGGCGCTCCCACCGCGCTCGAAGTACAGCTGGCCGACAAGATCTGCGAACTGATTCCCTCGATCGAAAGCGTGCGACTGGTGAACTCCGGCACCGAAGCCACGATGAGTGCCCTGCGTCTCGCGCGCGGCTGCACCAAGCGCGACAAGGTGGTGAAGTTCGAAGGCTGCTATCACGGCCACGTCGACTCGCTGCTGGTGAAAGCCGGTTCCGGTGCGCTGACCATGGGCAACCCCGACTCCGCCGGCATCCCGGCCGATACTGCAGCCCAAACCTTCGTACTGCCCTACAACGATCTCAATGCCGTGGAACAACTGTTCTCGATCCACGGCAACGACATCGCCGCGCTGATCGTCGAGCCCGTGGCCGGCAACATGAACTGCGTGCCGCCGACGGCCGGCTTCCTGCAGGGGCTGCGCGAGATCACGCAGCGCTATGGCGCGCTGTTGATCTTCGACGAAGTGATGACCGGTTTCCGCGTCGCACTTGGTGGTGCACAGGCGCGCTATGGCATCAAGCCCGATCTCACCACACTCGGCAAGATCATCGGTGGTGGTCTGCCGGTCGGCGCCTTCGGCGGCCGCAAGGATCTGATGGACCAGCTCGCGCCGCTCGGCCCCGTCTATCAGGCCGGCACCATGTCCGGTAACCCGCTCGCCGTGACGGCCGGTCTCGTATTGCTCGACGAAATCAGCAAGCCCGGTTTCCACGCCACACTCGAAGCCAAAGGCAAGCAGTTGCTCGATGGTCTGCGCCAGGCTGCGCAGGACGCAGGCATCGCCTTCACCACCACGCAGGTGGGCGGCATGTTCGGTCTCTACTTCAACGAGAACCAGGAAATCACCAGCTTCGCGCAGGTGATGGAAAGCAAGGTGGAGCTGTTCCGCCGCTTCTTCC
Source organism: uncultured Gammaproteobacteria bacterium (assembly GCA_937898685.1). Lineage (GTDB taxonomy): Bacteria > Pseudomonadota > Gammaproteobacteria > Pseudomonadales > Pseudohongiellaceae > CAILUG01. The sequence goes on along the minus strand of CALEJT010000028.1, from coordinate 46,834 downwards.
ACGCCATGCTCGAGCGTGGTGTCTATCTTGCTCCTTCTGCTTTCGAAGCGGGCTTCATCTCCGCAGCGCACAGCGATGCCGACATCGCCGCCACGCTGGAAGCAGCTCGAGCTGCATTCGCCTCGCTCAAATAATCAACGACCAACAACACAAGGAAGCACGCATGGCTCGCTACCACGTCTATGGCCTGGGCAACGCTCTGGTGGATACCGAATTTTCCGTGACCGACGATTTCCTCGAGCAGGAAAAGATCCAAAAGGGTGTGATGACCCTGGTCGACGAGGAAGCACAGCGCGTGCTGTTCGAGCGGTTGTCGCAGCGTTTCGGCATCAAGAAGCGCGCCGGGGGCGGCTCTGCTGCCAACACCATCTACGCCATCTCACAGTTCGGCGGTAGCACCTATTACAGCTGCAAAGTGGCGGATGACGAGCCCGGCGATTTCTATCTGCAGGAACTCGGCAGCCACAACATCCACACCAACCTCGGCAGCGGCCGCGATCACGGTACCACCGGCAAATGCCTCGTGATGGTGAGCCCCGACACCGAGCGCACCATGCTCACCTTCCTCGGCATCTCCGAAAAGCTCGACTCGAGCGCCATCGACGCCGAAGCGTTGCGTGATTCGCAATTTCTGTACATGGAAGGTTATCTGGTGACTTCGCCCACCGGCCGGCAAGCAGTGATCGACGCGCGCAAGATCGCCGAAGCCAATGGAGTGAAAACCGCATTGACGCTGTCGGATCCCGCGATGGTGCAGTTCTTCCGCGGCGGCCTCGAAGAAATGATCGGCGATGGTGTGGATCTGCTTTTCGCCAACGAAACCGAAGCGATGACCTGGGCCGGCACGCGCAGTGTCGAAGACGCAATTCCTGCATTGCAGAAAATTGCGAAGGTCCTGGTGCTGACGCTCGGCCCCGATGGTGCACTGGTCGTCGACGGCGACGAGCGCACGCCGATCGAACCGGTGAAAGTGCAAGCCATCGATACCAACGGCGCGGGCGACATGTTTGCCGGTGCCTTCCTCTACGGCCTCACCACCGGCCACGACTACGCCACCTCCGGCAAACTCGCCGCACTTGCTGCAGCGACCACGGTGAGCCACTTCGGCCCTCGCCTCTCCCCTGCCCAGCATCAGGAGATCCGCAAGGCCGTACTCGGCTGAACTACCTGATGAGCTACTGCGATGCCCATGCATTGCGGTAGCGGCTCAGTTATTGAACAACCTGTTCGAATCGATCTTATCGAGCGTGGCGCAGCCGGTGAGCGCCATGCACACTTCCAGCTCTTCTCTCAACGTACGAATGACGTGTGCCACGCCCAAGGCACCGGCTGCGGCTAGCGCATAGACGTAGGCGCGCCCGATCAGCACCGCATCCGCGCCCAAAGCCAGTGCCTTGAAGATGTCACTGCCGCGACGTATGCCGCCGTCGAGCAGGATCGGCACACTCTTGGCTACGGCTTGTGCGATGGCAGGCAAGGCGTCGATGCTGGCAGGCAAGGTATCGAGTACACGGCCACCATGATTGGACACGATGATTCCCTGCGCGCCGTGCTGAAGCGCGAGCAGGGCATCTTCGGGATCCAGGATGCCCTTGAGGATCACCGGCAACTCGGTCGACTCACAGAGCCAGGCGATGTCCTCCCAGGTCGGTGCGTGCGCCAGCAGGCCATCGAATACCACACTCGAATCCGGTGAGAGTTGTGGCATCGGAGGTGGTGGCAAGCCTTCGAGATTCACCGCCGCGATGCCAGGTGGCAAATGGAAGCCCACCCGCTGTTGCTGATTGCGAATGCCGACGAGCGGGGCATCGACGGTGACGACCAAGGCCTTGCAGCCACTGTCTTCGGCACGACGTACGAGCGTGAGCGTGTCTTCGCGGCGCGCCTGCAGATACAACTGAAACCACAGATTGGCTCCGCTCGTCGCCAGTTGTTCGAGGCGCACCGTGGCGAGCGAGCTCACCACCATTGGTGCTCCCATCGCGCGTGCTGCCAGTACCGTAGCCACTTCGCCATCAGTGTGAAACAAGCGTTGGTAGGCAATGGGACCAAGCAATATGGGATGCGTGAGTTTCTGATCCAACAATTCGAGGCGTGTATGAGCGCCCCTCATCTTGCTCAGAACGCGGCTGCGTAGCTGCAAACGATCGAAGGCCGCACGATTTTCACGCAGCGTGATTTCATCAGCGGCACCAGAGGCCAAGAACACCCAGGCATTGTCATCGAGCCGTTCGCGCGCATATCGCTCGTAATCGCTGACGGCAGCGATGTCGCGGGGAATGGAGCTCAGTACTGGAACGTCTGGCACACTTTGCTCGCTCAAAGGTCCGCCCACCGGCGTAGCAGGTTGTGATAGTGACTGGTGAGCGCCACGATGTCCTCACCATCACCGAGCTGCTGGCGCAAACGCAGAATGGTCATGTCGAGATTGAACAACATCGAACGCTGCCAGTCGTCGCGCACCATGCTCTGCACCCAGGTCACCGCCGCCAGCCGGCGTCCTGCAGTAACGGGCTCGACGCGATGCAAGCTGGTCGCGGGATAGAGAATCGCATCACCTGCCGGTAGCTTCACCGCATGTGTGCCGTAGGTGTCTTCGATGAGAAGTTCGCCACCTTCATATTCTTCCGGCTCACTCAGAAATACGGTGACAGACACATCGGTGCGTGTCCGCACCCGTTGTTGTGGATCACGCTGAATCGCATTGTCGACGTGATTACCGTAGTGCCCGCCACCCTCATAGCAGTTGAAGAGCGGCGGTAGCACATGCTTGGGCAAAGCAGCGGAAACGAAGAGCGGATGCTGTTCGAGTGCAGCGCTCACCAACTGTCCCAAGCGTTCGCCCACGGCGGAGCTGGCCGTCAGTTGTCGATTCTGTTTGCGCTGCGTGGCTTGCAGCCCTGAAGTGGCGACGCCTTGCGTCCATTCGGCGCTCTGCAAGCTCGCATGCAGCGCATCGCGCATTTCGCCGAGAGCCGAGCCGACCAGAACCTCAGGAACATGCAACATCATGGGGAACACCGAGTTTTGCGCGATGATCACAAAAGGCGGAGCCCGCTGACAAGTGGGCCCCGCGCGCTGGTTGCAACGGCTTGTTGAAGATCAGAAACGATACTCGCCCGAGACCCACACCGAACGCGGCTGGCCGAGACGGAAACGGTTGCCGCCGTTGTTCAACGTTTCGATGTATTCCTCGTCCGTCAGGTTGTACAGATTCACGCGCAGGTTGACCTGGTCGTTGAGACGATAGGCCACCATGGCATCGACCACCCAGTAGGAAGGGATGGACGAAATACCATTGCTCGGCGTGGCGCTCACCGTGACGTTGCGTTCCTGTTCACTGAAGTAGCGTGCACCACCGCCGATGGTGAGGTCGCCCAGGGTGTAGGAAGTCCAGAAGGTGGCAGACAGATCCGGCGTCCAGCGCACGCCAACCGTTTCCACGCCGTTGGAGTTACGTTGATCTTCGACTTCGACATCCATGTGTGTGATGCCGGCCGAGATCTGCCAGAAGTTCGTGATTTGTCCAACTGCGGCGAGCTCGATGCCTTCGACCTTGGTGCGCCCCATCTGCACCGGGTTGCCGAGATCGTCGTAAGAAGCCTGCTTGCTGTTTTCCGTGCGGAACAAGGCAGCAGTCAAACTCAGACGATCATCGAGCAGCTCCCACTTGGTGCCGAGTTCGACGTTGTCGGTTTCCTGCGGATCGAGTTCACCATTGTTCTGATTGCCGACCGCAGAAGAGAGTGCGAAGTTGGCGCTGCCGGGCGGAGTCTGCGAAGTGCCATAGGACACGTAGATGCTGCCATTGGTCACCGGTTTGTACACGGCGCCGACTTTCCAGCTCAACAGCTCATCATCGACATGCAGAGGTGCGTTGGTGGTGATGATGCCATCGACCACCGAGGTACCGTCGGTTTCGGTTTCATAGGTTTCGTAGCGCACACCCGCGTTAAGCAACCACCGTGGATTCAGTGCGATGCTGTCGAAGAGATAGAGAGCCGTGGTGCGGGTATCACCGTCGGTGGAAACACCATTCAAATTGGGTTCACCACGGAACAGTTCGGGGTTCGGCGCGTAGATGTTGGCCGGTGGGTTCGCCACTGCAGGGTAATCGATGCCGTTGAGTGTTATTGCGTTCGTCGTGAAGTTCAGCGACTTCTGGCGTTCATAGATGAATTCCACTCCACCGGCGAGCGAGTGTTCGATGGCACCGGTGTTGAAGGTGCTGTTGAAGCTGCTCTGGTTGGTGAGGATTTCGTCGACGCGATCGACGCCCTGACGACTCGGAGTGAACACCCAGGAAGAAAGGTCGCCGGGATCCAGATAGAGCGCATTGCCGGGAGTCGTCGTATTGGCATTCACCACTGGCGAGTTGGCGCCACTCAACACACGATCCATGTCGGTACGACCCACACGTGAAATATTGCGGATCACGGTGTTGGGGCCGAGATCGTGTTCGATCTTGATCGTCACCATGTCCGACTTCACGTCTTCGTGGTCGCCCGTGTAACCGTAGAAGTTGCTGCGATCCACTTTCGGCGCCTTGTTGATCGCAGCGGCGAGTGCATGAGTGGCGGCGTTTTCCGTGATCACGCCGTTGGTCGTGTAATAGGGCAATACCCGGTAACCGCCGCGACCGAGCGCGGGGATCCCGCCGTCGGGGACATTGTCCTGACGGACGTGTTGCGAGAAGAGATGGACGCGCGTGTCGGTGCCAAGACCAAAGGCGATGGAAGGAGCGAAGGAAAAGTTCTGGTTGTTCACTTCATCGCGCTTGGGTACTCCACCTTCGGACAGAAGGACGTTGAAACGCGCGGCGCCGGTTTCACCGATGTTCACACCGGTGTCGACGGTAAGACGCTTGGTGTCCTTCAAGCCATAGCCTGCAGTGAGCACCGAGTTGAGATCACGCGCCGGTTGCTTGGTGATGAGATTGACATAGCCGGAGGCAGCACCGCGGCCGACGTCGGCACCCGATGGTCCCTTCGCAATTTCCACCTGCTCGAGGTTGAAAGAATCGCGACTGATGGCACCGAGGTCGCGGATGCCATCCACGAAAGTCGAGGTGTTGGCAGCAAAGCCGCGCATCTGGAAGGTGTCACCCGCGGAAGTATTGCCGTTTTCGCCGAGCTGCATGGTGATGCCGGGTGTATTGCGCAGGGCGTCCATCAGTGAATAGGAGCCTTGCTCGCGCAGCATGTCCTGACTGATCACTTGCACGGTCTGTGGCGTATCGAGCAGCGGACGGGTGAACTTGGTATTGGCGGAGTTGTCGATCTTGAGCTGACGATTGCGGCCCAGCACGTCGATCACCTCCGGCTCTTCGCGCCGATTCTGCGCACGTCGCCCCCCCTGCCGGTCCTGCTGCTGTGCCGTTGCGCCATCATCACGGCGCTCCGGCTGGGCCTGGGTGTCCTGTGAGTACGTGGCAAAGGGCACCGCCATCAGCGCCAACGCGAGCAGGGATTTATTCACGACGATGGCATGCTTGCTGCTGCGGATGGAGGTGGAGGTGGAACTACTGCGTTTATCTGCCTGTGGGTTCATAGAGCTCACTTATCTCCCTGTTGTTGTAAACGAATCATCGACCAAGCCCGCGGATGCACTTTGGAGCACCGGAGCCGGCATATCTGTATATGAGAACGATTCGCATTATCTTTATCATTTGAGAGAACGCAACAGCCTTTGAGGTTTTTTACGCAAACTGTTCGGTGGGCAGCAGAACGGCGCCGACTTCTGCGCAGGGCAATGGGTGAAGCGGGTAAGCGGGTAAGCGGGTAAGCGGGTAAGCGGGTAAGCGGGAGGGAAATTCAAAAATGCAGAAAGAAAAAAGGCAGCCGAAGCTGCCCTTTCCTGGAGTGGATCCGCTCAGCGGAGCGGTGAGGCTTAGGCGAGCGCCTTATCCTCTTCCGTCACTTCCTTCATGCTGAGGCTGATCTTGCCGCGATCGTCGATCTTGAGGACCTTGACGAAGATTTCCTGGCCTTCGCTGAGGTAGTCGGAGACTTTCTCCACACGCTCGCTCGAGATCTGCGAGATGTGCACCAGACCGTCCTTGCCAGGCAGGATGGTGACGAAGGCGCCGAAGTCGACGATCTTCGAGACCTTGCCCTTGTAGGTGCGGCCAATTTCGGCTTCGGCGGTGATGGCCTGGATCATCTCGAGAGCACGGTCGCGCGAAGCGGCGTTCTCACCGTAGATGCGGACATTGCCGTCGTCGTCGATGTCCACGGAAGCACCGGTTTCTTCGGTGATGCCGCGGATGGTGACGCCGCCCTTACCGATGACGTCGCGGATCTTGTCGGTGTGGATCTTGATCACGGCCATGCTCGGTGCATTCGGCGAGATGTTCGGACGCGGCGCGGAGATGACCTTGTTCATCTCATTGAGGATGTGGATGCGCGCTTTGTAGGCTTCTTCCAGCGCGGTTTCCATGATCTCTTCGGTGATGCCCTGGATCTTGATGTCCATCTGCAGCGCGGTGACGCCATTGGCAGAACCGGCCACTTTGAAGTCCATGTCGCCCAGGTGGTCTTCGTCACCCAGGATGTCGGTGAGTACGGCAAAGCCGTGCTCTTCCTTGATCAGACCCATCGCGATACCAGCCACTGGCGCCTTGATCGGCACACCGGCATCCATCAGTGCCAGCGAGGTGCCGCACACGGAGGCCATGGAGCTGGAGCCGTTCGACTCGGTGATTTCCGATACGACGCGAATCGCATACGGGAAGGATTCTTCGCTCGGCAGTACGGCGGCAACGCCGCGACGCGCGAGACGGCCGTGGCCGACTTCACGACGCTTCGGACCTGCCATGCGACCGGTTTCACCGACGCTGAAGGGCGGGAAGTTGTAGTGCAGCATGAAGCCGTCTTTCTTCACGCCGGACAGATCTTCGATGATCTGTGCATCGCGGATCGCGCCGAGCGTGGCAACGACCAGCGCCTGCGTTTCACCACGGGTGAAGAGCGCGCTGCCGTGCGTCTTGCTCAGTACGCCGACTTCGACGTGGATGGGGCGCACCGTGTGGTTGTTGCGACCGTCGATACGCGGATAGCCGGCGATGATGCGGCTGCGCACGATCTTCTTCTCGAGCGAAGCGAATACGCTCTGTACTTCCGCAGCGGTGACCGGCGGCTCGGCCGTTTCGTTGGCGAACTGTTCGATGGCCTGCTGCTGCAGCGCGGTCAAACGATCGTGACGTTCGGTCTTGCTGGAAATCTGATAGGCGGCGGTGATCTCGGCGCTGAAGGCGGCGCTCACGGCTTCGATCAGCGCTTCGTTCTTCGGCGGCGGCGTCCAATCCCAAGCGGGCTTGCCGGCCAGTTCCTTGAATTCCTTGATGGCCTGGATGACCACCTGCATTTCCTGGTGCGCGAACAGTACGGCGCCCAGCATCAGGTCTTCGCTCAGTTCCTTCGCTTCGGATTCCACCATCAGTACGGCGGCATCGGTACCGGCCACCACCATGTCGAGCAGCGATTTCTCGAGCTGCTTGTAACCGGGGTTCAGGATGTAGCCATCGGTGTCGTTGTAACCGACGCGGGCGGCGCCGATCGGGCCGTTGAACGGAATGCCGGAGATGGCCAGCGCGGCGGAGGCGCCGATCATGGCGGCGATATCCGGATCAGTGTCTTTGTCGGAAGAAACTACGGTACAGATGACCTGTACTTCGTTGAGAAAACCTTTGGGGAACAGCGGGCGGAGAGGACGGTCGATGAGGCGGGAGGTCAGCGTTTCTTTTTCTGTTGGGCGACCTTCGCGCTTGAAAAATCCGCCAGGAATTTTGCCTGCGGCGTAAGTCTTTTCCTGATAGTCGACGGTCAGCGGGAAAAAGTCCTGGCCGGGGTTGGGCGTTTTCTTACCGACTACGGTGCACAGTACGACGGTGCTGCCGATCGTCACTACCACGGCGCCAGTCGCCTGGCGGGCGATCTTGCCCGTTTCCAGAATGACCGTGTCCGCGCCGAATTTGAATTCCTTCCTGATGGGATTAAACATTTATCTTCTCTTACCAATTAAAGGGGTGGCGGGCCAATCCCACCACCCTCTGAGAGCAAACGTCAGCGACGCAGGCCCAGACGCTGGATCAGCGCGTTGTAGCGGTTCAGATCCTTGCGTTTGAGATAGTCGAGGAGTTTGCGGCGGGTGTTGACCATCCGGATGAGGCCCCGGCGGGAGTGATGGTCATGAGTGTGAACTTTGAAGTGCTCCTGCAGCTGGTTGATGTTGCCGGTCAGCAACGCCACCTGCACTTCCGGTGAGCCGGTGTCACCTTCTGCCAAGCCGTATTCACGAATGATTTCTGCTTTCTGTTCTGCGGACAGAGCCATGGAGAGTTCCTCTTAATATGCGTAGTTGAATGAAGGACATCCATTTCAAACCAGAGTAACCATGCATATTGATAGTTATCTGGGGTCTTCCTGCCCTCCCGGTACAGGCGAAGGGTGGGCGATTGTATCACAGCCCCGCGGCGCCATGCTTGGGGTCTCTCACGGCCCCGGACTGAACACTGGCAAAGCGTCTATGCGGGCATCGATTCCCTCGATTTCACGCCGAAAGCGCAGGCTGCCGGTGCTGCCGTAAAGCTTGGCGAATTCCTCCTTGCTGAGGAATTCCGGCAGGTCCCTGAAATCCGGAAAGTAGAAGGCCTCCCCCTCTCCCTCCGCCATGCGCCGCTGCAACAGCCGCGCGTTGTGATCGTTGGAAACCGCGAACTCGGCAAAGCGGATGCCGACGCGGTCGGCGCCGATGTCGGTGAAGCTGAAACCGCTGCCCGGACCGCGGGCGTCCTCCAATTCCTTCAGGACTCCGATGTTGTCGGCAAGACCCGCGTCGGTGCCCAACGTGAGACCGACCGAGGTGAAGAAATGCCGGGCGAAGTCGTTGCGGCGATAGAACTGCAGTTCGTGACGCGGCAGTGCAGGCTCGCCTTCCAAGCCGATGAAGTCACTTGGATCGAGATCCAGCACATAGAGACTGAGCGCAAGCAGCAAAGCCCTGTTCTCTTCCACGGGATCGCCACCACGGTTGTGGGCATAGACGAAGAGCGGACGCAGAAACTCGGTGGCGGAGAGGCGGCGCGGCAGGTTGGGTTCGTTGGTCAGCTCACGCAAGCGCGAGCGATAGATGGCCAGCAATTCCTGCAGTGGCCCGGATAGAAGCAGTTCTCCACCGCGACGCGAGAGATCGCGTACCAGCTCGGGATCCCAGCGGTAACGCACGCGCAGACGGCCTTCGTCGATACTGATGTCTTCGATCGTGGCCTGCAGACGCTCGTATTCGGGGTAACGTTGGCTGACGACGCCGCGAACGGAGTCGAGCAAGGTCGCCGACAACCAATCAGGCACCGTCACCCCTCCCAATTGCAGGCCGGTGACCACGGGGAAATCGCTGCCACTCTGCACCTTGGCTTTGAGATTGAGATAGAGATCGGCGAAGTTCACGGGCAGTCGCGCCGACACACTGACGAGAGCGGTGGAATCACCCAGCACCACATCGGCCTGACCCACCTGCAGGCGATCCAGGACATAGCCGAGGGCGAGTTCGAGGTCGTTTTCACTCAGCGCCAGCGTGGCGGATTCACCGGGTTCGAGTGAGCGGGGATCGTTGTCGGCGGAAAGAATTTCGAGCGCATGCAGATCGGCCACCGAAAGCACGGGAGCTGGAGGCACGGTGGGACTGCGTTCGACGACCATGAACAGAAAACCGCCCACGGCCACGAGCACAATCAGGCAGAGCAGAAGCAAGGATTTGAGCAAGGCCATAGCGTTTCCTAGCGCTGCGTTCACGCTGATCGGAATACTTTCCGCCGGCCACAGGTCCGTTACGGCCCGGCACAGGAACGCCTAAATTAATTAATTGGCTCGTATTTCACCAGACGCAGCGGTCTGACCGTGCCATCGGGCAGGAGTTCCCCAATGCCGAGGAAACGTTCTTCCCAGTAGATGCGCACCCGTCCGGGTGCCTGCCCATGTTCCCGCGGCAAACGCAACGGACGGCCCTGCCAGAAGTGCAGGCCCTTGGTACCTTCGAGCCGCAAGGGCGGCCAATCCTGCACTGCATAATCCATCGGCAACAGCAAGGCATCGAGACCTTCCGGCCCCTTGGCCTCCCAGATTGCCTTCAGTTCGTCGAGAGTATGACTGCGCTCGAGCGTGAACGGTTCTGCCAGTTCACGGCGCAGGGCGCTGAGATGAGCGCCACAGCCGAAGGCAGCGCCGATGTCGCGTGCCAGACTGCGGATGTAGGTGCCCTTGCTGCAACGCACGCGCACGACGAGTTCGGTGGCAGCCCAGCCTTGCAGCGAGAGTTCGTGGATCACGATCTCGCGCTCCTTCGCTTCCACCGCGCGGCCTTCGCGCGCCAGCTTGTACTGCGGCACGCCGTCCTGCTTGAGCGCGGAATAAATCGGTGCGGCCTGCATCTGCACACCTCTGAACTGCGCCAATACTTCTTCGATGCGTGCTTCATCGAAAGCCGGTATTGGCGCTTCGCTCACCACCTCGCCATCGGCATCGCAGGTGGTGGTTTCGATGCCGAGACGGATCGTGGCGAGATAACCCTTGTCGGCATCGAGCAGCAATTGGCTGAGTTTAGTGGCTTCGCCGAAACACAGTGGCAGTACACCGGTGGCGAGAGGGTCGAGTGCACCGGTGTGCCCGGCCTTTTCCGCCTGCAACCAGCGTTTGACCGTTTGCAGACAGTGGTTGGAGCTCTGCCCCAGAGGTTTGTCGACGATCAGAATACCGTCGACGGCGCGAGTCTGACGCCTGTACTGAGGCTGCTTGGCCATGGTCGTGCTATGGGGAGGAAGAACGCGAACCTGACTCAGCGTTCCACGTCATCATCGGTAGAGCCTTCGTCTTCGGATTCCTCGCGGGCGGAATCGAGCGCGATGGCCTTGTCGATCAAGGCCGACAGCGAGCGGCCCCGTTCGATGCTTTCGTCGTAGGTGAAACGCAGTTTGGGCGTGGTGCGCAGGTTGAGGCGCTTGGCAAGCAGTGTGCGCAGATAGCCACTGGCCTTGTTGAGCACTTCCTCGACTTCCGCGATGTCAGCGTTCATCACCGTGAAATAAATGACCGCATGGGCCAGATCGCGGCTCACCTTTGCACCCACGATCGACACCATGCCGACGCGCGGATCGCGCAGCTCATCGCGGATCAGCACGGCCAGCTCCTGCTGGAGCTGGTCGGCTATGCGGTCCAGTCTGTTTGACGGCCTTGGCATGTCGCCTCTGCGGACTTACAGCGTCCGCGCTACTTCGGTGCGGTTGTAGACTTCGATCTTGTCGCCGATGCGGACGTCGTTGTAGTTCTTCACACCGATACCACATTCCATGCCCATGCGCACTTCGGTGGCTTCGTCCTTGTAACGACGCAGCGATTCGAGTTCGCCTTCGAAGATCACGACGTTGTCGCGCAATACACGGATCGGCTTGTTGCGATAGATCGTGCCTTCCACCACCATGCTGCCGGCGATGGCGCCGTACTTCGGCGAGTTGAATACGCCGCGCACTTCCGCCACACCCACGATTTCTTCGCGCAGTTCCGGTGCCAGCATGCCGCCGAGCACTGCCTTCACGTCATCGATCAGGTTGTAGATGATGCTGTAGTAGCGCAGTTGCAGACCGGTGGTTTCGATCAAGGTCTTGGCAGCCTTGTCGGCACGCACGTTGAAACCAATGATCGTGGCCTTCGAAGTTTCAGCCAGCTGCACGTCGGTTTCGGAGATGCCACCGACACCATAACCGACGATGTTGACTGCCACCTCGTCGTTGCCGAGACCCTGCAGCGCCGCCATGATGGCCTCGAGCGAGCCGCGCACATCAGCCTTGAGTACCACATTGAGGACTTTCTTGTTGTCCTTGCCCATGGTGGCGAACATGCTTTCGGTCTTCGCTGCCTGTTGTTTGGCGAGCTGACTTTCGCGGTAGCGGTGCATGCGGAATTCAGCCACTTCGCGTGCTTTCTTCTCGCTTTCCACCACGATGAATTCATCACCGGCTTCGGGCGTGCCGTTCAGACCGAGGATCTCCACCGGAATGGACGGACCTGCGGAATTCACCTGGCGACCATTCTCGTCGATCATGGCACGGACGCGACCATATTCATGACCAGCCAGTACAATATCGCCCTGCTTCAGCGTGCCGTGTTTCACCAGCACGGTGGCCACGGAGCCACGCCCCTTGTCGAGACGCGATTCGATCACCACGCCTTTCGCCGGGCAGTCCACCACGGCGCGCAGTTCCATCACTTCCGCCTGTAGCAGTACGGCTTCGAGCAGTTCATCGATGCCCTGACCGGTATGAGCGGACACTTCCACGAACTGGGTGTCACCGCCCCAGGCCTCGGAAATCAGGCCGTGCTGGGACAGTTCGCTGCGTACGCGTTCGGGATCGGCAGACGGTTTGTCGATCTTGTTCACCGCAACCACGATTGGCACGTTGGCAGCACGAGCGTGCTGAATGGCTTCGATCGTCTGCGGCATGACGCCGTCATCGGCTGCCACGACCAGGATCACGATGTCGGTGGCCTTGGCACCGCGCGAACGCATTGCGCTGAATGCGGCGTGGCCAGGCGTGTCGAGGAAGCTGATCACTCCCTTCGGCGTTTCTACGTGATAGGCGCCGATGTGCTGTGTGATGCCACCGGCCTCACCCTGGGTAACGGAGGACTTACGGATGTAGTCCAGCAACGAGGTCTTGCCGTGGTCGACGTGACCCATGACTGTGACCACCGGCGGACGCGGTAATTCCTCGCCTTCGTACTTGATGGAATCCACCAGATCGTCCTCGATGGCTGTATCGGAAATGGGCTTGGCCTTGTGCCCGAGTTCTTCGACCAGCAGCACTGAAGTGTCCTGGTCGAGTACCTGGTTGAGCGTGGCCATGACGCCCATCTTCATCAGGGTCTTGATCAGCTCGGCAGCCTTGAGCGACATGCGCTGAGCCAGCTCGGAAACCGTAATGGCTTCGGGTACCTGGATCTCGCGCGCAATGAATTCGGTCGGCTTCTCGAACTGGTGCTGATTGCGCTGGCCCATTTTCTTGCGGGCCTTGCGACGCGCGCCGCCTTCGTCGTCCTCATCGAGGATGAAGTCGTCCGGCGTCCGCGTACGCGCCAGCTTCTTGATGCTGGCAGTGTCTTTGACCGGCTGCTCCTTGCCACGGAAACCTTTCTTGGCATTGCGCGCTTCGGCCTCTTCTTCGTCACGACCTTCTTTGCGCAGAGTACCTTTCTTGGCGTCCGGCTTGGCTTCGGTTTTGTCGGTCTTGGTCTCAGGCTTGGCAGGCGCAGGAGCAGGCTTGGCGTCCTGCGCAGGTTTGCGCTCTTTCTCAGCCTGGCTCTTCGCAGCAGCAGCGGCTTCGGCAGCGGCTTTCTCGGCTGCTTCACGCTCCAGACGCTCTTTCTCTTCCTGTGCGGCCTGTTCGGCTTTCAGACGCTCGCGTTCGGCAGCTTCTTTCTGAGCTTCCTCTACGCTGCGCTTGATGTAGGTGCGCTTCTTGCGCACTTCGACACTGATGGACTTGCTGCGACCTTGATTGTCGGAGGTGCGCAGTGTTTCGACGGTTTTCTTCTTCAGCGTGATGCGCTTGGGAGCGGTGTCTCCCCCCGACGTATCGCCGTGGCGACTCTTGAGGAAGGACAGCAGCGCGGCGCGCTGCTCATTGCTGATGATGTCTTCAGCATTACGCTGAGGCAAACCGGCCTCGCGCACCTGATCGAGCAAACGCTCGGTCGGCACGCCCACCATTCTGGCCAGGTCTTTGATACTCAGTTCTGCCATACCCTACTCCCCGGATGGATTCTCTTTGCGCCACGTGAAGCCCTTGTTACAGGCTTACTCGCTGAACCATGGCGCGCGTGCGGCCATGATGAGCTGGCCGGCTTTCTCTTCATCCATCCCTTCGATTTCCAACAGATCGTCAATAGCTTGTTCCGCCAGATCTTCCATGGTGAGGATGCCGAGCTTCGACAGCGCGAGGGCGATGTCGTTGGTCATGCCTTCCATGTTGAGCAGATCATCGGCGATGCCTGCCTTGCTGATGCTTTCTTCGGAAGCAATCGCCTTGGTGAGCAGTGCATCCTTGGCACGGTTGCGCAACTCGTTGGCGATTTCTTCATCGAAATCCTGAATGCTGGCGATTTCTTCCAGCGGCACATAGGCGATTTCCTCGATCGAGGTGAAGCCTTCCTGTGCCAGGATCTCGGCCACTTCCTCATCCACGTCGAGCGCTTCCATGAAGGTCTGGATGATGGTCGCGGCTTCTTTCTGCTGCTTGTCCGCGGCCTTCTCTTCGCTCATCACGTTGATGGTCCAGCCGGTGAGCTCGCTGCTCAGGCGGACGTTCTGACCGTTGCGCCCGATGGCCTGTGCCAGGTTTTCTTCTGCCACCGCCACGTCCATGGTGTGCGTGTCTTCATCGACCACGATGGAGGCGATTTCCGCCGGTGCCATCGCATTGATGACGAACTGTGCGGGGTTTTCATCCCACAGCACGATGTCGATGCGCTCATTGGCGAGCTCGCTCGAAACCACCTGCACACGCGAACCACGCATGCCCACGCAGGCACCAACGGGATCGATGCGCTTGTCATTGGTCTTCACGGCGATCTTCGCGCGCGAACCGGGATCACGGGCAGCAGCCTTGATCTCGATGATTTCTTCGGCGATTTCCGGCACTTCGATCTTGAACAACTCGATCAGCATCTGCGGGCTGGTGCGGCTCAAGAGCAGCTGAGGACCACGCATTTCGCTGCGCACTTCCACCAACAGAGCACGGATACGATCGTTGATGCGGAAGGTTTCGCGCGGGATGAGATTTTCGCGCGGCAAGAGACCCTCGGCGTTATTGCCGAAATCCACGATCACATTGTCGCGGGTGACCTTCTTGACGGTGCCCGATACCAGTTTGCCCACCTTGCTGGCGTATTCGGCGACGACGAGTTCACGCTCTGCTTCGCGCACTTTCTGCACGATGACCTGCTTGGCGGTCTGAGCTGCGATACGACCGAATTCGACGTTCTCGATTTTTTCGCGATAAACATCGCCCGGTTTCAGGTTGGGATCCTTTTCGTGCGCTTCTTCGAGGGTGAACTGCGAACCCAGCAAGGCCAGCTCATCATCGCCCACTACGGTCCAGATACGATAGGTCTCGTAGTTGCCCGTGGCACGGTCGATGATGACTTCGCAGTCGATTTCCTCGTCGACGTAACGCTTCTTCGTCGCCGAAGCCAACGCGGATTCGATCGCCTTGAAGATCACTTCACGCGATACGCCCTTTTCGTTGGAAACCGCATCTGCTACCAGCAGGATCTCTTTGTTGTTCATAACTTGTCACCCAATGAATGTATGACTATGTCCGTGGACCGGGCTCGTCCTTACTCGTCCTTATATGTGTAAACCACGTTTGCCCGCTCGATCAGTTCCAGCGGGAAGCTCAGTTTGTCTTCACCCTTTACGATGCTGATTTCATCGTCGGCGACTTCCACCAGCACACCGCCGTAGTTGCGGCGGCCTTCAAAGTTCTGCCGTAAACGCACTTTGATTTCGGTTCCGAGGTACTGGCGGTATTGCTCGAGCGTGAACAGCAAACGCTCGATGCCCGGCGAGGACACTTCCAGCGTGTACTCCGTCTTGATCGGATCTTCGACATCCAAAATACCGCTGATTTGCCGACTTGCTTCGGCGCAGTCTTCGATGTCGACGCCATCTGGCTTGTCGATGTAGACACGCAGCAGCGTGTGGCGGCCCTGGCCGAGGTATTCGATGCCCCACAGTTGCAAACCCAGCGCGCCGAGCACCGGCTCCACCATGGCTTGAATCTGTTCCACGCGCGCGCTCATGCGTGCTCCACAAATAAAAAATGGGCACCAGGCCCACTTCAGTTACTACTTGTTCTCGTGACCGAACTGCTGCGGTGAACTGGTGCATACACCGCGAAGGAAACGATCACACATCATCTTCTAGTGGCGCCGTCGGCTCATCCGTATATTTTGCCTACGAATGAAAAAGCCCCTTGAAGGGGCTTTCCAGTACGGCTGAATCTGGCACTGAGCCCGATTCCTTGTCTACTGAGAGGGATCGGAAGATCACGATCCGAATTGGTAGCGGGGGCAGGATTTGAACCTACGACCTTCGGGTTATGAGCCCGACGAGCTGCCAGACTGCTCCACCCCGCAACAATTCCGTCAGTACTACTCTCTGTTTCGAGAGGGCGGACATTGTAAGAATCTCGCCCTTCTCAGTCAACCTCATGATCACCGGATCATGAAGTTAGTAATTGGTGCCCAAGGCCGGATTTGAACCGGCATGACCGAAGTCACTACCCCCTCAAGATAGCGTGTCTACCAATTTCACCACTTGGGCAATGGGGCCGGCGATTATGCGATTACTGCTGCGTCGACTCAAGAGCATTTTCCGTTTCTGCATCATTTTCTGATGCAGATTCGGGCGCCGCTTGTTCGACATTTTCCACAGCAGGAGCAGGCGCCGCATTCACGGCACCGGGCACATCGCCATCAGCAGGTGCGTTCTGCTGAATGATGCTCTGCAACTGCTCGACGTCTTGGATCAGGGAGCTATCGGAAATGCCCTGATCAGCACGCTGGCGTGCAATCAGCGCCAGTCCGAGACTGGTTGCAAAGAACACTACGGCCAGCCAGGTGGTGGATTTCGTAAGAACGTTGCCACTACCCACGCTGCCAAAAATCGTTTGCGAGGCACCGCTACCGAAAGCAGCGCCCATGTCGGCACCCTTGCCTTGCTGCATCAGTACGAGACCGACGATTCCCAGCGCAGCCAGCACGTGCACGATGATGATGAAAAATTCCATGATGTTATGTCGCGACTCTGTGTTCGACTCGTTACGCCAGCGGCGCTTGAACCAGCCGCACAGCGCGCTTCAACCTTTCAACTGCAACTGCTTGCCGCTTCACTCGCGGCGCGGCAGATATTGGCAAACTCCACCGCCTTCAACGAGGCGCCGCCCACGAGCGCGCCATCGATGTCCTGCATTGCGAACAACGCCTGAGCGTTGCCTGCATTCACGCTGCCACCATAGAGCAAGCGCACGGCACCGCTGTTTTCCACACCAGCCTGCGCCAGATATTCTCGGATCGCCGCATGCACTTCCTGCGCCTGCTCCGGACTCGCCGTGTTGCCGGTGCCGATGGCCCAAATGGGCTCATAGGCGATGACCAACTCGCCGCGACCGAAGGCACCGCAAGCCACGATGCTCGCCAGCTGCCGCTCGATCACCTCTCGCCAACGCGCACTGGCGCGCTCTTCGGCGCTTTCACCCACACACACGATGGGGATGAGGCCGTTGCGCTGCGCGGCGAGGACCTTGTCCGCCACCATCGCATCGGTTTCGCCACACATACCGCGGCGTTCCGAATGCCCGACGATGACGTAGTGACAACCGAGATCGCTCAGCATCGCACCCGACACTTCACCGGTATAGGCTCCGCTGTCCTCTGCGTGAAGGTTCTGAGCCCCCAGGCTCACCGACCTCGACGCCAGCTGCTGCGCAACCACGGTCAAATAGGGGCTGGGCGGGCAAATTGCAATGTCGATTGCAAGCGAATCAATACCCGCTTGCAGCAACTCTGTGGTAAGTGCAACGGCTTGCGCCTTGCTGCCGTTCATCTTCCAGTTGGCTGCTACCAGGTATCTCTCTGCCACCGAGTCCCGTCCGTCCCAAAAAAAGGCTGGCAAGTCTAACGACTTTGCCTGGTGCAAGCAACGCTTGGCGGTTAGCGAGCCGCCGCCTCAGGCAGCAGCGCCGGCGGCCGCGACCGCCTCGGAGAGGTGTTGAGCGATCTTACCGACGAGTACCGCATCCTGACCTTCGACCATCACACGAATGACGGGCTCGGTGCCCGAGGGACGCAACAGTACGCGACCCTTGCCGTTGAGCTGGGTCTCTGCCTCCTGTACCAGCTCGGCAATGCGCGGATTGTTCTTGAGCTTGTCGCGATCGGCGACTTTTACGTTGATCATCTTCTGCGGGAACTTGCTCATACCCTGCTTCAGCTCGTGCAGCGTGCGTCCGGATTCCATCAGGGCAGCCAACACCTGCAAAGCAGCGACGATGCCGTCGCCGGTGCTCGTCGCGTCGAGACAGATCAGGTGCCCGGACGATTCACCACCGTAGTACCAGCCGCGATTCAAGAGCTCAGCCATGACGTAGCGGTCACCCACCTTGCTGCGCACGAAGGGAATACCTGCACTCGCAAGCGCTTGCTCGAGACCCAGATTGCTCATCTGGGTGCCGACCACGCCGCTCGTGATGTCGCCGCGCATGAGCTTGTAGCGCGCGATGATGTAGAGCAACTCGTCGCCGTCCACTTCGGCACCCGTGTGATCGACCATGATCACGCGATCGCCATCACCATCGAAGGCGATGCCGAGGTCGGCCTGCATGCGCAGCACTTCCTGCTTCAGACGCGCTGGATGCGTGGAGCCACACTGCTCGTTGATGTTGAGACCGTTCGGTTGATTGCCGATCACACTCACCTGCGCGCCAAGTTCGGTGAACACGCTCGGCGCAATGTGATAGGTGGCGCCGTGCGCGCAGTCGAGCACGATCTTCAAACCCTTGAGCTTTTCGCCGTGTTTATAGGTGCTTTTGCAGAATTCGATGTAGCGACCGGCCGCATCCACGATGCGCGAAACCTTGCCGATCTGTTCCGACGGCACGATGGTGAAGTCTTGATCCATCGCCGCTTCGATTGCGGCTTCGACTTCATCGGGCAACTTGGTGCCCTTGGGAGAAAAGAACTTGATGCCGTTGTCGTGATGCGGATTGTGCGAAGCGCTGATGACGATGCCGGCCTGCGCACCGAAGGTGCTCGTCAGATAGGCAACGGCTGGCGTGGGCATCGGGCCGAGCATGTTGATGTCGACGCCGGCAGAAGCAAGACCCGCTTCGAGCGCGGCTTCGAACATGTAGCCGGAAATACGCGTGTCCTTGCCGATGAGGACCTTGCACTTACCCTGTTGCGCAAAGACCTTGCCGGTGGCCCAACCCAATTTCAGCACGAAATCAGGCGTGATTGGGTAGACACCGACCGTGCCGCGAATGCCGTCTGTACCGAAGTATTTTTTCACGCTGTTTTTCTCCCTGTGCACACGCTGCGTGGGCGTTGTCAGACTGCCGAGCCCACGTGCGACACTTCGCGACAGACCTTTACTGCATCGACGGTGGCTGCCACGTCGTGCGTCCGGATTATCCACGCTCCCTTATTTACGGCAATAACCGCGGCCGCGATACCCGCAAAAATACGGTCTTTTTCTTTCTTGCCGGTGATTTCCCCCAACATGCGTTTACGGGAAACCCCTATGAGCAAAGGGAAGTCGCTTACTACCAGTCGTTCCAGATAATGCAAAAGGGTCAGGTTGTGCTGAAGATTCTTGCCAAAGCCGAAGCCGGGATCGAGCAGCAGCTTGTCGCGCGCGATGCCGGCGGCTTCACATTGCTGCGCGCGCTCGAGCAGATAGTCGGTTACTTCTTTGACCACGTCCTCGTAGTGTGGCGCCTGCTGCATCGTACGTGGCTCGCCCTGCATGTGCATGAGACAGACAGGCAGTCCGGTTTCTACCGCCGCTTCGAGCGCACCTTCGCGACTCAGGGAACGTACATCGTTGATCAAACCCGCACCAAGCCGCGCACCTTCACGCATGAGCGCAGGACTACTGGTGTCGAGCGAGATGACCACATCGAAGCGCGCCTTCAGCGCCTCGAGGACCGGTAATACGCGGTCCAGCTCTTCCGCCTCACTAACGCCGGTAGCACCAGGACGAGTCGATTCACCGCCCAGGTCGAGGAACGTGGCTCCTGCAAGCACCATGCTTTCCGCACGCTGCAGTATTGCGTCCAATTGCGGTTTGCCGCCATCGAGCAGTTCACCGCCATCGGAGAAGGAATCGGTCGTCAGGTTGAGAATGCCCATTACCTGGGGTTCGTCGAGCGGCAACTTTTTACCGGCAAAATCGAAGTGCGTGCGAGAGTTTTTCATCGTGCGGTTGCTTCAAAGTACGTTCGGCGCAGGACTGCGCCACGAGAAGAAAAGACTCAATAAAAAAAGGAGCTCCTGAGAGCTCCTTTCGTTACTACCAAAGTCCTCAGTGTTCGCTGGCAGGAGCCCCGATGGAGGGCTTGGCTTCGCTCTGGCCAGCGTTGTCCACGGCAGGACGACCGGAACGATAGTCATCGTCATACCAGTCGGCCGGCGGACGTGGTTTGCGTCCAGCCATGATGTCCGCGATCTGATCGGCATCGATGGTTTCGTATTCGAGCAGAGCGTCCTTCATGGCTTCCAGCTTGTCGCGGTTGTCCAGCAGGATCTGCTTGGCGCGCGCGTAGCAACTGTCGACGATGGCGCGCACTTCCTCGTCGATGGCGCGCTGCGTCTCGGCGGAAAGCACCTTGCTGCTGCCACCGCCCGGACGACCGAGGAACAGCTCTTCCTGTTCGTCGTCGTACTGCAGCGGACCAAGACGCTCGGACAAGCCCCACTTGCGGACCATGTTCTGCGCCATCTGCGTGGCACGCTGAATGTCGTTGGACGCACCAGTGGTCACACCGTCCGGCCCCAGCGTCAACTCTTCGGCGATACGGCCGCCGTACATGCTGCAGATCTTGCTGAGGATGCTCTGCTTGCTGTGGCTGTAGCGATCTTCCTCGGGCAGGAACATCGTCACACCCAGTGCGCGACCGCGCGGAATGATGCTGACCTTGTAAACGGGGTCGTGTTCCGGCATCAGCAGGCCCACGATGGCGTGGCCGGCTTCGTGGTAGGCGGTGTTGAGCTTCTCTTTGTCGGACATGACCATGGTCTTGCGCTCGGCACCCATCATGATCTTGTCCTTGGCCTTCTCGAATTCCTCCATCGTCACGCGTGTCTTGCCGGCACGTGCCGCGAAGAGAGCAGCCTCGTTCACGAGGTTGGCGAGGTCGGCACCGGAGAAGCCAGGCGTCGCACGAGCGAGGACGGATTCTTTGACCCCCTCGGACAGCGGCACCTTGCGCATGTGCACTTTCAGAATCTGTTCACGACCGCGGATGTCGGGCAGACCGACCACTACCTGACGGTCGAAACGACCGGGACGCAGCAGCGCCGGATCGAGCACGTCCGGACGGTTGGTGGCAGCGATCACGATTACCCCGTCATTGCCTTCGAAGCCATCCATCTCCACCAGCAGCTGGTTCAGGGTCTGTTCGCGTTCGTCATGACCACCGCCGACGCCGGCGCCACGGTGACGACCCACGGCATCGATCTCGTCGATGAAGATGATGCAGGGCGACTGCTTCTTGGCCTGATCGAACATGTCGCGGACACGCGACGCACCCACACCGACGAACATTTCGACGAAGTCGGAACCGGAGATGGAGAAGAAAGGCACCTTGGCTTCGCCGGCGATGGCCTTGGCGAGCAGGGTCTTACCGGTACCCGGCTGACCCACCATCAGCACACCACGCGGGATGCGCCCCCCGAGGCGCTGGAACTTATCGGGTTCGCGCAGGAAATCTACGAGCTCTTTGACGTCTTCTTTGGCTTCATCCACCCCGGCCACGTCGGCGAAGGTCACCTTCACCTGGTCTTCCGTGAGCATCTTGGCTTTGCTCTTACCGAAAGCCATGGGCCCGCCCTTGCCGCCGACACCACCGCCCTGCATCTGCCGCATGAAGAACATGAAGACGGCGATGATGATCAGGATGGGGAAGCTGGCGACGAGCAACTGCGTCCAGACGCTCTGCTGCTCGGGCTCGCTGGCGCGCACCTGTACGTTGTGCGCGAGGAGGTCGTCCATCAACTTGGGATCGTCCATGTAGGGACGATAAGTGGAAAACACCTGCCCGTTGATCTTACGGCCGGTAATGTTCCAGCCACTGATGGTCACTTCGCTGACCTGACCTGCCTGCACTTCACGGATGAAATCGGAGTAGATCAGCTCATTCGAATTCGAAGGCTGGCTGAAATTTTGGAAGACAGTCAGGAGCACGGCGGCTATGACCATCCATAACAGCAGGTTTTTTACCATGTCATTCAAGTGCTTATCCTCACCTGGCAGTCTTGCTGCCACATAGTCGCACGACACCCCGCCGAACGAACGGGGGACGCCATGCAGCGGCCTCGTAGGGTCGCGGCAGGCAGAGTCCTGCGCATTCTGGCACGAAAAGCGCGCCGATCCTATCGGCGAAGACCCTAGGCTGACGGGCGTGTGACGCAGTTCAGCTCAGTTGGAGCGCCTGGCGGCAATTCGGGGCGCCACGCTCCAGCCTAAATGCCTGCATCCCATCCCTGGATGACACGAAAGGCCCCGCACGGACGATGCCAGATGCTGATATTGGGCAAGGAAACCGCAATTGCAAGACGCCGACACAGGGAGGAACCAACTGTGCTTGCATCACGCAGTTGGTCAGCGTCAGAGCGAGCTCTGAGGTAGAATAGCCACCCTTTGAATTGGAACTCAGCATGCGCAGCGACAACTCTTTACGCCGGCAGTACCGCGCCATCGGTCACAAACTGCAGCCCATCGTCATCATCAGCAACGGACTTTCCGACAACGTATTGGCCGAGATCGAACGCGCCCTGAACGATCATGAACTGATCAAGGTGCGGGTTCTGGCCGAGGATCGGGAAGAGAAGGCGGCGCTGATCGAGGAAATCTGTGATCGCACTGGCGCCGAAGTGATCCAGGTGGCTGGTCATATGGCCCTTCTGCTGCGCAAGGCGTTGAAGGTCAAACCCGAACTCTCCAACCTGCATCGCTACAAGATGCTGCTGAACTGAGTCCGCAGCACCGATTCGCAAGGACCTGCGATGCAGGTCCTTGGCAGATCATCCAATTAGATGTGCTCCACCTTCTCGATTTCGTAGGTGATGTCGCCACTCGGTGCCTTCACCACGATCTCGTCACCTTCCTTCTTACCCATCAGGGCGCGCGCCACCGGGGAACCGACAGAAATCTTGCCGTTCTTCACGTCGGCCTCGTCCTCACCCACGATCTGGTAGGTAACGGTCTCCTCGGTATCGACGTTATAAAGACGCACGGTCACACCGAAGATCACCTTGCCGGTATTGGGAATCTTGGTGACGTCGATGATCTCGGAATCGGCCAGCTTGCCTTCGATTTCCTTGATGCGTCCTTCGCAGAAACTCTGCTGCTCACGCGCAGCGTGATACTCCGCGTTCTCTCTGAGATCGCCGTGTTCACGCGCTTCGGCGATCGCCTGCACGATGCGCGGACGCGTGACGTTCTTCAGTTCGTTCAGTTCCGCACGGAGACGTTCGGCTCCGCCCACGGTCATGGGTACTTTTCTCATGGCGCTTAGGTTCTCACTACGCAATTCTTCTCATGACTCAACTCGGGCGCACCCGCAGAATCACGGGCGCAACCGCCCTGGGCTTTCCAAAAAAATACTGCAAAAGACCCACGCGTCACGCGATGGCGCGACACGTGAGTCTTGTAAGAGCTAGGCCTCAGCCGGCCAGTTTGTGCAGATCCTGCAAGCTGTTCACGGAAATGTTTCCGCCGAACAGCAGCGCTTCATGCAGCGCCATGGCACTGGCGAGGGTTGTGCTGCAGTAGACTCGATGACGGAGAGCGGTACTGCGGATGGTGGCGGAATCTGCAATGGCCTGGCGGCCTTCAGTGGTGTTGACGATAAGATCAATCTCATCGTTTTTCAACATATCCACAATGTGCGGGCGCCCTTCCATCACTTTGTTGACCGCTTCAACAGGAATGCCGGCGTCGGCGATCACCTTGGCGGTGCCGCGCGTTGCAACCAAGCGGAAACCGAGCTCGTGCAGGTTGCGCGCGATGGTCGGCAGCTGCGGCTTGTCGGCATCTCTGACACTGATAAAGGCCGTACCGTTGAGATTGATATTCTCTTCATCGAGGCTCTGCGATTTATAGAAAGCCTCGGCGAAGGAACTGCCCGATCCCATCACTTCGCCGGTCGACTTCATCTCGGGTCCGAGAATCGGGTCGACACCCGGGAACTTGTTGAACGGGAAGATGGCTTCCTTCACGGAATAGAACGGCGGCACGATTTCGCGCGTGAAGTTCTGCTCCTGCAGGGAAATACCGATCATGCACTTCGCTGCGATCTTGGCGAGCGAGTGACCGATACACTTGGAAACGAAGGGCACGGTACGCGATGCACGCGGGTTGACCTCGATGACGTAGATCTCGCCATCCTGATAGGCCAACTGGGAGTTCATCAAACCGACGACGCCCAGTTCGCGCGCCAGCTGAATGCACTGCGCGCGGATCTTGTCCTGCACTTCTGCCGGCAGACTGTAGGGCGGCAACGAGCAGGCCGAGTCACCTGAGTGCACGCCTGCCTGTTCGATGTGCTGCATGATGGCGCCCACCACTACTTCCCTGCCGTCACTCACGACGTCGACGTCGATCTCGATCGCGGCGTTCAGGAAGTAGTCGAGCAGTACCGGGCTTTCGTTGGAAACGTTCACCGCTTCGTTGATGTAACGGCGCAGTTCGGCTTCGTTGTAGACGATCTCCATGGCGCGACCGCCCAACACGTAGGAAGGACGCACGACCAAGGGATAGCCGATCTTCGCAGCTTCGCTGACCGCCTGTTCCAGGCTGCGCACAGTGCTGTTGGGCGGCTGTTTCAGACCCAGCTTCTGGATCATGTGCTGGAAGCGTTCGCGGTCTTCGGCACGGTCGATCGCATCGGGCGAAGTACCGATGATCGGCACACCCAGTTTTTCCAGACTGGTGACGAGCTTGAGCGGCGTCTGGCCACCGAACTGCACGATCACACCAGCGGGTTTCTCGAGATGCACGATCTCGAGTACGTCTTCCAGCGTGACCGGTTCGAAGTACAGACGATCGGAGATGTTGAAGTCGGTCGATACCGTCTCGGGGTTGCAGTTGACCATGATGGCCTCGTACCCCTCTTCGCGTACGGCAAGTGCTGCATGCACGCAGCAGTAGTCGAACTCGATGCCCTGACCAATACGGTTCGGACCACCGCCAAGCACGACGATCTTCTTGCGATCGCTCGGATCGGCTTCGCATTCCTCTTCATAGCAGGAATACATGTAGGCGGTCTTGGACTGGAACTCGGCGGCGCAGGTATCGACGCGCTTGTAGACCGGACGAATGCCGAGCGCGTGACGATGCTCGCGCACAGCAGCTTCCTTCACACCCAACACCTTCGCAAGACGCAGGTCGGAGAAACCTTTGCGTTTCAGACGATAGAGCGTGTCCTTGTCGATTGATTCGAGCGACTTGCCGGAAAGCGCCAGTTCTTCCTTGATGATGTCTTCGATCTGAACGAGGAACCACGGATCGATGCCGGTGAGGTTGTGAACTTCCTCGACGCTCATGCCGCGACGGAAAGCATCACCCACGTAGCGAATGCGATCGGCGCCCGGATCCTTCAGTTCCCACATCAGCCGTTCCTGCGCATCGCTCGCTTCGTTGTCGAGGATGGGATCGAAACCACAGATGCCGGTTTCCATGCCGCGCAGTGCTTTCTGCATCGACTCCTGGAAGGTACGACCAATGGCCATAACTTCGCCGACCGACTTCATCTGAGTGGTCAGACGATCGGGAGCCTGCGGGAATTTCTCGAAGGTAAAGCGCGGAATCTTGGTGACGACGTAGTCGATGGTCGGCTCGAACGAAGCCGGCGTGACACCACCGGTGATTTCGTTGCGGAGTTCGTCGAGTGTGTAGCCCACGGCGAGCTTCGCAGCCACGCGCGCGATCGGGAAGCCGGTGGCCTTGGACGCAAGTGCAGACGAACGCGACACGCGCGGATTCATCTCGATCACGACGAGACGACCATCTTTCGGGTTCACGGCGAACTGTACGTTGGAGCCGCCGGTTTCCACACCGATCTTGCGCAGTACTGCAATCGCCGCATTGCGCAGGATCTGATATTCCTTGTCGGTCAGGGTCTGCGCCGGCGCCACCGTAATGGAATCACCGGTATGGATTCCCATTGGATCGAGGTTTTCGATGCTGCACACGATGATGCAGTTGTCGTTGCGGTCGCGAACGACTTCGAGCTCGTACTCTTTCCAACCGATGAGCGATTCGTCGATCAACAGCTCATTGGTCGGCGACAGATCCAAACCGCGACGACAGATGTCTTCGAATTCTTCTTTGTTGTAGGCGATGCCACCGCCGCTTCCGCCCAGCGTGAAGGACGGACGGATGATGCATGGGAAACCCAGTTTTTCCTGTACGGCGAAGGCTTCTTCCATGCTGTGCGCCAGCTCGTGACGCGGCGTTGCCAGACCGATTTCGACCATGCACTGGTCGAACAGCATGCGGTCTTCGGCCTTGTTGATCGCGTCTTTCTTGGCACCGATCAGCTCGACACCGTATTTCTCGAGTACTCCGTGCTTGTCGAGATCGAGCGCGCAGTTGAGTGCGGTCTGACCGCCCATGGTGGGCAGGATGGCATCGGGGCGCTCTTTTTCGATGATCTTTTCGATCGTGCGCCAGTTGACCGGCTCGATGTAGGTGGCATCGGCCATGTTGGGATCGGTCATGATGGTGGCGGGGTTGGAGTTCACCAGAATGATCCGGTAACCCTCTTCACGCAGCGCCTGACAGGCCTGAGCGCCGGAATAGTCGAACTCACAGGCCTGGCCGATCACGATGGGACCAGCGCCGATGATGAGAATGCTCTTGATGTCTGTGCGTTTTGGCATGGCTGTATTCGTCAGACCTCACTTGCGGGCAGTTTGCTTGCGCTGCTCGATGAGTTGGATGAAATGGTCAAAAACCGGCGCGATGTCGTGCGGACCCGGGCTGGCTTCGGGATGGCCCTGGAAGCCGAAGGCGGGCTTGTCGGTGAGGTGGATGCCCTGCAAGGTACCGTCGAAGAGCGATTTGTGCGTCGCCACGACGTTGGTGGGCAAAGTCGCCTCATCCACCGCGAAGCCATGGTTCTGGCTGGTGATGTAGACACGACCGGTCTCGAGGTCCTGCACCGGGTGGTTCGCACCGTGATGGCCAGTGGGCATTTTTACCGTGCGCGCACCACAGGCCAGACCGAGCAGCTGATGGCCGAGACAGATGCCGAACACAGGCAGGTCGGTTTTGAGAATTTCCTGAATCGCGGCAATCGCGTAATCGCAAGGCTGCGGATCGCCAGGGCCGTTGGCGAGGAATACGCCATCGGGATTCATGGCCAGCACTTCGCTGGCCGGGGTCTGCGCAGGCACGACGGTCACACGGCAGCCGCGGTCTGCCAGCATGCGCAGAATGTTGCGTTTGACGCCGAAGTCATAGGCAACGACATGATGCGGAGAGTGCTCAGGCGTAATGTGGCCCTGCCCCAGCTTCCAAGAACCTTCACGCCACTCATAGCGCTCCTTGCAGGAAACGACCTTCGCCAGATCCATGCCGACGAGACCCGGGAATTCGCGTGCGGCCTGCAAAGCTTTGGCCTTCGCAGCTTCGATGTCCGCAGCCACTTCGGCACCGGCGAACAGACAGCCGTTCTGCGCACCTTTTTCACGCAGAAGGCGCGTGAGGCGGCGCGTGTCGATTTCGGCGATGGCAACGACGTTGCGCTCCTTCAGATAGGCATCGAGGTTCTGCCGGTTGCGGAAGTTGCTGGCGAGCAAGGGCAGATTGCGGATCACGAGTCCCGAGGCCCAGACGCGGTCGGACTCGTCATCTTCCGGCGTGGTGCCGGTGTTGCCGATGTGGGGATAGGTCAGAGTGACGATCTGTTTGGCGTACGAAGGATCGGTGAGAATTTCCTGGTAGCCGGTCATCGATGTGTTGAAGACCACTTCTCCCACGGAAAGACCTTCGGCGCCGATGGAAATACCAGTGAAGACGGAGCCGTCCGCCAGCACCAGGAGCGCAGGGTTGTACGAAGCTGTTGCCAAAGTTGTGTCCTCGTCAGCTGTGAGCGCAAGTTGCACGCTACGCTTGGCCTGGGCAGTCGCCCGCCATCCATCAGAAATGGTAATGAAGCCGAAGCAAGGTAACGCAGTAACGCTAGAGAGTTGAACGACTACCTAAACAGCGGGCCGCATCTGCGGCGCCTAAAAAAAAGCGGAATGCCTGTTGCTCATTCCGCTTTTTCCGGTGTCCTGTAGAAGAACTGGAGAGTTGCTGTCTCAGTGCCGTTCATACTGAGCGGCTATTTTATGAAAACCGAGAAAGCCTTGTCCAACGCTTATTTCCTTTTGCGCCGTTTCTCCGTATTTCTCGACACTCGAGCTCATCAGAGTCCGAGCACGTCCTGCATCGAATAGAGCCCACTGGTCTTGCCCTGCAACCAGAGCGCGGCACGCAGCGAGCCCTTGGCGTAGGTCATGCGGCTCGAGGACTTGTGCGTGATTTCCACGCGCTCGCCTGGGGACGCAAACATCACGGTGTGATCGCCGACGATGTCACCTGCACGGACGGTGGCGAAGCCGATGGTCTTGCGATCGCGCACGCCGGTCTGCCCCTCGCGGCCGTAGACGGCGCATTCGGCGAGATCACGTCCCAGCGCCTGCGCCACCACTTCACCCATCTTCAGGGCGGTGCCCGAGGGCGCGTCCTGCTTGAAGCGGTGATGGGCTTCGTAGATTTCGATGTCGGAGTCTTCGCCGATCACACGCGCTGCCAGCTCCAGCAGCTTGAAGCACAGATTCACGCCCACGCTCATGTTGGGCGCAAAGACGATGGCAGTGTCGCGACTGGCATCGGTAATGGCTTGCTTCTGCTCCGGTGTGAAACCAGTGGTGCCGATCACGAGGTGCTTGCCCGCCGGCGCGCAGTAGCTGAGGTGCTCGAGCGTGGCAGCGGGAGAAGTGAAGTCGATGAGGACGTCGAACCGATCCAGCGCCTCACGCAGATCGGTCACCGCCTTGACGCCGGTGCCGGGCAAACCCAGCGCCTGGCAGATGTCCAGCCCGACCAACGGGTCGCCGGGACGCACGGAAGCAGCGCCCAGCGTGACGCCCTCGGTCGCTGCAATGGCTTCGAGGATGCTCTTGCCCATGCGCCCCTTGGCGCCGGCCACGGCGATTCTCAACATAGGTGTTCCTTGTCTATCAGGACTTCAGGGAGTCCACGAAATTCTTGACGCCATCGAACCAGCTCGTCTTGCGCGGGTTCTGACGGTGGCCGCTGCTTTCTTCGATTTCGCGGAATTCTTGCAGGAGTTCTTTCTGGCGGCGCGTGAGGTTGACCGGAGTCTCCACCACCACCCGGCACAGGAGGTCGCCAGTCGGACCGCCACGCACGGGAGTAACGCCCTTCTCGCGCAGGCGGAAGAGCTTACCGGTCTGGGTTTCCGGCGGAATCTTGAGCTTCACGCGGCCATCCAGCGTGGGCACCTCGAGCTCACCACCGAGCGCGGCATCCACGAAGCTGATCGGGATCTCGCACAACAGGTTGGCACCGTCGCGGGTGAAGATCGGGTGCTCCTTGATGGAGATCTGTACGTAGAGGTCGCCGGGCGGACCACCGTGGATGCCCGCTTCACCTTCGCCGGTGAGACGGATGCGGTCACCGGTATCGACACCGGCCGGCACTTTGACGGAGAGAGTCTTGTTCTCCTGCACGGCGCCACGACCATGGCACACGTGGCAGGGATCCTTGATGGTCTTGCCCGCACCGTGACAGCGAGGGCAGGTCTGCTGTACCGAGAACGGCCCCTGACGCATGCGCACCTGACCCACACCACCACAGGTGATGCAGTTTTCGGGCGTGCTGCCGCGGCGGGCGCCTGTGCCATCGCAGGTGGTACAGGTGACGCGGGTCGGAATGCGGATCTTGACGGTGGTACCGCGGACGGCGTCTTCGAGGGAGAGTTCGAGCGTGTAGCTGAGATCGGAACCTCGCTGCACGTGGCTGCGACGACCTCCGCCGAAGATGTCACCGAAAATGTCGCCGAAGATGTCACCGAAACCAGCGTGACCACCACCCATGTGACCATTCATGCCGGAGTGGCCGAACTGGTCATAGGACGCACGCTTGTCGGGATCGGACAGAACCTCGTAGGCCTCGTTGGCCTCCTTGAAGCGGGCCTCGGCCTCGGCGTCGCCAGGATTGCGATCGGGATGATACTTCATGGCGATGCGGCGGTAGGCTTTCTTCAACTCCTGCTCGGAGCATCCGCGTTCCACCCCCAGTACTTCGTAGTAATCCCGTTTTTGCATGCCGCTTCCAGATCGTTTTTCTCGAACACACGAAAACTGACGGAGCATCCTCCGTCAGTTTTCATCAACTTACACCCGCCGTAGCGGAACTGCCTTATTTATCGTCTTTGACTTCTTCGAACTCGGCGTCGACGGCATCGCCGCCGCCCGACTTGTTAGACGACGCACCACCACCAGCGTTACCTGCGGCGCCAGCATTCTGCTGCGCTGCTGCAGCTTCAGCATACAAACGCTGTGCCAGACCGCCGGAGGCCTCGCTCAGAGCTTCGGTCTTGGCCTTGATCTCGGCCAGATCGTCGCCCTTCACGGCGGCTTCCAATGCGCTGATGGCGCTTTCGATCTTGCTCTTCTCGTCTTCCGTCACCTTGTCCTTCGCTTCGTTGAGCGTTTTCTTGGTGGCGTGGATCAGACCATCCGCCTGGTTGCGGGCGGTGATGAGCTCTTCGAATTTCTTGTCTTCGGCCGCGTGCGATTCAGCCTCGCGCACCATTCTGTCGATCTCTTCATCGGACAGACCGCTCGAGGGCTTGATCACGATGCTCTGCTGCTTGCCGGTGGCCAAGTCCTTCGCGCTCACGTTCAGGATGCCGTCGGCGTTGAGGTCGAAGCTGACCTCGATCTGCGGCATGCCACGCGGAGCCGGCGGAATGTCGGTGAGGTCGAAGCGACCCAGCGACTTGTTGTCCGCGGCGCGCTTGCGCTCGCCCTGCACGACGTGGATCGTCACGGCGCTCTGGTTGTCTTCGGCGGTCGAGAATACCTGCTTCTTGTTGCAGGGGATCGTGGTGTTCTTCTCGATCAGCACGGTGGCCACACCGCCCAAGGTTTCGATGCCGAGGGACAGCGGGGTGACGTCGAGCAGCAGCACGTCGGTGACTTCACCGGCCAGTACCGCAGCCTGTACGGCAGCGCCCAGTGCCACGGCTTCGTCGGGGTTGACGTCCTTACGCGGCTCTTTGCCGAAGAACTCGGCCACTTTCTTCTGCACCAGCGGCATGCGGGTCTGACCACCGACCAGGATCACGTCGTCGATGTCGGAGACGGACAGACCTGCGTCTTTCAGCGCCACTTTGACCGGCTCGAGCGTACGGTTGACCAGATCCTCTACCAGAGATTCCAGCTTGGAGCGGGTCAGTTTGACCACCAAGTGCTTCGGACCGGTGGCGTCGGCCGTGATGTACGGCAGATTCACTTCGGTCTGCTGGGCAGAGGACAGCTCGATCTTGGCCTTCTCGGCAGCTTCCTTCAGACGCTGCAGGGCCAGCGGGTCGTTGTGCAAGTCGATGCCGGTGGACTTCTTGAAGTCGTCCGCCAGGTATTCGATCAGGCGCAGGTCGAAGTCTTCACCCCCGAGGAAGGTGTCACCGTTGGTGGACAACACTTCGAAGGAGTGCTCACCGTCGGTTTCGGCGATCTCGATGATCGAGATGTCGAAGGTACCGCCACCGAGGTCGTATACCGCGATGGTGGAGTCACCAGCCTTCTTGTCCATGCCGTAGGCCAGGGCCGCGGCAGTGGGCTCGTTGATGATGCGTTTGACGTCGAGGCCGGCGATCTTACCGGCGTCCTTGGTAGCCTGACGCTGTGCGTCGTTGAAGTAGGCCGGTACCGTGACCACGGCAGCCGTGACCGGCTCGCCCAGGTAGTCCTCGGCGGTCTTCTTCATCTTTTTCAGTACTTGGGCAGAAATCTGCGGCGGAGCCAGTTTTTCGCCACGCACTTCCACCCAGGCGTCACCGTTGTCGGCCTTGGTGATCGTGTACGGCACCATGGAGATGTCTTTCTGTACGACATCGTCCTTGAACTGACGACCGATCAGACGCTTGACCGCGAACAGGGTGTTCTTGGGGTTGGTGACAGCCTGACGCTTGGCGGGCTGACCGACGAGGATCTCCCCGTCTTCGGTGTAGGCGATGATGGAAGGAGTCGTGCGATCACCTTCGGAGTTTTCGATGACTCGGGCCTTACCGCCCTCCATGATGGCTACGCAGGAGTTGGTAGTCCCCAAGTCGATGCCGATGATTTTGCCCATGTATGCTCTCCGCTGACTGCAAATTCTGTTTTATTTCAACCGCTTCTTATGCTCGAGAGTTGCGGTCAAACTGCCTGGCTATATTGATCCGTCCACACTGAATTCAAGGGGAAATCCCTGAAATTTGTGGGGAATCGTGCCGCTTACGACGCTTTTGCCACTACGACCCGGGCCGGTCTCAGGATGCGACCATTGAGCGAGTAGCCCTTCTGCATCACGTCGACCACGGTGTTCGGCTCCACGGCAGGGTTCGGCACCATGGCGATGGCCTCATGCTCCTGCGGATCGAAGGGAGCACCCTGCGGGTCGATCTGTTGGATGTTGTACTTGCCGAAGGTGTCGAGCAGCCCCTTCAGCGTCAGTTCCACGCCTTCGAACAAGGCGGTCACGGCGGGATCGACATTGTCGCTCGGCTTGGACGCCAGGGCTCGCTCGAGGTTGTCCACCACGGACAGCAGCTCGGCACTGAATTTTTCCAAGGCGAATTTGTGTGCCTTTTCGACATCCGCTTCGCAACGGCGACGCATGGTCTGCAACTCGGCCTGGGCCCGCAACACCATGTCGCGTTGCTCGGCGAGGGCCGCGTTCACCGCTTCCTGGATGCGCTCGGCCAGCTCATCCACCTCGCCCGCGGCTGGTTCCTGCTGGACACCTTCCTGTGCGTTAGCATCCACCTGCGCGGTCTCAGCCTCGGGGCTGACCTTATCCTGCGGTTCGTCGACCATCACTTCCTCCTGCCCTACGTTTACATAGCGTCAATAAAACTCGGCGCGATATGGGGTCGGGGTATTGAGATTCAAGGCCCGATCTTCATATCTCTCGCCACTCTCATCGCCAGGATGGCGAGGGGTAATTTGCAAGGGCTTCCACTACAATCAGGCAATCCGAACACCCCGCCGGCCTTATGCTCGTACAGCTCACGATTCAGAACTTCGCCCTCGTTGCCAAGCTCGACCTGGAACTCCAACCCGGGATGACTGCCATCACCGGTGAGACCGGCGCCGGCAAGTCCATCATGCTGGACGCACTGGGCCTCGCTCTGGGCGATCGCGCCGACCTCGACGTGATCCGCACCGGCGAGGAGCGCGCCGACATCAGCGCCACCTTCAGCCTCCAAGGGCAGCCCGAAGCTGCCAAATGGTTGCAGGAGCACGATTATCCAGAGGCGGAGGATCTGTGCATCCTGCGGCGCGTGTTGAGTCGAGATGGGCGCTCGCGTGCCTACATCAATGGGCAACCCACCACCCTCGCCGAGCTGCGCACGCTGGGCGAGATGCTGATCGACATCCACAGCCAGCACGAACATCAGTCGCTGCTCAAGGTCGCCACCCACCAACGTCTGCTGGACGCCTTTGGTGGACTGGAAGCACAGAGCCACCAGGTGGCCGAAGCCGCACAGGAATTGCGTCAGCTCACCCAGGAAATCGAAGCGCTTAGCCAGGCCCAACAAGCCGACGCCGCCCAGGTGGAACTCCTGACCTTTCAGGTCAAGGAATTGGACGAGGCACGCCTGGTCGAGAACGAACTCCCCGCCCTGGAGCAGGAACATGCCCAGCTCAGTCATGCCGATACTGCAAGGACTGCCCTGCAGGGCCTGGTACAACTGTGCAGCGAGGCGGACGAGGGCAACATCGAGCAGAGTCTGCGCCGGGCCTGCAGCATGATGGAAACCCTGCCCTACCAGACGCCCGAGCTCAGCGAAGCGCACAACATGCTGTCGAGCGCACTGATCCAGGTGGAGGAAGCCTCGCACGTATTGAACAAGGCACTCGATCGTGTCGAGCTCAACCCGGAGCGCCTCGCCGAAGTGGACGAGCGCCTGGGCCTGATCCACCGCTTGGCGCGCAAGCACCGCGTGGAACCGCAAGCGCTCTACGAACACGCTCGAACCCTACGCGACCGCCTCGCCAGCATCAGCGGCGCAGATGGCAGACTTGCCGCTTTGCAGGCTCAGCATGAAAAGGCCTTGCAGGCGTATCACAAACTGGCTGCTGCGCTCAGCAAGGCGCGCGCCCAGGCCGGTAAACGTTTGAGCACGGCAGTGAATGCTCGTCTCGCCGAGCTCGGCATGGCCAGCTCTCGCTTCGAAGTAGCACTGAATACCGATCCCAACGGCACGCCCTCGGCGCGCGGCCATGACCACGTCGAATTCCTGGTGAGCACCAACCCCGGTCAGCCGGCGAAGCCGCTGATCAAGATCGCCTCCGGTGGCGAGCTGTCGCGCATCAGCCTCGCGATCCAGGTGGTCACGGCACAGACCAGCCGCATCCCCGCGCTGGTATTCGACGAAGTGGACGTAGGCATCGGCGGCGCCACTGCGCGCGCGGTAGGTGAACTATTGCACGAGCTCGGCAAACGCGGTCAGGTGCTGTGCGTCACGCATCAGGCACAGGTGGCGGCGCAGGCCGATCAGCATCTTTTGGTGAGCAAGTCGTCGGACGGCAAGACGACCAGCACCACCTTGGTGGCGCTGGATCGTTCGCAACGGATCTCGGAAATCTCGCGCATGCTGGGGGGAGATGAACAATCACGCCAGTCGTTGGCGCATGCACAAGAACTACTGGGACTTGGAGCTTGAGGCTCAGGGCACCTGGCAGTTGGCGCAGAGCCCGTAGATGTAGAGTGAGTGATCGCTGATGGTGAAGCCGAGCTTCTTCGCCATCTGTTCTTGACGCTCCTCAATCACTTCGTCGATGAACTCTTCCACGCGTCCGCACTTAGTGCATACGATGTGATCGTGATGTTCTTCGGGGCGCATTTCGAATACGGAATGGCCGCCTTCGAAATGGTGGCGTTGCACGAGCCCAGCACTTTCGAACTGAGTGAGCACGCGATAAACGGTGGCAAGCCCCACATCCTCATCGGCATCGCGCAAGGCCTTGTAGACGTCTTCCGCGCTGAGGTGACGGTCCCGGGCAGCTTCCAGAATCTGCATGATCTTGACTCTGGGCAACGTGACCTTGAGCCCCGCCTTGCGCAATTCCTGATTTTCTCCGCTCATCGCTTACTCCTATTGGGCCACGGACACGGGGCCGCTGTCCGGTGTACTACATAGGGGGTGAACCCCGCCGGACTGACACAAATTTTGGGTTTGGGGTATTATGCCGCGTTCCTCAGGTAAGTAAATCCAAGTCCACTTGGCAAGCCAACGTAGAGAGATGTTGCGCATTAACTACAACAGTCAGTTCACGCGAGTCCTGCTCTGCGTCAGCGCCTTAATGCTAGGCGGCTGTGGTTCGGTATCGTCCTTCAGTTTTCCGGGCGTCTACCGTATCGACATCCCGCAGGGCAACATCATCACCCAGAAGATGGTGGACCAGCTTCGGCCGGGCCTTACCAAGAACCAAGTCATCTTCATCCTCGGCACGCCTCTCGTGCGCGACACCTTCCACCAGGATCGCTGGGACTACATCTACAGTTTCCAGCCCGGCGGCGGTGAACGCGTGCAGGAGCGCCTCACGCTGTACTTCGAGAACAACCAGCTGACGCACTTCGAAGGCGACTTCCAGCAGACGCCGGAAAACAACCAGTTCAGCAGCGTCCGTCCAAGCAGCGATTCCGCCACGTCGCAGCAGCAGTAACAGCCGCTCGCCTGGGTAACAGCAACTTTCTTATTTGCCTTGCTTGGCCCTGGCGGCGCGCTGGGCGCGAGCGATCTTGGGATCGGCAATCAGCGGCCGGTAGATTTCCACGCGGTCGCGCGGCTTGAGTTGGTAATCCTTGGGTGAGGGCAATACCTTGCCATCGAGGATCTTGGCGAACACTCCCATGGTCGCCGTGGCGAGATCGATCTCGGGAAACTCCTGCGTGATGCCCGACTTCACTACTGCTTCGAATGCAGTAGTGCCACGGCTGACCTCCAACGTGAGGATGCGTTGCCGGTCGGGAAGCGCGTAGGCGACTTCCACCATGATGGTGTCGTTATTGTTTTCAACGCCGCCCATAGCACTGCTCCGCACGACGACAGATCGCCGCCACCATTTCGCGGCTCGTGCTTTCGAAGAGCGCACGCAGCGCGGCATTGACGAGACCACTGGAAAACTCGAAGCGCATGTCGAACTCTGCCTTGCACGCAGTGGGTGAAAGCGCGGTGAAGCGCCATTGCGCTTCGAAGTTGCGAAAGGGGCCTTCGACCAGGTTCATCACCATACGCTTCGGTGGCTCCAACGTATTGCGCGTGCTGAAAGCATAGCGAAGGCCTGCTTTGCCAAGTTCGAGCCGCGCGATGACTTCTTCCTCGCTTCTGCTCAGCACTTCGGCGGCAATACAGCCATCCATGAACTGTGGATAGGATTCGATGTCGTTGACGAGAGTGAACACTTCCGCGTCCGAATACGGCAGCAACGCGGAGCGGGAAATGGTGATCATGCAGGAGACTCAAGGACTCGAAATCAAGAACGGCGGCACCATATAACGCACCTGTTGCATTTGCAAAGACCAATATCCGATAGGAAGGCGGCGACGAGCTGCCTATAATCCGCGCGCATGGCTAAGAAGAAAGTAAAACACGACGACAACACGATCGTCGTCAACCGCAAGGCGAACCACGACTACTTCCTCGAAGAACGTTTCGAGGCAGGCATTGCACTCCTGGGTTGGGAAGTCAAAAGCCTGCGCGAAAAGAAAGTGCAGCTCGTCGACAGCCACATCCTCGTCAAGAACGGCGAAGCCTGGTTGTTCGGCGCACAGATCAATCCCTTGATCAGTGCCAGCACCCACTACGTGGCAGACCCCACCCGCACGCGCAAACTCCTGCTGAATCGCAAGGAGCTCGCTCGCATCTTTTCCGGAGTCCAGCAGAAAGGTCATACCTGCATCTGCACCAAGATGTATTGGAAGGGGCATCTCGTGAAATGCGAGATCGCTCTTGCCAAGGGCAAGCACGACTACGACAAGCGCGAAGTAGAGCGCGAACGCGAGTGGAACATCACCAAGCGCCGCATGATGTCACACGCCGCGCGTCGCTGATTCTCCGCTCAAGCTCATCGGGACCTTCCCTATAACGCTAAGCGCCAGCTCTTCTGATAGCAGGCTGGGTACATATCGGCTCTGCAGTTCACATAAATACCAGCGTGCCTCTGTAATCACGAAGACACCACAATATTTGCGGTGAATTTGCAATTTGGATCACTCATCACATATCAATTGGCGCAACACCTAGGCCTATACTGCTGAGGCCCTACCTCACAGAAAAGGAGCGCCAAGATGAAAACCACGCCCTTCACGCTAGTTTCTGCTGCGCTATCCGTCCCTCTCCTCACCATTGCGATCTCATCCGCCAACGCCGCGGAAGCGCCGCCCAGCAGCTACACCCCCGTCGTCGAGCCACAACCTTTCGACGAGGTGCGACGACGCATGGAAGGCGAAAAGGCAGGTATCGAAAACAACTTCCGACGCCTGCTCGAAGAACGTTATGACCTGCGAGACAACCCCATTCCTGGCGTCACTTCGAGTGGTCGGGGCAAGCCGATACAGGGAGGAGTACGAGTTCGGCTGCCTGCCGGGACCTCATGGCAGGACTTGGCGGCGATGACGCCGCAGCAGATCAAAGACGGCAATCTCTGGCCAGCCGGTTTTTACCCCCTGCCCCACGAAAATCATGCCGAAGGCGGCATGCTGTTTCCGCAATTCCATATCGATCGCATCCGGGAGCAGGATGGAAGGGACCTGACTCGCTTCGACCTCAGTTATCAGTTGCCGGATCATTTTCTGCCCGAGTTCCCACCTGCCATCTATCTGACGACGCGCCCTGACCTGGGTGACGTTTCGCAAGGCCAGGTGGTGACGCTCGCGAACTTCTATGAGCTCTTCAACGGCATCCTCAACCCTAAACAACTCGATGGTTTCCGGCTATTGGTGACACCAATGATGCAACAGCAGTTCAACTCCACTGCGGACCGTCGTTCACCGGAACCCAGCATGGGCGTCACCTGTTTCGACTGCCATGTGAACGGCCACACCAATGCCGCAACTCACCTCGTCGGCGACATTCGCCCGCAAAATCACCGGCACCGCATCGATACGCCTTCACTGCGTGGCGTGAACGTGCAGCGTCTATTTGGCTCGCAGCGCGCATTGAAGACCATCGAAGACTTCACCGAGTTCGAACAGCGTGCAGCTTATTTCGACGGCGACCCGGTGGTCGCAACCAAGAAGGGCGTGCGCGTCCTCGAACGTGGCAGTGAGGTGCACAACATGGCGGAAGTGCAAGAGTTATTGGATTTTCCGCCTGCGCCGAAACTCGATGTGTTCGGTCGGCTCGATCCGACATTGGCCACGGAGCAGGAGCTGCGCGGTGAAGACGTCTTCCACAACAAGGGCCGCTGCGCCAGCTGTCATGTACCGCCCTACTTCACCGACAACCTGATGCATAACCTGCGCACCGAGCGCTTCTTCGAGGAACGCGAAATTCTCGGACGTCTCGCGAGTGCCGATGGTCCGATCAAGACCTTCACGCTCCGAGGCATCAAGGATTCACCGCCCTACTTACATGATGGTCGTTTGCTCACGCTCGCCGACACCGTGGAGTTCTTCAACCTGGTGCTGGGTGTGAATCTGACGGATCAGGAGAAGGAAGACTTGGTCGCTTTCCTGCTGACACTTTAAGAAACTTTCTGTCGGAAAAAGAAAACCCGGCACAAGGCCGGGTTTTCTTCATTTGGAGAACGGTTATACGTCCAACATTCCCGTGCTGTTGCCGAAGCTGTCGCGGTGAATGCCGAATTTCTCCAGCAAGGCCAAATGCAGGTTGGCCAGCGGCGTATGGTCGGGGAAGCGCAGGTGGCGGTTGCCTTCGATGCGACCACCGGCCTTGCCCATGAGGATGATGGGCAGCGGATCGAAGTTATGTTCGTTGGCATCGCTGAGGCTGCTGCCGTAGAGCACCAAGGAGTTATCCAGCAAGGTACCGTCACCATCCGGAGTTGCGGCAAGCTTATCGAAGAACTTCTTCAGCACGGTGATGTGGTAGCGGTTGATCACGGCAAACTGATCTTTGTTCTTCTGTTCGTTCGAATGGTGCGAAGCGTTGTGGAAGCCCTCGGCCACACCGCTGCCCGGATAACGGGTATTGCTGTTCTCGCGCGAGAGCATCAGCGTGCTGATGCGCGTGATTTCGGATTTGAATGCGAGCACCTGCAGGTCGAACATCAGTTCGACGTGATCCTCGAAGTCGCGCGGAATACCCGAGGGTGCAGCCGGCAGATCGAGATCTTCGCTCAGACGCTCATCCACCAAGTGTACGCGGCGCTCGATTTCACGGACTTCCTGCAGATAGTCATCCAAACGGGAACGGTCGGCAGCGGGTAGACCTTTGTTGAGCGCCTGCACCTGCTCGCGAATCGAGTCGAGCATGCTGGCGGAAAGCTGACGACGTTCGCGGCGCTGCTCGTCGGTAGCGCCTTCGCCGAAGAGACGCTCGAACACGAGCTGCGGATTGTTCTCCATCGGCATCGGCAGTGTCGGCGTTTTCCACGACAGCGTATTGCTGTAGGCGCAGGTGAAGTTGGTGCCGCAGGTGAGACCGGAGGGCTCGATGGCCAGCTCCAGCGAGGGCAGCGGGGTATCACGGCCAAGCGTCTGGGCGACAACCTGGTCCAGTGATTCACCGACGTAGGCCTTGTCACCTTTTACTGGGTGCGCAGCCGTCAGGAACGCAGCCGCGGCGCGCGAGTGGTTCTGAGCCCCACCCGTGTCTTCGCCCGGCCAGGGACCAACCGGCTCGTTGGCCAGACCGCTGATGACGTTCAGGTATTCGCGATAGGGCTCGAGGGGCGACAGAATCTCGGAAATCGGGAAGTTCTTGCCTTCCGCGGCCGGCGTCCACTTGGCCATGGTCGCACCATGCGGAATGTAGATGGCGCTGAGACGCGGAGTAGGCGCAGGAGCCTGCGCCAGCGCGGGCACCATGGCGTCGAGCAGCGGCAGCGCCAGGACCGTACCGGCACCCCGCAACAAGGTCCTACGAGACAGATGTTTCTTCGTAATGAACATATCCACGCCTCTCTCTTATCGTTCAACCTGTCCTGCTGATGGCGCCAGCGTCACCTGGGCCTGATCCTTTACTTCCTTCGTGCGCATTCTGAATGCGTCGGCATCGACGATTCCCTTGATCACTGCGCTGAAACGATAGCCGTCTTTCTCTGCGGCTGCCGCCACTTTGCGGATCGCCGGCATGTCGAAGTACTCGACGCGGCGCCCCAGAGCATAGGTCATCATCTTCTCTATGAACGCTTCCACGAACATTTCTTCCCGTGCCAGCAAGGCCTTACGGAGATCTTCGGGGCCATCGATGGCGCTGCCGTCCCACAGAGTAGCACTGGTATTGACCGGCGCCCCACCCACTTCGTCACGCCACTTGCCGATGGCATCGTAGTTCTCGAGCGCGAAACCGAGCGGGTCGATCACGCTGTGACATGCCGAACAGGAGGGATCGGCACGGTGCCGCTCCAATTGTTCGCGAATGGTCAAGGTCTGGCCACCGGGAACACTGACTTCGAGATTGGTCTCGACACCGGGCGGCGGCGAAGGCGGCGGCGTGCCCATCAGGTTCTCCAGCACCCAGGTGCCGCGAATCACCGGCGAAGTACGGTTGGGCGCAGACGTGATGGTCAGGATACTGGCGTGACCGAGCAGGCCGCGGCGGAAACCTTCCGGCAGGGCAACCTTACGGAAGTGGCTGCCGCGGATTCCGGGCAACCCGTAATGCTTGGCCAGACGTTCGTTGACGAAGGTGTAATCCGCATCCAGCAGTTCGACGACGCTCGCGTCTTCACGCAGGATGTGCCCGAACAGCAGTTGCGTTTCTTTCAGCATCGCCTCGCGTAGCGCGCCATCGAACTCCACCGATACCGGGTTGGCGGAATCCAGTTTGCGCAGCGACAACCATTGGGTCGCAAAGTTCGTGACGAGCGACTCAGCCTTGGGATCGGCCAACATGCGCTTCACTTCGGCATCGAGGACAGACTCATCCTTCAGCTTGCCCTGACCGGCCAGCTCCAACAGACGATCGTCTGGGATGCTGCTCCAAAGGAAGAACGACAAGCGACTCGCCAGTTCGTAGTCGTTCACCGCATAGATGGCACCGGGCGCCAGATCTTCAGGCTCGGCTTCGAAGCGGAAGATGAACTGCGGGTCGACCAACAGTCGTGCCAGTGCATACTGAATACCGGTATCGAAATCGGCCTTGGCGCGACCGTCCTGATAGAAAGACATGAGAATGTCGAGCGATTCCTGATCGACCGGCTTGCGATAGGCACGCGTTGCCAGCTGCCGCAGGATGCGTTCGGCGCAGGCGGCTTCTTCTCTGGTCGACTGAGGTTGGCAAATGAAAATCTTGCGGCGTGACGGCGTATCGCCGCGGCCGGTCGGGTCCAGAGGACCACGAATCGACAGAGAGTTGA
This sequence comes from uncultured Gammaproteobacteria bacterium, assembly GCA_937898685.1. GTDB lineage: Bacteria > Pseudomonadota > Gammaproteobacteria > Pseudomonadales > Pseudohongiellaceae > CAILUG01. The sequence goes on along the minus strand of CALEJT010000028.1, from coordinate 5,228 downwards.
TGGCCGTGCTGGTGGCCCAGACGGAGTGCAGATCATCCACTCCCAAGGCCGGTGCCATTGGCAGATAAGCGACATCCACCTGATGCACACCTGCGCTGATGGGCAGACGGATGGTGCCACGATCGTTGGGCTGCAGCAGGGCAACGCGTTTGCCGTCGATTACGACTTCTACGGGATCTTCTTCACCGAAAGGCGTGAGCATGAAGGCACTGTTCGCACCGGTGCGCACGATGTTGAGTTCGTATTCGGCATCGAGCGGGAACACGTGACGCGCGCTCAAGCCGCCGCGAGTGCCAAGCGCCAAGCCTTCCTTGTGAAGCGCCTGCGACTGGCCATCACCGCGATAGGTCGTCGCTGATGCGACGGTGTCCATGTCGCCCACAGCCAAACGGCTGATCTTCGACGCTGCGGAAATATAGGCCTCGAGCAAAGCCGGCGAGATGCTGAGCACGTTGGCGACGTTGTCGAAGCCACCGCTCGAATCGTCGGCCGGCATCAGTTCGGAAGCATCGATCGGCAGATCCAGCAGATCACGAATGGCGTTCTGATATTCGGTGCGGTTGAGGCGGCGCAGCAGCGGAGCACCAGGCTGGGGATTGTTGGCCGCCTGTGCGTCGATGGTCGACGTCACTGCCCGCACGAAACCCTGCAGCTGCTCCTCGGAAGGACGAGGATTGCCGGGCGGAGGCATCATCCCTGCATTGAGCTTGCGCACCACTTTTTCCCAGGTGGCGGCATCTTCGTGCACGGCATCACGATTGACCAATTCGAACGCGAGACTGCCCGAGAAATCGTCGAGGTTATGGCACTCGCTGCAATATTGATCGATGAGTTTCGCTTGCTCGGGATTCAAACCCTGAGCCTGCGCGAGAGTCCCTGCCAGCGGTAGCAGCAAGGCAAGGCACAGCTTCGAAAGACGCATTGCTGCAATACCTTTATTCATGCGGCAAACCCTGCTTACTCAGCAGCTCCTTCAGGAGTGCGATGGTTTCCGGCTTCTGCTGGGCACCGACCGCCGCCAGGAACACGCCTTCGGCCCAGCGCAGGGCGGTGCGTCCGACGGCATCGCGTACATCCAGACGAGCCCCGTTTTCAGCCAAGAGAACGATCATGTCGTTGAACCCGCGGTTCGCAGCGCCGAGGAGCGCCGTCAAGCCCATGGAGTTGGTGGCATTCACATCCAGACCCAGCTCCAGGCACAAACGCACCGCTTCGAGCGATGATTCGTCGGATTCGGTATAGGTCTGCGCCACGGTCCAGTTGACACCAGCAGCAGCCATCAGGGCGTTGGTTCCACCATAAGTAGTGATATGGGGGTCGGCGCCATATTCCAAAAGCAGGCGCATGACACGCACATCACCGGATTCCGCAGCGCGAATGAAAGGCGTACGGCCAGTCATGTCGACCCAGGACACATCGTTCAGTGCATAGAGCCATTTCTTCTCGGGCGGCCATTCACGAGTTTGGGCATTTACGTCAGCACCGGCATCGAGCAGGCGTTTGATCAACGCAAAGATCGGCTCACGATCGACGTAGTTGGTGGTGGGACTGTCTTCGATGGAGCTGTTGAGATCGAGGTTGCGATAGTCGACAGCCGCATAGAGTGGCGTTCTGCCCCAGAAATCTTCGACGTTGACGTTGGCGCCATGTTCGAGCAGGAGATAGGCGGTGTCCTGCTGGTTGTTCAGTACCGCCATCAACAAAGGCCCGATGCCATTGACTTCGGTCGCTTCGATATCGGCACCGGCTTTGAGCAGACTGCGCGCAACTTCGGTGTTGCCCTCGCGAGCTGCATACAGCAATGCAGTCATCCCGCCTTTTTGTTCGTAACGTTCGCCGCGATCAGGCACACCACTGCGGTTGATGCCCACACCTTCGGAACCGCAGCCCGTACCTTTACAGGGCGGAATGTGGACGATCGGCGGACCGATGCGCGTATGCAGATTCACTTCTGCGCCGTAGCGCAGCAACACATCCACAGCTGCGGGATGATTCTCGCGTGCAGCGATCATCAAAGCGGTTTGCTGGAATTCAGGATCACGCTTGTCGACGAGCGCGCCATAAGACAGCAGCAATTCCAGTACTTCCGGCGCACCGGTGCGCGCTGCCGTCATGAGCACCGTTTCGCCATTGGGAAGTTCTGCGTTGGGATCAGCGCCAGCTTCGAGTAACAGCGACGTGACTTTGGCACTGCCATTGAGCGCAGCGAGATAAAGCGGATATACACCATTGCGGTTGCGCGCTTCGACATCAGCGCCACGTTCGAGGAGGAAGGAAACCACTTCTGCCTGATCGCGCAATGCGGCCCAATGCAACGCAGTGGATCCATCGAGCATTGGCGTATTCACATTTTCTTCGGCTCGCAGCATCTGCTCGAGTGCTGCGAGATCGCCTTCTTCGGCGGCGCGTTGAATGGCCTCGTTGCCCTGCACATGCAGTGACAACAGCAACGCACATGCGCCCACCAAGGTGCGCACGACAGGCACCGCGTGGGATTTTCGCCCTCTGTTCAAACGTTCGATGATTGACATCATGGAAAGGGTCGCTTGCTTCTTATCGTAATCATTCCCAGGCATAGTCTAGCTCCGCCTTGGCAGTCCCCTTGCTCAAGCCCGGTGATGGTAGCCGCTTTATCTGCCCCCCTCAACGAGCAATGTGAGGCCCACGCGCCAATCCTGAACCAAGTTCCAACCTATTCCGGCAGCGCTTCTATTGAACTGACCAGTTGGACGTTATTATCATCCCGCGCCTACGCAGCGGATTGCCGCCCACAATAATTAGTAGATCGAGGCTTGCCAGATGACCTTCACCGCTCGACACACCCTTCTCGCTCTTTCCGTACTGACTGGTTCTGTTCTGGCTCAGCCAGCGCTTGCCCAGGACGGCGTGGTCTATCCGGCCAACGCTCCGGATGCTTCCTATGCCGAACTGGACAAGTTGCCCGACTTCCGCGGACTGTGGTTCCCCGCCTTCGCCTTCGGTTCCACGCCACCCGAAGAGCCAAAACTGAAAGGTGCCGCCAAGGAATTCTATGAACGGGAAATGGCCAAGATCGCCGCCGATCCCACTTACGAAATTCCGGAAGGCCCGAACAACTGTGAACCGCCGGGCATGCCGTATTTCATGACCATGCCCTACAGCCTCGAATTCCTGTTCACTCCCGGCAAGATCACAGTGATGCAGGAAGCACACATGATGGTACGCCGCATCTTCACCGATGGCCGCCCCTTCCCCGAAGAGCCGGAACCGAAGTATTTCGGTGATTCCCGCGGCCACTGGGAAGGCGACGTGCTCGTGGTCGAAACCCGCAACGTACGTCCCGGCCAGCGCCTCGGCAAAGCCGGCGTCTACAACAGCGCCGACCTCGTCATCGAAGAGCGTCTCTACCTCGACAAGGACAACCCTGACATCCTGCATCTGGATTTCACCTTCACCGATCCCAACGTACTCGAAGAGCCCTGGCGCCTGAGCCACACCTTCCGTCGCGACCGCACCTGGGAAATGCTCGAGTACATCTGTGACGAGAACGACCGTCATCCGGTCGATGAAAACGGCCAGACGCAGGCAGATTTCTAAGTGGCGCAGACTGCGCGGAGCCTTACATGCAAACGCCACACACCTTGCTTCCGCTGAGCTTGCGACAGGTTGCCCTCCTGGCCGTCCTGCTGTTCGTTTCCGCCATCGCGCTGGCGCAGCCACGTCCAATGGATGAGGGCAAGCACTACGAGCGCATCGATCCGCCGATCGCGACCGACACGCCACCCGAGATCATCGAGATGCTCGACGTGTTCTGGTACGGCTGCCCGGTGTGTAGCGAGTTCGAGCCGATGATGTCCTACTGGGGTGGCGAAGTGCGTGGTGACCTCGTCCTGCATCGAATGCCGGCGATCTGGAATCCGGTCATGAAGTTGCACGCGCAGATCTATTACACCGCAGTGCAGTTGAAGATCGATGATGAGGCGCATTCGGCCGCGTTTCGCCACATTCACGAGAAGCATCAGCCGCTGAACACGGTCGATCAGGCAAGAGCTTTCTTTGCCGAACTCGGTGTGGCCGCGGACGCCTTCGAGCAGGCCTGGAACTCGCCGGAAGTAGCCGCAGCCCTGGCAGAGGCGGAGCAGAAAACCAAGGCCGCCGGCATCAGCCGTCTGCCCACTTTGGTGGTCAATGGCCGCTACCGTGTCGTGCGCAATGAAGGTGTGCCGGAGCTGCCGGAGGTCGTGATCACCGCCAATCAGCTGATCAAGATATTGCGCGACGAACGTCGCACGGATTGACTTTAGACAGACCCATCGCCGCCCATGCCAGGACGGCGCCTACAACAGAGGTATGAGAACAATGAAAACGCCCGTCCCTTACGTCCTGAGCTTGCTATTACTGGGCCTGCCCGTCAGCACTGCGCTGGCGCATCACTCCTTCTCGATGTTCGACCAGACGAAAAAGGTCACCCACGTCGGCAAGATCACTGAAGTGCAGTGGACCAACCCCCACGTCTGGATCTTCGTCGATGTGCCCACCGAAAACGGCTCCTCGGAACTCTGGGGCATCGAGTTCACCAGCAAGGTGCACCTCACTCGGCGCGGCTTCGACGTCAAGAACTTCAACGTAGGCGACGAGGTCGAGTTCACCGTCAGCCCCTACGCCAACGGCAAGCCCGGTGGCCGCTTCTACACGATCAGAATGGCCAACGGCCAGTACTACTGCGACGTGGGTGAAGCGCAGAAGGTCTGCCAGGAAAAGAACAAGTAAGCGACTCACCGCAATGGACATGACAACAGGCACCTCGGTGCCTGTTGTCTTTTGAGCCTCCGCCCCCACATCTGACTCAACGCGATGTTTTCATCACCGAGAAGTGATGCGTGAGTTGTGTTAGCATCGCCGACCCACTCGGGGGCGTTTTGGATTCGACGCCGGTTACAAAACCTGAGGTGCATGTCGAGAGGGTATAGACTCTCGTAAATCAATCTATGCAACTTAAATAGTTGCCAACGACGAAACTTACGCTCTCGCTGCCTAATTAGGCGCAGCGAGCGATGGCCACCGGGATGCTCGTAAACCAGTGATTGCCATCGTCATACAGAACGAGATCGCGGGAAGGCTCGCTCGGGGCCGACCCGTTAAAACTCACCGGGCTCGCCTGTTGTACCCTGCCCGTCGGGCGGCACCAGGTTAAAAAATAGACGACGCTAAACATGTAGAGCTGAAGGCAGCGGACTGGCGGACGGGGG
>CALEJT010000027.1 GCA_937898685.1 uncultured Gammaproteobacteria bacterium | reverse complement strand
ATTCTCCACAGGCCAAACGCCGAGGGATTACCGAAAACACTTTGTCTGCTGTTGTCTTGGCGCATTTGAAAGAGTGAACTTTCACGATCGATCGGAGACGACCGCAACTCGCGTCAAAGAATCATGAGCAAGGGCAGCTGCATGCGTGATATCGCATGGGCTTCACGGACTTCAGCTTCGGCCACGCGGCACAGCGATCCGCAATTCAGTGTTGTAGTCGACATTGCTCGTTGGGCTTCGCACCGCTCGGCGCCAAGCTAGGTTGAGCGACCCACAAGGTTTTTTCGCAAACAAAAAAGCCGGCAAACGCCGGCTTTTCTTTTGCACTGTGATTACCACGGTTCAAAGCAATCGTAGTTCCGCTGCAGTTTGATCTTGCCGCCACTGAACTCGAAGAAAAGCGCGAAGTGCGCGTGCAAGGTGGTGCCAGCCACGATGGTGCCGAGTGGCGCGTTCAAGGTGCCGCGCCACGTCGCCTCCACGGCAACGCGCTCACCTTGCTCGATGACGGAGCTGAGCTCATAGCGCTGATCGCGCATGAGTTTGTTTCCCTGTTCGGCACGCTGCAGCAAGGTTTCGAGATCGCTGCTGCCACCTTTGGGATTGAAGCGATTGGGCAACTCCACCTGGACAGCATCGGGCGTGAAGAACCGGCGCAACTCCTCACCGCTCGCACCGCTTTCCAGTGCATGCAGATACTCACGAATCGTCGCCACGTTCGAAGATTCGGCATTGCTCATCTTTCCTCCTCATGGTTGTCGTAGGGCACCACTGCACGACACGAAGTCGTACTACCGTTAACGCGGCACCGGCCTTGTGAGCTGGTGCCTTGCTGCCAGCTTCATCAGAAGCTGTAGTTCAGGCTCAGCTGATAGCGTCGCCCGAATACGTCGAACACGTTGCTGGGATTCTGTTGGCCTCCGCGCGTGTTCTGCGATGCAACGATCGGCGGATCACGATCGAGTACGTTGTTCACGTTGAGACTCATGACCCAGTTGGCACCGGAAGCCGTTTCGCCACGATAACTGAGCACCACGTTGTGAACCGTCTGCGATGCGATGGTGGCGTCGTCGACTTCGATGCCCGAAGTCCAGTGCACACCGAAGCCCTGCGTGTAGTTGGTGCTGTCGTAGTAACGCGTGATCCAGTTGAGCCCGACATCACCGACGTTGTAGCCAAACATCGCGGTGGCGGTCCATTCGGGGCTGGTCAGGCTGCCGACATCGTTGCGATAGGTGGTGGTCGTCACCGAGTTCTCGATGGCCCTGTTGGCGAAGAGGCGCAGGTTCAGGTCTTCGGGCAGGTTCGCGAAAAGGTCGAGTTCGTGGCGATAGCGCATCTCGATGTCCACCCCGCGCGTGACTCCGGCTGCCGCGTTCACCTGCCGATCCTCGACGCGTTCGAGAATGTTGGTGTCTGGGTTGCGCACGAGTTGCGAACAGAAGGCGGGACTACTGCCATTCACGCATTCATCGACCAGACGCTGTGCGCCGAGTGGTGTAATGCGTCCGCTCACGTCGATGTCGTAATAGTCGGCGGAGATCTGCAAGCCTTCGATCCATGCCGCGAAGGTCGGCGCGTACACGATGCCGGCAGTGAGCGTGTCGGCTTCTTCTGGGCTGAGGTTGGGATTGCCGTAGGTAAGCAAGGTGATGGTCTGATTGTTGATGCCCATCAGCGGATCGTTCACCTGGCCACCGCCACCCTGCGCTTCGAACTGTTCCTGGAAGGTCGGTTCGCGCACGTCGCGTGATTGCGTCACACGCACGCGCAGATCTTCGAATACCTGCAGTTCGATGCCGGCCTTCCAGCTTTCGACCTGGCCACTGTGTGAATAGTCGGATTGACGGAAGGCGAAGTTGGTGTCGATGCGTTGGCCACCGCTCGAGGATTCCCACATCGGCACGTTCAACTCGGCAAACCACTCCCAGACATCGAATTCACCCGTCGCCCACGAGGTGGCGGAGAACTGGTGAATCGAACGGTTGCCTTCGCTGATCTGCGAGGGAATGCCGCGGATGCCGACTTCGGCCGCATTGAGTGTGGTGCGCTCGAAGTCGATCGGACGCGTGATCTGATTGAACCACTCCTCGCGATAGGTGAGACCTGCGGCGAACGAGAGTGGACCTGCGCCCCAGCCGTCGTGCAGCGTGCCGGTGAGCAGGAGTTCGGCGAAGTGCTGATCGAGATCGCGGATGCCTTTCTTGTCGTCGCTGAGCACATAGTCGTCCGCCGCCTGCGACACGTTGCCAAGACCGAACACGTTCATCGGCACACAGTCGCGAATCGAGCGCTCCGGCGTGACGAGGATGTTGTCGATCGGCATACGGCCGCTGGGATATTCGGTGACACGAGTCGTGAGCACCGTCTTGCCCACCGCCGCGGCTTCGAGTTCGGCAATCGTGGGATTGCGCAGTTGCACGTTGCAGACGATGGCACCGGTAGCCGGATCGCGCACCGCATCCATCGCCATGAACCAATGGTCGACACGGATGATGCCCTCTGCTTCGCTCGTCAGCTTGGATTCGCCGTACTGATAATTGCCGCGCAGCGACCAGTCGTTGGCGAACAGATGCTCGAAGCCCACCGACGCCGACCACATCTGCGAGATGTCGGAGTTGTCGCGATCATCGTAGAAGTTCTTGTTCTTTGCAGTGCGTACCTGACCGATCTTGGCAAAGTTGATCTGCGTCAGCCCTAGCCGATCCATTTCCGCTGCGAGTTCGGGCGGCAGAAACGCGTTTTCACGGAAGATGGTGGCGGTATAGATCGCGCCCATCTCCGGGTTGCCACGCCGGCCATACTGATTCGATTCCGTGCGCCCCATCATGATCTGGCCGAAGACATTGGTACTGTCGCTGATGTCGTATTTGAGGCCGGCGAAGCCCGAATGCTGGATGACTTCATTGCCGGACAGTCCGCCGCCCCCATCGAAGGCCATCTCCGAAAGCGCCGCTTCAGGACCACCGGCCTGCATGCCATTGCCGAGGTTGCGATAGTCGCCGACCACGAAGGGACGCATGGCAGTGCCATCGTCGGTGAAGGTGTGGTTCTGGAAGCGGAACTCACTGGCGAGCGGACCTGAAACACTGACGAGACCGGCGGGGTTCTGGTTGGCGTGATGCACGTGCGGCACGGTGAGACGCTGTGGATTCGTGCCGGGCGGATCGGATGCGCGCCATGCTGGATTGATGACCCAGCCGATGCTGTTCCAGTTATCGAGATCCTGCGGCTTGCGCAGTATCTGTTCGATGTTGCGATGTTCCACCGAGCCGATCAGATGCAGCCGTTCACCAACCTGTACACCGCCTGCGATGCTGAAGTTGTAGTTGAAGCCATCGCCGCGTTCGGTGATGCCGGTGGAAATGGTGGACTTGAACCCTTCGAACTCACGATCGAGCACGAAGTTCACCACACCGGCCATCGCATCGGCACCGTACGCAGCCGAGGCGCCACCGGTGACGACGTCGACGTTGCGGATGAGTGCGGTGGGAAAGTTGTCGACGTTCGGCACGCCGGCGCGATCAGCCGGCACGATGCGCGAACCATCGAACAACACCAGCGTGCGCTGTTTGCCCATGTTGCGCAGGTTCAAATAGGAACCGGCGGCATCGCCGAACAAAGTACCGCCGCCGCGTTGCGCGGTCTGTGTGTTGAGAAACTGCGGAAGATTGTCGAGTTGTTCCGATACGGATGAGGCAGGATCGAAGTCACGCATCTCATCGACGGTGACGGCGGTGACCGGTGTCGGTTGCACCATACCGTCGGTGACTCTGATACGTGTGCCGGTTACCTGGATTTCTTCCAGATCGCTCTGTGCAGCCTGGAGCAGCGTGGGAGCAAGAATGGAGCCGATGGAAAGTGCCAGCGCGCTGGCATTGAAACGCATGGAAGTGCGCATCATGGTTCCCCTCAGAGGCATTGGTTGTCGTTTTGGTTTGGTACGACTTCACTGCAGCGTGGTGTCTTGACCTTCTACTGCTACTGCTCTGCGGACTGCTGATGCGGCCATACTCCTCACGGGCCGTCATTGAAGCGATTCATGCATCTACCTCTTGGTAGGCCGCTTCTAGATATAGAAGGATTGATCAAAAGTAAAGCGACGCGTCGGCGTTCCGCTGCTTCGCGCGAAACTTGCCTGCGTAACGTTCGTGCATAAAAAAGCCGGCTCTGAGAGCCGGCTTTCGTGTTGCTGCTACGCGCCAGTGGATCAGAAGCTGTAGTTCAAGCTGAACTGATACCTTCTGCCGTAGGCGTCGTAGATGTTGCCGATCGTCTGCTGACCACCGCGCTGGTTCTGCGACGGGAAGATCGGAGGAGCACGATCGAACAGGTTGGTGATGTTGAAGCTTGCCACCCAGTTGGCACCAGTGGAGGTTTCCCCTCTGTAGCTGATGCCCAGGTTGGCAGTGGTCTGCGAAGCAGCCCAGTTGTCGTCGACGTCGACACCTTCCACCCACAGTACGTCGTACATGACGCTGTCGATGTAACGACCGATGAGGCGGATGCCCCACGGACCCACGTCGTAACCCAGCGTTGCCGATGCGTTCCACTCGGGGCTGAACTGGCTGCCCACGTCGTCACGGTAGGTGGTGGTGGTAACCGAGTTCTCACCGAGGTAGCCGGCGAAGAAGCGCAGGGACACGCGTTCGTCTTCATTGGAGATGAAGTCCACATCGAGGTCGTAGCGCGCCTCGATGTCCACACCGGAGGTGCGGGCGGCAGCAGTGTTCAGGTTGATGTTGAGCACACGCTCCACCGTGCCGGTCGCCGCGTTACGGAATACCAGCGAACAGAGATAGGTGTCGCCAGCGGCGCAGTCGTTGAGGATGCGCTGGGCACCGAGCGAGCCGACGCGATCCTTCATCTCGATCTCATACCAGTCGACCGACAGCTGCAGACCATCGATCCAGTTGGCGAAGGACGGAGCCCATACCACACCGGCGGTCAGCGTGTCGCCGATCTCGGGACGCAGGTTGGGGTTACCACCGCTGAGTGCCGTGATCGTGTACGAGGTGCCGGTCACAGGATCGTTGATGTTGGCACCGCCACCACCGGACTCGAACTGTTCACCGAAGGTCGGCTCACGCACGTCGCGCGATTTGGTGGCGCGGAAACGCAGGCCATCCATCAGTTGGAACTCGCCGCCGATCTTCCAGCTTTCGATCTTGCCGGTCAGCGAGTAGTCGGACTGACGGAAGGCGAAGTTGGTATCGAAGCGCTGTGCACCCGAGCTCGATTCCCACACGGGTACGTTCAACTCTGCAAACCATTCCCACACGTCGAATTCACCGGTTGCCCAGCTCGTGGCGGAGAAGTAGTGCATCGAACGGTTACCACCGGTGGTACCGGCGGACATGCCGCGGATGCCGATCTCCGGTGCGTTGGCCGGCGAGCGTTCGCCCGCGATCGGCGTGCTGTACTGGTTGAACCATTCTTCACGATAGGTCAGACCGGCAGCGAAGGAGAGCGGCCCTGCGCCCCAGCCTTCGTGCAGTTCACCGGTGAGCAGCAATTCGGCGAAGTGCTGATCGAGATCACGCCAGCCTTTCTTGTCGTCGAGCACGTAGTCGGCGCCTTCGGGCGTGGCGTTGGCCAGACCGAACATGTTGATCGGAACGCAGTCACGAATGGCGTTGTCGTTGAGGATCGGCGAGTCGACCGGACGCACGCCATCGGGATAGATGGTGTTCATCGTCGTGGCGACCAGCCTGCCTTCCATCGAAGCGGCCAACTGTTCGGGCGTGGGGTTGTAGCGTTGTACGTTACAGATGATGGCGCCGGTCTGCGGATCGCGTACGGCGTCGATCGCCATGTGCAGACGGTCGATACGCAGGATGTTGTACGCGGCCGAGGTCAGCTTGGATTCACCGTACTGGTAGGTGCCACGCAGAGACCAATCGTTCTCGAAAATGTGCTCGAAGCCGGCACTGGCCGACCACATCTGGCTGATGTTCTTGTCGTCACGACCATCGGCGATGTTGGTTTTGCCGGGGATGCGGATCTGGCCGATCTTCTGGATTTCGATCGACTGGCGACCCTCTGCGATCATTGCGTCACGCACGACGTCGGGCAGGAAGGGGTTTTCGATGTAGGCCTGCACGTAGTACTGCTGACCCATCTCGAGCGCACCGAGACGATCCAGCTGGTTGGATTCGGTGCGTCCCATCATGACCTGTGCGAACACGTTGGTGTTGTCGCTGATGTCGTACTTGATGGCACCGAAGCCGCTACGCTGTACGACTTCCGCACCCTGCGCGCCGTTGATGAAGGAGCGCTCGGCGATCGAGGCCTCGGGGCCACCGGCCTGCATGCCGTTGGAGCCCGTGCCTACGCGGTTCGGAATGTCACCGTCGATGAAGGGACGAATGTAGGTGCCGTCTTCGGAGAAGGTGTAGCGATGCAGCGAGAAGCCGGGTTGGTTGATCAGGCCAGTGGCGTTCTGCGTGGCGGAGTGCACGTGCGGACGCGTGATGCGCTGCGGGATGCCCGGCGGGGCACCGGGATACCAGTCGGGGTTGATGACCCAACCGATGCTGTTCCAGTTCTCGGTGTCACGCGGATCGCGATAGATCTGGTTGACGTGACGTGCTTCCACCGAACCGATCAGGTGGAGGCGCTCGCCGATGGCGGTACCACCAGCCAGCGACACGCTGTAGTTCTCACCATCACCTTCTTCGGTGATACCCGTCGAGATGCTGGACTTGAATCCTTCGAATTCACGGTCGAGCACGAAGTTCACCACGCCGGCCATGGCGTCGGCACCGTAGGCGGCCGAAGCACCACCGGTGATCACGTCGACGCTGCGGATCAGCGCCGTCGGAAAGTTGTCGACGTTGACGGTACTGGAACGGTCGGCCGGCACGATGCGCGAGCCGTCGAACAGTACCAGAGTACGCTGTTTACCCATGTTGCGCAGGTTCAGGTAAGAACCGCCTGCGTCACCGAACAGGGTGGCACCACCACGCTGCGCGGTCTGGGTGTTGAGGAACTGGGGTAGGTTGTCGAGCTGTTCCGAGATCGAAGTACCAGGCTCGTAGTCCATGATCTCGGTGGTGGTTACGGAGGTAACGGGAGTCGGCATGACCATGCCGTCAGTGGTACGGATACGGGTACCGGTTACCTGGATCTCCTCGAGGTTGGCCTGGGCGGCCTGGGCTTGCTGTGTTGCGATGAGAGCTGAAGAAATTGAGAGCGCCAGTAAGCTGGCGTTGAAACGCCTGTGATTTCGCATCATTGGTTTCCCCCCTTCTGATGACGGCGTATGTTGTTATTCAGTTTTGTATAGCGTTGTTGTTTTACTTCTACTGCTACTACTTACTGCTTCTACTACGACGTTCCTTTCGACGGAGCTGCGTCTCCTGGCGCAGTCCATTGTGAGGATGGGTAAGCTTCGATCAAGGCTAGCCCGGCTGGACGATCGAAGGAGCTCTAGATATAGAAGGGGCGATCAAAAGTAAAGGGTTACTGTTGATCTTATTGATGAAAGTGTGAGATTCGAACCGAACGGTTCGTTCTTTGAAGAGGAAAAATTGCGGAGACTTTACGCCTCCGCAGTCACTGAATCAGCCAAGGAAATAAATGAGCAGAGGGATGTAGAACATGCCTGCCAGGATGGAGATCGACACTGCGCTGGCGCCGAGTTCGGTGTCGAGTTTGGCGAGCGAGCAATAGGTGAGGGCGTTGAAGCCGATCGGTGCGGCGCTGCACAGCACCACCGCCTTGTAGGTGAGGCCTTCGAAGCCGAACAGCGTTGCGAGCGTCAGTCCCGCCACCAGGCCCAACACCATCCTGATGCCCACGACGCTCAGCGCCAGCGGCAGCTGTTTGACCTCCAGCGAGAAGAACACGCCCAGCGCGATCAGGATGAGCGGTGCCGTCATCTGTCCCAAGGGATCGATGATCCTCACCACCAGCTCCGGCAATTGCCAGCCACCGACCGAAAGAATCAGCGAAAGCACCAGCGACCAGATCAGCGGCGATTTCAGGATGCGCTGCAGCATCATCCAGCGGTCGTGATCTGCCTCGCCGTAACGGAAGGCCATCGCATAGACCAGCGTCGCCATCATCACCGCATTGCCGAAGTCATAGAGGATGGCTTCGGCGAACCCCGCCTGACCGTACACCGCCAGCACGAAAGGGAACATGTAGCTGTTGTTGGAGATCGAGGTGTTGACCACCACGGCGCCGGCCTGCGGCTTGGCCAGCTTCATGGCGCGGATGAAGAGCAGGGCCACGCCGAGGCAGAAGAGGTTCACCAGCGCATTGCTGACCGGCAGCAGCGCCGTGCTGGCATTGAGTTCGAGACGCGATACCGAGTTGAGGATCAAGAGCGGCAGGGTCACGAAGAACACGAGGCGAAGCAGGAAGTCGGCATGGCCACGGTCCGCCAGTTTCTTGTGACGGAGGAGGATGCCGAGGCCGAAGTAAGCGAAGACGGGTAGTAGCTGCAGCAGGATGGAAAACATCGAATCACTCTCTGAGGCGTGCAAGAGGCGGCATTCTAGTGCCTCGCCCCCGGCCGGCAAACGCGACGACATCGGGCCTTGCGCTCTGATGACGCCGCGCGGCTCTCAGCAATTTCCCGATGGGAAATGCCGCCCCCCTGAATGGGGGGGATTCAAGCGCAGGCGGCATCGTTAGTCTTCCGGCTCAACCGGATCGCAGCCCCGCTCCGGCATCGCTTCCATCCTGCAGGAGAAACGCATGAAACGAGCCCCACTCTTATCGGCGCTGGGTCTGTCGCTGGCGTTCGCCAGCCCCCTGGCTCTGTCCCAACAAACCCTCACGATCAGCGAAGACGCCCAGGCGGCCCTGGAACTGGCCGAGGAGATCTTTCCCGATCTCTTCAAAGGTGGCACGGAGCTGCGTCTGGCGCCCGACCTCGGCTACATCTACCGCTACTACGAGGACACCCAGACCTACGTGGGCTTCAAGGGCGGCCGCATCTATGTCATGGGCGCCCCCTTCGGTCCGGGCATCCACGACAAGGGTGAGGAATCCGTCGTATTGGCCAAGCTGGAGCAGATCAAGCTCGAGATCGGCGCACCCAACGGCTGCAACGAAGAAGTCACCGGTCAGCTCGGCTGTGGTGATTGGGACATCAAGATCACGGGTTCCGTCACGCAGACCATCATGGGCATGACCACCACGGTGGACTTCGACGAGATCATCCTGCGCGACGTCCCGGTCGGCGGCGATCCCGCCACCGCAGAGCAGATCGAAGACATGATGACCGACTACTTCGAGGACATCGGCACCATCTCCAACCTCGAAGTCGTGATCGTGAGCCAGTCCGACGATCACATCATCCTGGATGTGGCCTTCGATGCCGTCATCACCCAGCAGGGCATCACCGTCAGCATGAGCTACGACTTGCGCTACGAGATGACCAAGCACTGATTACGTGCGCAGCAGGGAAGCTGGAAGCCCCGGGGGATCATTGCCCGGGGCTTTTCTTGTTATTGCCGGCGTTTCAAACGACGCGGCAGATCAGACCCTTGAGGTAATAGCCTTCGGGATAGGTCGAGAGTACTGGATGGTCCTCGGCCTGGCTCAACTTGCGCAGGAACTGCACCGATCGCCCCGCATCGAGGGCGGCATCGGCCACCACCTTGTGGAAGAGTTCTTCGGGCATCAGTCCCGAGCAACTGAAGGTGGCGAGGATGCCTTCGGGCTTGAGCAGCTGCAGCGCGAGCAGGTTGATGTCCTTGTAGCCACGACAGGCCTGCGTCAGATGCTGCTTGTTCTCCACGAACTTGGGCGGGTCGAGCACGATGAGGTCGAACTGCCGCCCCTCGGCGCGATAGGCGCGCAGCTGTGCGAACACGTCCGCGTTGAGTTGAGTGCAGCGCTCTTGCAGCAGGCCGTTGAGCGCGATGTGGCGCGCGGCCATCTCCAGTGCGGAATCCGACACATCCAGATTCGTCACGTGAGTTGCGCCGCCCTGCAGGCAGTAGACGGCCATCGCGCCGGTGTAACTGAAGCAGTTGAGCACTTCACGGTCGCGCGCGTAGTTGGCCACCAACTGGCGGTTGTTGCGCTGGTCGAGGTAGTAACCGGTCTTGTGGCCGTTCTTCACGTCGACCAGAAAACGCAGACCGTTCTCCTCGATCTCGACGAGTTCGGGAATCTCGCCGTGCAGCGTCTGCGTCAGGAGCGGCAGGCCTTCCTTCTCACGAATCTGTACGTCGGAGCGTTCGAGGATCGCGTGCTCCGGGTAGAGCTTGCGCAAGGCCCACACGATCTTGTCGCGATGTTTCTCGGCGCCGGCGCTCAGCAATTGGCACACGAGGACCTTGGCGTAGAGGTCGATCGTGATGCCCGGCAGACCATCGCATTCCGCCGCGACGAGACGACAGGCATTGGTGTGCTCAAGCAAGTGTTGGCGCGCGCGAGCGGCCTGTTCGATGCGGCGCAGGAAGAAGGCGTTGTCGACGACCTCATTCTGCTCGAAGGTCCAGATGCGCACGCGCATCGCGGAGTCGGGAGAGTAGGCGCCGCGGCCGAGCCAGCGGCCGTCGCTCGCCAGCACGTCGACGGTATCGCCTTTGCGTGGTTTGCCGCCGATGTGACGAATGGCGCTGGCAAAGATCCAGGGATGGCGACGCAGCAGCGATTTCTCGCGGCCCGCCTCCAGGGTGAGGATTGCGGTCATGTTGCGTTACTGCTGAGGGTGGAAATACTGCTCGCCTGGAGTGGGCCGCCCGTGGGCCTTACTGCGCTCCGGCAGGTCCGGACGCTGCGGGGTCACGGATGCGCTGGTTGAATTCGATTTCGTCGATGGGGGCGAATATCTGTTCCATCAGCTCGCCGTTGAGCGAATCCGGCGACTGCAGACGGAAGGTCTTGAGATCGCTGGTCCAGGGTTCGGCGTAGAGCTCGTCGTCCTTCACCGTGATCTGCAGCGTCAGCGTGTTCTCATCGGCACGGCGCCAGCGTTCTTCTACTTCGGTGAAGTCGGTGAAGGGCGTGCCCCATTCATCGAGCCAGGCACGGCCATCGAGGCCGACGGTCTGCACCACCAACGTGTCGCCTTCCCAGGTACCCACCGAATAGCCATACCAGTAGGGGCCGGCCACGAGAGCGTCGGGCACGGGACGGCCATCGGTCCAGATCGTGCGCCAGTGCTTGCCCCACTCGAACAACTGAATCACGCGATCGGGCAGCTGCACCATCTCCATCGGGCGGCCATAGACCAAGGTGCGATAGAGACCGGGCGGGTTGGCCTGACCAAGCGGATCATTGCCGAAGGCGGGCATCGTCTGGCGCGGACCCTTGCCTGGAACGTTGGCGTCGAAAGCGGCCTGGCCGGCGGGCGTGAAGGGAAGATTGGAGGGGAACCACTGCGTCTGCGGATAGGACTCGGAATTACCGGCGGAACGCAGCCAGACACCAGTGAGGGTTTTGTCTGCATCCTGCGCCATCAGTGTGGCGGGCAATGCGAGGCAGGCCGACAGTATGAGAGTGGTGAGACGTGTCATGGCTTCCCCTCCTGGTTTTGTGTCGATTGTTCTTGTTATGACGACGCGACCGGCTCAGTTGCCGCTCGGTCTCTGGATGCCGGTGGCGACGAGTTCGCCGTTGACCTTCACGATGCAGTCGGACAGACATTCGCCCACGGGCGCATCGGTGCGCGACGGATGGACGCGGAACTCGACGTGATCTCCCTGCTTGAAGGTGGCACGCGTCCAACCGAGCGAGCGTGACATCAGCACCGGGCTCGGCAGTTCGATGGCGTAGTTCACCGTGTTGCCGCTTTCATCGGTGATGTCGAGAAAGAGCGCGGAATGCGGGTTGCGCCAGCGGAATTCGGTGACGGTACCGGAGACGGTGATCCAGCGGCCCTGATCGTAGGAAACGGCGGTGCCGTGATGCGCGAGAGCTGAGCCCGCAACGGCGGAAAACAAGGAGGAACAGAGAACTACTTGGAGAAAGCGGCGGACAGTCATGAGGACCTCCCTGCTTGTACTTGTAGTGATTGAGTGGGTCTCTGACCAGGACTGGTCGGAGTGAGAGGATTTGAACCTCCGACCCCTGCCTCCCGAAGGCAGTGCTCTACCAAGCTGAGCTACACTCCGAATTGAGCGCGCGATTGTAATGACTTTGTCGCGTCTCAGCCAGTCCGAATATAAAAAATTTTGTGCAAAAGACATCGTCCGGCTCCTCAGAACGGGATGGGGTCGACGCCGATCAGGAGCGGGTGCAGCCAGAAGGCGAACACTGCCCAGAACACCGTTCCACCGATCAACGCGCCGATGGTGCCGCGCGTCGTGCTGGGCTCGGGCACCAGGCCCGCCGCACGGTCCTGCTTGCGTCGTATCGTGAAGCCAGCGATGGCCCATACGAGCAAGGTGCCGAACAACACGACATCGCCAAGTCGGCCGTTGGCGAGCAGATGTGCGAAGGCCCACACCTTCACTCCCGCATACATCGGATGACCCAGGCGCGAGCGGAAATAGTTCGGCGGTCCGTGACTCGCACCGACGAGTACGAGCGCGATCCAGGTCAGTGGGATGGCGAGATGGTAGGCCCACAGCTGTGGTTGATAGAGAAAGACGGGATCGCGTCGGCTGAGTCCGTAGCCGTAGATGAGCAGCACGAAACCGATCAGCGAGACGACGCTGTACCACAACTTGAAACGCTTGAGCCCGTGCTTGGCGATCTGTTGCTCTCGCCAATTTGGCGCCACGAGGCGTGAGGAGTGCAGGCCGACGAACAGCGCCAGGCCAGCGATGAGTACGATCATGGACGAGTCCTCCGTACCGATGGTGAAACCCACTGCCAATCCTGCTCCGGCAGCTGCAATTCCTTGATGGATGTCATGACGTGGATGGCGGGATCGATGTTGCGACTGCCGATCACGATCATGCGTTCGCCGCGATGAAAACGCGAAGCTTCCACCTGCGTCTTGTCCGCACCGGCGACGGTGACCCATTCGATGCGCATTGCAGTGGTGCCGTCATCGACGGTGAAGAGGATGTGCGGATTGCCCCAGAAGATGTCGGTGATGACGCCCTCGAACACGTAGCGCTGCTCGGGATCGAAGCCCGCTTCGCTGTGATGGGCGAGGGAAAGCTGGGAGAAGAAAAGAAGAACCAGCAAGCGGCCCAAATGGGCCATGAAGCGGGGCAGGGTGGCGATGTGCAGCCCCAATACGCTGACGCGACCCGAAGGTCGCGCCAGAGTGTCGGTGGGATTACTTATTTGCTTTGTGCCTTGTCCCATTCCTGCTGGCCGCTGTCTTTGCCGGCCACAGAGTACATCACCTGCGCGTTGCGGGTCTTCTGGAAGTCGTCCAGCGACATGCCCTTCATGGCGGCGTAGATGTGCAGGTTCGATACGCCCACCACGGCGCCGAGTTTTTCCAGCATGAAGAAGCTCACGCCGTAGTGGATCATGGAGCGCCAGTCGCGGCGACGCAGCAGATCCTTTTCTTCTTCGGTCAGGCCGGCTTCGTCGAACAGGGGCTCGGGATCGGTCTGGAAGCGCTTGCGGCGCACCGGATCGATGAGGCTGTGGATGAAATCGTTGAGGCGGAAGGCCTTCACTGCGCGCTCGAGATCGAAGGGATAGGTGCCTTCGAGTTTCTCGATGCCTTCGAGTTCGCGGTTGATGCGCTTCAGATAGGCCTCGGTGCTCTCATCGGGCTGCTCGTTGGAGCGCTCTTCGAAGATCAGCGTGGCGATGGCGCACATCGAGGGCAGGTAATAGGTCTTGTGCGTGGCTTCCACTTCGGCGGACAGAGCGCCGCGCATCATCAGCCACATCACTACTTCGGCGCCTTCCATGCCGCCGAGTTCGGCCAGCTGGGCAATGGTGTACTCGGTGAGCTTCTCGGGGTTCTTCTCGAGAATCTCCATGAACTCCATGTCCCACTCGGTATTGTTGAAACCGCATCGTTCACCGTGCACCTGATGCGACAGACCGCCGGTGCCGGCGATCGCCACCTTGATGTCTTCCGGATAGCTCAGGATCGCCTTGCGCAGGGCCTTACCCAGCTTGTAGCAGCGCGCGGCGTTCGGCGACGGCGATACCAGTACGCCCACCTGGAACGGGATCAGCTTGCAGGGCCAGCCCTGTTTGTGTTCCGGGAACAGCAGCGACATCGGCGAGAAACAGCCGTGGTCGAGGCCCTTGTTCTGGAAGTAGCTGAGGTCGAATTCATCGGCGACGAGACCCTTCGCGATATGCGCGGCGAGACCGGGATGGCCATGCAGCGGGGGCAGATCACGCGCACCGCCACCTTCGTCAGCTACCGGGAACACTTCACCCACGCCCAGTGCGAACTGGGAATAGTGGTCGATGAAGAACGAGGTCATGTGATCGTTGAAGATGTAGAAGATCACATCCGGAGCTTCTTCATGGAGCCATTTCTGCACGGGCTCGTAGCCCTTGAAGATGGGTGCCCACACGGGGTCGTTCTGTTTGTTGGTGTCGACCGCAAAGCCGATGGTGGGGGTGTGGGATGTGGCGAAGCCGCCAATGATCCTGGCCATGAATCTACTCCGTACTCGTCAATAAAACGGGAAATGCGAAGGGTTCGCATCAAGCGGGGCGCAATGATACGGGGGAATCTCAGCAATTCATACCGGGTGGTTCGCCTGGAACTTCCCGGCCTTTTTCATTCTTGACTGAACGCAACCTGAATGTTTCGCCCGCAAATGTACGCGGTGTAACAGTTTCGAACGTTTTTCTCACAGACTGCCCCCATATCACAGTAGTCGAATAGCACTACCTTCCACGAGAAGGGCGTTTCCACGTAGCGAAACAGGAGTAAAGCCATGAACAAGTTCAAACTGACCGCTATTCTTGCTGCTCTGGCACTGATGACTGCAGGCGGTGTGGCACAGGCCGCCACGGTCCAGATCGACTGGCAGAATCCCGAGAAATTCCGTGATGTGCGCAGCACCAATGAATCCGCCGAGCGTTTCCGTGAGCGCGTGATGGGCGAGCTCACCAAGGCCTTCGAAGATGGCGCCAAACGTCTGCCGGCAGACCAGACCCTGCACGTGGCCGTGAGCGACGTCGACCTGGCAGGTGAGGTCGAGTATTTCCACGACAACCATCCCTTCGGCCTGCGCGTGTTGCGCCGTGTCGATGCACCGAGCATGAAGATCCAGTATGAATTGCGCGATGCCAACGACCGCGTGATCCAGTCGGGTGAAGAGAAGTTGCGTGATCTCAACTACAACCAGTCGAGCCTCCTTCCGCTCGATCGCTCGCCCTTCAAGTATGAGAAGGACATGATCAAGTCCTGGGTGCGCGACACCTTCCAGACGCAGTAACCCGATGCTGTGAGTGTGACGGCGGGAAGTCGTGGCTTCCCGCTTGTCGCCTCTTCTGCCCTCGGGCACAATGCCGCCCGCAAAGCGGGTGTATCTCAATGGTAGAGAGGAAGCTTCCCAAGCTTACGACGAGGGTTCGATTCCCTTCACCCGCTCCACT
>CALEJT010000026.1 GCA_937898685.1 uncultured Gammaproteobacteria bacterium | reverse complement strand
CCGGCCTCGAACAGAAAACCCCTGCATCAACGGTTGGGGTCTGAATCCGCCGATTACGCATCCTTGACGCCCAAAAACGGGGCGGATCGGGGGCTTTGTGGCGATGGTTGGAATCGTGAAATAACGGCCCTGTTTCCTATAGAATGGCGCGCTTTCGTAGACCCGCGGTTCGCAGAACCCTATTCGGGGGGTATCCAGAGGTTTTGATGCACGATTTCGACGACATCCGCCCGTACTATGACAGTGAAGTGCGCGGCGTGGTCGACCGGCTGGTGGAGGACCTGGCGCTGTCCAGGGCCCTGGCCAAGTTTCGTTTCCCTACCATGTCTCGTGTACTGCCGGCGCTGACGGCGCGGGTGGTGCAGGTGGCCTTGCGGCGCGAACTCAAGCACGTGAACAACATTCGCGACGTGCAGGCCATCATCGAAAAATACCTCGACAAGCTGATCGAGAAGACCACCGACGGTTTGACGCACAGCGGCCTCGACGCGCTCGATCCGAGCCGCCCCTATCTCTTCATCAGCAACCATCGCGACATCACGATGGACCCGGCGCTGGTGAACTACATGCTCTATCACCAGGGCTTCGACACGCTGCAGATCGCCATCGGCGACAACCTGCTCAAGCGTCCGTTCCTGTCCGACCTGATGAAGCTCAACAAGAGTTTCATCGTGAAGCGCTCGCTGCAGGGGCGTGAGAAGTTGGCGGCCAGCAAACAGTTGTCGGCCTACATCAGTCACTGCATCGCCACCGGTCAGAACGTGTGGATCGCACAGCGCGAAGGTCGCGCCAAGGACGGAGTCGACAAGACCGAAAGCGCCATCATCAAGATGCTGCACATGGCAGGGCGCGAACAGGATCTGCCGCTGCATGAACTGGTGAACCGTCTCAACATCGTACCGGTGGCGATCTCGTATGAACTCGATCCCTGCGATGCCGCCAAGGCGGTGGAGCTGCACGCCATCGATACGACGGGCAGCTACAAGAAGGACGAGAACACCGACGTCAACAGCATCCTCACCGGCATGATCGGCAAGAAGGGTGCGGTGCACGTGAGCTTCGGCACGCGTCTGCAGGTGGACGATGCGGTGACGCCCGAAGGAGTGGCGGAGCAGATCGACGCGCAGATCATCAGCAAATATCGGCTCACGCTCGTCAACTATCTGGCGGTGGAACAACTGCAGCCCGACTTCATGGATTTCTCCACGCTCGCCTCGCGCTTCAACGTGAGCGATGCGGTGGTGGCACACAAGCGCGAGCTGCTCCTGTCGCGTCTGAAAGGGCTCGACGCGGCGCTGCATCCCTATGTGCTGCGCATGTACGCCAACCCGGTGTTGCGACAGATCGAACTCTGTCGCCTCAATCGGAATGCCCTGCATCCCGAATCCTGTGCCTGCTGATCGGTACGCGCCGCGTTGCCCCTCGTTGCTCTGCGTTGATACGCAGTTTTGTTTCACCGGCATCGCGGTGTCTGCATGCTGACCGACGAACTCAAACAGACCATCCAGCGCGCCTATTCCCTGATGCTGCAGCGCAAGTCGCTGCAGACGCGTCCGGGACAGAAGCGCATGATCGCCGAGATCGCGCGCACCTTGTGCGAGGTGGAACAGGACGCCGAAGGTCGGCGTCTCAGCGACGAGCCCGGCGTGTGTGTGGTGGAAGCCGGCACGGGGACGGGCAAGACGCTCGGCTATCTCGTCGCTGCATTGCCCGTTGCGAAAGCACTGGACAAAAAACTCGTCATCGCCACCGCCACCGTTGCGCTGCAGGAGCAGGTGCTGCTCAAGGACATTCCCGATCTCTTGCAGCACAGTGAACTGCGTTTCACCTATGCGCTCGCCAAGGGGCGCGGACGCTATCTCTGCCTCGCCAAACTCGACAATCTGCTGCGCAGCGGCAACAGCAGCGCCGATGCCTTGCGTGATCTGTTTCAGATCGAACTCGAGCAACAGCTCGAACCCGATCGCGCTCTGTACGAACGCATGTTGGATCAACTCAGCAGCGGACAATGGCAGGGTGATCGCGATGATTGGCCCGAAGTTCTGGAAGAACCGGTTTGGCGTGCAGTGGCCGTCGAACACGGTCAGTGTGCCGGCAGCCGCTGTTCGTTTTTCAGTTCCTGTTGTTATTTCCGCAGCCGCGCCAACCTCGAGAAGGTCGATTGCGTGGTTGCCAACCATGACCTCGTGCTGTCCGATCTCGCCTTGGGTGGTGGCGTGATCCTGCCGGCGCCGGCCGACACCATCTATGTGTTCGACGAAGCGCATCAACTGCCGGGCAAGGGCATCAGCCATTTCACGCATCAGTTGCGGCTCGGCACTACGGCGCAATGGCTCGATCAGTTGAGTGCCTTGATGCAGCGCACCGCGACGCAATTGTCGGAGCCGAGTCGTCTCGCGCCGCTCTTGCGCGAAGCGGTGGATCTCGCCGGCAGCGCACGCGTGGCCGTGCAGGACAATCTCTTGATGCTGGAGCCCTATGTCGATCGCGCCGAAGCCAGCGCAGTGCGCGGTGAGATCGGTCAGTTCGTGTTCCCCGGCGGTGTGGTCGATTCCGAATTGTGCAGTCCGCTCGACGCCTTGGGGCTGGAATTCGCGGTACTTGCGGCGAAGCTCGACAAGATCGTCGCGGTGCTGAAGGACAACATGGAAGGCGAGGGCGGCGAAGTGGAGAAAGCACAAGCCGAGTCGTGGTTTCTGCTGTTCGGTGGCGCACAAACTCGTTGTGAAGCCGCCGCGCAATGTTGTCTGCATTTTTCACGTGCCGATGCGAAGGGCGCCGTGCCCGCAGCGCGCTGGATGGTGTTCAACGACAACGGCACGCAGCATGACATCACGCTCTACACCAGTCCCGTGCTCGCCGCCGAAGCGCTGCAGGACAAACTCTGGAGCAGTTGCTATGGCGCGGTACTGACTTCCGCCACGCTCACCACGCTCGGCAGTTTCGACTTTCTCGCGGAACGCTGTGGTCTGCCGGGCTCGGCGCGTTTCCATCGCATCCAAAGTCCCTTCAGCCATCAGGAAGCGGCCGTGCTGCAATTGCCGCGACAGGGCTTCGATCCAGCCGATGCCGACGCACACACGCGGGCGATCATCGCGCGCCTGCCGCAGTTGCTCACGGAGAAAACTGGCGCCCTGGTGCTGTTCAGTTCACGCCGGCAGTTGCTCGACGTGTTGGACGGTTTGGATCCGATGTTCCGCCGCAAGGTGTTGGCGCAGGACGATTACTCGAAACAGGAATTGTTGCGACTGCACAAGGAGGCGGTGGACAAGGGCCAGGCCAGCATCATCTTCGGTCTTGCTTCGCTGGCCGAAGGCATCGATTTGCCCGGTGACTATTGCACGCACGTCGTCATCGCGAAGATTCCCTTCCCTGTGCCGAACGATCCGGTCGATGCCACGCTCGGTGATTGGGTGAAGGCGCAGGGCCGTAATCCCTTCCAGGAAATCGCGGTGCCGGAAGCGGCGCTGCGTTTGATTCAGGCGAGTGGTCGTTTGCTGCGACGCGAGAGCGATCGCGGCACCATCACGATCCTCGATCAGCGCTTATTAACACGATCTTATGGGCGCGCCATCCTCGATTCTCTGCCACCCTATCCGCGGCAATACATTTAGTCGGAGTCGGTGATTGCGGCTTGTCCTTTCCCTGGTCGAACCCACATATGCGGTGAGGGGCATCGCACGGGAGCGATTTGCCGCTGTTGCGGTGCTTCTCTATGCTTTGTCCTCCCCGCCCATTGAACCGCGAGGCCGCATCCGATGCGTCTGACGCTCTACACCGATTACGCGCTGCGCGTGCTGATCTACACCGGCTCCACCCCGGGCACGGTCACCATCAGCAGGATTTCGGCGGCCTACGGGATTTCCAAGGAGCATCTGCGCAAGGTGGTGCACCAGTTGTCGCAACTGGGCTACATCACGACCACACAGGGTCGCAATGGTGGCATCAAGTTGGGAAGGCCGGCGGAAGAGATCAACATCCGCGACGTCGTGCAGCAATTCGAGACCACGATGTTGGTCGAATGCTTCGACAATCAGAACAACACCTGTCCCATCAACGGCTACTGCAGTCTCAAACAGATTCTCGGCAGAGCGCAGGTCGCCTTCCTTGAAACGCTGGGGCAGTACCACCTCAGTGACATCGTCAGAAATCCGCAGTTGCAGCAGATCTTCGTGCGCCAACTGACGGGGTCCCCCGTCGGCGAAGGTTGAAACAACGGCAGATTGGGCTGCGTAAGTTGGCGCTTCGCGTAGCGAAGCCCAACATGGGATCTTTGATACCGCAGTGAAACTTTGGGCTTCGCCTTACGGTTCAGCCCAACATCCGGAATCAGAGCTCAACGCTGAAGAGCGCGAATGGAAAGGATGGTGATGTCGGGCTGAGGACGGCCTTCGGCATCGACGCGGGCGCGGCCGATGGCATCCAGCACTTCGAGGCCGGCGCGGATCTTGCCGAACACGGTGTGACGGCCGAGCAACCAATCCGCATCGGCCAAGGTGATGAAGAACTGCGAACCATTCTGATTGGGCGCAGTGCTGGCCATGGCGATCACACCACGTACGGGCGCGCGCGAGACCAGATCGTCGCGATAGCGATAGCCGCGCAATTCGAACAACTGCTTCACCGTGAGCGCACGCAGGCGCTGATCCACTTCTCCCACTCGCGCTTCGAGCTGCGCGCTGGACGTGATGCCCATCGAGTCGTAGAGCGGCTTGAGCACGCCTTCCTGGAAATCCTCCTGACTGCGAATGCCCAACACCGGATTGGGCTCGCCCTTGGTGTCGAGCACGGTCATGCGATCGAGGCCCAAGGTGGCGGCGTTGATCTCGTCGGGCACGAGGAAGCCGGGATAGCCGTGCGAGTCGCCCGTGGGGCTGCCACCCTGGATCAGCGCGCCGCTGACCACACGGTGAAAGGTGAGGCCGTCGTAGAAGGGCTGCTGCATTTCTTCCCCGGTGAAAGGATCGATCCAGGGCTTGGAGCCGTCGGCGAGGCCGAGGAAGTTGGCGACGGTCTCGGGCGCCTCGCGCGGGAACAGTTCGAACAGCATGCTGCCGCGCGTGGTCTGGATCAGCACGATCGGATTCGAGGGATCTTCCACCTGCACCTGCTGGCTTCTACCGTCGAATTCGACGTTCACCATGGGCAGGGCGGGAGCGGCCGGCGCTGCGGTGAAGGGATCGGCCGGCGTGGCAAAGGGATCGTCCGCCGGCACCTGAGCCTGCGTGGCCACGGAGGCGAGGCCCAGGAGGGCAGCAAGAACGAGCTGGTGGAAGAAGGAACGGACTGATGGCATGCGGCACTCCGGAAAGTGGCGAAGTCTACCATTGCCTACGCGCATTGCAGCCTCGGCACTCGATGCGTATGTGCTCTTATAGCTCAAAGGAATAAACTAGGGCCAAAAGTTATTTTGTGGCGGATAACGCAGTCGGTAGAGTGCGCCCCCACAGTTTTTCCGGGGGTAGCAGATGGAATGGGGTTACATAGTGGCGGGCTTCGCCGTGGGTTGGCTGGTCGGTTTGACCGGCGTCGGCGGAGGATCGCTGATGACACCCATTCTCTTGCTCTTCTTCAATGTGAAGGCGACGGTGGCGGTGGGTACCGACCTGCTCTACGCCAGCCTCACCAAGAGCGTCGGTGTGCTGGCGCATGGCAAGCTCGGCAACATCGATTGGCGCATCGTGGGCATCCTGGGTCTCGGTAGTGTCCCTGCCTCGCTCATCACGACCTGGCTCATAGGCCGCTACAGTCTCGATTCGGATGCGGTGATCTCCAGCATCCGCTTCTGGCTGGGCATCGCCTTGCTGCTGACCTCACTGTCGGTGATCTTCCGTCACGAACTGATGAAGTCGGCTCACCACGAACAGCATCTGCCGCGCCCCGCCGTGCCGGTGCTGACCTTCCTGCTCGGCGTGGTGCTCGGTGCGATGGTGACCCTCACTTCCGTGGGCGCCGGTGCCCTTGGTGTCACCGCCTTGCTGCTGCTCTATCCCACCATCCACATCAATCGCATCATCGGTTCCGACGTGGCGCACGCCGTGCCGCTGACCTTGGTGGCGGGTCTCGGTCACGCCAGTTTGGGCACGGTGGACTATGGCTTGCTCGGCACCTTGCTCATCGGTTCGGTGCCCGGCATCTGGATCGGCAGTCACATGACGCGCACCATCGACGAACAATGGGTGCGCAGCGTGCTCGCGGTGATCTTGGTCTACGTGGGTCAGAAGCTCTGCCTGCCGGACCTGCCGCAGTGGCTCGGCGCCGTCGCCGTGATCGTGCTGATGATCGTCAAGGCGATCTACGACTCGCGAAAAAAGCTGCAGGGCGGGACAGCGCTGGAAGCTGAGTAACCCCGCCGTTTCGTGCCTCCATATTCCTTCCTCGGACGACGCCGTTTCGGGGGCGTCTTAAGTTGGGCTGCGCCGTGAGGCGAAGCCCAGCCGGCGATGTCCAACACTGCACTGCTGCTGCACCTGCTATCCCGTGTTGGGCGTGGCTGCGCTGAGCGCGCTGCGCCGCAAATGCCTGCCTTCGCCCCACCAATGAATCGCATCCGTACAGTTTGTTAACACTGTTCATACACTCCCAAAACAGCCTCGCTCCGAACGTCGCGGCAAGATGCGGGCGTCCGGAGCGTTCCTGGATACAGGGACGAGCCTAGAACGCTTCGGGGTCGATTATCGGAGTCCCCTATGCCTATGAAAGTGCTGCCTTGGTTGGGATTGACGCTGGTGCTGGGTTCGATTGCACAAGCCGCGGTGCCGGTGTTCCAGGACGGAACCTTGCATCTCGATGCGGTCGCAACGCTCGGCCCCGATGGCAATCACTACTACCGCGACGTCCAGCTGCGACGTGAAGCCGATGGCACGCTGAAAGTCGCTGCGGCCGAGCCGCGCCCTCTCGTGGAAATCCAAAAGGTCGAGGCCGTACTGATTGCCGCCGCGGGTCTCGACACCGAGATTCAGGCCAGTGTTCACATCAAGGGCATCACGTCGGTGGCCTGTGTGGCGCTGGAAGAGCCGGCGCAGACTCGTGTCGGCAACACCTTCCATGTGGTGGTGGCGGAAACGGTGATGGAACCCGGCGCGGTGTGTGCCTCGCTATTGCCGAACTCGCCCTTCGATCTTTCGCTTCCGCTCGACGTTGCCCAATTGCCAGCGGGCAACTACACGGTGGAGGTAAACGGAGTTACCGACACCTTTACTCTTCCCTGACGTGTCCTTGGATTGGTCTCAACGATCCCCTCTGCAGGGACCGCGCCTTCGCACCGGCCGGTCCCTTTTTTTTTGCTGGCGCTAGGGACTGAGGCGGCCCGCGCCGTGACAGCCGCAGGTGGTGCCGTATAATCGGGCCACTTCCAAGCAAGGAAAGGCTGTCATGAAAAAATTTGCCCATCTCATGCCCGTGCTGTTGCTTGCGGCCTGCGCGCCCGCCGAACAGAACGCCGCTCCCGCTCCGGCGCCCACCAGTGCCGCGCCGGCTCCCGTCGCTGATTTCAGCAAGTTCAACACCACCGCCACGATCCGCGACGTGATGAACAGTCTGATCGATCCGAGCGCGGATGAGTTATGGAACGCCGTTCGCTTCGAAGTGGATGAAGAAGGCGAGCACGACTATCGCCCGGAAACCGACGAGGAATGGGCCGCGCTGCGCTACGAGGCCGTGTCCATCATCGAAGGTGCCAACGCGCTGATGATCCCCGGTCGCCGTGTGGCCCCGCCCGGTTCCACCACCGAATTCCCCGACTACGAATACCTGCCGGACGAGGTGCAGGCCAAACTCGATGAAGATCGTGTGGCCTGGGATGGTTTCGCGCAGGGTCTGCAGGCCTCGGCGCTGCAGATCCTCGATGCCATCGAAAAGCGTGACGTCGACGCCTACATCGAATACGGCGCGCAACTCGATGCCGCCTGCGAGGCCTGTCATTCGCAGTATTGGTATCGCCCCGAATTCGCCGAGCCCTGAGCACTTCCCGCGGCAGCTCGCTGGGCTGCCGCATCCCCGCTGTAACTCCCCTCGCCAATCAATCCGTCCGTGGACACGCAGTCACGTTGCGGGCTTGCGCGCATCCGCACTCAAAGCTACTTGCAAAATGAAAGTTATAGGTCTAGAGTAACTATCGTTTTGAAAGTTAGGTATCTGCGATGAAGACGAAGAAGCATACGAACCTCGGCTCCATGCCTTGCCCCGTGGCGCGCAGTCTGGATCGGGTAGGGGAGTGGTGGAGCATCTTGATCCTGCGCGACGCCATGACCGGCCTCACCCGCTTCGACGAGTTCGCCAAGAGTCTCGGCATCGCGCCCAACATCCTCACGCGCCGCCTCAACGATCTGGTCGAGGCCGGCATGCTGGAAAAGCGTCAGTACAGCGAAAAACCGCCGCGCTACGAGTATCACCTGACGGAGCTCGGCTGGTCCTTCCGCACGGTGATGCAGGCCTTCGTCGACTGGGGCAATCGCCATTTCTTTCCCGAGGGCCGCATGGTGCAGCTCGTCGAACGTGCCACGGGACGACCGGTACGTGTCGGGCTCATGGATCTCGATACCGGCCGTCCTCTCAATGCCGAGGAATACACGATGGCGCCGGGCCCGGCGGCAGATGCATCGGTCAAACAACGCTTCGCCTATCTCGCCGCCAAGCACGAAGGCGGTACCGAACAGCTGCAGGCGAAGCCAAAGCGAGGGAAAAGCAAATGAACAGCGCAACACAAACGCCAGATACGCTGCCGCTGGCGGAGCAGGGCACGAAGTCCTCCAAAGGCAGGAAACTGATTCGCAGCGTGCTCGGCATCGCCGCACTCGTCGCGTCGATGGCCTATGGCCAGCACTGGTGGGTGGCGGGGCGTTTTCTCGAACACACGGACGACGCCTACGTAGGCGGTGAGCTCACAGCACTCAGCGCCAAGGTGCCCGGCTATGTCGCGGCACTCCTGGTGGAAGACAACCAGGCGGTGAAGGCGGGTGATCTGCTCGTCAAACTGGACGATCGCGAATACCAAGCCGCGGTCCATGAAGCCGAAGGTCTCGTCGCGGCGCAGAAGGCCTTGCTGCACAACCTCAAGGCCATGCTCGAACTACAGCATGCCGTGATCGCGAAAGCCGAAGCGGCGGTGGTTTCGGCACAAGCCGAAACGATACGTGCGCGCGACGATGCCGAACGTTATCGCTCGCTCTCCAGCACTTCCGCGGTGTCCATCCAAAGCTGGCAACGAGCCGATACCGTCCACAAGCAAGCCATCGCCGCCGAACGTGCGGCCGTGGCCGAACTCGACGCGGCGCGCAAGCAGATCGCCGTGATCGAAACGCAGATGGAACAGGCGCGGGCCGCACTACTGCAGGCGCAGGCTGCCCACGAACGTGCCTTATTGGACCTTTCGTTCACGGAAATCAGGGCGCCGCGCGATGGCGTGATCGGCAATCGCCGTGTGCGTGAAGGTGCCTATGCCGCCGCAGGGGCGCTCCTCCTGGTGGTGGTGCCCGCCGAAGGGCTGTGGGTGGATGCCAACTTCAAGGAGAACCAACTTGCGGACATGCGGCCGGGACAGCCGGCAGAGATCGAGGCCGACATTCTGCCCGGACACATCTTCAAGGGTCGCGTTGCCAGCCTGGCGCCGGCCACGGGTTCGCAGTTCAGCGTGCTGCCCACGGAAAACGCCACCGGCAACTTCACCAAGATCGTGCAGCGCGTGCCCGTCCGCATTCAGCTCGACGCCGATGATGCATTGAGCGCGCTGCTACGCCCGGGGCTTTCCGTCGTTGCCACGGTAGATACGAGACGCTGAGATGGACACCGCCGCCGCTCCGCAGCCCCCGCACCTGTTGCCGCTGTCCACGCGCGCCTTTTCCTTCGCCAGCATGTGCCTGGGGATGTTCATTGCGCTGTTGGACATCCAGATCGTGTCGGCTTCGCTGCTCGACATCGGTGGTGGCCTTTCCGCCGGCCACGATGAACTCGTGTGGGTGCAGACGAGTTACCTGATCGCGGAAATCGTGGTGATTCCGCTCTCGGGTTGGTTGGCGCAGGTCTTTTCCACACGCTGGCTCTTCGCCGCCTCCGCCGCGGGTTTCACCGTGGCGAGCATCCTGTGCGGCTGGGCCTGGAACATCGAGAGCATGATCGCCTTCCGCGCGCTGCAGGGCTTTCTGGGCGGTTCGATGATTCCGATGGTGTTCACCACCGCCTTCGCCTTCTTCGTCGGCAAGCAGCGCGTGGTGGCTGCCGCGCTGGTCGGTGGTCTGGCGTCACTGGCGCCGACCTTGGGCCCGACCATCGGCGGATGGATCACGGATCACTATTCCTGGCACTGGCTGTTCTTCGTCAACGTGGTGCCGGGCCTCTTCATCGCGATCGTGGTGCCGCTGCTGGTGAAGGTGGATCGGCCGAACCTGAAACTGCTGCGCGGCGCCGACTATCTCGGCATGGTGTTGATGGCCATCTTTCTCGGTTGCCTGGAATACACCTTGGAAGAAGGTCCGCGTTGGGATTGGTTCTCCGACGACATGATCCGTACCACGGCCGGGATCGCTGCATTCGCCGGCATCGCCTTCGTGCTGCGTACGCTCAAACACCCGCAACCCTTGGTGGATCTGCGCGCGCTGAAGGATCGCAACTTCGCGCTCGGCTGCCTGTTCTCCTTCGTGGTGGGCATCGGCATCTTCGCGACGATCTATCTCACCCCGCTTTTTCTCGGCACCGTGCGCGGCTACAGCGCGCTCGACATCGGACTTGCCGTGCTCGCCACGGGCGTAGCACAACTCCTCTCCATTCCGCTCTACGCCTTCTGCGCCAACCGCGTCGATCTGCGTTGGTTGATGATGGTGGGCATCGCCGCGTTCGGCGTCTCGATGTGGTTCTTCTCGCCGATCACCCACGATTGGGGTGCAGACCAACTGCTCTTGCCGCAGATCTTCCGTGGTGCGGCGCAACAGTTCGCGGTGGCGCCGGCGGTGACGCTCACGCTCGGTGGTCTTGCGCCGGAACGACTCAAGTTGGCGTCGGGGCTCTTCAACCTGATGCGCAATCTCGGTGGTGCCATCGGCATCGCGCTGTGCGGCACCTTGCTCAACGATCGCGGCAACCTGCACTTCGTGCGACTGCGTGAACATCTGCAGCCGGGGCAGCAGCCGATGGAAGAGCTGCTGCAAAGTGCGCAGCAACTGCTCACCCAGCAAGGCCTCGATGCCTGGAGCGCGCAGGCCGCGGCGATGCAGGGACTGTATCGGCTGACCGTACGCGAGGCGCAGACCATGGCCTTCTCCGACACCTTCGTGCTGCTGATGGTGACCTTCCTCCTGACTGCACTCCTGGTGCCCCTGCTGCGCAAACAAGCACCTGCTCCAGCAGCTGCCACTGCGCAACACTAGAACGATCGGCACAGTTTATGCGGTGGCAACCGTGGAGCCACCGCAGAGGATCACCTCATGAATACTTCCACCCGTATCGTCGTCACCGGCCTCGGCCTGGTGACACCGCTTGGCTGCAACCTTGCAGCCGTCTGGCGCCGTCTGCTTGCAGGAGAGAGCGGCGTCGTGGCCTTGGAACCGGAGCTGGTGGCGGATGTGCCGGCAAAGATCGCTGGCGTCGTGCCGGTACGCACCATGGCCGTCGCCGATGGTTTCGACGTCGACGCCGTCGTGCCGGCGAAGGATCAGAAGAAGATGGATCGCTTCATCCAGTTCGCGCTCGGTGCGGCGCAGGATGCCTTGACGCAAGCGCGTTGGTTCCCCGCGGATGCAGAGGCCAGGGCACGCACTGCCACGGTGATCGCCTCGGGCATCGGCGGTTTCGGCGCCATCGCCGATGCGGTACGCGTGGCGGAAACACGGGGCGCCAAGCGGCTGTCGCCCTTCACGGTGCCGAGCTTTCTCGCCAACATGGCGGCGGGGCAGGTGTCGATTCGCTTCGGTTTGCAGGGACCACTCGGCGCGCCGGTGACGGCCTGTGCTGCGGGCCTGCAAGCGATCGGCGATGCCGCGCGTCTCATCCGCGCCGGTGAAGCCGACATCGCCCTGTGCGGTGGCGCAGAATCCTGCATCGATCGCGTCAGCCTCGGTTCCTTCGCGGCCGCACGGGCCTTGTCGACGGCGTTCAACGACGAACCGGCGCGCGCGTCGCGTCCCTTCGATCGTGCGCGGGATGGTTTCGTGATGGGAGAGGGCGCGGCA
>CALEJT010000025.1 GCA_937898685.1 uncultured Gammaproteobacteria bacterium | reverse complement strand
CGGTGCTGGCCCAGGCCGGCGACGACGGGCGCGACGCGAAGATCGCCCGCCTCGAACAGACCGTCGCCGAGCTGACCCGATCTGCAGGGTGCTGCCGATCGCCCCGTCGACGTACTACGAGCACGCCAGCCGCCAGGCCGACCCGGTGCGATTCATTGCCGCGTAGTCGAACAGGCCCTGCTTGATCTCCTTGGAGATCCGGTTCATCAGGGTCTGCACCCGGCGACGGTTCTCCGCGGTGTCGGGAAGGGCGGTCTGTTCCCGGCACCGGACGCCTCGATAGAAGAAGTCGAGGTAGAGCATCCCGGACTCGGGACGGGCGCGGACCTTAGCCATGGATCACGCCGCCGCTGGCCATCGGGATGCCGCCGCCCGCCGCGGCCGAGCCCATCGGCGCCCGGCCGGCGGAGAACTTGCCAATGTCCCGCTGGATCGCCTCCCAGATGAAGAGGAGCTTGCGGCCACCGAAAGGACGGATGTAGTGGACGCCTTCGAGCAGCACGGCGTCCTTCAGGCGGGTGCGGATGGTCCGTGCGTCGTAGTGGATGCGGGTGGCGAGTTCATCGGTGGTGATGTAAGTTTCCATCTGGGCGCTCCTGTCGAGTGACGTCAACGGCTGTCGCGTATAGGCGACGCTTGTTGACGATCATAGACGACAAGAGGCGCCTGTCAACGACAAGTGTCGCTTCTTGGCGACGATATTTAAGAGCCGTTCATGATTCGATTCCGCCTGACCGAGCTGATCGCGGACAAAGCCTTCAAGGAGCGACGCGTCGTGTCGCTGACGGAAGTGGCCGATGCGACGGGCATTCACCGGGCGACGCTGTCCAAGATGGCCAATCAGCCGGGTGCGAACATCGGCACGGACATCATCGACAAGCTCTGCAGGTACTTCGCCTGCCAGCCAGGCGAGTTGCTGACCTATGTTGATGAAGATGCCGGGCTGGCCTGATCGGTCCGGAATCAGTACCTGAGAACGCGATCTGGGAAGATCGCCGTGATCAGCAGGGGATGAAATGACCAACGACGAATTCAAGCGCACCCTCTGGGAAGCGGCCGACAAACTGCGTGGCTCCGTCTCCGCGGCGACCTACAAGTACCCGGTCCTCGGCCTGGTGTTCCTGAAATATGTCTCGGACATGTTCGATGCGCAGGGGCGGGTGATCGAGAAGCGGCTGGCCGAACCCAGGTCCGAGTACTACATCGAGGACCAGGAGGCCCGCGCAGCGGCGGCCGAGCAGTTCGCCACCGACAAGACGTTCTATGACGCCGACAACGTGTTCTGGGTGCCGGCATCGGCGCACTTCAACACGCTGCTGGCGCAGGCGGCCGCCCCGGACCTGGCACAGCGGCTCGACAAGGCCCTGGGCGAGATCGAAGCCGAGAACCCGAGCCTCAAGGGCGTGCTGTACCGCGAGTTCTCCCGGCTGGAGCTGGCGCCCGGCAAGCTCGGCGAGCTGATGCAGCTGCTGGCCAGGCTCAGCTTCGACCCGGACAGGCATGGCAGCCGCGACGTGTTCGGCGAGGTGTACGAATACTTCCTCGGCCAGTTCGCGCTCAAGGAAGGTGCGCGCGCCGGCGAGTTCTACACGCCCAAGAGCGTGGTCAACCTGCTGGTGGAGATCCTCGCCCCGTTCAAGGGCACCATCTACGACCCGGCCTGCGGCTCGGGCGGCATGTTCGTGCAGTCGGCCAGGTTCAAGGACGCCCACGCCGCCCGGCTCAAGAAGAAGGGCGACCTGGCCATCCACGGCCAGGAAATGATGGCCGCCACCCGGCGCCTGGCACTGATGAACCTGGCCGTGCACGGTCTGCACGGCGACCTCGGCGCCACCTACGGCGACACCTTCAGCAACGACCAGCACAAGACCCTGCGCGCCGACTACGTGCTCGCCAACCCGCCGTTCAACATCTCCGACTGGGGTGGCGACAAGCTCACCGACGACCCGCGCTGGGTGTACGGCATCCCGCCGAAGGGCAACGCCAACTTCGCCTGGCTGCAGCACATGCTGGCGCGCCTGTCATCGCGCGGCCGCGCCGGCATCGTGCTGGCCAACGGCTCCATGAGCTCGCAGCAGAGCGGCGAGGGCGAGATCCGCCGCGGCATGGTCCAGGGCGACGTGGTCGAGTGCATGGTCGCGCTGCCTGGGCAGCTGTTCTCCAACACCCAGATCCCGGCGTGCCTCTGGTTCCTCAGCCGCGACAAGAGGCCCGGGCAGAACGGAAGCGTGGACCGCAGCGGGCAGATCCTCTTCATCGACGCCCGCAAGGCCGCCAGCGGCCGCATCAGTCGCACGCAGATCGAGTTCACCGACGAGGATATGCAGCGGATTGCGCAGGCGTACCACCGCTGGCGCGGCACCGAGTTCGGCGATGGCGGCGAATACGCCGACGAGCCGGGGTTCTGCTTCAGCGCCACGCTGGAGGATGTGGAGAAGCACGGCTTCGTGCTCACACCCGGCCGCTACGTGGGCGCGCAGGTGGAAGAGGACGACGACGAGGCGTTCAACGAGAAGATGGAGCGGCTGACGGCGCAGCTGGCCGAGCAGATGGCGAAGGGCGCGGAGCTGGATGCGGTAATCAGGAAAAAGCTGGGGGCGCTGGGTTATGGCGTCTGATTGGCCTCTTGTACGAGTAGAGGATTTCGCTGAGAAGATCGCGATGGGACCTTTTGGCTCCAACATCAAAGTCGAAACCTTCGTTGATTCTGGAATTCCGGTAATAAGCGGTGCTCACCTGCGAGGTACGCGGGTCGAGGATGGTGACTTCAATTTCGTTACGCCAGAGCATGCGGAAAGGCTAAAGAACTCCAACGTTCGTCGAGGTGATGTGGTTCTTACGCATGCCGGGAACATAGGCCAAGTCGCCTATGTTCCAGAAAGTTCGCGCTACGAGCGCTATGTCATCTCACAGCGTCAGTTCTACCTGAGATGCGATCGATCGAAGGCTGATCCCGCATTCATCACCTACTTCTTTCATAGCCCAGAAGGGCAGCACAAACTTCTTGCCAACGCGTCACAGGTGGGCGTGCCCTCGATCTCTCGTCCTTCATCAAATCTAAAGGAAATTGAAGTCGCGCTGCCGCCCCTTCAGGAGCAGCGAGAAATCGCCAATTTCCTCGGGGCGATTGACGACCGCATCGACAACCTGCGCCAAACCAACGCCACCCTCGAAGCCATCGCCCAAGCCCTGTTCAAGTCCTGGTTCGTGGACTTCGACCCCGTCCGCGCCAAGGCCGAAGGCCGCGAGCCCGAAGGCATGGAGGCGGCCAGCGCCGCCCTGTTTCCCAGCGAGTTCGAGGATTCCGAACTCGGCCCGATCCCGAAGGGCTGGCGACCTGTGGCGTTCGGCGATGTGGCTACCCTATCGAAGGGCACCATCAATCCGATGTCGTCGCCTGAACAGGAGTTCCAGCACTACAGCTTGCCGGCTTTCGATGCGAGCCAGCTTCCGCTTACCGAGCTTGGCGAAGCCATCAAGAGCAACAAGACACCCGTTCCCCCAGGTGCCGTGCTGGTCTCCAAGCTGAATCCCCATATTCCCCGCGTCTGGTACGTCGGCGACACTGGCCCGCATGCCGTGTGCTCGACCGAATTCCTGGTCTGGATGCCGAAGCCCGACTTCGGCAACGCCTTCCTCTACACCCTCGCCGCATCGCCCGCATTCAACACCGCCATGCGCCAACTCGTCACCGGCACTTCCAACAGTCACCAACGTGTAAGGCCAGCTCAGCTGGCGGAAGTCCGAGCAGCCGTCATCAGCGACGATGCACTCGCAGCATTCGAAGCCATCGTGGCGCCCATGCTGGGGCGGGTAGTCCACAACCGCCGCCGGACGGCGACGCTCGCCGAAGCCCGCGACACCCTCCTCCCCCGCCTGATCTCCGGCAAACTGCGCCTGCCCGAGGCCCATGGAGCGATTGAAGGCGTCGGCGCATGAGCACAACACCTGAGCAGATAGACCTCTGGCTTGACGCGCCATCTGAGCACCAGAGGCTGGAATTCAAAGAGGCCAAACAGCAGTACGACACGCACAAACTTCACGAATACTGCGTGGCGTTGGCCAATGAAGGCGGGGGATTGTTGATCCTTGGTGTTTCTGACAGGCCACCAAGGAAGGTTGTCGGCACCAAGGCATTTCCGAATGTAGTGGCCACGACACAGAAACTGTTCGAGGCAGTCGGCTTTCGCGTTGACATTGATGAGGTCCATCATCCAGATGGGCGCGTCCTCGTGTTCCGGGTGCCCTCGCGGCCACGTGGTACGGCATGGCATTTGAATGGGCGCTATTTGATGCGCAGCGGCGAAGCGTTGGTGCCAATGTCGGAAGATCAATTACGCCGGATTTTTGCCGAGGGTGAACCCGATTGGCTTGAGGAAACCTCGCGTGGAGGTCTCGATGCGCAAGCGGTTATCGAGCTTCTTGATACGCAGACCTGGTTCGAGTTGCTGAAGCTGCCGTACCCGGCTCAACAACGGAGCGTGCTGGATCGGTTGTGCAGCGAACGCTTGATCGACGAAGCCGTTGGCGTGTTCAGCATCCGGCGGATCGGCGCATTGCTGTTGGCACGGCAACTTGCTGAATTTCCAGATGTGGCGCGCAAGGCGCCCCGGGTGGTGGTGTACGACGGCATCAACAAGCTCAGCACCCGATTGGATCAGACTGGTGGTCGCGGGTACGCAGTGGGGTTTCAGGGTCTCGTGCGCTTCGTGATGGGTCAGCTGCCCCAGAACGAAGTGATCCAGGATGCATTGCGCCGGGAAGTCAAACTGTTGCCTGAAGAAGTGGTTCGCGAGTTGATCGCCAATGCGTTGATCCATCAGGATTTCCGCGCCGGTGGCAGTTCGGTAATGGTGGAGGTTTACGCGAATCGACTTGAGATTACCAATCCGGGCGAGCCTGTCGTGCCGGTGGAGCGCTTTATCGACGGCTACCAGTCGCGCAATGAACGCTTGGCTGACCTGATGCGGCGCATGCACATCTGTGAAGAGAAAAGCAGCGGCATCGACCGCGTGGTGCACGCAGCAGAAGTGTTCCAACTGCCTGCCCCCGAATTTCGTGTGGGGTTGCGTCGTACCGAAGTGGTCATCCACGGCCCGAGGCCGTTTGATGAAATGGACCGCAACGACCGCGTGCGTGCCTGCTACCAGCATGCTGCTCTGAAATGGGTGATGGCCGAGCACATGACCAACCAGTCGCTGCGTGAGCGCTTTGGGCTGCCAGACCACAAGGCGGCGGTTGCCTCGCAGATCATTGCAGCCGCAACGGAGGCTGGCTTCGTGAAGCCGGATGAGAGCGTTGGAAGCTCACGCAAGTTCGCTCGATACCTGCCGTTCTGGGCCTGAGCTTGTTTAAAGCCATGGCCGATCCAGCCAAGAGTGTCGCGTAGAAAGCCCGTAAAAACAATGAGTTAGCTATTTAAGCGTTTGGCTAGGCTGCATGGAAAGCGACAGGAGATGCTGCCCGCCGGGCGCCGGCCACTACCCCGCCCAAGAATCCGCCAACAATTCGGCCTGCGCAATCACCTTCTCAATCGCTTCCGGCTGCTTGTCCGGCGGATACTTGTGCGTCGCCAGCAGCACCTTGACCATCGCCACCATCCGCGCGCGTGAGTCCTTCCGGTTCTGCCAGTTGATCGTCGCCGACTTGCGCAGCTTGTCGGTCAGCTCCTGCGCCAGCGCACGCAGCACGGGATGTCCCAGTTCCCGCACGGCCGACTCGTTTTCCGCCAGCGCCTGGTAGAAGGCGAACTCTTCCTCGCTCATGCCATCCGGCGGACGTGCCTCGTTGATCTCCTTCGCCAGCCGGATCAATTCCTCGATCACTTCGACCGTGGTCAGGCCACGGTTCTGGTAGCGATGGATCGCTTCTTCCAGCCGGGTCGCGAATTCCTTGCCCTGCAGCGCGTTCTTCTGACCGCGCGAGCGGATCTGGTCGGCCAGCAGACGTTCCAGCAGTTCGGCGGCCAGGTTCTTGGTCGGCAGCTCGCGGATCTGGGCCAGGAACCGCTCGTCCAGCAGGCTGATGTCCGGCCTTTCCAGCCCCAGCGTGCGGTAGAGGTCGTTCACGCCTTCCACCAGCACGCCCTTGGCCACCAGCTGGCGCAGCGCGGCTTCCTTCTCCAGCCGGGACATGCCGCCGGCCGAGCGGGTGAGCTTGATCAGGCTCACGCGCACGGCCTGGAAGAACGCGATTTCCTCGCGCACGGCCATGGCTTCGGGGCGGGTGCCGGCCAGGGCCTGGGCCTTGGTCAGCTTGGCCACCTGGTCCAGGTAGGCGCGCACGCCGCGGTTGCGGCCCTTGTCGTCGGGTTCGGGGTCCAGCTTGAGGATGTGCTCCATGGCCGGCGCCAGCAGTGCCAAAGCCCGTTTCGGATCCTCAAAGCCGCTGTAGTCGAAGCCTGCGAAGAATTCCTTGCGGATCACGTCGAGCGTATCGAGCAGGATGCCCAGCGCGGCACCGGAGGTGTCCACTGGCTCACGTTCGGCGCCGCTGTCGCGGGTGTACTGGCGGATCGCCTTCTTAAGTTCCTCGCCGATGCCGATGTAGTCCACCACCAGGCCGCCGGGCTTGTCCTTCCAGATGCGGTTGGTGCGTGCGATCGCCTGCATCAGCCCGTGGCCCTGCATGGGCTTGTCCACGTACAGGGTATGCACGGGCGGGGCGTCGAAGCCGGTCAGCCACATGTCGCGCACGATGACCAGTTCCAGCGGCACCTCGCCCGCTTTCAGGTCCTCGGGGGACTGCTTGAAGCGCTTCTCCAGCAGCTTGCGGTCGGCCTTGTCGGTGCGGTGCGGCTGGTAGTGCGGCGGGTCGGCCGAGCTGCCGGTCATCACCACCTTGATCCGGCCGGTGTTGATGTCGTCCGAGTGCCACTCGGGCCGCAGCTTGACGATCTCGTCGTACAGGCGCACCGCAGCCTCGCGCGAGACCGCCACGATCATCGCCTTGCCGGCCACCGATTCCTTGCGCGCCTCCCAGTGCTGCACCAGGTCTTCGGCCAGGGTGGCCATCCGGCCGTCGGCCATGGCCAGCGCTTCCAGCCGGGTGTGGCGGCTGGCGGTGCGCTGCTGTTCGGCCTCGTCCTCGTCGCCGGTGGCGTCGAGGAACTCGTCCATCAGCGCCTGTTTCTCGGCTTCGTTGAAGCGCAGCTCGATGATGCGCGACTCGTAGCTGACCGGCACCACGGCTTCGTCTTCCTGCGCGGCGATCATGTCGTAAACATCGACATAGCTGCCGAACACGGCTTCGGTGTCGCGGTCGTCCAGGCTCACCGGGGTGCCGGTCATGCCCAGGTAGATGGCGTTGGGCAGGGCATCGCGCATGTACTTGGCCAGGCCGTACTTGGTCTGGCCGGTCCTGGTGTCCAGGTCGGCGCGGAAGCCGTACTGGGTGCGATGCGCTTCGTCGGCGATCACCACCACGTTGTCGCGCTCGCACAGCACGGGCACCGAGGTCTGCCCCGGCTCGGGCGCGAACTTGTTGATGGTGGTGAAGAACACGCCGCCGGCCTGCACCTGCGACA
This sequence comes from uncultured Gammaproteobacteria bacterium, assembly GCA_937898685.1. GTDB lineage: Bacteria > Pseudomonadota > Gammaproteobacteria > Pseudomonadales > Pseudohongiellaceae > CAILUG01. The sequence goes on along the minus strand of CALEJT010000025.1, from coordinate 1,472 downwards.
GGTGGCTGCGCAGGTCTTCGCGGCTGTCGGCCTGCACCGGCGTTGCGCGCAGCGACCAGGCGCTGTCGGCGAAGGTTTCGTAGAGCTGGCCGTCGAGGTCGTTGCGGTCGGTCACCATCACCACGGTCGGGTTGCCGAACTCGGGCCGGTCGCGCAGCGCCATCACGTAGAACAACGCCAGCAGCGACTTGCCCGAGCCCTGGGTGAACCAGATCACGCCGCCCTTGCCGTCCTTGCGCTGGACCAGGGCCTCCACCGCCCGCGCCACGGCCTTGCGGACACCGTGGTACTGGTGCCACTGGGCGATGATCTTGAAGCTGGCCCCACCGTCGGCCCCGCCGTAGGCGACGAAGCCACGGAAGAAGTCCAGCAGGGTGCCGGGATCGAGCAGGCCGCGCATCAGCACTTCCAGCTCCAGCTGCTCCTTGCCTACCTTCTTCCCGTCCAGCAGCCGCCAGCGCGCGTAGCGGGACAGATCCGCGCTCAGCGAGCCGTAGCGCGCCACCGTGCCGTCGGACACCACGTTGAGCAGGTTGAACCAGAACAACTGGGGGATCTGTGCCTTGTAGGCCTGGATCTGGTTCCACGCGCTGACGTAGTCGGCGTTGAGGTCGGCCGGGTTCTTCAGCTCGATCACCACCAGCGGCAGGCCGTTGACGAACAGCACGATGTCCGGCCGGCGCAGCTTGGCGCCCTGCACGGTGAACTGGCGAACGGCGAGGAGGTCGTTGTGACCGGTGGAGTCGACCACGGGGACCCGAAGGACCTCCCGGCGGCCGTCGCTGGCGGTGCGCTCAAGCGGCACGCCATTGCGCAGCCAGTCGTAGACCTCACGGTTGCCGTCGATGAGGGACTGGTGGCCGTAACCAGCGACCTTGGCAACCACAGCGTCCACTTCGGACGCTGACAGGGTGGGGTTGAGGCGGGCCACGGCCTCCCGGAGCCTTGGCGCCAGGACCACTTCCGTCCAGCGTTCGCGCGCCTGGAGCTCGCCGCCAGGCGCAACCGTCTCGCCCTCCAGGACCGTCCAGCCGATACCGGCCAGCCAGTCCAGGCAGGCGTCTTCGAGGTGGTTCTCTTTCATTCCCTTTGCGACCCCGGTGTCCCCTGGGGGCAGTATGCCGCCGAACGATTCCGGCGTCCGGGGCGTCCGGAGGTGTCATGCAAAGGGCCACGTCGGGCCTCGACTGCCCATGGGCCTGGTTCGGGGTGTCAGGGTCGTTTCGAGGCGGTCGCCCGCACCTGTGACACTCGGACCTCTCAGAACCCGTTACAGGGCCATTCGGCGATGTTCGGGGAGGGGAGGGTTGCAACCCTGCGGATGGAGGCCCCAGGAAGCCTGTGACAGTCGAACTGTCACAAAAAAGCCCGCGTCAGAGGCGGGCTTTCATCGCGTGAATCACTGAATTTTCAAGTAAATCTGGTGGCTATGGGTGGACTCGAACCACCGACCCCAGCATTATGAGTGCTGT